>JAGWYA010000006.1 GCA_018969615.1 Patescibacteria group bacterium | reverse complement strand
AGAAGGTCCTGGTCTTTGATCTTGATGGGACGATGATGAAGACGGATTTTTACGTAAAGCCTACTGAAGAGGCGTGCGTGGAGATCAAGCGTGCGTTGAGTGACCACTCCCCTACGTTGGCTGAGATCAAACGCCGGCATGCTGAGCTGGATAAACAGATGATCTATATGAAGAACCCGGATACCGGCCGGTTGTACTACTACACCAAGCCGCGTTTCCCTACTTCTTTGTGTAAGATCTATGAGATCCTGTGCAAGGAAGCCGGGATTGATCTGAACGTTCAGGTCATCCGCCGGCTCTACAGCATCGGGCTCCAGGCGTTCCGTCAGGACCGCTATGTCCGTAAGATCAAGCCGGAAGTGGCCCATGTCCTCAAGTTCTTAAAGGAAAAGGGGGATACTCTGGTGATCATCACTAAAGGTGATAAAAAGATCCAGGGAGATAAGATCAAGGCCCTTAAAAAGGCGGGTCTCCTGAAGTACTTCGATGCCGTTTTTATCCCGATTGATAGCAAATATAGCGACTTTAAGCTTGTGAAGAGCCGCTATAAGGGGTCTTCCTATTACAGCATCGGCGATACTTATGCCGATGACATCATCCCAGCCATTAAGGCGGGGTACCGAGGCATCTGGATCCCTTATGAGTTCAACTGGAAGGAGATAGGAAAGGTAAAGCAGATCAACCGCCGCCGGAGCAAGAGAATGTCAAAGAGATATAGTAATCTGATAGAAATAGTCGAGAATTACGATAAATTATAATCGTGAAACATAGGTGTGAAACATTTATATAGCGTCCAAAGGGCGCTATTTTTATTTAACATCATATGTTTCACATAAATTATCTTATAATTCGGCAATATATTAGTTTGCCATGTTATTGCCGATATTTATATATGTTTCACGCCTATTTTGTGAAACATTTTAAATAAAGTTAATAAATTTATATATTTTATAGATATAAATATGTTTCACATGAAACAAAATGTGATATCGAAGCTCATGTTTTAATATATTAAATTGTTAGATTGTGTTTCACGTGAAACTATTATGTGTACTTATGATTTGATCTATAATAATGTTTCATGTGAAACAAAGTTTTAGTGCCATAATAATCCCTCTGGATATGTTTCACGTGAAACTAAACAAGCAAAAGATAGCCTTTAATGTTTCTCGTGAAACATATATGTCTCATAGATCAAACCAGGCATTAGTTGTTTCTTTGATAGTTTTTTAGGTTTTTAAGTTATCCACTTTTTAGTTTTTGGCCGTTTTTGAGTAAATACGGAATTCAGTGTTTCGCGTGAAACAGTCGTAGCTTTTGCGGGGAGTAGTCATATCTTTATTGGAAAAGTATTTTAGTTTAATCGGCCCAGCTTGAATACTAGTTGTGCCCGGATCCTTTTTCTTCACCGATCGTTCTTAAATAAGATCGCACCGCTGTTCTTGGGCGTGATGGACACACATCCGTATCTTATTTTTTCGTAAGATCGTTTTTTATTTGATCACCGCATCAGCGCAGCTTACTCTCGCGGCTCCGGATAGACGAAAAAGATATGAAGAAGGGGGGGGCCTCGTTTTTTATAAGGTGCAGCACGAGACGGGATACTTCAGGGTGTTTGTTTCACGACAAACATCTTAAAAGGATCAATCGGCGGCAAAAATGTTTGCCGTGAAACAGATCCGATATACCAAACAGGATCAGAACTGATCCATGAGCCCTTGTTATTTGTTTATCGTGAAACAAATAGCGTACTCGGCCAGGATCGCAATAAATAAAGCGGAAGATCCCATTACAGACTTGGACAGAGTGGGGTATACTCAGAGGGCAGATACCGGCACACCACAATGCGGCCGGTACAGAAGATGTTTTTTATGAAAAACACTACTTCTATCGGGAGGGTTGGGGAGGAGATGGCATGCGAATACCTTAGCGCGCGAGGTTTTCGCATCCGGGAAAAGAATTTCCGGCGTCCATGGGGCGAGATCGACATTGTTGCGACCGATCCGAAGGGGATTTTGGTTTTTGTCGAGGTCAAAACGATCGTGCGACACGGCGGTGATGCGGTGCTTTTGCCGGAAGACAACCTTACGCGCCAAAAAATTCAAAAAATGAAACGGATCGCTGAATTTTACGCGAACACCCATCTTGACCTGTGGGAAAAGAGGGGGTCGTGGCGCATCGATGCGGTTGCGATCGCGGTTCCGGACGACATGATCCCGCAAGGAAAGCTCTCTAAGCGTGAATTGACAAAGTTAATAAATTATTGTGAAATATCGTATTTTGAAAATGTGGACTAAGTGGGGATAAGTATTTTATTTAGGCCTATTTTAGGTTTTTATGGTAAAATAATGAGGTATGCATAGACATCTGCTTCCGTTCTCAAAAAGGCAGCTTCTCATCCTCTGGGGAGCGATCATCGCTTTTCTTGCGGTTTCAGCGATCGGCGCCTTCGCTGCCACTGATCCAAATTTACAGATCGGCGCATCGACGCAGCAGCCGCCGCTCTGCGTTTGGAATCAGTATGGTCAGCAGCGTATTGAGGGTAATCAACGGCAATGCTCGGAGCAGTTAATGGGTACTACAAGGGGTGCAGTCGGCGGATATGTCTATGATAGATTTGGCGGCCAGATCGCCGGCGGATATCGGCCTGAATATTGTGTCATTTCGTGGCTCTCGCTCAATCCGGTAGATCCAGGAGCGCGCGGCAATACGATCTGTCCGCCGCTTGATGCGATGGTAAGTCTTACGGCCACTGAAGATAAAGTTCCGGAAGGCGGGGCATTCACTATTAATTGGAGCGGACCGACGGCGTCACAGTGTATGCTCTCCGGGAATGAGCCCGACACAGGAAATTTTTCTCAGAATTTTGACGGAACAACCGGTGTCATTCGGGGAAGTAAGACCTATACATACGTGAAGCGCGGCGTGTATGATTTTAATTTTGCTTGTAAGGGATATGTCGATAATTCAAAATCGACCGCGCAAGGAACGATCACGCGAAGCCTTACGATCTATGTCGGTAACATTCCGCCGCCGCCGACGGTGACGTTGACGGTAGATAAGGATACGATCACGGACGGACAATCCGCAACGCTGACCTGGACCTCGACGAACGCGACCGCGGTTTCCATTAATAACGGTATCGGCATTGTGGCGGCGCAGGGATCGACAAAAGTCTCGCCGAAATTCACGACACGCTATACGATCACGGCGGCGGGGGAATTTAGTCAGCTTGGTTTAGCGCAGTACTCCGCGACCGTGAAGGTCGTTGCGGCTCCGACCGGACCAACCGCTCCGCCTCCGGTTGAGGCTCCGCCTCCAACGCCGGTAGCGACCACAACCCAGGTGGTACAGCCCGTGGTCGGCTTGACCGTGAACGGGCAAAAAGGACCGCTGACGATGCAAGTACCGGCAACGGTTACGCTTGCCTGGCAGGCGAACCAGTATTGCCTGGTCTACGGTTCATGGCTGGGTATTCGCACGAATGCGGGACAGGAACAGCATACGCTCACCAGTCCGGGAACCTATACCTATAATATGTATTGCCCCGGCCTCGGTTCTGATTCGGTGAAGGTCATTATGACCGGCAGCGGAGGCGCGGCGGTACCAATGCCGACCGCGGAGGCAACGATCAGCACTGATGGAAAGACATTTACCCGGAGCGTTCATATTACTCGCGGCGTTCCGACGCATGTGTGGCTCTCGGCAGCCTATGATGCGAATCGCGACGGCCATGTTTCACAGGATGCGACCGGCGGATGGACGGGGCTGATGTCCGCAGGCGGGCATTGCGATTGGAACTACGATCTCAATCAAGGAACCCCTACATTTGATGTCGCGATACCGAATCCGGTAGCCGTCCAAGATTGTACGGTTGATCTTGGAACCCTGACATTCTTCGATCAGCCGGGAGTCTACGCGTACGGTGTGTTGCGACTGGTACAGAGTGACGGCAAGGTTTCCAATATTTCATCGATCAACGTTGCGGTTGATGCGCCGCCGGCGCCGACGAGCGCACCGGTGATCACAATGTCGGTGAACGGTATGCAAAACCAGGCGACACTTGCGGCGCCGGCGGCCTATACGTTGCAATGGAAAGCCACGAACGCGACCGGATGCACCGCAAGCGACGATTGGAGCGGCAGCAAGTTCCCGACCGGCTCTCAGGATTTCTACGCTTCAGCGAAGAAGGATCTGACCTATACGCTGACCTGCGTCGGCCAGCTGGGAACGACAACACAGAGCATGCTGGTGACGGTGGCCGATCTTCCGACCTGCGATTTCTCCGCGATGCCGACCACGCTGAACAAAGCTTCGGTCTTCGGACAGCAATCGGTCCTGACCTGGAGCTGTCAGTTCGCGAATTCGTGCGCGATCACGCCGAGCATCGGGGTGAGCGCGGGAACATTCGGAACGGCGCGTGTTTCTCCGACTACCACGACGACCTATACGCTGACGTGCCAGAATCTTGACGGCAGCAGTAGCTTCGACCAGACGATCCAGGTGCAATAACGTATGAGCTGGATCGTCTTTGCGACCCTTGCGCCTGCGCTCTATGCCGCATCGACGTTCATCGACCGGTTTTTGGTCGAAAAGAAGATCCGGGATTTTCTGTTCCTTTCGATCCTCAGCGGGGTCGTTGCGTTCATTGCCGGAATGATTATCTTCGTGGTTCGCGGTTTCCCGCTGCTGAACCCGGTCTACGCCGCGCTCATCCTTTTTTCAGGCGTCCTCTATGAGATAGCGCTGGTGCCGTATTATCATGCGATCTCGCTTGAAGATGCGTCGCGCGTTGCCCCGCTTTTTCAGGTAGTGCCGGTTTTCGTGCTTATCCTTTCGTTCTTCTTTTTACATGAAGTGCCGAACATCGCCGAGTTCATCGGATTCCTTCTGTTGATCGGCGGGGCTTTTGTGCTTGCGCGTGAAGAAGGAGCGACGGGATTTTTCAAAGTGGATACGTTCTTTTGGTATGCGATGCTTGCGGCGTTCCTGTATGCGGTCCCCGGGATCATTTTTAAATTTATCCTCTCTTATGCGAATTTTTGGGATACGCTCGCGTACGAATTCTTCGGCGGAGCGATCGGGATCATTCCACTTCTTTTTCTCCGCGCAGCGGACCCCAAGCAGGATGGAAGCGATATCCGCGGATTATCGTCAGAGGTCTGGGCGCTCATCATGTCGAACGAATTGATCTACATCATCGCCCGCTTCTGTACGTTCTATGCGATCCTTCTTGCACCGGTCTACCTCGTCGCAGCGGTCGGAAGCTCCGGGCCGGTCTTCGTTTTTCTCTATGGTCTCGCTTTGTCGCTTTGGCTTCCCGGACTTATTCATGAAGACCTTCGCCGGGGGACTTTGATCAAAAAAGGCATTGCGATCGGGGTGATCGTTGTGGGTGCTTTGCTTTTGAATGCGGGCGGGATATAGTGGGGACAGTCCATTCAGGAGGTTCTATGGCCAAGAATGAAAAGCAGGTCCGGGACGATACTGCTCCGCCGCCGTGCGCTCATCCCGACTGCGGGAAGGATGGGCGGGTGTGCCGTGAGTGCGGTAATTTCATGCCGCAGCCTATCAGGATCAGTTCCTAAAGTAGCCCCCGACCAACATCGGGGGCTTTTTGACGAAACGCTTTTTTTCTTGTACACTATATTCAAATTCGTTCTTTGAATGAGGAGAAAAAATGAGAACGGCCAAGTGGGCTGTTGTACTGGACTTTGACGGGACGCTCATCCCGCCTTCCTACGGATCACTGTATGACGTGATCGATACGCATGGCATGTCCCGGACCTATCATTGTCGGGCGGAGCGCATGCGCAAGCACTATCTTGCGAAGGCCCTGGAGAGCGGATTAACCCGCGCCGAGCAGAAGCAATGGTTTGCCGATACGGTCGCGTTGTATGCAGATGCCGGTCTGACGATGAGGACGATCAATCGGACGCTCGCGAACATAAGGTTCCGCGACGGCGTGAGCGCCTGCCTGATGGATCTTCGCTCACGCGGTATTCCGGTCGCGATCGTTTCCTACGGCATCGCTCAGTTCATCCGGGCTGCGCTGGTATGGCAGGGCCTAGAGATGCTGATCGATAAGGTGTATTCGACCCGGCTGACGTTCGATGCGCACGGGAAGGTGGTCGGCTTCGATCCGAAAACCTCGGTCTATCCGTTCAATAAAGGAGCATTCTCGCGCCGGTTCGCTGATGTGCACGGTGTTCCATACCGGAACATTCTGGCAGTCGGTGACTCTCCGAGCGGCGATCGACTACTCGGCCATCTGAAGGAGAACCGATTCGGCCTTGCCCGAACTGAAGAGGGGCGCAAGAAGCTTCTCGAAGTTATGGGCGACGTGGCGATCGACGCTCAGTCGTTTGCACCCGCCACCGAATGGCTTCTGGAGAAAGTCTCTTCACGGTAATCAGTTTGATCCCCTCTGAAAAGAGGGGATTTTATTTTTGAGCGCAAACTTGACTTTTTCATATTTTCGTGTATACTAGTAGCGATGATCGATGTGTCCGCCAGGTTGGCGGATATTTATTTAATAAGGGGTAAATATAAAAAATAAAAATTAAAAATAATCATTAAAAACGAAGGTATACCGTATGTTCAATTTAAAAGAATTAAAAAAGGCAGTGGAGCAGATCTCCCAGGAAAAAGGGATCGACGCTCAGAAGGTGTTTACGGCGCTCGAGATGTCGCTCGCGGCCGCGTATAAAAAAGAATATTGCCAGAAGGGCGACGTGGTGCGCTGCCAGTTCGATCAAAAGACCGGCGGCTTGAAGTTTTGGAAGGTGAAGACGGTCGTCGATGAGACGACGGTCCGCATTCCGGAGGAAGGCGAGGAGGAGCCGGAAGAGGCGCCTCGTTCCCGCAGGGGACAGGAGCCGGAGCCGGCGGAGGAGGGTTTGTTGCCGCGCTATAATGCGGACCGCCATATGTTCCTGAAGGAAGCGCAGGAGATAAAGGCGGATGCGCAGCTTGGCGAAGAGCTTGTTTTTCCGCTTGAAATGCACGATGATTTCGGCCGTATTGCCGCACAGACCGCAAAGCAGGTGATCCTGCAGCGGTTGCGCGAAGCGGAGCGCGATTCGATCCTTGATGAGTTCCGCAATAAAGCGGGAGAGATCATCAGCGGCATGGTGCAGCGGTATGACCGCGGCAACGTGTTCATAGACCTCGGCCGTGCGACCGGTATCATGTTCTATAATGAATCGATCCCGGGCGAACACTACACGGTTGGTGACCGTATGCGTTTCTATATCGCCGCGGTCCAGGAAGAGACTCGTATTCCGGGAATCATCTTGTCGCGTTCGCATCCGAAGTTCGTGGAGAAGCTTTTTGAACTGGAAGTGCCGGAGATCGCCGATGGCGTTGTGGAGATCAAATCGGTCGCCCGCGAAGCGGGAAGCCGCACGAAGATCGCCGTGCTTTCCAAGGGTGAGGGCGTTGACCCGGTCGGGTCGTGCGTCGGTCAGCGGGGAACCCGCGTGATGGCGGTGAGCAACGAGCTGGGACAGGAAAAGATCGATATCATCGAATGGGCTGAAGAGCCGGTGAAGTTCATCACGAATGCATTGTCGCCGGCGAAGGTGACGAGCGTTGAGGTCCTTCCCCGTCGTGAAGCGCGTGCATTCGTTCCCGACGACCAGCTGAGCTTGGCGATCGGCAAGGGAGGACAGAACGTCCGCTTGGCTGCAAAGCTGACCGGCTGGAAGATCGATGTGCGTTCTCAGGCAAAGCCTGATGAGGTCTTGGAAGGCGGCGTCGCGTCGGGCGCTGTTGAAGAAAAAAAGACCGGTGATGACGGGCTTGCGGATTTTTAATCATTAATTAATTCAACTAACGTTCTTATGGGTTTTTCACTTTTAGTCTTTGGTCCGATCGTGCTCGCGGTGCTGTATAGCGCCTATATTATGGTATGGCTTCGCACGCAGCCGAATGGCAATGAAAAGATGCGGGAGATCTCCGCGGCGATCCAGGGAGGATCAAGCGCGTTCTTGAACCGTCAGTACCGCAGCGTGGCGATGGTCGCGGTGGTGTTGCTGGTCGCGATCTATTATTTCCTTGGTTTTGTTCCGGCGGCCGGATTCGTGATTGGTGCGACGGCATCGGCGGTGGCGGGATATATCGGTATGAACGTGGCGGTGCGTTCGAATGCGAAGACCGCGGAAGCGGCGTCGCGCGGATTGAACGATGCGCTTTCAATGGCGTTCAAAGCGGGCGCGGTCACCGGCTTTTTAGTGGTGGCGCTGGGATTGCTTGCGATCGCCGGTTTCTTTATGGCGACGCATGATGTGAAGGCATTGATCGGACTCGGTTTCGGCGCAAGCTTGATCTCGGTTTTTGCGCGGTTGGGCGGCGGTATCTATACGAAAGCGGCGGATGTGGGAACTGATCTTGTCGGAAAGGTGGAAGCGGGTATTCCGGAGGATGACATGCGCAATCCGGGCGTGATCGCCGACAACGTCGGTGACAACGTCGGTGACTGCGCAGGGATGGCGGCTGACCTGTTCGAAACCTATGCGGTAACGCTGGTTGCGGCGATGCTGCTCGGATTTTTGATCGATAAAACACCAACGAGCCCGCTGGTGATGTTTCCGATGGTGATCGGCGGCCTTGCGATCGTCGCATCGCTTTTCGGAACATTCTTCGTGAAAGTGAGCGAAGGCGGGACGATCATGGGTGCGCTCTATAAAGGATTGATCGCTTCGCTGGTCGCATCCGCGGTGCTTTTCTATCCGGCGACCCAGTTCTACTTCGGTGTCGGATATATGAATTTTTATCTCAGCACGTTGATCGGATTGGCGGTGACGGCGTTAATGGTGGTGGTCACTGATTACTATACGGCGACCAACTATCGTCCGGTGAAATCGATCGCCGATGCATCGAACTCGGGTCATGGAACGAATATCATCATGGGACTTTCCGTCGGTATGGAATCGACCTTTGTGCCGGTGCTGGTCATCGTCGGCGCGATCCTTGCGAGCTACAGTCTTGCGGGATTATACGGCGTGGCGCTTGCGGCAACTTCGATGCTGTCGGTCGCGGGTATTGTGATCGCGATCGATTCGTTCGGTCCGATCACCGATAACGCGGGCGGTATTGCTGAAATGAGCGGAGCTCCGTCGCACGTGCGTAAGATCACTGATGCGCTTGATGCGGTCGGGAACACGACAAAAGCGGTGACCAAGGGGTACGCGATCGCGTCGGCCGGATTGGCCGCGATCGTATTGTTCGCCGGATACGTTGCCGATCTTACGGCGTCCGGAAAAACAGCGGTATTTGACCTTCAGAATCCTTCGGTAGTGATCGGCTTGCTGCTGGGTGCGGCGGTTCCGTATCTCTTTGCATCGATCGCGATGAAAGCGGTCGGCAAGAGCGCAGGCGCGGTCGTGGAAGAAGTGCGCCGCCAATTCCGCGAGATGCCGGGCATTATGGAGTTCAAGGTGAAGCCGGATTATGCGCGCGCGGTGGATATTGTGACGCAGGCGGCTTTGAAAGAAATGGTATTGCCGGCGCTGATCCCGCTCGCGGCGGTGTTGCTGGTAGGATTATTCCTTGGCGCCCAGGCGCTTGGCGGCTTCCTTGTCGGCACCATTGTCGCAGGTCTGTTCCTCGGTATTTCGATGACGACCGGCGGCGCGGCATGGGACAACGCGAAGAAGTATATCGAATCGGGCCATTTTGGCGGCAAAGGATCCGATGCGCATAAGGCTGCAGTGACCGGTGATACGGTCGGCGATCCGTATAAGGATACGGCGGGCCCGGCGATCAATCCGCTGATCAAAGTCATCAACATCGTTGCATTGCTCTTGATCCCGTTCCTCTAAACATTGTTGTTACGATCTTATAATGAAATTCACAGAAAAAAAACTTAAGAACTCATCGTACGATCTTGAAGTTGCCCTTGATCACAAGGAGTTCCTCGACTACTATCAGCCGCTTTTTGATGATGCGGTCGGAAAGGTTCATCTCAAAGGATTTCGTCCCGGCACGGCGCCGAAAGAAATGGCGAGCAAAGCCGTCGACAAGGAACGGGTCTTTGAGGAAGCTGTCCGCCGCGCGGTCCAGGCGACGCTGAAGGAGATCGCGGAGGATAAAGAATGGCAGATCATCGATCAGCCCCGCATTGAGGTCCTTGAAAGCAAGGAAGGTTTGAAATTCAAAGCACATCTCACGGTCTTTCCGCAGGTTGATCTTGGTGATTACAAAAAGCACGCCGCGAAGGTTCTCCAGGCGGAGAAAAAAGAAGTGAAGGTGGACGAGAAGGAGATCGACGATACGATGAAATGGGTCCTGAACTCCCGCGCAAAGCTGGCCCGGGTCGCCCGCGACGCGAAAAAAGGAGATGTGTTGGATATGGATTTTACGGGAACCGCGGACGGAAAAGCATTGGATGGCGCATCCGGCCATGCGGATAGTTTTGTGCTGGGCGACGGGAAATTCGTTCCCGGGTTCGAAGAGAACTTGATCGGCCATAAGGAAGGCGACAAGGTTTCTTTTGCGGTCACGTTCCCGAAGGATTATTGGAAAGAAGACATGCGGAATAAAAAGGTTGATTTTGCGGTAACGGTCCATGGCGTGTTTGAACGGACCTTGCCGGAGCTGAACGATGAGTTTGCAAAGTCGCTCGGGAAGTTTGAGACCGTTGCGGAGCTGAAAAAGAACATTCGCGATGGCATTACGAAAGAAAAGAGCGATAAGGAGAAGGAACGCGTGCGCCTGAAGATGATCGAACAGATCATCAAGCATGCGACCATGGATATTCCGGAACCGATGTTGCAGCATACCCTCGACAGCATGGTGCAGGAATACCAGGAGTATCGCAGCGCCTCGCAGCAGGCGGGAGCGAAGCAGGAGGATCTGAGCGACGAGGCGCTGCGGAAGCAGCTGGAGCCGAAGGCGAAAGAAAGTGTGGCGACAAATCTGGTCCTGTACCAGATCGCCAAGGATGAGAACCTGCAGCCGACGCCGCCGGAGGTTGAAGAAGAGGCGAAGCGGTTCGCGAACACGATGACGTCCGAGCAGACGAAAACGCTTGATCCGCAGCGTTTGTACGATTACAGCTACAGCCGCGTGCAGAACAAGAAAGTTTTTGACTTTTTGGAGTCCCTGCAGTAAAAACAAGGCAGAGCCGGTGGTCTCGGCTATCGTAAAATAGAGTATACTACTTATATGCAGAACGAATATCTTATTCCGACGGTTATCGAAAAAACAGGCATGGGCGAGCGCGCCTATGACATTTATTCCCGTCTTTTGAAGGAGCGGATCATTTTCCTTGCCGGTCCGATCAATGATGGCATGGCGAACACGATCATTGCGCAGCTGCTGTTCCTTGAACATGAGGATCCGAAGAAGGATATTAAGCTCTATATCAATTCACCGGGCGGATCGGTGTCTGCAGGACTCGCGATCTATGACACCATGCAGCATATCAAGCCGGACGTCTCGACGATCTGCGTCGGCGTGGCGGCATCGATGGCTGCGGTCCTTCTTACGGCGGGAAAGAAAGGGAAACGCATTGCGCTCCCGAACTCTGAAGTGCTTTTGCATCAGGTGATGGGCGGCGCGGAAGGCCAGGCGGTGGAGATCGAGATCACGGCCAAGCATATCCTTCGCATGAAGGAGCAGCTGAACCAGATCCTTTCGAAGAACACCGGCCAGTCGCATGCGAAGATCGAAAAGGACACCGACCGGGATTTCTGGCTGACGGCGCAGGAAGCGAAAGATTACGGCGTTGTCGATGAGATCCTGAAAGGAAAGACCGGAAAATAAAAAACAAGCCCCGCGCGGGGCTTGTTTTTTTGTAGGCGGACGGCGTAGAGTGGGAACAGAACCGTAGTACATGCGAGATCGCTATGACGCTGACCGAGCTGCGTGAGAATTGGCGGCATTTGTTCATCGTAGAGCCCGGGATCGGCGGTACCGACCTTCGGTTGAAGGATGTGGTCAGGGAATGCATCGGCGAGCATAGGGGCGGGCTTCTCTTTTCCGGCACGGGATCGTATGCGGATGAGATGCTGACCTTACGGTGCGATGATGCGGCGCAGTGCTTCCGGCGCATCAGGAATACCGGAGACGACGATCTCGATTGGGAGTTGTTCGGGCACCTGGTGTGCCCCATGGGAAGGTTCTCATTTTAAATGAGAACCTTTTGTTTTATACTGTATAACAATGGCACAGAACGACCTACTGACCCGCGGCGTTGTCGAGGTGATCGAAAAAGATCATCTGGAAAAAGCGTTTGCGAGCGGGAAAAAACTGCGGATCAAATACGGGGCGGATCCGACCGCGCCCGACCTTCATTTGGGGCATTCGGTCGCGCTCAGGAAATTAAAGGAGTTTCAGGATCAGGGGCATACGATCGTTTTTATCATCGGCGATTATACCGCCCGGATCGGCGACCCGACCGACCGCTCGAAGGCGCGCCCGATGCTTTCAGAACAGGAGGTCAAGGCCAATGCAAAGACCTATTTCAAACAGGTGGGGAAGATCTTGAACGCAAAAAAGATCGAGATCCGCTATAACAGCGAGTGGTTCAGGAAGCTCGATCTCGCATCACTGATCAAGCTGATGGCGGAATTCACAGTTCAGCGCATTTTGGAGCGTGATGATTTCACGAAGCGGCTGAAGAGCGGCACGGAGGTGCACAGCCACGAGGTCCTGTATCCGATCATGCAAGCCTATGACTCGATCATAGTTGAGGCTGACGTTGAGCTTGGCGGCACCGATCAAAAGTTCAATATGCTTGCCGGGAGAGATCTCCAACGCCATCGCGGCCTGCCTCAGCAGGACGTGATCACCGTTCCGCTTTTGGTGGGAACCGACGGCGTAAAGAAGATGTCAAAATCAGTGGGCAACTATATCGGTCTTACTGATGAACCAAACGAGATGTTCCGGAAGGTTATGTCGGTGAATGACGATCTGATCGACCAGTATTTCACTTTGTGCACTGATGCGAAGCGGCCGACCGAAGATCCGCGAGAGGCGAAGCTTGCGCTGGCTAAAACAATCGTCGGTATGTACCACGACGCGAAAGCTGCGGCTGCGGCTGAGGATGAGTTCGTGCGCGTGGTTTCGAACAAGGAAATACCAAGCGATATTGAACGTAAAAAGTTGAAAGTAAAAAGCTTGAGCCTGACCGATTTGCTTCTGGAGACCGGTATGGCGGCAAGTAAGAGCGAAGCGCGGCGGTTGATCGAACAAGGCGGCGTGAAACTGGACGGTGAGCGGCAGACTGAACCGATGCGAACGGTCGCGCTGGGCGGCGAGATCGTGCTCCAGGTGGGGAAGCATAAATTCTTGAAAATTTCCGCCTAGAGAGCTACACTTCCAATAGTTCGTTGTTCACGGAGTTTATGTGACTGAAAAAACAATCGCTCAGCGGATCAATGTGCTTTTGCGATTTTACCAGGTAAGTCCTCGGATACTTGGAAAGATACTTGGGGTTTCTGAATCAACGGTGCGGCGATGGAAGAAGGGTAAGAACGTAAGTAGGGCGCATCGTCTTTTTACGTTCCATAAACTCGAGAAGATCATTTCCGAGTCTCACGGAGTTCTGAAGCGGGATAGGATTGGGAAATGGCTGAACAGAAAAAATGCATATTTAGGAGATATTTCTCCGATCTCATGCATGATCGAGCGTTCGGAGGGATCGGATCAAGTTCTTACTCTTATTAATGCGATAAAATACGGGATTTACTTGTAAGACAGCCGGCGTAAAGCCGGTTTTTTTATTTGAGGCTATTAGTGTGGACGTCGTAGTGATATGTGCTATACTCAGAACATGCGTTTTTCGACCACGACCACTACGACTACGACGACTACCCAAAACGATCTTCGGGGCTGTTAAGTAGTATTTGAAGAAAATATACTGAACCGCCCCGGAGCTCCGAGGCGGTTTTCATTTATTCATCATTTATCTTATGAAAATAACAAAAGTCATGAAGTTCGGGGGGTCTTCGGTCGGAAGTCCCAAAATGATCAAGGAGGTCGCCGCGATCGCCGGCGCATCGGCGCGGAAAGAAGGTACGGCGATCGTCGTCTCGGCATTCCAGGGCGTGACCGATCAATTGCTGCGCTGTGCGCAGCTGGGCGCAGCTCGTTCGCCGAAGCTTGATGAGGAGTTGGAAGAATTACGGAAGCGCCACCTTCAGGCGATCCGGCAGTTAGTGAAAGGTAAAAAAGCAAAACAAGAAAGCGAGGCGTATGTCGCCGAACTTTTGAATGAGCTCCGCTCAGTTCTTGACCGTATTAAGGTAGAGGAAAAGGTTTCCGACCGGAACCTGGACCATGTAGCGAGCTTCGGTGAACGGTTGTGTGCATACATCGTTGCGGCATCGCTGAAAGGAGGATATTTCGTTGACGCGCGCGAATTGGTAAAGACCGACGGCTCGTTCGTGCATGCCGCCGTTGATTTTTCAAAGACCGACCGGAACATCAGCGCTTTTTTTAAAGGGAAAAAGGGCATTCCGGTGATCACGGGATTCCTCGGTTCGACGGATCGGGGCACGACCACGACGCTGGGCCGCGGCGGCTCTGATTATTCAGCGGCGATCTTCGGCGCGGCATTGAACGTAAAAGTGATCGAGATCTGGACCGATGTTGACGGGATCCTCAGCGCCGATCCGCGGATCGTGAAGAACGCGGTCGTGCTTCCCGAAGTAAGTTATGAAGAAGCCATTGAGATGGCGTATTTCGGTGCGAAAGTGATCCATCCGGCGACGATGCTTCCGGCGGTCAGAAAGAACATTCCGGTGGTGATCAAGAATACGTTCCATCCGCAGGCGGAGGGGACATGGATCCGCGCCGGCGGGAATGAGGAAGGGATGCGGGTCAAATGCCTCACCGGCATCGATGATGTCGCGCTGGTGAACATCGCGGGTGTGAGCTTGGCCGGCATTCCGGGGAGTGCCGCACGGGTGTTCCGGGCGACCGAGCGCGCAAAAGCGAACGTGATCCTGATCTCTCAGGCGTCATCCGAGCATACGATCTGCATCGCGATCAAATCATCCGAATTACCGGCGGCGCTTGAGAAACTGCAGCAGGAATTCATAAGAGAAGTACGGAACGGCCTGGTGCATATCACGGCGACATCCGGTCAGGCGATCCTTGCGCTTGTCGGTGACGGCATGCGGGGCGTACCGGGTATTGCGGGTACCCTGTTTCGCGCGCTCGGTGAGAACGACGTGAGCGTTTCGGCGATCGCCCAAGGCGGTTCGGAGCGGAACATTTCGTTCGCGGTCCGCGCGGACGACAAGGTGCGCGCAATGAACGCAGCGCATAATGTTTTTTTTGAAAAAAGCGCAAAGAATATCTTCCTCGTGGGAACGGGAACGATCGGTGCTGAATTTTTACATCAGATCGCCGAGCTTCAGAAGCAGGGAGCGGCGCTTCGCGTCTGCGGGATCGCCACGACGACGAAAATGCTTTTGGACCCGCAAGGTATTGATGCTCACGGATGGAAACAGGCATTGAGCCGCGGCAAGGAAGCCGATATCGATCAATGGATCGCCGATGCACAGGCGCTTGTATTGCCGAACAGCGTGTTCGTGGATTGCACGGCAAGCGATGCGGTGGTGAAAAAATACCAGGCGGTTGCGGAGGCGGGATTCCATATCGTAACGCCGAACAAGAAGTTCAACGTGCTGGGCATGCGCGAGTATCGCCGGATCCGCGAGATCATGGCGAAGAACCGTAAGCAGTTCCGCTATGAGACGAACGTCGGTGCGGCCTTGCCGGTGATCGGCACGCTGCGCGATCTTCTTGTCGGCGGGGACCGGATCGTAAAGATCGAAGGGATCTTTTCCGGTACGCTGAGCTTTATTTTCAATACCTTTGACGGAACACGGGGATTCAGCGAAGTGGTCGCGGAAGCGAAAAAACTGGGATACACCGAACCGGATCCGCGGGAAGATCTGAATGGAAATGATGTCGGCCGGAAGCTGCTGGTGCTTGCGCGTGAGATCGGTCTCGCGATGGAGTTTAAGGACATACGGATCGAGAATTTGGTCCCTACGGCATTGCGGAACGCAAAGAACGCCGATGCGTTTTTGAAAGGATTGCGCGCCTCTGATAAGGCATTTGAAAAGATGGCCGCTCAGGCGTATGCGCAGAAAAAAGTATTGCGCTATGTCGCGCGGATCGAATATGGGAAAGCGAGCGCTTCGCTTCAGGCGGTCTCGGTGGAAAGTCCGCTTGCCGGAACGCGCGGAGCGGATAATATCTTTGCGATCACGACCCGGCGGTATGCGAAGCGACCATTGGTCGTTCAGGGTCCTGGCGCCGGCGCGGAGGTTACTGCAGCGGGAGTGGTGGCGGATATATTAAAAATTTAGTCATATGTCACAGATCAAAGATCAAAAGGTGAGAGTGGGTGTTCTGGGTGCGACCGGTATGGTCGGGCAGCGCTTTCTTTCGCTACTGGATGGTCATCCATGGTTTGAGGTGGTTGAGATCGCGGCATCGCCTCGATCGGCGGGGAAAGCCTATGAGGAAGCGGTTATGGGGCGGTGGTTGCTTGAAAGTCCCATTCCTTTGGCCGTGAAGGGGATGAAGTTGAAAGCAGTGGAAGAGGATTTGGACGTGATCGCACAGAACGTTGACCTGGTCTTTTCGGCGATCGATGCCGATAAGGCGAAGATCAAAGAGCTGGAGGAGCGCTATGCCGCTGCGGGCGTTGCGGTGGTATCGAATAATTCCGCGCATCGCTGGACGGATGATGTGCCGATGCTGATGCCGGAAGTGAATGCGGATCATATTGCGCTCATCGATGCGCAGCGTGCTAAGCGCGGATGGACGACGGGGCTTTTGGCGGTGAAGCCGAACTGCTCTCTGCAGTCGTATGTGCCGATCCTTGCGGCGCTCAGCGAGTTCAAGCCGAAGACGGTTTCGGTCACGACCTTGCAGGCGATCTCAGGAGCGGGAAAGACATTCGCGACCTGGCCTGAAATGGTTGATAACTGCATTCCGTTCATCAGCGGCGAAGAAGAGAAGAGCGAGAAAGAGCCGATGAAGATCTTGGGCTCGGTTGAGGGCGACCACATCGTGAACGCATCCGTTCCGGCGATCTCAGCGACATGCATCCGGGTCGCGGTCGCAGACGGACATATGGCGAGCGCATCGGTCGTTTTTGAGAAGAAGCCTTCGCTGGAACAGATCATCAAGGCCGTTGAGCGATTTCCGAATCCGCTTGCCGGTCTAGATCTGCCGTCGGCGCCTAAACAGTTCATTACCTATTTTTCGGAACCTGATCGGCCGCAGACAAAACTGGATCGTGACTATGAACGCGGCATGGGGATCACCTGCGGCCGGTTCCGCGAGGACGGTCCGTCAGGATGGAAGTTCGTTGCGCTTTCGCATAATACGATCCGCGGCGCGGCCGGCGGAGCGATCTTGGGCGCCGAATTGCTCTATAAGAAAGGATATATTCAGCATCGAAAGTAGATAAAAGTTGGATATGTTCAAGAAACGAAAAGGAATAACACTTATCGGAATGCCCGGGGCGGGAAAGTCGACGATCGGGAAGAAATTCGCTTCCCGTATTGGATCCCGGTTTATCGATCTGGATGTTTATATTCGCGATCATACCCAGAGGGGTCATGCCGATATTCTGGCTGCCGACGGTAACGCCGCGTTGATCTCTCAGGAAGAGGCGTATACTCTGACGCTTGATCTCAGCGAAACAGTGTTCGCCCCGGGCGGGAGCATTATTTATTCGGAACGAGCAATGCGCAAGATCGCTGACGATACGATCGTTATTTATCTTGAGGTTGATACCGATGAGCTTCGCCGGCGCTTAGGCGGCGGATTGGAGAGTCGCGGCATTGTCGGACTTCGTGAAAAAGGATTGGAAGCGCTTCATGCTGAGCGTGATATTCTCTACCGCCGGTATGCGGATCACACGATCATTTGTACGGGGTCAGATGAGCATGCTATCGTTGAAAAGATCTATGAAATTTCACAGCACTAACCATCGGACAGAGAATGTACCGTTCTCTGATGTTCTTCTTCAAGGACTTGCGTCAGACGGCGGATTGTTCATGCCCGACCGGATCCCGCATCTGTCTCGGAAGTTTTTGCGTGATCTTCACCGGAAAACATTCCAGCAGATCGCCTATGAGGTTTCCCGGCTGTATATCACTGACATCCCGCAGGCAAAATTAAAAATGATCATCCGGGATGCGTTCAATTTTCCGGTGCCGCTTCATCGGATCGATGATTCGATCTCGGTCCTTGAGCTTTTTCACGGACCGACGTTTGCGTTCAAAGATTTCGGCGCGCGGTTCATGGCGCGGCTGATGGGATATTATCTTGGTAAACAGAAAGAGACGCTGAACATTATCGTGGCGACCTCGGGAGACACCGGCAGTGCGGTCGCACGGGGTTTTTACGGCGTGCCTCATATCAAGGTGTTCGTGCTCTATCCGCGCGGCCGGGTAACGCCGATCCAGGAACGGCAGATGGCGACGCTTGGCGGCAATATCACCGCGATCGCGGTCCAAGGAAGCTTCGATGATTGCCAAAAGCTCGCTAAAGCAGCGCTTGCCGACCCGGCACTGCGGAAAAAAGTGCTGATGTCCTCGGCGAACTCGATCAATTTCGGCCGGCTGCTGCCGCAATCGTTCTATTATCTCTACGCCTATGCCCAATTCGCAAAGCGATACGGAACAGAACAGGCGGTGGATATGGCTTTTTGTGTTCCCAGCGGAAATTTCGGAAATCTGACCGCCGGGATCCTTGCGCAGCGGATGGGGATGCCCGTGAAACAATTTATCGCCGCGACGAACATAAATGACGTCGTCCCCCGTTTTCTTCACGGAGCGCCGTTTGTTTCACGTGTTTCGCGTAAAACAATTTCCAATGCGATGGACGTGGGGAATCCCAGTAATTTTGCGCGCTTATTGGAATTGTTTCACGGGAAACGCTCTGTAATGGCGCGGACGATCGCCGGTATGCGCGTGAGCGATGCAGATACGCGGAGCACGATCGCGAGGACCTATCGTGAAATGGGATATATCATCGATCCGCATACGGCGGTCGGCATTACCGCTGCCTGCCTGGCAAAGAAGGGAACCAAAGTGATCGTAGCAGGAACCGCGCATCCGGCGAAGTTCCGCGAGGTCGTTGAGCCGGTCATCAAGAAACGGGTTCCGTTGCCTTCCCGCCTCCGTGCGCTTGCACGAAAACGTCCGCATGCCATACCGCTCCCGAACGACCTTGCCGCGCTCCGCGCCGTGATCCTTAAAAAAAATAACGCATAGTGCGTTATTTTTTGAACCAGCGGAAGAACCGTTTCCATGAGGGTTCGGGGCTCCGTTGCCGGATAAGCTCTTTGATCGCAGGAAGCTGGGCCAGTGCGGCGCGGTATCCTTCAGCGATCAGTGCGTCCGTTTTTTTGAAATCGGACGGGCCGAAATCGCTGAGATCGGGTTCGATCATGATGTCAGCGAATTGCAGAGGGTTCTCTTTTTGATGGTTCGCAGCGATATCGATGGCGTTCGACATAACGTCGATGAGATTTCCGACCGGTTTTGTGGAATGCCAATGGATCGCGTTTACGCCGATCCTGATGTCGGGCTGCAGCGTTTGGAGAGAAGAAAGCGGAAGGCTTTCTGACAGTCCGCCGTCCACGAGCTTGCGTCCCTCGATCTCCACCGGAATGAAGACGCCGGGAATACAGGCGCTTGCGCGGACCGCGAGCGCGGCGTTGCCGTTTCGGAAGACCACTTTTTCACCGGTTTCGATATCGGTGGCGACGATCGCGAGCGGGATCTTTGCATCCTTGATGTCGGCGGCACCGCCGATGAATTCTTCCATGATCTTCCCGAGCGATTGGTTCGAGGTAAGTCCTAATCCTGAAGTGGGAAGATTTGCGATCGAATACCAGCTCAATGTTTTCGCTTTTTCCTGGAGTTTCGGGAGCGGATATCCGAATGCGAAGGCGGCGGCGACGATCGCGCCGGAACTGGTGCCCGCAATGCAATCGATCGGAATATGATGGTCGGAAAGCGCCTGCAGAACGCCGATATGGGCGATCCCGCGTGCCGATCCGCCGCTTAACGCGAGGCCGATGCGGGGTTTCTGGGAGCGTGATTCTTGCTGCATATACTCTCAGTATGACCGATTCTCTTTTTAACGACAAAGGCGTATAAGCGCTTTTTTGTTTTTTACGATTTGGAGTATCATGGAGGTATGCTTACATTCACACAAATGGCGATCCGTCTTCTGATCGCGATGGGCTTGGGGGGAGCTATCGGTCTTGAACGCGAATCGATCGGAAAAGAAGCCGGCGTCCGGACGTCAATGCTGGTATGCGCGGGTGCCGCTATTTTTACGATGGCGGGGCTTTCGTTGCCGTATATTATTTCGCTTTCGCCCCAGAATCTGACCGATGTCATCGCCCGAAACAGCGGTTATCTGACCGTCATCGGCAATATCGTCGTCGGCATCGGTTTTTTGGGAGCCGGCTTGATCATCAAGAACGAGGAGCACGTCCATGGCATTACGACGGCAGCGGTGGTGTGGCTGGTTGCGGGCGTCGGGATGCTGACCGGTCTTGGCATCATTGATCTTGCGGTGTTTGCCACGGTCCTTGTGCCGACCACACTGTACGCGTTCCGCAGATTCGGCATCTTTGAACACGGAAGCGCGCCTGATCCAACGAAAAAATAATGTGCATATCAGATCTCTAAAAGAGCAGCCTTGAAAGGCTGCTCTTTTAGATAGAGATGACCCTAAATAATATGGTATGATGACTAAGTAAGACAAAATTATTTTTTACTACTCATTTTAATATCTATGATGAATAAAAAAATCATCGTTTTATCATTAATTGCGGCAATGGTCGTCCTTCCCGGAGGATTGACGTTGCCTGGTGCGGCGCATGCGCAAACGACCTTTGTGCCGGCAGTCGACGGCTCTCTCTGGTTGCCGAGGTCGGGAAATCCCAATGGATTCAGCTGGCTGTACCAGTTCAATAAGGCGTCAACGACCATTGCCATGGTGAATAATACGGCTGGTTCTGACACGCCGAATGTTGCGGTAGATGATAATGCTATTTTTCTTGCCGGGCAGGGGCCAATTGTAAAACTGAGCAAAGCGACCGGCCAGGTCCTTGGAGTAGTTCCGAATGAAGTGCTCACCCAGATCTTTGGTACGTATCAGCACAATGCCGGCGCTATTGCATTGGATTCTACCGATGCATGGGTCTCCTATTCTGCGACTAACCACCCGCCTACGATCCTCGCCATTAACAAGGCGACGCTTGCTATAGACAAGACCATCTCAGGAGCCGGAAGCGGAAGTTATGACCAGGGTATCGCCGTGGATCAGAACTATGTATGGGCTGCGACCGGTGGCAGTGTTCAGAAGATCGATAAAAATACCGGAGCGGTCGTTGCAACGATCCCGACGGGCAGTATGGCAACTGGCGTCGCTCTTGGCGGCAATTATGTATGGGTCGCTGATTTCTGGACACATGCGGTCACGAAGATCGACCGGACAACGGACGCGGTCGTTGCAACGATCCCGGTCGGCCGTTATTCCTGGGGCCATTTGGGGGCGATCGCAGCCGATAATACCTCAGTATGGGTTGTCGATCAGACCGATCCGCAATTCTATAAGATCGATGAAACTACTGATGCGGTTACGGGCGTTGCAACATGGCCATCGTATCGAGGCGTTAATATGACAGGCGTTGCATTCGACGATACGTATGTATGGGTCATTGATGATTCGAACGGTGAGATCTTCCAGTTTGATAAAACAACCAATAAGCTTATCAATTCATTGGTAAATTCTGCATTTTATGGCATGCAGGCATTCGGCGACTTCGCCGGCGGACAGTATGATGCCGTTTTCGGCACTCCTCCGGACACGACCGCGCCGATCTCTACGGCAACCTATGCGGGTACTGCCGGCCAGAATAACTGGTATACCTCGAATGTGACGGTTACAGTTGCGGCGACGGATAACACAGGAGGTTCCGGCGTGAAATCGGTCAGCTTGTGCGTTGACCAGACGAATACGTGCACGCCGACGGCCGGCACGACCGCAACGATCTCGACCCAAGGAACGAACTATGTCCGCTACCAGGCCGTGGATAATGCCGGGAACGTGGAGGCGCTTCATTCCGATCCGGTAAAGATCGATATGACCGCGCCGGTTTCGACTGCGGCCCTCTCAGGGACGCTGGGACAGAATAACTGGTATACCTCTGCGGTAACGGTTGCCTTGAGCGCAACGGATGCTGCGGGAGGATCGGGTGTGAACGGCGTTGAAGTATGTGTGGACCAGAATAATACCTGTGTTCCGACCGCGATCGCCGCATCCGCATCGGTTTCGACCGAAGGTATGAACTATGTCCGCTATCAGGCGGTGGATAATGCGGGAAATGTGGAGGCGCTCCATTCTACGCAAGTTCAGGTGGATACCATGCCGCCAGCCTCTTCGATCACGAGCCCGGTCAAAGATGATACGATCACGGCTTCACCGGCAACGGTCACGGTTTCAGTTTCCGACGCGACGAGCGGTACGGCTTCGGTAACAGTGAATGGCGTTGCGGCAACGCTGACGTCGGGAACGGCGCAATCGGGTGTGTGGACCGCTTCGGTGCCGGTAACGGTTCCGCCGGCGGCAGGCAGCGCGCTGACCTTTACCACTTCGGCAACTGACCTTGCAGGGAATACTGCTTCGAGTCCGATGATCACGGTTGATGACGACGGCATTGTTACAGCGATTGATCACAACGCATCGACGAACGCCGATGAAAGCCTGATCTATTCCAGCGATTTCAATGACGGTACGACCTTCGGCTCGATCACGAGTCGCGGCGGGTGGAATTACTCGGTGATCCCGACCGCGGCCGCAGGGACGATCGAAGCGAGCCTTAGCGGATCCGGAAGCAATACCTCGATGGTGGTCTGCGGAAACAAGGTGCAGGTCTCAATGCAAAAAGCGGGAGATACGGTTGATATCACTTGCGGGACCGATCCGGCGACCGGACTTTTAACCACGACCGCGACGGCGGTGAAAGCTGCAACGAGTATTTCGCTGCGTGAGCCGCAGACCGGCAAAGGGAAGGCGGTGAAAGTAAATTTGTCCACGGGACAAACCGTAACCCTGGGAAGTTTTATCTTGCCGGCAGCATCGAACGCGCAGCCGCTTTCGATCGAAGTCGTTGATGAAAATGATGTCGTGCTTGATACCGGATCGCTGCTTCCGGGTCAGGAAGTGAATATTGATCCGAATGCAACGAACGGGATCTTGATTGAGAACCTCAGCGCGGAACCGGTGACGTTGATCATGGATGGAACCCCGGTGACGATCGCTCCGAACCAGGTCATGACCGATCAGTGCCCGTCAGTTGCAGGAAATGCCGGCGATACCGGCTGCCCGTTCGCGAACGATACGGTCACGACCATTCATATTGTTGACCAGGCGAAGTCAGGTGTTTGCGGAACCCTTTCCAATGGCAAGCCAGCTCCTGAGTGCACCCAGCCGCTGCCGAGTGCGCAGGTCAAAGTGTTTGATCGTGAGAATGCGGATTTTGTGAAGCAGTTCGGCAAGGGACCGTCCAAGGATAAATTTGCATCTATCTTTGGGGCTACGACTGGGTTGATCGGCTCGTGTGCGACCGATGTGACCGGCTCGTGTGCGGTCGGAGAGACTCAGCCGGGTCATCTTCTGGTTGTCGCTCAGATGACCGGTACCGATGGCACGAAAACCTATGACGGTAAGATCATCAATTTCAAGAACAGCGCAAGTATGACTGCCGACAAGCAGGCCAATGATGACAGTGATGCTGATAATGCTGTTCCGTCCGCAGGAACCGTGGTGACCAAGCGGATGCAGTTCAATGAGACGATCACCAAAACAGGAGCTTTTAAGTATCAGGCGCTTTCGCAAGGACAGACGCTCTGGGCTCTCGCGCTTGATGTCCTCGGCGCTACTGCCAACGTGGATCAAGTAAAGAGCGCGTGCAAGGTTGTGGCTCAGAATAACGGCATCGGCGTTCCGGAATGGGGGATCGCGGGGAATACGGCCGATCATGAATTAGCCGTCGGAACGCTCATTGATATTTCAGGGTTGAATGTCCCGAGCAATTAGACGATCCTGACATACATAAAACACCGGCTGAGGCCGGTGTTTTATTTGCTGAGCGGGTAACGGGAGCAAGGCTTCGCTCGCGGTCAGATGACCCGCTCGCTCACTCGAACCTCGCGCTCGCTGGATCTCACTGACAAGATGCTCGCGCTCTTTGGAACCTGCCTGCCTGCCTGCCGGCAGGCAGGCATTTTCCCGGTTCGACTCCCAAAGTAAAAATAAAATACCTCCCGAAGGAGATATTTTATTTTACTGAGCGGGTAACGGGAGTCGAACCCGTATCTCGACCTTGGCAAGGTCGCATAATAGCCGCTATACGATACCCGCAGTTCGCTTCTTATGGTACCAGAAAAGGCTTAAAATGTTCAAGCACCGTGGCCTGCTTTGATTGACTTTATAAGGCGAATTCAGTAAGCTATCCCTAGCAATTCGAACAAAGAATCTCACACGGAGGTGAGCCTCATGAAGCAGTTCCGCATGTCGGTGCTGGCGGTCGTTTCGCTGTTCGCTGTTCTGTGCGTGCGGGTTCCGTCCGCGCAGTGCGGCCAGCTGGACAAGCTGTCGCTTGAGGCCGTGGACGGATCATACGTCCTCCCGGGCATGCTGCTCGGAATGGACAAGTCGATCGTGAAGCATCCGCAGAAGCTCGACGGCGAGATGCGTTCGTTGCGCATGATGTACGCGCTCAGCAAGCACAATCTCATCGGCGTTTCGTGGGTGAAGATCGCTGCGTCCGGAGATGGCGCGTGGGCTCGTTCTGACACGGCGCAAGAGCTGGCGAAGAACAATGTGGCCGGCGTGATCACAGGGCGGACGGACATCGACCTCAACGGCGTGACGCTCGATTATGAGTATCGCTTCGGGTCGATCCATGGCATCGTGACTCCTTATGTTCGTACCGGTCTCGGTCTCGGCGAGCTGACGGTCCGGTTCAACGGAAAGTTCGTCGGGCACGAGACGCAGAGCGGTATGAATTATCCCGTCACGGAAGACGCGAAGGATGCCGTGAAGCGCACGGTGCCGATCGTTAACGTGGAGGCCGGCATGCGCGTTCAGCTCTACCGCCATCTCGGGATGTCCGTCGCCGGTTTCTGGGATACCGGCTACGGAGGCCTCGGAGCGTTCGACCTGAGATTCTAAGAGAGACAGCCCCCGACTTTGGTCGGGGGCTTTTTATACTTAAGACAAAACTTCTTTGAAGCAGTGTAAGAACCCGGCACTACGCAAAAATAAAAAATTCCCGGAAGGGAATATTTTATTTTGTGCCCTCTGGGAATAAAGTTTCATTCGCGGCTGGACAGCCCTTGCGTCTTTTTATTTTTATAAAAACAAAGTCTCTTTAAAGCAGTGTAAGAACCCGGCACTGCGCGAAAGAGACTTTGTTTTCCTTTGTGCCCTCGTGAGGAATCGAACCTCAATTACAAGATCCGCAATCTTGCGTCCTATCCGTTGAACGACGAGGGCAGGACCTCCCTACTATACTGATATTCGGTTTGTTTTTCAATACGCCGTTAGAATCCGATCATGCGGCCGAAATGGTCGCTGAGGGATTCTTCGTATTCGATCTCCGGCAGATGCCGCCGCAGGAATGCCTTGATATCGGGAATATCTTCTTTGACCACGATAATCCGGGTATACGGATGCAGGCGGGTCTTGGTGCGGAGGATGAGCTCGCCATGGTCCGAATGCGTGAGAATGTGGAATCCGGAAAGATGGACGTAGGTGTACGATTTGATATGGCCGATCTCGATCCCGCGGTCATCGATCATGAACTTGAGCGTCCGCGGATATTCCCGCGCCCAATGGATGAAAAGCGCTTCGGCGATCACAATGAAGATCGCGAACAGGAGGTCTTGCTGCCAGATCGCGATCAAAAAGAGCACGGCGGATGCGATGAGCGTGGTCCAATACCATTCGAGATCTTTGTGGATATATTCGAACTCCGGCGCATGCCAGACGATCTTTTCGTGGTCCTTTTCCAGGGTTTGTTTCATAACAAGTTCTCTTTTAGTATAACATTTTTTGTTTAAACGGGGATATTAGATAGGTTCCGGCCGGCGAAGACGTTTTTTTTCCGATTTTTTTCGCTTTAGGTCAAGGCGCCGCTCCCGTTCGCGCCGGGGAACAGCGGTATGAATGCGCTGTTTGCGCGGAGTGAGAGCTTTGCTTACAAGCTGCTCCAGAAGACGCCGGGCATGTTCCCGATTGGCGTGCTGGCCCCGTTCGGCTTGGCTCGAGACGGCGATAAATCCGTCGCCGGTCATGCGATGAGCGAGGCGCCGGCAGAGCAGGTTCTTTTGCCCGTCAGTAAGCATAGCGGAGCGCAGGATATTCCATTGGAGCGTTGCCTTGGTCTCCACTTTGTTCACATTCTGACCGCCCGCCCCGCTGCTCCGGCTGAAGAAGATTTTCAGTTCGCGATCGGGAATAGAGAGCCGTTTCATATATCTTCAGTATACCTCGCTCATGCGTATTCGGTGTTTTTTTGGTATACTGACGATGATCATAATTAATCAATTTTTAGCATATGGAGATCACATTAGTTGTTGCGTTCCTGCTTGGTCGGATCCTGTTGGGCGGATATTTCCTGATGATGGGTATCACGCACTTCACAAAATTAGAAATGATGTCCGGGTATGCGGCATCCAAAAAGGTCCCGATGCCGAAGGCGGCGGTGACCGTTGCCGGCGTGCTGCTGCTGATCGGCGGTTTCGGTATTTTGACCGGACTGTATATCTCGGCATCCCTTATGGCGCTGGTGCTTTTCCTGGTGCCGGTATCGTTCATGATGCATCCGTACTGGCGCGAGGCGGACCCGCAGGCAAAGATGGCGGATCGCGTGAATTTCATGAAGAACATGGCATTGCTCGGCGCGGTGCTGATCCTCTTGTACATGGTGTTCCCGCTGTAGCGAACTGATGATAAAAAGAAAAAGCTCCGACCCCGGTCGGAGCTTTTTTATCGCGCGGCGCGATCAGTGCAGATAGGTGAGAACGTACAGCAGGCTTCCGGAGAGAACCGAAAGCGTCCAGAAACAGCCAAAGATGATCGTCAGCCGCGGATAGGTTTTGAAAAAATTAATGCCGATCCGATACCGCTTCCAGGCGGTAATGAAGAACGCAAGAAGCGTGAGGAACATGATCAGCGAGAGAATGCCGTGAAAGGCGGCGAGGGCGATTACCGCCGGCGGCAGGATCGAGCCTCCCCGATCTCCCGCGGTCCGGAAGACCATATAACTGATATTGAAGAGCACTTCATAACTGAGGGCTGCGACAACAAGCTTTCGGGGGAAGCGGTTACGGACCCAGCCGCTCCAAAGTGCATAAAAAATAACGCCGGACACGATGAGTTCGGCGAACAGCGTGATCGTGCTATAGAGCGGAGCCATGTATTCAGTATAACGCATTCGATTTGGGAACAGCGGCGGGAGCGGGTACAATAAGGCTATGCACCCGTATCTTGGCCTTAAGCACAAACATGTCCGCCGCACGGAGTCCGAAGAGGCGTCGCCGCTCCATGGCCAGCCATCCGACTGGATGCATTTTCTCGACCGGACGACGTTCTACGCCGGAATCATCGGTCCGTTTATGGTCGTGCCGCAGATCTGGCAGATCTTTACGACGCATCAGGCCGCCGGCGTATCCGCGGTCTCCTGGGCGCTTATTTTCATTGTGACGCTCCCGTGGGTCTTTTATGGCATCGCACACAAAGACAAGACGATCATCGTCAGTTTCGTATTGTGGGAAGCGGTGAACGCGCTCGTGGTGATCGGCGCGCTTTTATACCGCTAGCTTCTGATCGTTTCCGAAGTAGGCGTCAGTTTTTTTGCGAATAAGAGAAGGACGACGGCTGAGATCGCGGCGATACTCGCGCCGAAATAGAACGGCGCTGCCGGGCCGAGATGGTCCCAGAGCGAGCCGGCGATGAAGCTCGCAAGTAGCGTTGCGAGGCCGATGGTCGTGCCGTAAATGCCGAACGCTTTGCCGCGGTGCTCGCTGCCGACCATATCCGCAAGCAGCGCTTTGACGACGCCTTGATTGGTCGCGTAATAGATGCCGTAGAGCGCATAGAGGAACCAGATGAGATACGCGTGGACCGCAAGCGCAAAACCGAGATAGACGAGCGCATAGGTTCCCCAGCCGATAAGGATCGTCGGAATGCGGCCGATGCGGTCTGAGAGCGAGCCGAACGGCACGGCGAACATCGCATAGATGAAGTTGAATAATGTAATGACGAGCGGGATCTCAAGCAGGGTGACGCCGGCGTTCTGCGCGCGCAAGATCAAGAAGGCGTCTGAGGAATTGCCGATCGTGAAGAGGATCACGATGCCGAGGAAGAGATAGAACGATGCCGGTAATGGGCCGATAGAAGTAGGAGTGGCTGCCGGCGCCGGCGTTGGTTCCGGCTGCGCATCTTTCACCTCCCGTACTTTGAATACGAGGATCAACAGCGTAATGACCAGCGGAACGGCGGTGAAGACCAAAATGTCGTGATAGAGCCAGGTGCTTTCTTTGAGAACATACAAAAGCCCGAAGAGGATCAGCGGACCGGCGACGGAGCCGAGCGTATCAAGCATGCGGGCGATGCCGAAGCTTTTGCCGCGGATCTCTTTTTCGGCCGATCCCGCGATGAGAACGTCCTTCGGCGGATCTTTAATGCCCTTGCCGATGCCGTCCAGCGCGCGGAGGCCGATCACGGCGCCGCCGGAGATGAAGAGCGCGAGAAGCGGACGGCTGACCATGGAGAGGAAGTAACCGGCAAAGATGATCGGTTTTCGTTTTTTGAACTTATCCGAAAAGAACCCCGCGAAGATCTTGAAGAGATAACTGCTTGCGGTTACGAGGCCTTCGGCGACGCCGACGAAGGTTTTGTCGAACCCGAGAACGCTGGTGTAATAGATCGGCAGGATCGGTGAGAAGATGTCCTGGCTGATGCCGCCGAAAAAACTGAGCAGGCCGACGTAAAACACGTTGCGGTTCTTCGGTTCCGGTTTCTGAGTGACGAGATCCATACCTTTAGGATACTCTATTTGCCGTTTTTGACGAGCCTCGCTTCTAACGGGCTTTTATCTTGGTGCGAAAGTAGGCGATGGTCTTTTCGAGCCCTTCGTCAAGCGGCACTGTCGGCGTCCATTTCAGGAATTTTTTCGCCAGAGTGATGTCGGGCTTTCGACGGCGCGGGTCATCCTTCGGCAGCGGGACTTTTTTGATCTTTGACGGTGAATGGGTCAGGGTGATCACTTTTTCCGCAAGCGTCTGAACGGTGATCTCTTTCGGATTGCCGAGGTTGATCGGTCCGGTCTGGGAGCCGTTCATGAGCGCGATCAGTCCGCGGACGAGATCGTCGACATAGCAGAAGCTGCGGGTCTGGTTGCCGCTGCCGTAAAGCGTGATCGGCTTGCCGCGGAGCGCCTGGACGATGAAGTTCGAGACGACGCGGCCGTCGTTCTCGCTCATGCGCGGGCCGTAGGTATTGAAAATGCGCGCGACGCGGATCTCCACGCCATGTTCGCGGTGGTATTCAAAGCAGAGCGTTTCGGCGGCGCGCTTTCCTTCATCGTAGCAGGCGCGGATCCCGATCGGGTTCACATTGCCCCAGTAGGTCTCTTTTTGCGGATGCATATCCGGGTCGCCGTAGACCTCGGAGGTCGACGCCTGGAGGATCCGGGCGCCGGACTTTTTCGCCATGCCGAGCATATTGATCATGCCGAGCGTTGAGGTTTTGACCGTTTTGATCGGATTGTGCTGATAGTGGATCGGGCTGGCCGGGCAGGCGAGGTTATAGATCTGGTCGGGCTTCAGGAAGATCGGGTTGACGATGTCATGTTTAATGAGGGTGAAACGGGGGTTTTTCAGGAGATGCTTGATATTCTCTTTTGAACCGGTGAAAAAGTTATCCAGGCAGATGACTTTATGCCCCTGCGCCAAAAGCGCTTCGCAGAGGTGGCTGCCGATGAATCCGGCTCCGCCGGTCACGAGGATCGTCTTTCGTTTTTTTACAACTCGTTTCTTCATGGATGTGTTCTTTAGTGTCTCATGCAATAAAACCCTCGGCAAGGAGGCTAAAGTTACCGACACCCCTGTTTTTTGGCGGAAAACGATCCGATGGTATTATAAAGGTATGACACATACACAACGATTAAAGGAGATAGCGAAGTTTGCGTCGGGGCTTGTTTTGGGGGATCTGCTGACGGGCGTTTGGATGCTGTCCTCAGGGCTTCTCCCGCAGAGTTTTATGGGTATTTGGGTGACGTCGCAGACGGCATGGTTCTGGATCGGGTTCGATCTCTTCCTGCTCCTGGTCCTGATCCATTATGCATGGCATCCGCGCAGTATGGAGCCCGGCGCATCGCCGAAGTCGCTCTTCTTCGTGGTCGGCGTGATCACCGGCCTGGTCGCACTCGCGCATTTCCTTCGTTTGGTCTTTGGGTGGTCGGTGATGATCGGCGCCTGGGCTGCACCGATGTGGATGAGCTGGATCGCGATCTTCGTTGCCGCTTTCATCTCGTATACAAGTTTCCATCTGGCATCGAGGAAATAAGTTAAAACTAAAAACCGCCGAAAGGCGGTTTTTAGTGATCTATGCTTCTTTCGATCTGAATATTGGCGGTGTACAATAAGGTTGCATTATTACCGGAAATTATGGCCGATCAGGATGCATACAACGAACTTTCTTTTTATACGCTTGCACATCCGAGCGTTGAATTTATACACCAATATATCGTTGATGCATATGCAGCGCAGCATGCGGACGGATTATCAAAACCTATCTACCTCGACTTCGCACTTGCGGGCCTCTATCTTCATAACGAGAAGGGATATTCCGGAAAAGAAGTACAGCAGGCGCACGTGGAGCTTGCGAAGCACAAAGAGCGCTTACCACGACTCGTTCCGATCGATACCGCCGGCGCCATGACCGTTTATGACGTAATTGCTGTTCCAGCAGGCGCAGAGCGGGATAATGCGATCCGTGCATGGTCGGCTTCAGTATGGCGTGCATATGCGCGGCTGCATCAGCAGGTCAAAGTTTGGATTGATGCGGAGTTGAACCTTGATTGAGACCGGATCGGTTTAGTTCACACGAAAGTTAAGTTTTTTGTATTGAGAAAATAGCGTGAAAATATAAAAACCGCCGAAAGGCGTGTTTTATAGTGTCGAGCGAATCAATTTCTATTTTTCACATTTTACCACACGAACGGAATAAGCCGTTTCGTTCTCGTTTGATATCCCGGATATGTATTGGGGAATAGCCCTAGCATGATGTGCTCCTCTTTGCTGATGCGGCGCAGAAATATGGCGCAAACAAGTATGAAAATACCGATGCCGAATAAGCTTCCGGTGAGCGCAGCCCCGAACGCGGCGAAAAGAATGCCGGTATAAATAGGATGGCGGACGAAGCGGTATGGGCCGCTTGTAATGAGTTCATGACCCTCTTTTGCCGTAGGAACAGAGCTCCAGTTGCGTCCGAGATGGATGCGTGCCCAGATCGCGAAAAGAACGCCGAGCATCGTAAGACAAGCAGCGATCCAGCCGAGCATAAGCGGCGGGGTAAAGAGGGCTTCCCCTAAAACTATAATATCAGTGCGGGTGTAATGTGCTGTTCGTGTCGCGATACGAGTCAGGGCGAAGAGTACGAGCACGATGACTACTGAGCGGAGAAGCCAAGATCGAAGGATGAGAATGCGATCTCTATTAACGTCGCGTTTTACGTTGAATGCACCGATACTCCAGACGATGATAAATGCTGCCCAGCTTGCGAGAATGACGTTTTCGTAGGTCATAGTAAGTTCACTACTAACGAAGTAAGACAGGCAGGTAGTGTCGTTTTACTTTTCTGCGGAGGCGGAAGGATTCGAACCTTCGAACCGGTTTCCCGGTTAACATCTTAGCAGGATGCTGCCTTCAGCCACTCGGCCACGCCTCCGTATGTTATAAATTATACTTCTTTCTTATTGCTTCTCTTTTATACCCCTTTTTGCAGTCTTTTTCCAATCGGCGCGCTTCAGGCTCTGTGGCGCATTCGATATATTCCAGAAGGACCAAAGGTCGCTTCGATCGGATCGACGGGGTATCGCCGCGGTTATGCTCGGCAAGTCGGCGCTTAAGATCGTTCGTTTTGCCGATGTATAAACTGTTATCTTTTTCGCTTTTGAGGATGTAGACGCAAAACATATTTTGCTTTCAGCCCCTGCCTGCCGGCAGGCAGGACTCGGCCACGCCTCCGTATTTTTTTTGCGGGAGATGATCCCGCTTTCTTCCTGCTCTAGGTACATATTATATGAAGATCGGTTAATTTACAAACAAATTTTGACCGAGAATATTTGAAGTTAAAAGCCGATCTTTATTTGTCAAAATGAAAAAAACGTGGTATTTTTATGGGACTGTATGGCAAATGAAACGAAAGAACAATTGAAGCGGGCTCCGGTAGCGGTCATTGTCGGCCATGTTGATCATGGCAAGACGAGCTTGCTGGACTACATCCGCAAGACGAATATCGTGGGACGCGAAGCCGGCGGCATTACGCAGTCGGTCGGCGCCTATGAGATCGAGCACGACGGCAAGAAGATCACCTTCATCGATACGCCGGGACACGAAGCGTTCTCGAAGATGCGCGAGCGCGGCGCCCATGTGGCGGACGTGGCGATCCTGGTGGTCGCGGCGGACGAAGGCGTGAAGCCGCAGACGAAGGAAGCATTGAAGGCGATCATCGGTTCTAAGACGCCGTTCGTGGTCGCGCTGACCAAGATCGACAAATCCGGGATCGATATCGACAAAACGAAGAACGACCTCATGACGAACGGCGTGTTTTTGGAGGGATACGGCGGCGATGTGAGCTACCAGGGCGTGTCATCCAAGACCGGCGAAGGCATAGGCGAGCTGCTCGACCTTATCGTGCTTGCATCCGAAGTAGAGGACCTGTCGTATGATCCGGAAGCGCTTGCGTCCGGCATGATCCTCGAAACGAAGCTTGATAAGCGGCGCGGGAATACCGTGACCGTCATTTTGAAGAACGGAACTTTGCGCCGGGGCGATATGATCATGACGCCGAGCGCGAAAGGAAAAGTGAAGATCCTGGAAAACTTCCTTGGCAAGGCCGTGGATGAACTGCTGCCGTCCAGCCCGGCGGTGATCATGGGTTTTGAAGAACTGCCGGCGGTCGGCGAAGAGTTCAAGGCGGGAAAGTTATCCGAAAAGGAACTGGACGAGGTGGTGAAGAAAGCGTCCACGCGCGTGACGGGAAGCGGCGCGAAGGACGAACAGACCGTGCGCGTCATTTTGAAGGCGGATACCGCCGGATCGCTTGAGGCGTTGAACGACCTGTTGCGGAAGATACCGATCGCGAAGAATCAGCGGCTGGAGATCATCAGCCAGACGGTCGGCGAGATCACTGACGGCGATGTGAAGGACGCGCTGGCGACCGGAGCGTTCATCATCGGTTTCGGCTCCTATCCGACGCGGGCGGCGGAGAACCTCGCGCGCGTGCACGACATTATGCTGCTGACCGACGAGATCATCTACAAGCTGGTGGAACAGATCGAAACGATGTTCAAGACGATGCATGAAGGGAACTACCAGGGCGAACTGCAGATCCTGGCGACGTTCAGCGCGAAGAACCGCGTGCAGACGATCGGCGGCAAAGTGACGAAGGGGCGCATTCTTACGAAGGCGTGGCTTGATATCCGCCGCGATGATGCGATCATCGGCAAAGGAAAGGTGGTGAACCTCCAGCAGGCTAAAAAGGACGCCAACGTGGTATCGGAAGGGAATGAATGCGGCCTGCTGTTCGAATCGGATATTATCATTCAGACGGGGGATATTCTTCTTCAGCCCTAATGCCGTTCTTGCGTGCTCAGCGGGTCACCAGCGTGATCCAGGAATATTTGAACGAAGTCATTCTTCGCGAAATGGAGTTTGACGGCGCCTTGGTGACTGTGACCGAAGTCGAGGTGCAGAAGGACCTTGAGTATGCCGATATCTTCGTGTCGGTGATCCCGGACAACCGCGGCGACGATGTGCTCGCCAAGCTCAACGATTCACGGCAGTACCTCCGCCATTTGCTTTTGAAGAAGATCAATATCAAGCCGATGCCGATGCTGCGCTTTATTCTGGACAAGGGAACGAGCCGCGCGGCCGAGCTTGAGAAGACGTTCATGAAAATTGCCTCCCTGCGGGAGGTGTCCCGAAGGGACAAAAAAGATGATGAGGATCAGGAGAAAGATTAAATGCGTCTCGGGCATGTTTTATGTCTATGTTTTGAAAAGTTGTGCAAATAATGATATGTATATTGGGAGTACTGAAGACGTTGAAAAGAGAATTTCGCTGCATAATGCGGGTAGGGTTCGATCGACGAAATCTTATCGCCCCTGGGTCTTATTGGAGGTCAGAGAAGCCCCATCAAGAAGCGAGGCGATGAAACTAGAAAGATTCTTGAAGACCGGGCAGCAGAAGGAGATGTTGAAGCGGAAATATAATATCGGCCTGATAGCCAAGTGGTAAGGCAGGAGTCTGCAAAACTCTTATACGGGAGTTCGATTCTCCCTCAGGCCTCAATAAAGAATACCCGCCATATGGCGGGTATTCTTTATTCGTTGCTTGAAGAGGGAAATCGAACTCGGGAAGGGGGTCAAAAAGCCCGCGCCTAAGGCCGGGGCGAGTATTCCCAAACCCCTTTTATTTGTGTTAGCGTAAAAGTAATTCCTTGAAAACGAGGTTTGCCATGGACCTTCAAGGCCTGGAGATCCGCTGGAAGGAGCATTGCATCGAACTGAAAGAGGGCGAAAAGTACGTGTACTTCACGGACCTTTTCAGCGGACCGAGGGGTACGAAGATGATCGGCGGATATATGGCGGTTCAGTTCGCCCGGAAAGATGCCGATGCCGATGACCTTTTTCTTTGCGTTGCGCCGACCGAAAAAAATTTCCATTGCCTTTCGTGGGATGCGGACCGTTCGCGCTGGGTGGATATGGGTATTTTGCATTACACGAACGAATGGGGGAATTACCAGTTCATGATGTATTGGGATAAATGTGCGATCGTCCTTGAGAAGAGCAAGGAGACCATCAAGCTTTGCGACATCTTTTCTCAATGTCTCGGCGAGCGATACGAGGGGCTCCTCTTCCTCGGGGCCGGCATTCTCGAGGATCAGCGATTTGTGCTAAAGCTTGATACAGATACGCGGCTGAGTAGCCTACTGAGCGCTCAGCAGTGCCTGTATTACGATAAAGATGCCGGTGAATGGAAGCCGTACGGGACCCTTCTCAGGGCCTATCGGTAGCGATCACTCCCCTCAAACAGGGGAGTTTTTAATACTTGACTTTATACCAGTATATGGTATAATATATCTATCCTGAATAAGGGTATCCGTTCTTTGATGGAGGGGCAGAGGCAAGGCCTCGCCTAACAGAAAACTGAGGGAGGAAGAGATCATGATCAAGAAAGCGCTGACGGAGGTCTTCTACTGGGTCCTGACGCTGCTCGGGGTGGTGGATCCGGCCGATCTGGTGGATTCGGAGCCCGTCTCCGTTCCCGCCGGGCCGATGCCGGCGCGCCTCAAGCGTCTGGGTCTGCGGGAGATGCCGTTCGACCTCGACGGTCGCGGGCAGCGGGCGTTCGTCCTGAACGAGATCCGCAGCATCGCTGCCGGGAGCTGCAAGAGCAAGAAGGTCAGCCCCCGCCTGCTGAAGGCGATCACCGAGTACTACGGCGTGAAGCCGACCGGCTTCATCCCGATGCGCCGCGTGTCGCGGAAGTTCCGCCACTCGCGGATGCTGCTCGTGCCCGCCGTCGCGCGCTGACCGAAGCCGGCGTCCTTACCTCCCACCAAGTCCTCGGACTCCTGTCCTTGAGGCAAGCCCCGCATCCTGCGGGGCTTTTTCTTTTTCGGGCGAAAGGGTACGCTTAAGTTAAGTTCTTTGAAAGCGGAGGCCGTATGCATCAACGGGTCGAAGAGTTCGATCGCGAACGGGATGCGCTGGTGATCAACGATATGCAGAATGATTTTTTGAGCCGCGGGCGACAACCGACGCTCGGTACGGAAAAATTTTCTCCGTATCTCGCTGGCTTGGCGCGGCGGTATTTTAAATTGGAGAACGTATTCTTCTTCGCCCATAAGCATCATCTGACATTATTTCCCGATCAGACATCGACGGCGGTTTTGAAGCATGCGATCGCTACGAACCCGGTGAGGTTGCCGGACGGGTTCTTTTATGAGGTGCCCGCAGGGCACTATGAGCTGTTCTCCGACGGATACCTTCCCGAGCTGCCGCTTGCAGAGGTCTATCGGCAGCAGCTTCTTTCCCAGATCTTTTGGTCGTGGTACGACCGCGAGAGCTGCCCGTTGCTGGGGGCGCAATTCAGTATTTTCCAGAAGTATCAATTGGATATGCTGATGGAGGAAATGGGCGTTCGCCGGATCTTCTTTGCCGGACTCCATCTCGAATATTGCATCATGGATGAGATCGCGTATCTTCTCACGAAAGGCGTGATAAGAGATATCGTCATTCTGGAGGATCTGGTCCGGCCGTGGCATCCGAGCGAGTCCCAGGAAGCGAAGCGGAGGCTTGAATCGATGGGAGTGCAGTTCGCTATGACTCCCAAGATCTTTCCGCTTTATTGATCAATAACCCTTTCGAGGGTTATTTTTTATCATTGAGCGATCAGGTATTTTTCAGTACAATGAAGACATCCTAAGATTGCGTTTTTCATCGCTTTGCGATACGCTCTCAAGGTATTTATGGTGCCTATAGTTTAATGGTAGAACTTCGCTCTGTGGCAGCGATAGCATGGGTTCGATTCCCATTAGGCACCCCTTTCAGAGATGTATTAAAACTTTCAATTGCAAAAAACGGCTGAGCCAGCTCTACGTCTAGCTTCCGGAAATTGAGCTTCAAGTTCGAGGTAAAAATTCGCAACAGCACTTTTTGTTCGTTACCCTTTGCCGCGATGAACGTCGAACCGGCATTTTGAGCGCGCATCACGAGATCCACGATCCGATCAGGCATTCTTTCGGCTCCCATCGGCTCCTTCTTTGCCAATTCCTCAAGCTCACGGATTTCGATAAGAATAAGCCGGCGTCGATCCTCGTAGGCGTCCTTTTCCAGTAAGCGATCAAGATAGGCATCGGTCAGCCGGTTTAGGCGTTCGCGCATCTGATCGAGACGCAATGATCGCGACTGCCTGTCTTCAAGTCGGTTACGCGATTCATTCTTCCGCATCTCTTCAAGCTCCTTGATGAGGATGTCTTGAACCCCAGCAGGAAACTCAAGTTTGTGAAGCTCTCTGATGACCTCTGCGAGCGCCCGATCCTCTCGGATCGTTTTTGTTGAACATACCGACAGATGGCAACGGTAGTACACCCGGCCCTTCACTCGTTCGCCAATCAACGCGCGTCCACATTCTCCGCATCGGATGCTCTTCCGGAACAAGAAATCATGTTTCACTTGGCGAACCGGCACCTTACCTCTGAGAACGTTCTGCACCTCCTTGTAGAGATGCATAGGGATGAGAGCTTCATGAACACCTTGGAAGGTTTCACCACTTTTTTTAATTGCGATGAGTCCCGCATAGAACGGGTTGTGCAGCACAGCGGCAAGGCTGTTTATGCTCAGGTTCCTTTCGGCAAGGTTCGTTAACCCACGACGCGCCATCTCCGCGCGCAAGCGAATCAGTGAGTATTTACCAGTGGCATACAGCTCGAATGCCCGCCGAACGAGCGGCCCCTTTGCGGGGTCGATTTCTTTTGGCTTCCCTGGTCCACAATCGCGATAGCCCAATGGTGCACGCAACGGATAGAGGCCCTGCTTGAACCGCCCCCACATGCCCTTACGGGTCTCTTCTTGGAGGTTTCGAATGAAATCTGCGGCGACCACCGCCTGGATGTCAGCTGAGAGCCGCCCGCCCCGGGAGTGAAGATCGAGCCCTTCGTTTGCGAAGTGAACCTCGATGCCCTGGTCAATCAGTTCTCCGAGATCTGCCCAGTCTTTGAGATTGCGCGCACTCCGGTCGATCTTGTGAATGAGAACACCCCGCACCTTCCGTTTCCGGAGGAGCTGGAGCATTCGATTGAAGACGGGGCGACCGCGTGATGCGGCCGTCTCGCGTTCTTCGAACCACTCGACGATCGTGTAGTTATTGCGTTCCGCGTACCGCTCGATCGCAGCTTTTTGCTCGATGAGTGAAACGCCCTTTTCGCCTTGTTTAGCCGTCGAGACACGGATGTATGCGTAGAACTCTGTTCCGTTCATACATTTTGATCTCGACGATAAATTTTCGACCTTTGGTGTGAAGGTTCTTCCTCCACGATAGAGCGCGCCGCACCTTCTGTCAAAGCCAGGAACTCGTTCCACGCCTCATCGCTCGCCGTTACCCGGGCATGCATCTGCCACAGGAAGGCCGCATAGCGATCAAGCAACGTGTCGAGTGCCACGATCTGCTCAGGCGGGAGCTGGGGGTAGAGGCGCCGTAGCGCCTCTTGATGTTCTTTTTTCATACTCAAAGACGATACACCCCCCGAGCATCCCGCAAAGGTCCAGAATTTTGCCGAAGAGGAATCATTCGATCTTGGCAGGATTCTCTGTCTAGGAAAGAGAATAAGATCGGCGTACCGTGGGGCGCATGGATACCCCGCACGCGCACGCCGCGCCCCAAGAACAGTCGGTCCGCCGCATCCCCGCCGGCTCCGCTCATCTTCCCGATGGCCGCATTGTGGAGCTGGTGTATGACCCGGAGCTCGTCCGGACCCGCTTCGCCGTATACGACGGGGCCACCTGGACGCTCGCGAGCGACATCCTGCTCTCCTCGGCCGAGCGCCTGGTCCCGTACTCGCCGCGCAATAACCTCCTCATCAACAACGTCGTCCTCCTACCCTCCATGCCCGAGGAATACGGCAGCACAACCCAGCTTCTCGACGAAATCCGGTCCTTCATTCACCGCTACGTCGATGTAAGCCCGCTCTATGAACGCATCGCCAGTTCGTATGTCTTGTTCTCCTGGGTCTACGACGCCTTCAACGAACTCCCATATCTCCGCATTCAAGGCGAGCCGGGCAGCGGCAAGACGCGCTTCCTCCTGACCGTCGGCTCCCTCTGCTACAAACCCATCTTCGCCTCCGGAGCCTCGACGATCTCCCCGCTGTTCCGCATCCTCGACGCCTTCCGTGGCACTCTCATTATCGACGAGTCCGACTTCCGCCAAAGCGACGAACGCTCCGAGATGGTGAAAATCCTCAACAACGGGAACGTCCGGGGCTTCCCGGTCCTCCGGAGCGAGGCCTCCCCGCAGACCAAGGAGTTCAACCCCCGAGCATACGCCGTCTTCGGCCCCAAGATCGTCGCTACGCGCGGCCTCTTCGAAGACCGGGCGCTCGAAAGCCGCTTCCTCACCGAACCGATGGGCGAGCGGGAACTGCGCCGGGACATCCCGATCAACCTCCCGCAGGCACAGCAACGCGAAGCTCTGAGCCTCCGCAACAAGCTCCTGCTCTTCCGGTTCCGCAATCTTGCCCATTGCACCGTTGATCCGTCTCTCGTAGACCGGGCCATCGAGCCACGGCTCAGCCAAATCTTCGTTCCGCTCCTCAGCACCGTAGACGACCCGGCAATCCGGCAAGAGCTTCAGGGCCTGGCCCGTGAATATCACGATCTGATGGTAGGGGCACGGGGCCTCGAAGCCGAAGCGCAGATTCTCGAAGTCGTCCGAGAACTCTGGACCGATGCATCATCTTCCGTCGCCCTCAAGGACATCACGGACACCTTCGCTGCCAAGTTCGGCGAAGAGTACGACCGCAAGATCACCCCCAAATGGGTCGGCTACCTCCTCCGAACGAAACTCCACCTGGTCCCTATGAAGCGGCACGGCATCTTCGTCCTCCCCCAATCGGAATACGCCAAGCTCGACCGCCTCTCCCTCCGCTACGACGTCCCCCCGCCGGCATCCCCTGAACAAAGTCCTGAAGTCCCCCCGGCGCCCTTATTTTCCGAACAAACGCCTGATGCCTCAATATCCACCGGAACGTCCACCGGTCCTCCCCATGTCCCCAAGTCCCCGCAAAGTCTCCCGCCTATTTGAACGGGCGGGTAGACAACGGGACTTCGGGGACATCCAACCGAAGGGAGGCCGTACATGAGAAACGCGAATGGAGAGACCCCCGCGCAATGCCTGGCAAAGTTCCTCAAGGAGTCCGGACAGCGCGCGTACTGTGTAGCGTTCCAGCTGTGCCATAACCGGGACGAAGCCCGCGAGCTCGTGCAGGAAGCCTGCTACCAGGCCCTCCAACACTGGGATCAGTACGATCCCGCGCGAAGCTTCAAGTCGTGGTTCCTCGCCATCCTCAAACATGAGTTCATCGACCGCCGCAGAGGGCCCGAGCGCCACAATCGCTCGCTCGATGGGAACGTCGAAACCGAGGAAGGCAGCACGCCGTACCTGGGACTGCTCGCCGGCACCGACAAGCCGATCCTCGAGACGCTCGTCCACGAGGAAATGCTGGGGCTCGCCCGCGAGGCGTACCTGACGCTGAACCCGCCGCACCGCAAGGTCATCGCGCTCTGCGACATCGCCGGGCTGCACTATGGCGATGCCGCGCGACGACTCGGCGTACCGACCGGGACTATCCGCTCGCGGGTATCCCGAGCACGAGAGAAGCTTCGGATCGCGTTTCACCTACGCGAGCTGAGAGGAGGAAACTGACCAGCACCTCAACAAAACAGGCGAGTGGAAAATTCACATACGGCTTCCCTCGCTTTTTATCCACACCAGGCCCTCGGCCTGATGGCCGATAATGGAATGAGCACATTGCGTCGTATTTCGGGCAATAAAAAAGGAGCCCTCGAAAGGGCTCCTTGTTGATGCCGGAATCAGGAAGCGATCTTCTCCCGTGCGGGAACCGCCGGAGAACCGCTGCGCGCATGCGCAAGATACCACCGGGCGACTGCGACGAGCGGAGCCATATCCTCCTTCGGACCCCGGAAGAAGATCTTTGCCGAAACATCGTCGTCTCCGACTATGATCCGAGAAGCGGATATCTCCTCGAAATCCGTAGGCTTCCGAAGCCCTGCCAGCCACTCCACGAAAAAATGCAAGCCGTCCTCCCTGCTTGCCAGAGTGCGGCAACAGATATCCGGGACCCCGTCATCGTAACTGACAATGCCGTGAGCGATCATGCTCCCTCCTGATTTCGCATGTTTTTGAACTGATCTCACGGTAACACGGAACTTGAAATCCGTCAAATGCCCGACCCTCGACGACACTGCGCACATTAACAACTCATCTGACGCACATGCCTTTTCGTGTGGATACGCCGCCCCGGGAACACCCAAAAATGAACAGGAACCTGCCGGAGACGGCAACTTCCCCCTCCGATGCAAATTCCGCAGAACGTGTACTGTTCGAGGAGAAACGGCCTCGTGCGTTTCTCACAAATGCCGACACACAGACTTTCCAACTATCTCCGGATGTACCGCAAGCGGAGCGCGCTCACCCAAGAAGAGCTCGCGTTCCTTCTCGGTGCAACCCGGGACTCTAAGGTCAGCCGCTACGAAAACGGCCGGCGGATTCCGACCTTCGACGCGATCCTCGCGTACAGCTTCATTTTCAACGCTTCCCTCGAAGACCTCTTCGCCGGTCACTACGATGAGGTCGCCATTACCATTCACAAACGCGCGCAGCGCCTGCTCGCCAAACTCGGAGCACAGCCGGCCAGCCCGGCTCTCGCTCGGAAGATGCAGTTCCTGCAGGAACTCGCTCACGGTCAGCCGCCGCGCGATATCACACGATGACGAATACGTATATCCCCACCACCTATACCCGCATCCTCGCTCTCGACCCCACAACAGAGGGCCTGGCCTACGCGATCCTCGAAAAGGAGCCCAAGCGCCTCGTTGATTGGGGCGTGAAGAACTTCAGGGGCACAAAGTCTCTCAACTATGACGCCCTGGGGCTCGCCACGGATCTCCTCGACCGCTACGGCCCGGATGTACTCGTCCTCGAGGACTACAAGGACGATTGGCGCAGGACGCGCACCACACAGAACATCATGGAGAAGATTGCTACCGCTGCACGGAAACGGAAGATAAAAGTCCTCCGCTATTCACGCGAGGAGGTTCAGGCCACGTTCGAGGGAGCGGGCGCCATCACGAAAGAAGAGATTGCTCACGCGCTGACAACGATCTTTCCGGAGCTAATCCCGCGTCTACCGCGCCACAGAGAAATCTGGATGACCGAGGACTACCGGATGAACATCTTTGATGCGGCAGCGCTGGCCGTAACAGGAGCCTCTAGCGAATGAAACACCCACCAACTCAGACTGGCTACCGCGATTTGGTTCGGCCGTCCCCTTTGAGGTAATCGTGAATAATGTTGATTACCAACCCAAGAAACACCGTCCACATCAATATGCTCCCTATCATTAGAATCGAAGAAAGTATTTTCAGTCTATTGGTCCACACAGGGAGAGATCCATACCCCGTGGTTGTAATCGTTTGGATTACGAACCACCACGCGTCCACATTGCTGGGTGAATAAAAAGTCCCCGTACAACAAGGTACGGGGATTGGTTTACTGGGAAATGCCCAGTGATTGAAAAAATGAAGCGCGCCGCCCGCAAACACGACTTGGCCGATGGAAAGGATAATGAGGACACGAAGCTGCTTCCGAGTCAGTTTCAAATTAGTCACTGGCCAAAATGCGGAGGCAGTCGTACACGGCAAAAAGTGCAACCAGCGGGATCATGCCAATGAAGACATATCCGAGAATCGCCCGAAAATTTTCTGTTCCCGGATTCACCGGAGTTAACGAATGAACCAGTAGCGGCAACAATAGGACTGCCCAAATTCCATACCAGCGTTTTGGGATGAGGGGTTTGGCCGGAATTTCATTGTTCTTTTCTTCGGGCGACTTAAGTTCCGGATTCTCAGACATCTTCTTACCTCCTTCCGCTCCCGATGTGTTTCCAGGAGCAGAAGGAGATTCCGAATACATCCCTTCCGATTTCTGCATCTTCGCCTTAGCTATTCGTTCGGGTATTGCTGCTAAAAGCTCGTCCAGCTCTACCACTTTTTCAAGAAAATCACCTTCGCCAAAATTTTTCCCCGTCAACGTTTTGCCGGTAACCACAACGACAGGGGTTCCACGCGTAACTGCAGAGGCTTTCAGATTTTTTAGGACCTCACCCACGCCCAAGGGAACATCTTGACCTGGAAGCGGCATGAGGGCATCTATCACTATCAAATCCGCTTTTGAGGGAAAGCTCGTAGGAGACACATCTTTCTGCTTGCGGCACTCCACTTCGTAACCATCCGCGGTGAGTATGGCTGAAATCAATTTTCCCACCACGTCATTATCGTCAACAACGAGGATACGAGCATCTCTAGAAACAAACGAAGCATCCGGCGCCTTTTCGGGTTGCCGATTCAATCCCTTTAGCTCGCCAGCCGTCGAAGGTGGGAGTTCTCCAGTTAGTGAAGGCTCTTTTTCAGGTTCACCCATGATAATTGTTAAGCAACAACCGTCGTTTCAAGTATAACCCCTGTTTGGTAATAAATGCAATGCCTCATGCGCTTTTCAGAAAAGGGAACCAATCTCCACCCATCCCGTATAAGACTGCATGAAGCGCAGCCCCCGGAATATCCTCCTTGCCGAATTCTCGGTCCAGGTCTATGCCAATTACGTAGACTGGGGCGGGCTGGACTTCTTCCTCTGGCGGCTCATGCACGTCAAGCCTGAGGAAGGATTCCTCCCCGCCAGCAAAAAACAAAAGCCGCCTCGCCGTTCCAGCAAACGCTAGGAGATCGCTCATGGACAAGCCCTCCAAAGCCGTCGGCATCTGGATTCGCGTCTCCACCGAGGATCAGGCTCAGGGCGAAAGCCCGGAGCACCACGAGAGGCGCGCCCGCTACTACGCCGAGTCCAAAGGCTGGAAGGTCCGCGAGGTCTATAACCTCGCCGGGGTCAGCGGGAAGGATGTCTCTGAGCATCCGGAAACCAAGCGGATGCGGGCTGACATCGAATCCGGCCACATCACCGGCCTCATCTTCTCAAAGCTTGCCCGCCTTGCTCGAAACACCCGCCAGCTTCTCGACTTCGCCGATGAGTTCAACAAGTACGACGCCGACTTAATCTCCCTCCAAGAAGCGATCGACACCTCGACGCCCGCCGGGCGTCTTTTTTACACCATGATCGCCGCGATGGCCCAATGGGAGCGGGAAGAGATCGCCTCCCGGGTCGCGGCCTCGGTTCCGATCCGCGCCAAGCTCGGCAAGTCCCTGGGCGGCGCCGCGCCCTTCGGGTACGCCTGGCAGAACAAGCAGCTCGTGGTAGACCCCAAAGAAGCCCCCGTCCGCAAGCTCATCTACGAACTCTTCGTGGAACACCGCCGCAAAAAAACCGTCGCCCGCATCCTCAATGAGCGCGGGCACCGCACCCGAAGCGGGGCCAAGTTCTCGGATACCACTGTGGACCGCCTCATCAGCGACCCATCGGCCAAGGGCCTCCGCCGCGCCAACTACACCAAGTCCAAGGGCGACGGGAAGTCCTGGAGCTTCAAGCCGGAGAGCGAATGGGTCCACACTGAGATCGAGGCCATCGTCTCTGAGGACCTTTGGAACCAGGCGAACGTCATCCTCCAGGAACGAAAGGCCAGCGGCAAACGGCCGGCCAAGAAGACGGTCCAGCTTTTCTCAGGCTTCGTGTTCTGCGGCCTCTGCGGCGGGGATCAGAAGATGTATGTCCCGTCCAGCACCCCAAAGTACGTCTGCTCCAAGTGCCGGAACAAAATCGGGGTGGACGACCTGGAAGCCATCTTCCACGAACAGCTCAAGCGGTTCTTCTTCTCCCCGGAGGAGGTCGCCAAGCACCTGGAATCGGCCGATCAGGCTCTCAAGGAAAAGCAGGACCTCCTGGCCACCATGGAGGATGAACAGAAGAAGCTTAAAGCCCGGATGGACAAGCTCCTACAGCTCTACATGGCCGACGAAATCTCAAAGGAAGGCTTCGGACGCGAAAATCGGCCGCTCGAAGAGCGCTATCAACAGCTTCAAAACCGAATTCCGGCGCTCTTGGCCGAGATCGATTTCGTCCGCATTCAATTCCAATCTTCGGACGAGGTCATCAGCGAGGCTCGCGATCTCTACACTCACTGGCCGAATCTGACCAGGGAAGAGAAACGGACAATCATCGAGCAGATCACGGAGCGGGTAGTGGTAGGGAAGGGGGACGTTACAATCAATCTGAGCTATCTGCCGAGCGCCTCAGACCTCGTCCCTCCGTCTTCGGAATCCGTAGCAGATAGGCAACGCAACGTCATGGCCGCGTTGCCTTTTGGCAAGCTCCGTCTGACGGCGAAAAAGCCATTGAATTCATTATATCCGAAGGCCCTGACGACCCTGGGCGATCACATCCGGAAGCGCCGGCTTGACCTGGGCCTGAGCCAACTCGCCCTAAGCATACGCCTGGGTGTGGACGAAGGTTCCATCAACAACTGGGAGCTCAACCAACGCGTCCCCGGCATCCGGTTCTACCCCCGCATCCACGCCTTCCTGGAGTATTGCCCTTTCCCGGCGGCAGGAACAAGGAAATTATCCCAAAAAATCCGTGTCTGGCGGGAAGGACTGGGGCTCAGTCAGGAAGCCCTGGCCAAGGCCATGGGTGTGGACGAATCGACCCTGGCGGATTGGGAGACAGAAAAATCGAAGCCAATGCGAAGTTCCCGGGAACGAGTGGAGCGGTTTCTTAAGACTTAGGTGCCTCAAATGGCGGGAGCTCCGGTGGATTTTCCGCCACCTTTATGAATTGCTCGAGCTCATCCGTTTCCGGTAACTGACCGATTCGCGCGGCAATGTAGTGACCGAGCTTGGCGGGCATCCAAGATTTGAAACCAGGGGCAATGACGTAGATGATACCCTCTGCCGGGATTTTACCTTCCCACAGGGCCCGATCACGGGCAATCTCTATGGCTGCGGCTTGAACGCCGTAGAATATTGGAATTAACGAGAGGAACTCCCCCATGTCGGCGATATATATGACATGGCCCGGAGCCCAGGGAAGAACCCGCTCCACGGTTGCATTCTTCGGCAAAGATCCGAAACTCGCACCCCGAACCTCTAGCGTGGCACGTTTTTCAGAGTCCCGCTCCCATAGGAATCCCCGAAGCCGTTTTGCATCTTGGCTTACTTTAAAGTCTGACTTGAGTAAAAGGCCGCCAAATCCGAGTGCAAGCTTGGAAAGGAAACGATCTCCATAGTCAGCCGCCATCTTGAATTCCAGCTTGAGCGGTTCTTGCACGATTTCGATTAGCCTATTTTTGAGAGATTCAAGCTCCGATGGAATCTTCTGGAAAGGAGGTGGCGGATTCGCGCCATTCACGATATAGAGTTGCGCGTTCTCAAATCCGGCCGCAACTGATTTCAAGATGCAGGAGTGCCAGGCCGGATTCGTCGCCCGCATGAATAGAAAGACCATCCCTGGATCAAAAGTCTGCCCACGAGCAGGGAGCGGTTTCCCGACAAGCTCCAGGTCGGGATACGGATCGTGCAAATGGAAAATCTGGTCGCCAGTGGGACCAACCCAGTTATCGCAGGTCTTTCCCGCTACCGGCGATTCACTCAAGCAGCCCATATAACTAAGTGGAATCTCGGGGTTTCTAGCTAGATCCACGTAACGGCGTTCGTTGTGCGCCCGGTTGCCGTGAGAAAACCAATTCTTAATAAAGGGGCGGTCAACGAAACGGCCACAAAGGTTATTGCACCTGCCACACACCGGCAGAATGAACGGATTGGTGGGCTCCAATCCGCCGCAGATAAGTGCCTTCGGGATGATGTGCTCGGAACTAAATTCGGCTTCCGGTTTGTCGAAACCGCAATATAGGCAGATCACCCATTTACCCCGAATTCATCGAGAAAGCGCTCAAGGGGGCGGGAAACGATTCAGAGACCCAACAGCCCGCGCTTCTCATAGATGCTGATATTACCCCGGTCATGGACGCTCCAAAGATCATCCATATCCTCGGACGTCCTAGCGTTCATAAGAATTTGCGGGTGAACACTACAAATGTATCGCGCCCGCTCCATCGTGAGATTTGTCCAACTCGCAATTTCTTTGGTCGAGCGATATTGCTCCCCCGGCTTCGGGGTGGTGTTAGCCACGAGCCACCGATAGACCGCCCGCTTATCGCGCTCTTCAGCGATTCTACTTTTGAGAAGCTCAAAAAGTGAGAGCGCAATGCCCGCGGCAGCGCCCCCAACTGCGCCGATGATGATGCCATCCCAAATCTCTATTGAAGACATACATCTCCCGCCATCTATAACTCGTGACGCAGGTGAAACCGTTTTCCGCATCTAGCGACGGCTTCTACTTCCCAGGCTCAGCCGCATACGAACAAGGAGCCCTTCAGCCGCCTGCTCGGCAACCCTGTCGGCACCCAGCAATCTATTACAGTGGATGTGAATGACGCTATGGCTTATTTCGCGCAAACTCCTTGTTAGCCGACCATCCCTCTCGTGCGCTTGAAGCTGGCTGACGACTTCGGATATTTTCCCGTGCCGATCACGGAAGATTTTCGCGACTTTCCCGCATTCAGCATCAGGCACGCCCACCAGGAGTCGTTCAAATACCTTTAGCAGTTCCCGTTGCCCTTTGCGGTATTCGGCACTGCCGGCATCCCGGGGGAGCCCATACTCGCGGCACCAGTGAATTTTTTCCTGGTCCGGGATTCCCAAGCCCCCCAAGAAGCTGTCGATGCTCAAGGTCGCGAGATGGAGCAACGGCATCTTCATCTCGCCGGATTGTTTTAAGCGAATGAGTTCCGCAGCTGTTACGCTATCAACGAAGAATATCTTTTCAACTTCCGCCAAGCCGACTACTCCGCCGTAGCGCTCAATCTCCCGATCGTACGCATCAACAACCAGACTGCGCCGCTCCTTTTTCTCGATCAGGTCTTGCGCCAGACGAAACAGCCGCGGCACAACGACGCCCGATAACGTCTCTGGCTTCCCCTTAAAACGAAGCCGCACATGAGGCTCTGGGTCGTTATAACGAAGATAATGCCAGCCTTCGGCATACCCTGATCGGACCATCTCCGCTGCGAACGGACCCAGCACATTCGCAATGAGCGACTCTTCCCCCTCGGCGTCTCCATACAGTTTTGCAAATAGCCAGTCGCTCCCAGGGGGTCGCAACCGCTCCTGGTTTGACACTCTCGGCGACACGAGGCGCCGCGTTCGCGCGTCCGTTCCACCTCCCGAAGCCGCGAGCTCTCGCGCTGTCAGGGATTTCTGACGAACCAACGAAACGACAAATTCAGAAAAGTAACGCCCGCGCGCTCCCATCACCCAGGCATGATTGAATGCGGGGAACACCTCCTGCAGCGTAACCCTCCCGTTTACCGGCAATCCCTTCAGCTCATCTTCAAGTTCTCGATATTGCTGCGGATCATCGAGATCGAGGATTAACCGATTATCGTTCTCAACGACGTAGACGTATCTGGGCACCGCCCATCTCTTACGCCATTCCCCGGGGTTCGCGAGAAATTCCCGAGTAAGCCGCCATTGGGCCGGAGCAAGCACAACGCGCCCGATCTGCACCCGTGGAAGCACGGGGAGCTGTGCCGCGGAACCCCACTGAAATGAGCTCGGATGCGCCATCTTGTCGCGCGACATCTCGGCGAGGGCCCGAACCACTATCGGCGCGCGAGAATTATTTAGAAGATGCCCGGCACAAATCGCGATATCGGAATTCGCACGCGGCCAATGAATAAAGAACCGGCCCTTCTCGACCCCAACAATCAGCTCGTCCAAGGGGACTACACGCTCCCAGCCCCCGCCCGGTTGTACACCCCAAAGTATTTCATGGGATCTGACGAGAGGACGAATCGACACATTCGCCGATCTCAATTTCCGCGGCATGTATGTCAGTTCCGCGAAAATGCGCCCTGGCAAAAGCCGCGACTCGCAAGAGGCGACATCTTCAAGAGCCCTGCGCGCCTCTTTCCCGAGCAAGTCTGCAAATCTTCCGAGATTCTTGCCCGCACCGGGACTGCCGGCATGCGGCGCAACAACAACTTTGTATTCACCTCGCTCTACGGCAGCGATTGAATCCGCCGCAACCGATACGAATAAATCGAGCGAGGGCGGATAGGACTCAGGATCGCCAGGCCCTCCGCGCAAGAGTTCCTGAGCCTCGCGATCCAAATCAATGACCATCTTGCCGTCTCGCAAAGCATTCAACGCAAGCTGGGAAAGGAATTTATCTCGTGCCCCATTTGCGGCACGGTTGCGCTCGTAGATGCCCTGAGCCGCATTGGCATCATGAGTGGGCGGACCCAATCCGTAATCTGGATGGAGGAGTTCGAGCAACGGGACACCCGGGCCTTCGCCGTATTTTGCAATGAAGGCATGGCGATAAGGCCCAATGACGGGGTCCTCATACCCTCGCGGCATCTGTTGGAGCAGGAATTCCGCGGCACGCGCCGCATCATCGCCAATGGAGCGGGAAACGTTCTTTCCACCAAGAGACAAGCGCATGTCTACCTGGATCGGATTTGCGGAACCTGTTTTACATATTGCTGCCGCTTCCGCAGACAACTTCCGGTACTCCACGATTGGCTTCTCGTCCGACAGGTCCCAAGAAGCCATCGCATCCAGCCATCGCCGGAATCGCGCCGCCACATCAGACAATAGCGGCAGTTGCTCCATGCGATCGGCCAACCGCTGCGCGACATCATCCCGAGTCAGCGAAGGCCTAAGCTCGCTCAGGAGCACCGACTCCCGCCACAATGCGTCAAGGATTTCTCTGCCGCGATCCATGCCAAGACGTGGGAATCGCTTCTGGAGATGCTCGAGGAGAGTCCGATATGGAATGGGCTCACGAGCAACATCCAAAATGCTTTGAACTGCGGCATTCGCCCTCATGGAGACCGCGGTGGGCTCAGCGGAATCAGCGAGAAGAGATTTCTCCGAAAGATACACCCGCCCGTCACGGACACCAACGCCCGGATTCACAAAGTAAGACAAACTCGCCCGAATTTCGGGACGCTCCTCAAGCTCTCGGACAAATCCCAACAGCCACTCCATGTCGGGGCGAGTCCTCGTAGAAAAGCCTGCTTCACTCAAAGAGATATCCGTCTTTCCCCAATGAGCGAGCGCGACTCCGGCGAATAGCCCATACGGAGTCGGCCGCGTTGACATCCGAATAAGAAATCGCAACAACCGGCTCTCAAGATGCGCGTCTTGCTTTTCCGAACGCAGCCACTTATCCAGAGCCGCTTCAAGGTCGGGACTCCCGATGGCAAGGGCTCTACGGATATCCGGTCGCGCAGCCAGGGAGCGCAACTCTGCCGCATTGCTAAGGGAAAAGTACACATCGACAGGCAGCATCGGCGCCCGCACCGCCAAGAAATCGCACGGCTCATAGCGGGGATACGCCTTGGACCGCTTAGCCATGCCCTAGATTGCGAACAGCCGATCCCATGTCGGCTCTACGGGTTTCGTCGCCGCCAGGAGTGTCAACACGACGCCAGGCGCGCCATCAAGAAAACCCGGGTTGTCGACGCGGCGCTTTCCAGGCTCCACGCAATAAAAGCCCATCGGCGCCGCAGAATCGTATGTCGCAACGATTTGATCGAATAGTCGGCGCGCGTCTCCAGCGAACACTTCCATCCCCGTATCCTGATAGAAGCGGAGCAGTATTTGCAAAAGACCCGCTTTCCCATGGCAAAACGTTGGCGGAAGATCCGCAGGCACCCGAGCAAGCCGTTCGGACACCCCAGCCATCGCCTGAATCGCAATATTCTGAATACTCCGATCTCCAGATGCCGCGGCGGCCAGCCATAACGCGCGAGCGACTCCTGCAGTGCCATAACACCATGCCGGGCGGTACGACAACGATGCTTTCGGCTCTCCGGCGGAAATAGGAATAGCATCCGGCCAACCGACACCCCACTCATCGTGGTCTTGCGCGCTGAGCAGCCGGCGCACAATTCGGTCAATCGCATCCTCGAGACCCGGAACACGAACACCGCTTACGGCGGCCTTCGACATCAATGCGAGCGGTCCCGCAATGCCATGCGCCAAGCCCAGATTCATGTTCCCTCCGGGGAACCGCTTCAACATGTTTTTGTCGAGCAGCGCCGTCGGAGAGTGCCAGCGCGGCAACCCATCGACTTCCTCGGAGAGATGGATAAAGCATTCCAGTATCGCCACCAAAGCGTCGTCGCCGATACCCTCCCTACGGATCATCAGATACAAGCCGATGCCGGCAAGACCTGAGATGACATCGAACTGCACAACTGCGCAGCCTGGCTTTTGTTGTACGAGATCCTCGCAGAACACGGGCACCTTCGCCTGGAGATGCGAATCAATCTTAGCCAGGAGCTTCCCGTACCGCTTCCCGCCCGCCGAAAGCGAGTCGGCCGCAAACCCGACTCCGCTTAGACCGGCGAAAAGGCCCAACGGAGGATTCTGCGATTGCTCCAAAGAGCGTACGGCCTGTGCGAGATATTGGTGGCCGACCGCATCCCACCCCTTCGATGGGAAGCAGTCATTTAGATATCCGCACGCAATCGCGAGCCCCGCGAAGCCCTGGGCTACGCTATATCCCTGCCAATGGATGGATTCGGGATACGCGGTTTGGCATACAGCCAGAGCATTGGCTGTTGCTATATTCTGCGGGTCGCGGATGCGCTCGGCTGCAGCGCAAATTACTGCTTCCGCCCCCTTAGAAGTAACGACGGGCGCCCAGCGCAACGAGTTCCGCGTTGCCGCTAGGGACACCCGCAGGTGTCCCCACAGGTATAGCCTGTCTTAGGACAGGGGCACGTGCTCGGACAGGTATCCTTGCAGGTGAAGTTGCACGTATCTTCGCAGGTCGCAAGGCAGGTGTCTTGGCAGGTGCCGGAACAGGTCGATGGGCACGAATCTTCGCACGTGCCCTTCCCGCAACTATTCTCGCACGTTGCCGGGCACGTGCTGTCACAGGTCTTTGCGCAACTGACCTTTGTGTCGTCAGGCGCAGGCGGATCATCCGAGGATTTTTCAGATGGACTCAAGCGTATGTCCAGATCAAACTCGCTCGCCAGTTCCTTCTTCACCTCACGCTTCGCGAATGCATAGGCAATGGGGAGCAGGGCGACCGTCACCATTCCCAGGAGCCCCCACGGGATACCGCCTTTCCCAGACGATTCATCTTTGCGGGTCGGAAGCGGAACAGGCGCCACAGCGTCCAATCGCACGGGAGCCTTCGGAGAAAGGGCTCCGGAGTACTGTGCTCGGCGATTCTGCCCAGGGACTCCCACGACCCCGTCATGTCGCCGACCGCCGTCATACAGCGTATCGAGAGAACCCTCCACACCGCCGACTTTGGTGGCCAACTTTGATAAGCGCCCCGCAATCGCCGTGGTCGCCATTCGCTGGGTGGCAGGTTCACCTGAGCGATCTCTGACCCTCCCGGAAGAGTCCTGCTGCCCCCAGACAGCAACAAAGAAGTCACGCTCGGCGCCGCTCAGATTCGTCTTGGCGGAAAGCTCCTTATACTTCTTTGCAAGGAACGTCTCCTCCCGACCGATGCGCTGGGAACGAGCCTCCCGATCCAGAGACTGCCACTGTTCCGATGTTATCCCGCCCTCACCACGACCTATCAGAAACTTCTGATAGTTAAAGAAGGCGCGATGGCCGGGGTCGCCGTACGCAACATCAGCAGTGGGAGCCTCTCGAGATCCCGATTGCGCAAGACCGCGAGAAATCGCGAACGCAAAGACCACTGTCAGCGCAATCGAACCGACGGCCGCAGCTCTCCGCATAAGAGGCCCCTACCTACTACTCAAGATCCATGTTCACCGGCGTCTTGCTCAGCTCGTGAGAAAACGACTTGACCGTGACAGGCACCGATTTCCCGACCACCTCGAACTTGAGGCCGCTCACCCAGATCTTCCCCGCCCCCGAGAGCAGCACGCCGAACGAAATGGTCTCGCTCTCGCGCGGAACATCAAAGACGATATCCATCTTCTTCCAATCGCCGTCCCCGTGGAAGCCCCGCTTCTCCGTGTTGTCAAACACAGTCACGCGATTGTTCATATCGTTCACGCGCATCCAAAGGCCCGCCCACGACTTCACGCCATTGCCCTTGATGTAGCCAGAAAAGCGAATTCGCTTTCCGCGATAATGATCAGCTTCGATAGCCTGCATGAGCGTCGCATTTCCCTGAGAATCGTCCTTGGCTTCAATGAGAACACTTCTGCCATGGAGTCCCTTTTCAGACTCCATCTGCACGACATAATCGTTCGGCTTTGACCCCTGAAGCGTCCATCCCTTGGGCACGCCGGCCTCGGCGTGCAACGGCATCGCGGCAACCACAAAAGCCGCAAAAAGCGCAATGATCGCAGGAATTCCCCGCATCTTTTTACCCTCGTTTACAGAAGATTTTCGCCGAACCTACAACAGTGATGATATTCTAACAGAGCCCCTCATTTCCGGCAATCCCTATCTGTAGCGGCACTCGCCTACGCCTCCGGCTTGGTCTCGATTATCTTCTTGAAGCCCCAGAACGCACTCCCGCCTTCACGAATGAGCTCATTAATCAATGCGACGGTTGCAGGCTTTGTCTCCCGATTGGAGTGAAGAGTTTCAAGAGCACCGCCCCATTCCGAATCCAGAAAGAAATAGCGCTTATGGCCATCGCCCCGGACCGCACCTTCAAGCAAATACAGCCGGGCGATCTCTAACGAATCCCTTGGCGCCGCAGCCGCAAGCTGACCTATTGATTCAGCCAGACCCCGGTCCCAATCCAAGACTCCATTAGTCTTAACAAGGGTGCTTTTGACTCGCTCTGCGAGCCAGGTGGGCTCAAAAATCTCCTTTTTCAAATTGACCCAGAAGCCGAACTTCACGAAGAGGTTCGAGTCCTTGTTTTTTTCGAGAAGCCAGTCCCACAGCCTCCTCAAACGCTCTTTGCTTTCCGGGTCTTTTTTCAACACCTCGTTAGCACTGGCGCTATTTCCCGAGACAAATGATCTGCCCAAAAAGTTGATAAATTCCGCGTGTAAATTGGGATCAGCCCTGTTCCAGAACGCCTTAAAGAGTGGCTGATCAAAACCAAACTCTTTGTAATGCATGAAGGCGAGGGACAAATGCACTGCAATTCCAGAGTCGGGATCTCTAAAATGCTTTTGCTCGGGATAATCGGCATCGGTCAGAGGGAGACCGCGCATATAGAGTTTTTGGATCTCCGGATCGAAGAACATTGCTCCATACAGATTGTTGGCGAGATACCCCTCCCACGCAGCGGTATAAAGCTGCTTCGCCGCACCCTCCGATGGGAAAATTCGGGGCGAGAGTCCCAGAATCCATTCTTTATCGCGAAAATAGAAATTCGGGAGATAGTGCCCGAACATAAACATTATCGCGCGAGTATTTTCTTTCCCTAGGACGTCCTCATATAACTCTTTGAGGTCTTTCGAAATTTTTACAAGTTCCTCGCCTTTAAAGCGTTTCCCATCCTGATCTGCGAACATCACCAGAACTTGAAAGGCGCGGCCCCGCACCGAGTTGATTGCAGAAGTAAACGGATCGCCAACCCGATAATCCGCATCACCTGGTGATTTGATTTTGTGTTTGGCCGTCTCCAACTGCTCGTCTGCAGGAGAAGGATCTGGGTGGGCGAGAAGGTAGCCCAAAACTACCCGGATTCTATCCCTGTATCGCTGGAAATCCAACGGAAGTCGTCCATCCTTCTCGCTCAGTAACCCCCGAATCACATCAGCCAGTCCCGAATGGACAGCGTCCCAGTCGGCCAGCCATGCATGGAAATTTCTCTCCCGTTTACTTCTATCGAATGCCGCCGCTTCACCGGACTTCATTATGCTCTCAGCCAGACTCAATATCCCGTCCCAGCTTGTATTTCTCGCAATGTCCGGATGGTCCTTTAGCGCCCCCTCAATCCCACGCAAAAATGAGTAAGTGTAATGCTGATCGAGTCTCGCCCGCTCGAAGAACGCATCGGCCGCATCCACATACACCTGCAACCTCTTCGAGATATCCTTTTTCAACAGGTCACCGACTCCCTCGGCATTTAGC
>JAGWYA010000012.1 GCA_018969615.1 Patescibacteria group bacterium | reverse complement strand
CCTGCTGGATGATCAGCTCGATGCTTTTGGAAAGAAGCAGAAGCGCATAGCCGATAACGGCCCAGGTGATCGTATGGCGCCCTTCCGTCACTTTTTCAGGATTACTTCCTGCTCCCAGCATCTGGAACGCCCCCCAGATGATCATAAAGGGAAGGACGGCAACCGAAGCGATCATAATGAGCCAATCAACGATCTTACTGATAAGGCCTGGGATGGTGCTCGTGGTGCCAAGGGGGTTCGGGAGCGTGATCGTTTGGGTTCCGTGTTGCTGCGCCGTATTCGCAGGTGCCGCCGGCGTACTTCCGCCGATAACAGTGTCGGCATGGGACATAGCGGGCATAAGACCGACGGTCAGAACGCATAATACCCCGATCGTTCCAAGTCCGAGAAATATTTTTTTAGTGTTCATAGGTATGAGATAAATGATCTAGAAGGTGCACTTGATCGATGTCCATGGAAGCTTGGTCGCCGATCCGGTCAGAACCTGAAGGACTGTGCCCAGGATGAGCCAGGCAGAAAGCATGATCACGAGGCCGATGATCGCCGTGGTCATCACCTCCTTTCCTTTTTTAACTCGTTGCTCCGAGCCTCCTGCGGTCATTATAACAAATGCGCCCCATGCGATGAATAGGCCTGAGAACGCAAAGGCAAGATCGATGGCGTAATTGATCAGGATCTGGATGAGTGCAAGAAGCGAGCAAAGGTTGCAGGCCGGTTGTCCGGGATTTCCGCATTGAACGAGACCGGAGCCGTTTGCGGCGGGGACCTGACTGTTACTGCCGGTTTGGCTGATGCCCGAAGTGCATTGAGCATCAGGAATCCCTAATCCCTGGCAGTATTGCGCATCGCGCACTTGCTGTTCCACCGGAGAAAGCTGATTCCAAGGAGTTTGATCTAAAGGAAGCTGGGAGTTTGATTGAGTCGCTGAAGACGGAGCGGTGGTTTGCGTTTGAGATGTGGCCGGCGGGTTGGTCTGGGTATAAATATTATTCGGCATCGTTGCGCTCGTGCCCGGAAAGCAGGTCGTGCTATTTGTGACGACCAGGGAGCCGGTATTCGTATAGCATGCCAATGCAAAAGCAGTCGTCGGGAGAAGAAAAACCGGCGAGATCGTCAGGAGAATGCTGGCCAATGTCAGGCGAAGCTTCATGGTTTTAGTATAGCCCGAGATGTATCGGTGATACAATCGGCGGCGATCACTGCTGCGGCTGGTTTGCGGCCATCAGCGCGGTCACTTGCTGCTCTGCCTGGCCGAGCGCATCAGCGGGTTTGAGGGATCCGCTAATGACCGCCGAGATCATTTGAGAGAAGATGGCGCGGATCTTCGGCTGGTCGATCTGCGGCCAGGAGCGTGCGGAGAGCGCTTGTTTTGCAAAGACGCCGAGATTCGGGTCCTGAACATATTTATCGATCAAGCTGCGGAGCGCCGGCGGATGCTGGGTCTCGGTAAGATATTTTTCCGCAACCGTATCATTTGCGGTCACGCCGAGGATGGCATCCCAGGCCCAGCTCGGGTTCTTGCTGTTGTTCGTTACGGCAAGGCCCCAATAATCGGGGAAGTTCACGGCTTTGGTCGCTCCGGTCGGCTGCGGCATTGCCGTGACTGTGAAGTTAAGGAACGGGTTCTTCGCTTTGATCGCTGCCGCTTCCGATTGGTATGCAAAGATCATCGGCGTATCGCCTTTTGCAAAGCTGTCGAGGGACGGGTCCAGCGAATCGTTCCAGGTGTAGTATTGGCTTGTCGGATCGGCGAATTGGGTATAGAAGTTCAGGGCATCGATCCCCGGCGTCGTGCTTTGAACGTTTGCGGCAAAGGTTGCCTGCGTGAAGGCGTCATCGGTCATTTTCGCGCCGGCCTGGAGCATGAGGAGCTCGAGGATGTCGGATGCGTTATCAACGGTCGCGGCGGAACCGCCAAGCGCAACGGCCGGCTTCGTGATATTCCCCGAGGCATTTTCCTGGCGGAGCTTCGGCACAAGGTTTTGCAGCGCCAGCCAGTCCTGCGGCGGGACCGCGATGCCGTTCTGATCGAACGTATCCTGGTTATAGAAGAGCGCGAGCGTATCGATATAGAGCGGCAGCGCATAGATATTGCCGTTCGCGGTGAAATCCTGCGTGATGACCGTCGGGAAGGTCTGCTGCAGGGTCTGCATGGTCATCTGGGTATCGCTGACCGGGACGATCTTATTGTAGTGTTTCGGCAGCCAGGTATTGTGGAACATGATGATGTCCGGACCGTTCCCTGCGGCAAGCGCGTTGACCACGTCCTGCTCATAGGTTGTCGGATCTTTTTGAACGTAGGTGATATGAACGTTCTGACGGATCGCCTGATAGGCGCCGAAGACGTCCTGCATGGTCACGCGGTCTTCGATGCCCCATACGGTAAGGTTCACGTCGGGAAGCTGCGGAGTTCCCTGTCGCGTTCCCGGAAGGATGCCGGTGAAAATGCCGACCGCAAGAAGAATGACGGCCAGAACCGATCCGATAATGATGAGCTGCGTGCGGGAGAATTGCATAGTTACAGTATATAATTTCCAATATCCAATTACTAATTCCCAAACTGATGAAAAAGTAGAAGCGAATAAAAATACCCTCCGGCATTTACCGGAGGGTATTTTTATCTTACATACACACCACGCCGATCACTTTGTCGCCTGCGCCGACATTCATGATCTTCACGCCCTGGGTTGCGCGGCCGCTTTGGCGGACGCTTGAAAGTTCGGTGCGGATGATCTGTCCTTTTGCGGAAAGCGCGAGGATCTCGGTCTCATCACTGACGATGCGCGAGGTGACGACGCGCCCTGTTTTCGAAGTGACTTTGGAGGTTAGAATGCCGGATCCGCCGCGGCCCTGAACTTTATATTCGGCAAGCGGCGTGCGTTTTCCGAATCCGTTCGCCATGACCGTGAGCACTTCTCCCTTTTCCAGATCTTTGGAAATAATACTGAGCGAGGCAACGGAGTCCTCTTTCTTCAAACGGATACCGCGGACGCCCGAGGTTGCGCGCCCCATTGAGCGAAGGTCCGCTTCTTTGAAACGGATCGCCTGTCCCTGGGTCGTCGCAAGAATGACCTGATCGTTGCCCGAGGAGAGACGCACCCACTGGAGGAAGTCTCCTTTTTTCAGGTTGATGGCAATGATGCCGTTCCGGCGGACATTCGCAAAATCAGCAAGGGGCGTTTTTTTGATCATGCCGTTCTTGGTGACCATGACGAGGAAGCCCGGAACGGATTTCTTTTCACTTGGATAGGTGATGATCGCGTTCACTTTTTCTTCGAGCGGGATCTCGAGGAAGTTATGGATCGCCTTGCCTTTTGCAACGCGGCTTCCCTCCGGGATCTCATAGACCTTTGTCTGGAAGACGCGGCCGCGATCGGTGAAGAACAGGATGTTGTCATGGGTGTTCGCGGTCATGAAGTGCACCAGGAAGTCTTCATCGCCCACATCGGACCCGATCAGCCCTTTGCCCCCGCGTTTTTGCGATTTAAAGCTCGTCGGGTTGACGCGCTTGATATAACCGCTTTGCGACATCGTAATGATCGTCTCTTCTTTCGGGATCAGGTCCTCTTCTTTGAAATCTTTCAGTCCGCCCGCGACCAATTTTGTTTTCCGGTCATCGCCGAACTTCGTTTTCACCTCCCCGATCTCGTCCTTGATCACTTTCAGGATCTTCGCCGGGCTCTTCAGGAGCGCCTGTAATTCCTCAATGATCTTTTTCTTTTCCTTCAATTCCTCTTCGATCTTTTCGCGCTCGAGCGCGGCAAGCGTCTGAAGGCGCATATCAAGAATGGCGTTCGCCTGGATGTCGCTGAACTTGAACTTGGAAACCAGGTTCTTGTGCGCGTCATCCTTGTCTTTCGATTTTTTGATCGTCGCGATGATCGCATCAATGCTGCCGAGCGCTTTGTGAAGGCCCATTAAAATATGGGCGCGCTCCTCCGCTTTCCGAAGATCGAACTCGGCGCGGCGGCGGACGATCTCTTTCCGATGCTCGACATATTCCGCGAGGATATCCTTGATCGACATAACCTCCGGCTGGAGCCCGCCCTTCGTGAGCGCGATCATATTGAGATGGAAATCCTTTTGAAGGTCGGTGAACTTATAGAGCTGGTTGAGCACTTTCTGCGGCGCAGCGTCGCTCTTCAGTTCGATAATGATGCGGAGACCGTCCTTGTCCGATTCATCGCGGATGTCCCGGATGCCCTGGACCCGTTTTTCGGTCACAAGCTCAGCGATCTTGATGATCAGTTCCGATTTGTTGACCTGGTACGGGATCTCGGTGATCTCGATCATGTGTCCTTTTTTCTGCTCCTTCACTTCGGCAAGCGCCCGCGCCGTGATGGCGCCGTGTCCCGAGGCGTATGCTTCGACGATCGCTTTTTTATCATACATAATGCCGCCGGTCGGAAAATCAGGACCCTGGATGAATTCCATGAGTTCGTGCACGGTCGCTTTCGGATGGTCGATCAGATGCGTGGTCGCATCAACGATCTCGCCGAGGTTGTGCGGCGGAATGTTCGTCGCCATACCGACGGCGATACCCACTGTTCCGTTGAGGAGCAGATTCGGGATCTTGCCCGGAAGTACGCGCGGTTCCTGGAGGCGTCCGTCATAGTTCGGAACCCAATCTACCGTTTCTTTTTCGCTGTCGAGCAATACCTCTTCGGCGATCTTAGAAAGCCGGGCTTCGGTGTAGCGGTATGCCGCAGCCGAGTCGCCGTCGATGCTGCCGAAGTTTCCCTGCCCTTCCACGAGCGGATAGCGGAGCGAAAAATCCTGCGCCATGCGGACCATGGCTTCATAGACCGATGAATCGCCGTGCGGATGGTAGCGTCCCAGCACGTCTCCGACGATGTTCGCCGATTTTCTGAACTTTGCCGAGTGCGTCAGTCCGCTTTCCCACATCGCCCATAGAATGCGGCGCTGCACCGGCTTCATGCCGTCGCGGACATCCGGAAGCGCACGCTGAACGATGACAGACATCGCATAATCCAAATACGACTCCTGGAGCTCGTCAGTGATTTCTCTTTTTTCGACGCCGACGTGTTTCGGCGGCAGATGTTCTTCTTCTTTTTTAGGCATAGGTTATGGGAATGAATGAGGGGTAACCGCTTCAATGCTGGTGGTTGCGACGGTGAATGGGGTCGATCGGATGGTCACTGAATTTGTCCGTTGGACCGAGGTGCGGATCCGGTCAGCGAGTCCGCTGAGCCGGTCCGTCAGCGCTCCTCCGATCACATGGAGTCCGTTGACGAACGTTGCGACGAAATTGTTTTGTTGCGGAGTACTCGGTTCGCCGCCCAGGTTTTTGATCGTTGCTGAGAGCGAGAGCCCCCAGATCGCGAGAACGAAGACCATACTGACCGCCGTAAGTGCGATGATCCACCGGCGTTTCTCCTCGTCGCTCTTTTTTTGGAGCTCGCGGAGAAAGATGCGCATCTTATGGAGCGGAGACATGGGATATCATACGGTCACAACGACTAATTTCGTCCCTTTTTGTTCCGTCAGATCTTTTTTTCTGACCGTCAGCTTATCGAGCACTTCGGGTTTCTGGTCCATCTCGTCGGCAAGCGCTTTCCAGTCCGCGCTGCTCCGCTTCAGGCCCGGCGTCTTGAAGAACGACGCAAGAACGATCTTCGGACTAAGCTGCTTAATGAGCTTCGTCGCCGTCTCCGGGGCGATGAAGGGTTTTCCTCCCGCGGGCATAACGAGGATATCCACGTCGTTCAGTTTTTCCGCCGCTTCTTGCGAGAGGCCTTCCGAAAGATGGCCGCAGAGTCCGATCGTGATATCTTCAGCCGTCACCTTATAGGCGGTCTTAAAGAACGTATCCGTCGATTCCGCCTGCAGCGGAAATCCGCTGATCAGCACTTTCTGAGCTTCATATTCCCCTGCGCCGCGAATGATCGTTCCTTCCATGTCCTCATCTTTCATGGGCCATCCGGTCAGCGTACGGATCACGATCTCGTTCTTGCCGCGCGCCGGCGTGAGCCCGGTCGATGCCTCAAAGGGATCGGTCAGGATCGTAATGCCTCCGGTCTGGATCTTAAAACAGCCTTCACCGTACCAATTGATGATCATATTGATATCATTATATATTTTTTTGCCTTTTTTCGCAATATAAAATATCCCCGCCTGGGGACAAAAAACCCGCCGTTAGGCGGGTCGAGATGCTTTGAGCTTTGCGCGAACCGTATCGGTATGTTCGATATGCCGTGCGGTGCGGGACCGGATGTCGTGCGCAATGGCGCGCGCCGTGAGCGGCCAGAGAACCCTTTGTTTCCAGGAGAAACGCTCCGGAAAAAGAGAGATATCACCCAAGGTTCCGATGACCATGATCTGTCCGAGGAAAAGCATAATGAGCGAAAGCGCGACGCTCGCGAACCAATGGAACAACCCTTCTCCGAAGAGGACCGGCATCTTTTTTTCGTAATGGCTGCGGAAGAGCGCGTAGGTGAGATCGGCTTGATCCATGCGCTTCCCGTTTACGAGGATCGAAAGATACTTCCAGCGCGCCTCTGAATCTTCAAGGCGCCAGAGCATCGTGTTCAAATACGTAAGCACCGCGAGCCCTCCTGCCGCATAAAGAACGATGATGCCGATCTCGAGATACCAGAGAACCGTAATGAGATATGCCGCCATTCTGACCGCTTCCATCGCGTCCATAGCCGCTTCCTTTTTTCTCAGTACTGTATTCAGTGTAGAGAAAGACATGGGTGCGGCGCAAGGATATTTCATCCGGTTCTTGACGAACCGCAGAGAGTTGCAGTATATTTCTATTATTCTTTTATGACCATTACTTCCAAAAAAGCAGATTCCGCGATCGCACAGGTGCTCAAATCGTTCCCTGATGCGCTTGCCGTAGTAAAGGAGAGCGATCTGGTGAACGCAACATTGCTCAAGCGCATGCCGCGCGCGATCTATTTCGATCTCGGTAAGTTCGGAACCGGCATCGTGTATGGCGTGGAGCTTTCAAATGCAAAAGAGGTTTTGAAGGAACTGAAAGCAGGCGACCCTGTTTCCGCAAAGGTTGTGGAGGTGGAGAACGATGAGGGGTATGTGGAGCTTTCTCTTGCCGGCGCCGAGAAGCAGAAATCGTGGCAGACGGTAAAGGAACTGTATGAAAAAGGAGAGGAGATCTCGGTGAAGATCGCCGGCGCGAACAGCGGCGGTTTGATGGTGGAGGTCAGCGGCCTCAAGGCGTTCTTGCCGGTATCGCAGCTTTCCAATGAACACTATCCGCGCGTGAACGATGGTGATAAGTCCAAGATCTTGGAAGAACTGAAGAAATTCGTCGGCCAGGATATCAAGGTGAAGATCCTTGATGTGAACCCGCGCGCCGATAAATTGATCCTTTCTGAGAAGGAGATCTCGAACCAGGGCGTGAAAGAAAAGCTTGCGAAGTATAAGCCGGGCGATATCGTCGACGGTATTATTTCCGGCGTGGCGGATTTCGGCGCGTTCATCAAGTTTGCTGATGATCCGGAGATCGAAGGTTTGATCCATATTTCCGAGCTCGGCCATAAGCTGATCGAAAGCCCGAAGGAGGTCGTGAACGTGAATGACCAGGTAAAAGCGAAGATCCTCGATATCAAGGACGGCCGCGTGACCCTGTCGCTGAAGGCATTGAAGGCTGATCCGTGGGAGAAGGTACTGGAGCGCTATAAGGAGCAGAGCGATGTGGCCGGCCGCGTTTCCCGTTTCAATCCGTTCGGTGCGTTCATCGCGCTCGACAACGAGATCCAAGGATTGATCCACGTTTCGGAGTTCGGCGGCGTCGAAGAAATGAAGAAAAAACTGACCGAAGGCGAAAGCTACACCTTCCATATCGAATCGATCAAGCCGCAGGAGAAACGCATCATCCTGAAGCTGAAAAAATAACCCTTCAAGGGTTATTTTTTTATTGACACTTTTCTTATTTTCTCATATAATATCGTCAAGAGAGTAGTTCCTCGAAAGCTGCATACAGACGGACGGAGGATGTATGAAACTCAGCTCGTTGACCGAAAGGGCCGAGGCGTTCTTACGCGAAGAGAAGGCAGACAAGCTTTCTTTCCGCAAGCTTATTCCGGCGGGGCCGTATTTCGACCTCGTGAGCGCCCGGTTGAACCAGACGCTCGATATCGCGGATATTACGCCGCGGTTCGTCGGGTACGACATGACGGCGCCGGAAGGCGATCGGACGATGTGCGATCTGTGCATCGCTGATGAGGTTATCAACAAGGCGCACCATGACCATCCGCAGGATGAAAAACTGCAGTGGTTGGTGCAGGCCTGGAAAGACCTCGATTCCGCGATGAGGGGCCGCGAACAGCCGCGAAAAACACCGCGGGAAGTCGTGCAGATGAAGAACGACCTGGATCGCACGCTGGCAGGATGGACGGAGACCGAACTGCAGCGGATCCAGGATCTGTTCTTGGCGGCGCGCAATGCGCTTGGGATCGTTTCCGGCGCGCAGTTCGCTCCGCGGTACGTGTCGCGCATTTATATGCGCGAAGAGGATGAGCATCGCGGTGAGGTGCAGGAAAAGAGCGGCCAGCCCATTCGGGTCGGTTCGTTCGTTGCGGTGAAGGTGTGGGAGCGAACCTGTTTCGCTCGGGCGGTGTTCGCGCTTGGGTTGCGTCCGGGATATCACGTGCTCGCGGGATGCGGGAATGCGGATGATCACGGGTCGGACCTGTACGCGTTGCGGAATATTCGCTTGAAGCTTAAAGATGATGTCCATCGGCGGACCGATCGTGCGATGCAGCGCTGGCAGTTGCTGTACGCTCAGACGTATGATCAGGCGCTGAAGATCAAAGAGCTCAACACCGAGCAGCTTCCCCAGAAGGATCCGCGGGAGCCGGAGACGGCTTCGTCGCTGTGGGTTCGCGGATCGGTTACGGAGAGGCATATCGAGCGGAAAGACCTCTGGATCCAAGGAGAGGAGCTCGAGAAGCTTCTTGGCGATCCGGATCGGACCTATCGGCACACGGTGCGGGCAGTGACGCTTCGAAAGTCGCTTTCGCGCGATGACTGGGAGATCCTTCTGGTCCTCGAGCGCGGCGATCAAAAGAGCGGCGGCGCCGCAACGAAGAAGACCGGAAAGCCGCCGGCGTTCGGATGTCCGGGCGGCATGGTGGAGAAGAATGAAACGGTCGGCCGTGCGCTTACGCGTGAGACCGAGAACGAAGCGCAGACGCGCGAGGTGACGAAGGTTGTTGCGTGCGTCGCCGAGTACAAGAAGGCAAAGCGGCCTGATTCGGACATGGAAAACATCGACCACTGGTTCGTGGTCGAAGTGGACCGAGAGGCTGGCACTTCGAAGAAATTGGTCGAAACGCTGGAGATCAAAGATGTGCGATGGGTTCCGCTCGCTGACCTTGCGCAATTCCGGTTCCAGAACACGAGACCAGGCAAGGCGTCATGGAACCTTTCCGTGATCCTCGAGCAGAAGCTCATGTATCCGAACCATGCGGCGAACCTCATCCGGATCCTTCCGCGGATCCCCGGGATCGTCCTTCCGGAGAATTGGAAGGAGTTCGAGGAGAACCTCAGGAAGTTCGGTGAAGGAAATCGTTCCTAAGGTACAGACCCTATCGCGTTATGCGGTAGGGTCTTTTTTTGTCAAAAAATTGACTCCCTAGAAAACTTTTGTATACTACCGTAGTATTATATACATAAACACTATATTTATATGATGAAAACACTCTATAAGAATATCTTTTGGGCGACGCTGACTTTGATCATTGTGGCGGTTTCGTTCTCGCTTTTATTCAATACCGCGACGCCGCCGACCCAGATGAGCCTGAGCGACCTTGCGATGAAGATCAATGCGGGTGATGTGACCGCGATCTCGGTCCAGGGGAACGACCTGTCGATCACGCTGAAGGGCGGTGATCAGGCGGTCGCGAAAAAAGAATCCGAACTTGGCCTGACGCAATCATTGGTGAACTTCGGCGTGGCCGCGAAAGCGCTGACCGCAGTGAATGTAACCGTGAATGACAATTCAGGATTTCAGTTCTGGATGGGAATTTTGGTCCCGATCATCCTTCAACTGCTCGTTCTCGGTTTGATATTCTGGTTCTTTTTCCGCCAGGCGCGCACGGGCGCGAATCAGGCGTTCAATTTCGGCAAGGCGAACATCCGCATGTTCCACTCCTTTAAAGAGCGGGTAACCTTCAAGGATGTCGCCGGTTTGAAAGAGGCGAAACAGGAACTGGAAGAAGTTGTTGATTTTTTGAAGCATCCGAAGAAATTCCTGGACATGGGCGCGCGTATTCCGCGCGGCGTGCTCTTGATGGGTTCTCCGGGTACCGGAAAGACCCTGCTGGCGCGTGCGGTTGCGGGCGAAGCGGGCGTCCCCTTCTTCCATATTTCAGCTTCTGAGTTCGTGGAAATGTTCGTCGGTGTCGGCGCATCCCGTACGCGCGATGCGTTCATGACCGCAAAGAAAGCGGCGCCGTCCATTCTGTTCATCGATGAGATCGATGCGATCGGCCGCGAGCGCGGTGCGGGCGTCGGCGGCGGACATGATGAGCGCGAACAGACCTTGAACCAGATCCTGGTGGAAATGGACGGTTTCGACCGCGATTCGAACGTGATCGTCTTGGCGGCGACGAACCGCCCGGACATTTTGGATAAAGCCTTGCTCCGCCCTGGCCGTTTTGACCGCCGGGTCGTGCTTGACCTTCCCGACATCAAAGACCGTGAAGCGATCCTGGCGATCCATGGAAAAGGAAAACCGCTCGGCAGCGATGTCGATCTCAAGAAAGTGGCGGTGCGTACGCCTGGTTTTTCCGGCGCGGACCTTGCGAACCTCATGAACGAATCATCGATCTTGGCGGCGCGCAATGGACGTACGAGCATCGCACAGAATGACCTTTATGATTCGATCGAAAAGGTGCTTCTGGGACCGGAACGGAAGAACCGTGTGATCACCGAAACCGAGCGGAAGAAGACCGCATTCCACGAGGCGGGACATGCGTTGGTCGCAACGAGCCTGAAGGATGCCGATCCGGTCCATAAAGTTTCGATCATCAGCCGCGGCCGCGCAGGCGGATATACACTGAAGCTTCCTTTGGAGGAACAACATCTTCGTACGCGGAATCAGTTCCTGACCGATATCGCGGTCGCGATGGGCGGTTATGTCGCCGAGAAGACGGTCTTCGGCGATGTGAGCACGGGCGCGTCGAGCGATCTGAAGACCGCAACACAGCTTGCACGCGCACTGGTCACTCAGTACGGCATGAGCGATGATCTTGGTCCGCAAACCTTCGGCGATTCGCAAGAGCTGGTGTTCCTCGGCAAGGAGATCTCTACGGAGCGGAATTATTCTGAGGCGGTTGCGGCAAAGATCGACGAGGAAGTGAAAAAGTTGATCGATCGCGGGCATGAGGCGGCGCAGAAGATCATTACGACGCGGAAGAAGGTTCTCGATGCGATCGCTTCAACGCTTATGGAGAAAGAAACCCTGGAACAGGATGAGTTTAATGCACTGGTCGGAAAGTTCCATCTAAAGCCGTTAGCCATTTGAAAGTTCAAGCTGTTCTAAATGCTTTATAAAAACACTACGCCGTAACGTAGTGTTTTTTGTTCGAGATGATCTAAGCTCGCATGCGAAAAGCGGAATGGACAACCTCTTTTTTCTGTTTTAAAGTGGGAACACATGATGGGTGTGTAGCTCAGCGGTTAGAGCACCGAGCTTATACCTCGGCGGTCCATGGTTCGAATCCATGCACACCCACAGAGAACGCTATTGCAAGAACGTTTTTTCGCTCCTATACTGCAGGTAGTAGAAAAGCTAAATGCTTATGGAAAAGATCATGGAAACTCCAAAACACGAAACTCCCGAGCATTTCGAAGCGGAAGTAGCGAATTATATCCAGCTTGGTTTGTTGCGCCGGTATTTGGAAAAAGAGCTTGGGACTGACTATGTCACCCATGAGCGGAAAACGGAACTTGAGAGTAAATGGATCAAGGAATATGCGCCGAAGTTCCGCTCGCTTTTTAACGAGAATAAGGCGACCTTTCTGCAATTCTACAAAGAGAATCGTGAGGGACTGATCGAAGAGGCCGAGGAGCTTCTGGAGAAGGATGAAGGAGATTCTCGTTGACTTTGCGTATCGGGTTTCGTAGAGTGACAGTGTCATTTGAAAACTGAAAAAGGAGCGTAACCGATGGAAACGGAAAGGAAGCCTGATCGCGCAGCGCTGTTGCAGAGGGACTACCTGCGTCAACCCTGCGGTCAGAAACACAGAGTGATGATTGATTCGTTGTCTAAAACCGAAGCGGTGTTTTCCAAGATGGTCACGTTGGATGACTGCGTCATCGATTCGGACGATCAGCGAACCGCGGTCATTCAAGGCGGAGTCATTCCGATCCTGGTCGATTTCGCGGGCGTCTATCTTGCTCGGATGAACTCAGATGCGCCGGGTATCCGGCCACTTGCAAGGCTGGAAGAAAAATATTCCAAACCGTTCGTTTTCGGGAAAGACGAGCGTATGGTCGCGCGGGCAATGCTTGTGCCCGAGCAGTCGTACTATCGCATCGTGATCGACGTGATCATTGAGAACGAGAAGGGCGATCGCAAGGGCGAGGCGCGTCTCGAATTCGCGCGCCGGTCGTTCAAGAAATGACCGGATCTCAATCCCCTGACAGGTGTCGGGGGATTTTTATTTTCCATATTTACTTTTGCCGCCCCCTTATCTACAGTAAGAGAAAGAGCTCTTTGATGTGAGGCGATATGGAACCGACCCCGCCTGATCTGAGTACGTGGCTGGAAAACCAGGCCGCGCGCGTTGTTTTTAAAGATAAGGGAAAGATCATCGGGCTCGTAAAGACGTTCATGAAGTATGATCTTCAACACCCTGATCCGCGCTATCGTCAAAAAGAGCGCCGTTGCGCGATATTCTATGCTTTCGGCGTGATCCCGGTGATCAAAAGCTGGAACGCTTACGATGAGGATACAACCGGAAAGATCTATAAGATCGAGTACGTCGCCCTCCTTGTTGATCGAAAAATGGATGCGTGGATTATCGGTTTACCGAATGAGAATCTCGATCAGAAGCTTGAGCGTGATGAAAAGAGCGTCATCGTTGCGATAACCTTCTTCCTGAAGACCACCGAAGGCGACCGGAGCATCCGGATCGTCAATCCGTATCGGTGAGCACCATTCCCCTTTTTGAAGGGGAATTTTTATTTCTATTGCGCAGTACGGGAAGAGTTTGTATGATAGGAACACAGAAGCGCGCTTAGCTCAGTGGCAGAGCAACTCCTTTACACGGAGTGGGTCGGGGGTTCAAATCCCTCAGCGCGCACAAAATTAAAATAACCCCGCGTTGCAGGGTTATTTTAATTTTGTGTTTTCGCGCTAGCGAGCCAACTGCTTGGCTCGCGGAGGGATTTGAAGACCGCAGACTTGTCCGACGAGCGAGTGGCGAGGAGGACGGCGAGGGGCGGCCTGCGACCGAGCCGGCGGAAGCCGGCAAGAGTTGTAGGCAAATCCCTCAGCGCGCACAAAATTAAAATAAAAACGCCCCCTAGGGCGTTTCATGATCATGAAGACAGGATCTCTTTAGCGAACACTTTTCCTTTTTTGGTGAGCTCAGCGACTCGATCTTCTTTAATGCTCACGTAGCCGTAGACCTCAAGTGCGATCAATGCGCGATCATAAAGCTCAGCATGCATTTCATTTTGAAAGTCGAATCCTTCTTGCGGATTTTCACCGAGCGCAACTGTCATAAGAATGTGCATAGCGATCGTGTTCATGAAGCAGAGTGCTCGTCGATGAGATTCGGTCGGATAATAAGAATCAACCATTTTTTGTAACCGCGTCCGTTCGCGTTTCCGATCCATCTAGTCTCCTTATGAAGAGGTTCTATTTTTAGCATAGGCTTTTTTTCTTTCCGCCGTCAAATTTTTTTCTTGCAAACAAATAAAAAAAGCAGTACGGTACCAATAGAGTCTTTGAGAATATCCTGCGGAGAATTCCATGGCCGAGAAGGTCCTGGTCTTTGAT
>JAGWYA010000014.1 GCA_018969615.1 Patescibacteria group bacterium | reverse complement strand
TCAAGATAGACAAGCCCGTAGGCAAGACCGGCGACAAACGCCATGCCGACATAGCGCCAGTTCGGGAATGTGCCGTAGCCCGCGATATGCGTCGCGATGGTCGCGAACAGGATCGTGGTGATCAGCAGTGCGAGCCAGGTCTTCATGCTCCGGCGAAGGAGATTGAAGATGATCCCGCGGAACACGATCTCTTCGATCGTGCCCACGAACAGAATGTATTCCGCGATCGTCGGGATCGCCGCGGACCAATCCGGCTTTGTGTTCCCGGTAATGAATCCGAGCCAGAGGCCGAGCGGAATGATGATGACCGCAAGAAGCGCGAGCCATCGCATGATCCGCCCGAGCTCTCCGGCGGGCATCGTATATCCGATGTCGATCCCGCGGCGCTTTGCGTACCAGGCCGACAGGCCGAGGCAGAGCAGTGCGGCGACCTCATATCCATATCCCGTAACGGGCGCAAGTGTATGCTGCCACACTTTGAAGTTGAACGCTTCCCAGGAGCTCAGGAGGAACAGCGTGTCCCACCGGTTCCATTGGTGCGTCCGCTTTGTTTTCAAGATGCAGTACAGCGAAACGGCGATGCTTATGTAAAAAAGCATGGGCGCCTCCGTTGTTTTCTACCCCGAGCGTAGCATATGACCTTACTCGGTTTCAATGAGCGGCTTTCATTTTCGTGCTCAGGGGGATCTAAGTTTTGCTCACGATCAGATGAGCCGCCCGCCTTGGGCGGGCAAACTCGCTTCTTCTATTTACCCTCCTAAAAACAGAATCTCTTTGAAGCAGTGTAAGAACCCGGCACTGCGCGAAAGAGGTTTTGTTTCCTTTCGTGTGCTCTCGAGAGGATTTGAACCTCTAACCCTTGCGGGACAGCGTCCTAAGCGCTGCGCGTATGCCAGTTCCGCCACGAGAGCATTGTATTTGATTATAAACGATGATCCGTCTGCCAGCTTACCCCGTCCGAAGGCGGGGTTTCGCCACCCCAGCATTTTCGTTGATTTCCTTCCTCTAGTGTAGCGAAAAGATCGCCTTTTGACAATTATATTGATTTATGCTATATTATAACCAGACAAAGTCCCCTGAAAAGGACTTATCGAAAAATCAAAAAGAGGAGGGAGGACCAATGGATTCTCTCATAACACTGATTCAGCTCGGGGGCATCGGTTTTCTTATCGCCGCCGCGCTGTTCTATCTGAACGAGGCGTGCGTCGTGTTCGTTCCCGCTTTCTCGGTGGTCTTGCTGATGAGCAAGCTTGCCGGGAAGAAGCGGACGATTGCTTCCGGGTGGCATCTGAAGTTTCCCTGGGAAATAGCGGTGGATGACCCGATCGTCGTGAAGTCGGAGAACGAATCGTTCGACTTGAGGGTGGTGTTCGGAGATGACCAAGCAGGCGTCACTCTGAAGATCAGTTTCTACCGGACGCCGTCCATCAATCACGCGATCCGTTATTTCGAGATTGATCCGGGGACGCGGACGGCCTCGGTGGTAGACCGGGTGCGCTCTGTTGCCCAGGCTCATCTGCAGAAATGCAAGTCGATGGAAGAGGTGCTGGAGCGTCAAAAAGAGATCGAGCTGTCGATCCAGATCGAGGTTTCCGGAGAGCCGGGCAAGGACTCGGACCTCGAGCGGAGGATCGGTGAAGTCATCGATCATCTGGTGATCTCGAATGTCGAGGTTCCCGATGAGGTGTTCAAGGCCGAAGCGGAACGCGTTGCGCAGAGAGCGCGCAACGAGCGGATGCTTTCGGAGTCGAAGACTCTCCAGGAGATCACGCGGAAAGCCCTTGAGGATTCGGTGGTCGATGGGAAGCCAACGATCCCTTATGAAAAAGCGAACGTGCAAACGCTCGCGCAGTTCGGTAAGGGAAACGTGAAGATCGACGTCAACGAAGAGATCAAGACGGTCGGTCTCGATGAGAAGAATCGGGACCTCGTCAAAGATCTCGGCGCCATGATCCTCAAGTTTTTGCTTGAGAGGGGTGGTGCCGGTTCGGTAAAGGAGGGCGGCGATGGCCAGCACTGAAAAGAAAACCGATGAGGAGGTGAAGCTGCAGTACGGGTTTTTCCCCGAGATGAAACTGAACAAGCATCTCATCCTTGGAATTTCCCTGCTGTGGGCCGCCTTCTTCCTTAAGAAGCTGCTCCCTCCTTCGGTGAAGCCGCTGCCGGTGTGCGCGAATGCGCATTCGGTGGAGGTGACCTACGGACATCCGGAAGGGGTGCAGGCGATCAGCCGGGCATGCCTCTCGGGCGTCGTAATGGTGCCGAAACGAGTACAGCGATCGAACTTCGTGGTGGTAGCACCGGGTTCGGTGAAGCTGTGGTTCGTGCTGGCGGACGGAAGTCTGTCGAGACCGTATTCGGCAGTCGACCTTCATGATCATACCGGGATATCATTCCCGAGCTGGACCTTCCGCATCAGCGGGGATCCGGGGATCGCGAAGATCCGAGTGCAGTAACGCAAAGCCCCCATCAGTCTTTCAAAGACTGATGGGGGCTCTTTTTATCCTCCGAAAACGAAATGATTTTAGAGTCTCAAGACGCTTGCGACGATATAGCGGACGCTGCCGGCGAGCAATGCGATCGCGATCGCAATGATCGAGTAGATCAGCTGATTCTTCGCCTTTCCAAGCTTTTCTTCATCTCCTGAGGCGCTCAAATAGAGATACGCCGCATAGAACAGCGAAAGGATCGCTGCAACAAAGAAAAGACCCGTGATCCAGTTGACCAGGCTCACGATAATGCGCGTGATGTCGCTGATCGACTGCACAGATGTCACCGGAGCTCCGGTGACCGGCGGTACTGATACTTGCGCTAAGGTTAAGAGCGGAAGCAATAATCCCCCAGTGGTCAGATATTTTTTCATATTCTTCATATTAAGTAATTACGTAGTTTACTCAATGTGATCTTTCGACCTTTCCTTGCCTTTTAGTATAGAGGATTTATACCCTCTTGCCAAGCAGTTGCTTCTAAAATTTTCCGGTCAATA
>JAGWYA010000011.1 GCA_018969615.1 Patescibacteria group bacterium | reverse complement strand
CCCCCTATTATTCACGCATATGCGTGAATAATAGGGGGAGAAATATCTAGCAAAGATTCACTTTCCTTATCAAGAAAAAGCTGGATTATACAACTCTCTTGATCTCAATATTGCTTTTATCGAAGAGGAGCTTCACCAGCCAGGTGCTCAACAGTCCGAGAACGACGCCGCCGAGGATGTCGAGCGGCCAATGGACGCCGACAAAGACCCGGGCGATCCCGATGATCGTCGCTCCGGCGATGAAATACCACCCCAGCTTCTTATTGAAATACCACATCACCAATGCGAGGGCGAAAAAGAGCGTCGTATGACCGGACGGGAACGATGAACCGGATTCCGGGACCAGCGGCGTGAACTGAAGCGTCACGAACGGCCGGGGATGCTGATAGAAAAAATGGATGATCTCGGTCACCAATCCCCGCGCCATAATGATCGAAAGAGCCATGAACGCATACGCGGTAAAACGCTTCTTCCAATCGGCATAGAGGATCACGACCGCGAGCAAGGCGACCGCGACGAGAATGTACGGAAGATAGTTCGCGCAAAAAATGCCGATCCAGTCAACGAGCAGCGCCCGTCCGGAAAGGCCATGGACCATAGTAAAAAGAGTAACGTTCATTGCGAAACTGTTTATCTGCGCGTGAACGGAACAAGCCCGAGAATGCGGGAACGCTTGATCGCCTGAGCGAGCGCCCGCTGGTGCTTTGCGCACGTCCCGGTGAACTTCGGATCGATGATCTTACCCTGTCCCGAAATGAACTTCTTAAGAAGTTCTGCATTCTTATAGTCGATCTCCATGATATTCTGCGAGCAGAAATAGCACTGGTGACTGACGGGAACGGGATTATGGTGTCGTGCTGGCATACGAATTAAAATGGTAAATCTTCTGATTTAATTTCTCCATCCGATACATCAATGGTCGGGATTTCGCCGGCCTCTTTCGCTTCGTCATGTCCGGCTGATTTCGCGCCCCCTCCCTGCGGCTTCGGACCAAGCTGCAAACGCTCGGAAATGATCTCGGTGGTCTTGCGCTTCTGTCCGTCCTTTCCTTCCCAGTCGCGGGTCTGCAAACGGCCCTCAACGAGCGCAATGCTTCCCTTGGTCAGGAAACGGCTTGCAACCTCCGCCTGGCGCCCCCACACTACGATGTTATGATACTCAACCGCTTCTTTCTTCGCCCCGGACGGGTCAGTCCACACGCGGTTCGTTGCAAGCGAGAACGTTGCTACCTGCGTTCCGCCGGCAGTTGCGCGGAGCTGCGGATCGGCGGTCAATCTCCCTAAAATAAATACTTTGTTCAGGTTCATAAGCGGCTTACTTGAGGATCTCTTCCAATTTCTCTTCAAGTGCTTCGTTCGTCAGTATGCCTCCAACCGGCGCGGCGGTCTCCGTCATTTTCTTCGCCGGACGCTCCGTGCGCTCTTTGCGAGGCGCCTGCGTACCCTTCCCTACCGGAGGAGTAACGACCAGGACCCGAAGGATCGCCGGATTCAGGTTCGCATCATGGACCAGTTTCTCCACGACATCCGCCGCGGCGATAAAATGCATATACCCGAAATAGGCCTGATGGAACTTCTTGATCGGATAGGAAAGCCGGGTCTCGGTCACCGGGCCGCGAAAAACCACCTCAGCGCCGTGCTGCTTTAAAAGGCCGTCCACGACACCCTCGCCGTCCTTCTGCTTTACGACGAATGAGATCTCGTATTCTTTTTTATCGTTTATGTTTGCCATACCCGTAATAGTTTCTTATCCTACCAGACCACCCCTGCATTGTCCAGGGCCTACTCCATTGAGTCATCTTCATCTCCTTCTTCAGAAACACCCTCGCCGCTCATGCGCTTCTCCCAGCCGGTTCCGACCGGGATCAAGCGACCGATGATAACGTTCTCCTTTAAGCCGCGAAGCGGGTCAACACGGCCTTCCGTTGCCGCCGTGATAAGAACGCGTGCGGTCTCCTGGAATGATGCCGCCGAGAGGAAACTCTGCGTCGACAAAGCCACTTTGGTGATACCCAAGAGAAGCTGCTGCGCTTTGGCCGGCTGCTTGCCCGCCTTTTTCATTGCGCGGTTATCTTCCAAGAACTTCGATTTCTCGACAACCTCACCGCGGACGAATTCAGTGTCGCCCGCCTCTTTGATCTTCACGCGGGAGAACATCTGGCGCACGATGATCTCAATGTGTTTATTGTTGATCGTAGCACCCTCAGACACGTAGATCCGGAGCACTTCGTTCACCACATATTTCTCAACCGCCTTGCTGCCGCGGAGCGCGAACAGGTCCTTCAGATCAAGCGCGCCTTCGGAAAGCTGGTCGCCCTTCTTGACCGTATCGCCGACTTTCACGAAGAGCACAGCAAGACGCGGAACCAGATATTCATAGGTCTTTTCCTTCTTGCCCTTTCCGCCGGTCTTCAAGCTAAGCACCTTCAAAAGACCCCGGTCCTCGATACCTGAAATAACGCCGTCATCGTCCGCAAGGAACGCGCGGCCTTTCGGCGGGCGGATCTCGAACACTTCTTCAACACGCGGCAAACCGTGCGTAATATCGCCTCCTGCCACACCGCCGGTATGGAACGTACGCATCGTCAGCTGAGTACCCGGCTCACCAATGGACTGTGCCGCAACGATACCAACCGCAGATCCATGCTTCACCGGCTGATTGTTCCCCAGATCGAACCCGTAGCATGCGGCGCACAAGCCGTAAAGCGTTTTGCACGTGATCGGCGAACGCACTTTCACCACTTCCAATTTCGAGTCCTCAAGTTTTTTCCCGATCTCCTTATCGATGATCTGGCCGGCCTTCACAACCGTCTTACCATCCACTTTGACGTCTTCAAGCGACGCGCGGGAGAACAGTTGATCCCTGAAGTTCAAACCGAACTCCATACCCTCAGAGCGGGAGATCTCAATGCCTTCCTTGGTCCGGCAGTCATCCTCGCGGATCATGAGGTCCTGAGACACGTCGATCAAGCGGCGGGTCAGATATCCTGCCGACGCGGTCTTCAAAGCCGTATCGGTCGTACCCTTACGGGCGCCGTGCGTTGAGATGAAGAATTCGAGCACGCTCAACCCTTCTTTCAATGAGGATTTCACCGGCAATTCGATAATTTCGTTCTTCGGATTCGCCACCAAACCTTTCATACCGATCATCTGAATGAGCTGACCCCAGGTACCACGGGCACCGGAATCGATGATCGAATAGATCGACTGGTATTCTTCAATGGTCTTCGGCGCAAGCTTTCCGAGCGCTTCCTTGGTCTTCTCCCAGACGCTCAAAACGCGGACGCGGCGTTCCGCATCGGTCAACAGACCTTCTTCATACTGCTGGCGGATCGCCTCCACTTCCTTTTCGGCCTTGGCGAGGATCTCCGGCTTTTCAGGGGACGGATTGATATCGCTCATGGACCAGGTGATGCCCGACTTGGTCGCATGCTCAAAGCCCATCTTCTTCATTGCATCAAGATAATTGCTTGATTCATCGTTGCCGTAGCGCTGAATGATCTGGCCGACCAGCTCGATGATATCCTTCTTCCGGAACATCTTGTTCACGAATCCAAAATCCGCCGGCAAAATGCCGTTGAAAAGGATGCGGCCATACGATGTCTCCACTTTTTCGCCGTCCATACGGACAATGATCGGGGCATTCACCGTGATCGTGCCGGTCTCATAGGCGATCCGCGCTTCTTCCGGATCGCTGAAGCGCATCGAAGCGCCCTTCGCCGTCGGATCGAACCGCGTAATATAATAGATGCCCAACACCATGTCCTGCGTCGGATAGACGATCGGTTCTCCGGTCGCCGGCTTCAAAAGGTTCTTACTCGAAAGCATGATCTCCGAAGCTTCTTTTTGCGCTTCCGCGGACAGCGGAAGATGAACGGCCATCTGGTCTCCGTCGAAGTCTGCGTTGAACGCAGAGCATACCATCGGCGGGATGCGGATCGCGAGATCTTCGATCAGGACCGGCTTGAATGCCTGGACACCGAGACGGTGCAGGGTCGGCGCACGGTTCAACAGAACCTTGCGGTCGGTGATCACTTCTTCAAGGATCGCCCAGATCTCCGGCGGAGCCTGTTCGATCAAGCGGTTCGAATTCCGGATATTATGCGCAAGTCCGCGCTCGATAACCTTGCTGATCACGAACGGCTTGAACAGCTCCAAGGCCATCTTCTTCGGAAGACCGCATTCATTGAGCTTCAGATCGGAACCGATCACGATCACGGAACGGCCGGAGTAATCCACGCGCTTGCCGAGGAGGTTCTGGCGGAACCGGCCCTGCTTACCCTTCAACATATCCGCGAGCGAGCGGAGCGGGCGGCGCTGGCTCGACATCTGCTGCGTGCCGAAGCGCGCGGAGTTGTCGAACAACGCATCCACCGATTCCTGGAGCATGCGCTTTTCATTCACGACGATCACTTCCGGAGCGTTCAGCTCAAGAAGCTTCTTCAAACGGTTATTGCGGTTGATGACCCGGCGATAGAGATCGTTCAGGTCTGAGGTCGCATAGCGGCCGCCGTCGAGCGCCACCATCGGACGAAGGTCCGGCGGAAGCACCGGCAATGCGGTCAGGATCATCCATTCCGGACGCATCTTTTCCTGGTGCATAGACTTCACCATCTTCAAGCGCTTCAATAAACGGCGTTCATGGATCGTATCTTTGCTCGCTTCGATCTCTTTTTCGATCGCACCGGCAAGCTTCTTCAGATCAAGCCCTTCAAGGATCTTCTTGATCGCAGCCGCACCGGTTCCCGCCTCGAACACATCGCCGAAACGGCGTGCAAGGCGATGATATTCGTTCTGCGAAAGGATCGTACCGACTTCAAGCGATTCGATGTCCTTCTTCGTCTCAGAAAGTCCGGAACGGAGATCAGCGGTCTTGACGCCTTCTTTCCGGGCGGTCTTCTTGCGCGCTTCGAACTCTTTTTCAAGGTCCTTCAACACGCGGTCCTGCGCTTCTTCATTGACCGAGGTAATGATATAGGAAACATAATAAATAACCTGCTCAAGCTTCGGCATCGGAACGTCCAATACCAGGCTCAGCTTCGACGGCGCGCTCCGGAGGAACCAAATGTGCGCCACCGGGGTGGCGAGCTCGATATGGCCCATGCGTTCGCGGCGGACGATCGCGCGCGTCACTTCGACGCCGCACCGGTCGCAGACGATCCCCTTATAGCGGATCCGGCGATACTTGCCGCAGTAGCACTCCCAGTCCTTGGTCGGACCGAAGATGCGCTCGGAGAACAAACCGTCCTTTTCCGGGCGCTGCGTACGATAGTTGATGGTTTCCGGCTTGGTCACTTCGCCGAACGACCACGTGTGGATGTCTTCCGGAGATGCGATCTTGAGTTTTATTGCTTTGAGATTTTCCATAAGTGAGTATGCAATGAATGGTATCGCTTATTTCTCTCTCCGTTTCGTCCGACGGTCAGCCGATCCGCCCCCTTCCTGCTGCAGGTCCACGTTCAGGCCGAGCGCTTTCAATTCGCTGACCAGCACGTTGAACGATGCCGGAATGTTCGGAGCTTTGATCGGTTCTCCGCGGATGATGGATTCGTACGTTGCTGAACGACCAAGCACGTCGTCTGATTTGATGGTCAACATTTCCTGCAAAGTGTGCGCGGCGCCATGTCCTTCGAGCGCCCACACTTCCATTTCACCGAAGCGCTGTCCGCCGAACTGCGCCTTGCCACCGAGCGGCTGCTGTGTGATAAGCGAGTACGGACCGATCGAACGCATATGGATCTTATCTTCAACCAAGTGGTTCAGCTTGAGCATGTAGATGATACCGACGGTCACATCCTGGCCGAACTTCGATCCGGTGCGGCCGTCAAAAAGCTCCGCCTTGCCGGTTTCCGGAAGGTCCGCTTTCTTCAGCTCTTCCTGGATCTGTTCCCAGGACGCTCCTGCCAATGCCGGCGTCACTGCGCGATAGCCGAGCTTCTGCGCAGCCCAACCCAAGTGGGTCTCCAAGATCTGTCCGAGGTTCATACGGGACGCGACACCGAGCGGATTCAATACGATATCCACCGGCGTTCCGTCAGCGAGATACGGCATGTCTTCCACCGGGCGCACCTGTGAAATGACACCCTTGTTGCCGTGGCGGCCGGCGAGCTTGTCGCCTGCGCGCACCTTGCGGAGCTGCGCCACCTCCACCTGAATGCGTTTGATGATACCCGGTTCAAGTTTGTCGCCGCGGTCGCGGTCGAAGATCTTGATGCCGACCACATGGCCGAACTTGCCGTGCGGCATGGTGAGCGACGTGTCTTTCACATCGCGTGCTTTCTCGCCGAAGATCGCGCGAAGCAGCCGCTCTTCTGCGGTCAGCTCGCTCTCACCTTTCGGAGAGATCTTTCCGACAAGGATATCGCCCGCGCGCACGTCAGCGCCGACGCGAATAATGCCGTCTTCATCCAAGTTCTTCAGTTTTTCTTCGGAAACGTTCGGGATATCCGGGGTCGTCAGCTCAGGCCCGAGCTTGGTATCACGGACATCGATATAAAAATCTTCAATATGGATCGAGGTAAAGCGGTCATCCTGCACCACGCGCTCCGAAAGAATGATGGCGTCTTCAAAGTTGCCTCCTTCCCAGGACACGAACGCCACCAGCAGGTTCTGGCCGAGCGCGAGCACGCCGTTATCGATGGACGGACCGTCGGCAAGCACCTCTCCTTTCTTTACCGCCTGTCCCTTCTGAACGAGCGGACGCTGGGAAATGCAGGTGTACTGGTTCGAGCGCTTGAACTTGTTCAGCGTGTACTTCTTCGTTCCGGATTTCGTCTTGAGCGCAATATGGCGCGCATCAACTTCCGCGATCGTTCCGGCCTCTTCCGCGATCACGACGTGTCCGGAGTCATACGCTGCGCGCTCTTCCATACCGGTGCCGACATACGGCGCATCAGCGGTGATCGAAACCACTGCCTGGCGTTGCATGTTCGAACCCATCAATGCGCGGTTTGCGTCGTCGTGTTCCAAGAACGGAATAAGAGCGGTCGCCACACTGATCGGCTGGTTCGGTGCAACGTCGATGAAATCGACTTCGTTGCGCGGGCAGATCCCCGGCTCGCTGTTGATGCGGGCCTCAACCACTTCGTCGGCGATATTGCCGTTCTTATCCAGGGTCACACCGGCGTGCGCGATCTTGTGGCGCTCCTCTTCCAGTGCGTTCAGCCACATGATCTTCGAGGTCACTTTTCCTCCTTTCTCAACCACCGCATACGGCGTTTCCAAAAAGCCGAAAGCGTTCACGCGCGCATAGCCGGCCAAGTGGTTCACCAAGCCGATGTTCGCGCCTTCCGGTGTTTCGATCGGGCAGATGCGGCCATAGTGGGAGCTGTGTACGTCACGGACTTCGAAGCCTGCGCGTTCGCGGGTCAAACCGCCAGGACCCATCGAAGAAATGCGGCGCTTGTGTTCAAGCTCGGCAAGCGGATTGATCTGGTCCATGAACTGCGAAAGCTGGGACGAAGAGAAGAACTCCTTGATCACCGAAATGATCGGGCGGGAATTCACGAGCTGGACCGGGGCAAGCGTATTGATATCCAACGTGGACATACGGTCCTGCACGATACGGCGAAGACGCGCCAAGCCAACGCGCAGTTTGTTCTGCAACAATTCACCTACCGGCCGAACGCGGCGGTTGCCCAAATGGTCGATATCATCCGGTTCCACGGACTGATCATTGTTCAAACGGATCACTTCCTTCAGGATCGCGATGAAATCCTGCAGTTCGAGCAAGCGGCTCTGGCTGTTCAGGTTCAAGCGCTGGTTCACCTTGAAACGGCCGACCTGCGAGAGGTCATACCGGTCAAAGCGGGTCAGCATGGCGTCGATCAAGCTCTTTGCGTTCTCGGCGGTCGCGAGATCGCCCGGCCGGATGCGTTTATAGATCTCGATATAGGATTCGTCCACGGTCTTTGCGGCGTCCTTTTTGAGGGTCGCCTGGATGTGCCGGATCTCGCCGGTATCCACATCGCTGAACGTTTCCGCGATCTCCTGCTCATCGTCCAAGCCGAGGATGCGCAAAATAGCGGTCGCGGCGACCTTGCGCTTGCGGTCGATCTTCACGCCGATAAAACCGTCGGCATCGGTCTCGAATTCGATCCACACGCCGCGGTTCGGGATGATCTTTGCGCCGAACAACTTGCGGCCCTTCCACACGTTCGCGGTGAAATACACGCCGGACGAACGGATCAGCTGCGAGACCACGACACGCTCCACGCCGTTGATGATGAACGTACCGCGCTCCGTCATCACCGGAAAATCACCCAGGTACACTTCCTGTTCTTTCTTCTCTTTCGTACGATGGTTCACTAACTTGAACTTCACGCGAAGCGCCGCTTCATACGTAAGGTCCTTATAACGGGAATACTCTTCATCATATTTCGGCTCATCGAAATAAAAATCGGAAAAGCTCAGCTCGAGGTCTTTACCGGTGTAGTCCTTGATCGGAGAAACCTCCTCAAGAAGTTCTTTTAATCCTTCTTTCAGGAACCACTTGTATGATGCAGTCTGGATCTCGACAAGATTCGGCTGCTTGATGAGCTGTCCCGGGTGGGACGAGAACACTTTCGTCGGTAATTTTCGCATGCGCGGCGATAAATTCTTTTACGAAAGAATTTGAAAAATATTAATTAATAATTATTATTTGTTTGAAAAAATGTGACCAGCGGCCGCCGCATACCCCGTGTTTTATCTGAGGGGCCGGCGCGTACCGCTTTAAATTTCCCGAAAGCAAATAAAAAAACCCACTCCGCTCCTAATTCGGCTTATGGTGTATTAAAAACACATGTAAGAGATATTATAGCAAATCAAAAAATAAAGTCAAGGGGCGCTCGGACCATTCTCCCGAGAACCGGAAGTCGGCCGTTCCTGCGACGGCCGCTTCCTACGATCTCGCGCCGCCGAATCGCCTTTCGGCGATACCCAGCTCGGCGGCACTGCGCTAGTTTCTCGGGAGAATAGTCCTCGCTTTGGTAAGGAAATGCCCCCTCACCCCTCCATCCTCCTCGCTTCGGTAAAGAAATATATCAACGAGACAAAGTCCTCGCTTTAAGCAAAAAGAAACCGCCTACGAGAAATGTTCTCGTAGGCGGTGTTTTCTAGCAGCTTAATGCCTCTCTATGAACAACTGCGAAGTTAGAGTAGGAATTTCGCCACCAGGAGTCGAAGCGAGCCAAGGTCAAGCCACGTCGGATTCCCTGATGAGTAAGACACATGACGGACCGGTTACAGAACCAGGAGCGCCACACCGAACCAAGCGCAACTACATCGGGGTAGCATTCATGCACGATGGGGTACTTCACCGCAAGCGCAAGTAACTCATGAAGCTCAGCGGGGCGATAACCCATCTCATCCAGCCCCTTGAATACTTCATCTGTCCTGAGCGCATCCCTAAGCGTCTTTCGGAAATTCACGATCTCTACTGTTAAGCTGGCCTTACCCTTACGAGTCGTCGGGAAGTTCTTGCTGGTGATACTGTCTATCCCCACTCTCTTCTTAGGAGAATAGAGATAATATCCCCGATGGGCTATCAAGGATTCTACTGAGAGATCATAGTCGACTATGAGTGGAAAAACAGGGAAGACAGGAAAAAGGACCTTTTCCATGGCATAACCTCTATTTTTGATTTAAAGTTCATCAACCAAGCCGAAGCCTGATCAGAATATAGAATACTACAAAATATACTGTTCTGTCAAACGAGGTGAATTAAAAGTTTCTATATGTATTCTCGGACCGCTTTTCAACGGCTAAAACGAAAATGCCTCCGCCCCTGCTCATCCGATAGATAATTCTCATATCCCCTTTGCGGACCCGGAAAATGTCGCTTCTCCCTTTCAATTTTTTAATATCCAAATGCGTAATGCTTCCCGAATGAAGCTGAGAAAGGATCTGTTTGATCTTCTTCCTTTCAAAAACACTCAGCCTGCTGAGCGCTTTTTCAATACGATCCATAGAGGTTATAGGCGGGAAATAAGATCTTTGATATCAACCCCTCCTTTTTTTATTTTCGTAAGATCAATGACCTCTTCCCAGTGTTCATCGTCGCCAACAGGCGAGATCTTGAACAGCGGCTTTGATTTACGGACGACCGTAAATGACTTCCCGCTCTTTACGGCCGAAGCGTACTGCTCGACGTTCTCCCTCAATTCTTTTAATCCGATGATATGATCCATATTTAAAGGTTATCCTAAGATAATCTTAAAGTCAACTTCCAAGGTACTTCGCCCGGTTCGCGTTATGTTCTTCCAAGGTCTTGCTGTAATACGTCACGCCCGTCTTCGGGTCGGAAAGGTAGTACCAATACGCAGATGAGATCGGGTTCGCCGCAGCCTGGATCGCCGCCAGGGACGGACTGTCGATCGGGCCCGGAGGGAGGCCGGGGTTCGCGTAGGTATTATACGGCGACGGATCTTTGAGGTCCGCCAAAGAGATGCCGGTATTCGGACAGGTCAGGAATTCTCCGTTGCACTTCACATAGATCACCGTCGTATCAAGCTGCAGCGGCATCCCGGCCGCGATCCGTTTGTCGATGATCCCGGCGATCATCTGCTGGTCATGCGGCACCGATGCTTCTTTTTCCACGAGCGATGCCACGATCAGTGTCTTCATCGGATCCTGCTGGGTCTGGAGGACCGGCCACGCCTTTTGCGCAAACGCATCGAGGAACTTCTCGGCAATGCTCTTCGGATCGCTCTTCGGATAGAAACGGTACGTGTCCGGGAACAGGAATCCCTGAAGCGAATTCACGTTCCGCAAAAAACCGTAGCGAGAAGAAACATCGGATACCGAGACGGACAAGAGTGCGCCGGGATCCGCAACGCCTGCGTTGGCAAGGAACGTATCAATATCTTTCACCGTACTTCCCTCGGGGATGCGCACCGCGATATCCGAAGAAGGGCCCTGGTCGAGCGCCATAATGATGGCCGGCGTGCTCGACGCCGCGCTCAGCATATAGGTTCCCGGCTTCATCTCATGAGCGACGCCGGCCAGGATCCCGTACGCCATGAACACTTTAGGCGAACGGATCAATCCTTTATCGGCAAGCAACGCGGCGATCGCGCCGAATCCCGTCCCCTGCTCAATGACAATCTGCTGAGGAGCCGCCGATGCGGCGAGCGGCATAAGCGAATAAAAAAAGAAGCCGAGCAGCGTGATCCCGACGACCCATGCGGTAAAAATAATATATTGGGCGGTGCGGCTCATGGAGATTAAAAACGTTTATGCAGGGCGCTGCTTTGGACGATCCCGATCAGGAGCGCGGAGATGACCAAGTTCGATCCGCCGTAACTTAAGAACGGGAATGAAACGCCGATGACCGGCATGATCCCGAGGTTTGATCCCGTATTCACAATAAAGTGAAGCAGGAACATCAGCGAGGCTCCAAGGGCGACCAGTTTGAAAAAATTATTATCAGACCCGAGCGCGATCCTGACGATCCGGTACAGCATGATCGAAAACGCGAGCAGGACCAGCGAGATCCCCACGAGACCCCATTCTTCCGTAAATGCCGCGAACATGAAGTCGGTCTGTGCCACCGGAAGAAATCCAAGCTCCGTCTGCGTCCCCTGTCCGAAGCCCTTCCCGAAGATCCCCGCGGAGCCGACGGCGATCTTCGCCTGGATCACATTGTAGTTCATGCCCAGCGGATCCTGCTGCGGATTGAACAAGCCGATGATACGGTCCTTTTGATATTGCTTCAGGCCGAAGTGCCATAGCAGGGTCAAACCGATAACGCCGATGATCGTCGCATAGAACAGATGGCGCCAGCGGATACCACTAACCAAAAGATAGCCGAACCAGATCCCGAATAGGATCAGCGCGGTTCCCATATCCCTCGTGATCAGAATGAACGTCGCCGGGATCACGAAATATACGAAGGAAATGAAGAGCGTCTTGAAATAGGCGATGCCCACATGACGCTTCGCAAAAAAGTACGAAAGGACCAGGATCAGAGCAAGTTTTGCCAGCTCCGATGTCTGGAACCGGATCGGACCCAAGGGAAGCCATCCGCGATGACCGAGAACGGACGGCGCGAAAAGGTCGGTCGCGATCAGCAGCAGCATGGAAAACGCATAGATCCCGAAAATGAACCACTTATACCCGATGAACGAACGCCAATCAAAGTTTGCGGCGAAGAGGATCAGCGCGCCGGCGAGAACGCCCCACCCGATCTGGAGCCAAAACAGATTCCGGGCGGCGCTGGCAAGCGAAAGAAGGCCGGCGCAAAAGATGAATAGGACCGAACCGTTCAGGGGCCAATCAAGATCACGGAAGTTCATAGGTTATTGCAGCGCCTGCACTTCAATACTGGTCGCCGAAGCCGAAAGATCAACTGAGTTCAAAAGACCCTTTTGCAGCGGAATACTGATCTGGAAGGTCTGCTGGCGGAAGGGACCGAGATTCTGGAGGACCGTCGTCGAAGCGCCGATCTTGATGCCGAGATTGTTCACAGCAAACGCCCCCAGGTGGATCGATGAGATATTTATGTTATTCGGGTTGATAACCGTTCCGGTGATCTGCACCTGGTTCCCCGAGATCGCAGCGACCGGGTTTGAAAGCTCATAGATCGGCTCGGAAAAATCGGATGCGCTCGCCCAGGCGGTGCTGGTCGCATCAAGCGTGAATGCCGCCTTTACCGGAATGCCGTTCTGAATGCTCACGCCGGCGACAATAAGGCTCCGCACTTGTCCCGGATATAGGAACCCGGTCTGATCTACGGTCTGAAGCACATTCCCGTTCGCATCAGAGAACGCAACAGAGTATGAAAAAGACTTTGCGCCATAGAGATCGCTCGGATCGGTTACCGACGCAACCGCCGAGTACACCCGGTCCACGCCGAACAACGACCCGCTCCCGATCGAAAGCGGTTGCAGATGTTTGATCGCGCACGAGATACACGGTCCGCCGCAGTCCACGCCGGTCTCGCCGCCGTTCTGAACGTTGTCAAAACACGAAGGCGCCGGCGCCAAGGTGACCGCATAGATCCACCAGCCGAGCGCGCCGATCACCGCAAGATACAATGCGCCGTATAACAATTGCTTTACCGTCCGAGACATATCAAAAGTATAAACAAAAATATCCGATAAAGCGAGATGATTCCTTCGGCAGGTTTATGCTGAGGAACAACCGAAGCGCTCAGGATAAATCCTCCGGTAAAATCAGGATAAATCCTTGCGATTTTCCCGCCGGAATGATACCGTAAACGCAGCTCATCACAGGAGGAAAAATGACCAGCGGCGATACCTTATTCATTTTCTCGCTTATCGCGATAGGCGGCAGCTTTTTTGTTTTAGGCATACTGACCGAGGACATACTCATAGAAATCCTGAAAAAGAGATCGAAGCGCGTCATCCTCGAAAGCCCATACGCGGGAAGAGGACTCCATAACATCACTGATCCCTTCGAACGCGCAAAGGTCTTCGAGCAAAACGTCGCATATGCAAGAATGTGCATGCGCGATTCCATGCTTCGCGGCGAAAAGCCGATCGCAAGCCACCTCCTCTACACTCAGCCCGGCATCCTCAATGATGACATTCCCGAAGAGCGCAAGCTTGGCATCGAAGCCGGACTTTCCTGGGGCGTGGCTGCTGCCGCAACTGTCGTATATGCCGATCGCGGCATTTCAGAAGGCATGCAAAAAGGCATCGACCGCGCAAAAAAGGAAGGCCGCCCCGTCGAGATCCGAAGGATCCTTCCATAAAAAACCAATTCTCCCGACAAGATCGGGAGAATTTTTTATATAAAAATTCCCGCGCGGCGCGGGAATTTCTGTCTTATTTCTTATCGGCTTGGGCGGCTTGTCGCTTGATCCACTCTAATCGCTTCTTTGAAACACCAAGCCGCTTCGCTGTAGCGGCAAAGCTCGGAAACGGAGTCGTGATCACGACTTTCCTGCGGCGCTTTTTCGCCATACGCCACCTCATCAAAATGAATGGGCTAACAACAGAATATCACAGATCTTTTGCAAAACAAAAGCACCCGCTGGGCAAGATCTCAGAACCATTGAAATTCAGCGGTGATGAGATATTGCCCAGCGGGTGCTTTTAAATACAAGCAATAAAAATACGCCCTTTGTTGTTGGCACATCCTACTTTCTCACCCGTCGAAACAGGTAATATCATCGGATTTGGATGCTTTCACTTCTCTGTTCGGAATGGGAAGAGGTGGGACACATCCATATAAAGCACCAACAACAAAGGGCGTATTTTCATTTTCACACAAATACTGATTTAAGAGGTCAGAAACTACTTACACAAAAACTCATCGCCTGGCCCTGAGGCCCGCGCATAAATTCTTATGTAAGTAAAAGTCGGTCTATTAGTACTCCTCGACTAAAACCGTTACCGGCCTTACATCTGGAGCCTATCAACGTGGTAGTCTTCCACGGACCTCACACATAGTCTTAGGCGAGGCTTCGTGCTTAGATGCTTTCAGCACTTATCCTTTCCGAGCAATAGCTACTCAGCAATTCACCTGGTGGTAAAGCTGATAGACCAGCGGCTCGTTCAACCCGGTCCTCTCGTACTAGGGTCGACTTCCTTCAAGTGTGTATAGATCTTTTTCAGATCAACGCCTACAGCAGGTAGAGACCAACCTGTCTCACGACGGTTTGAACCCAGCTCACGTGCCCTTTTAAATGGCGAACAGCCATACGCTTGGGACCTTCTCCAGCCCCGCGCTAGGGCGAGCCGACATCGAGGTGCCGAGCGTCATCGTCGATAGGAACTCTCGGATGACACTAGCCTGTTATCCCCAGGGTAACTTTTGTCCGATGTCTCCAACCTTTCTATTAAGAATTGTCGGGTCACTAAGTTCTGCTTTCGCAACTGCGCGACTTGTAGGTCTTGCAGTTAAGCTGGCTTGTGCCTTTACGCGTCCAGCCCGATTTCCATCCGGGCTAAGCCAACCTTGATAAACCCCTCCATTACTTTTTAGGAGGGTAATGCCCCATTAAAACTGCCCATCAGGCACTGTCTTTGACCGGTTTTGCCGGCCAAGTTAGAATTTAGCACTTAAAAAATGGCTGTTTCATTGACGGATCCATGCCGCCCGAAAGCGACACTTCAAATCCTCACCACTACGCTACGTATTCAAGCGCTAAAGCCAATACCAAACTACAGTAAAGCTCCTGGGGTCTTTTCGTCCCGCTGCAGGTATCCCGCGTCTTCACGGGAATCGCATTTTCACCGAGCTCTTCGTTGAGACAGTTCTCCGATCATTACGCCTTTCGTGCGCTTCAGAACTTACCTGAAAAGGAATTGCGCTACCTTAGAACGGTTATAGTTACCGCTGACATTGACGAGGGCTTCGGGCAGTGAGCACGCGCAGCACAGTTCCAACGTTCTATCATTTCATTTGTTCAATCGAGCTTCGCTCTTGTTCTAACTGAATTTCAATTAGAACGACTAGAACGAGCGTTCGAAGAACGCGATAGAACACAAGAACGGTGCTACGCACACCCCCACCGTTAACCTTCTCGCATCGGTCAGGCGTCAGCCCCTATATATCCACTTACGTGTTTGCAGGGACCTGTGTTTTTGTTAAACAGTTGCCAGAGATACTTTCGCTGCGGCCCTTCTTGCGAAGGGCAGGCCTTATCGCTAACTTACGGCCGCTTTTTTGCCGAGTTCCTTAACGAAGACTCACTCGTTCCCCTGAGGCTACTCGCCTCATCCACCAGTGTCGGTTTACGGTACGATGCCTACATATCACAGTAACCTTCGAATAAATGCAGCGATATATTGGAAGCTCAAAATGAAGATGAGCTCAAGGCGCGACGACGAAATCGTAGCTTTAGCTACCTTGAGGAGAAGCAACGCGGAGATCGCTTCATTTTAAGCTTCTCTCCGAGCCAGAATATTTTTTATTCCGGCGTTGTTGCTCGTCGCTCGCGTATCTAAAGATACGCTTCGCTTCTCACGCCTAGCCGGAAAGAAAAAATCTTTCTGGCCAATAATCGTTGAATTTATTCGAAGGTTACATCTAAGAAGTTTTTCTCGGAAGGCTCTTCAACTGCATTGACGCTGTAAAAACAGCATCTTACGCCGGCGCGCGAATAACGCGATTGAACGCAGACCTCCGGATTTGCCTGGAGATCTATTCTGAACGCAAGCGACGCCAAACCATTAAGGCGCGCAGTTTTATGTCCTCCGTCACTCCATCGAAATATGCAGGCGGGCCGGAATATTAACCGGCTACCCATCAGCTGCGGTTTTCACCATTGCCTTAGGATCGCCTAACCCGTGGTTGATTGCCATTGCCACGGAAACCTTGGATTTGCGGGGATTGGGTTTCTCACCCAATTTGGGGTTACTCATGCCAACATTCTCTCTTCCAAACACTCCAGCAGTCCTCGCGGATCCGCCTTCAGCGCAGTTTGGAATGCTCTCCTACCGCGACATGACTTGCGTCATATCACCCGTGTCTTCGGTATCTTACTTAGCCCCGGTACATTTTTGGCGCAATAAACCATCGAATAGTGAGCTGTTACGCACTCTTTAAAGGATGGCTGCCTCTAAGCCAACCTCCTATCTGTCAATGGTTTACTAC
>JAGWYA010000005.1 GCA_018969615.1 Patescibacteria group bacterium | reverse complement strand
CCCCCTATTATCCACGCATATGCGTGGATAATAGGGGGAGGGACTTTTTCCCCATGATCGCACACGATCTTATATACCCCTTCATGTCTTCGCGCGAAATCATCACGCGAACGTTTGTTGGAATATCTTTTTTAAATGCAGGTCGTTATCCAGATCGGAAACCGTCAATTGGCGGACATACGGACGAATACCATAAAACTCAATGAGGAAGTCTATTTCGTTTTTGCACACGAGCGGGTACACAAAAACACTTTTCTGGTATTGATAAAATCCAAGTCGCTTCAAATGACGACGAAAAGGATCGCGAACACCCTTCTTACGTCTCGGTATATCGAATAAAATAAATCGCCACTTCCCATCCCATGTCCCCGTTTTCTCAATTTTCATTTCATCCAATTGATATGCGAGCGCTCTTTTCTTCCCCCGATCATTGATCGTGATCTCCATACCGCCGTCCGGGAACTCCTTCATTGAGATCAATTTATTCTGATATAACTGCGCAATAGCTTTTCGCAACGACTCGGTCTTTACTACTTCCCACTCCCGATCCAACCGGCTTAATATTTCGGCCCGTCTCCGAGGCGGGAAATATACCCCCATCGAAAAATTATGAAAAAGAAGCAAAAGAAATTTTTTCTGAACCGCCCCTATTTTATATGACATAGCGTACTATGTATTAATTGCCCTACTCTTTTCTCCGCATATCCCGTCCTTCATGGAATATACCATTTTCTGCGATGCCGCGTCGTCTCATCTTCCGGCTTCTCGCTTTAATACGTTTTTTCAATCCATTTTTTATTTTAACTTTATCAATGCCTTTTTATTTTAATTCGATCTTTATCTTATCCGCCTCCTCCCCCCTATTATCCACGCATATGCGTGGATAATAGGGGGAGAAAAAACTAAAAGAATTAAAATAAAAAAGAGGTAGGGGCCGATCACCTATTTTGTGGCTATTTTTGGAAAAAGACGCTGACGATATCACCAGTGCCGGGGATACATTTTGCCAATAAGCGCGCGATGCTTCTCATCCATTTTCCCGGCTGGATCATCTGAAATCACGCCCATTCTATCATTTCCCATCCTCTACCCTGCATTTCGGCGGAGGCGCAAAGATGTTATTCTAAAAACAATCACGCTCCTATGGCATTTGAAATTGAACGGCGCTTCCTTGTCCGGCAGGGATTTGCCGACAATCCTGCGTTCGCGAAAGCAACCGTGAAGATCTGCACGGCAAAACAGACCTATCTGAAAAAGAAACCCCGGATCGGCAACGCGAGGATCCGGTCGGTCTTCGACTGGAAAACCGGCGAAACCGCTTTTTTCTATACTGAAAAGGAGCTGACCCGGGATCCGCGGGTGCGGGTTGAACGCGAGCGCGAGATCTCAAAAAAAGAATACACCCGACTCGCCTCCCGGAAGGATCCGAGCCGAGATGTGATCGAGAAGATCCGTTTTTATGTGCGGTATAAAAAACAAGAGTTCGAACTGGACGTGTTCCGCCTTCCGCGCCGTATCGAAGGACTTGCGATCCTCGAGCTCGAAATGAAGAACAAGAACCAGAAGATCGCTCTTCCGCCGTTCCTCCCCATTATGGCGGAGATCACCGGATCGCTTTCCAATAGCGAACTTGCAAAACGGCCCCGCTAGGGCCGTTTTTGTTTTTCTTATTCGCTGTCCTGGACTTCGTCGAGCTGGGAGGGATCAAGCTCATCGGGCTCGGGTTCTTTCGCGGCGCTGGCGGCGTTCAATGAACGCTCAAGCGCGGCACGAAGATCGTCGATGTTCACTTTCTTCTTTTCGGGACGCGGACCTTCCGGACGCGGAGGGCGCGGCGGAAGCGGCAGGCCAGCTGCGGGTTTTTGCGGTTCAGGGCGGAGCTCTTCAGAACGCGGCGCTGCCGGCTGCGGGCGCGGCTGTTCTTGTCTCGGCGGCATACGATCAGGGCGTGGTTCGGCATGCTCACCACGAGATGGTCCGCGCGAAGCCTGCGACATTCCCTCAGGTCTTCCCTGCGGACGGTCACGGCGCGGTTCAAACTGATCGCCTCTCCGCGGCGCGTCGGTGCGCGGCTTCAAGACGGATGACAGCGGGCGCTCGCCGCGGCGCGCTACCTTCCCTTCAACGACATCACTGCTCGATGAAAGCCATTCGGTCGCGATCTTCTCTTCCACCATTTCTTTCGTCGTCCCGTACACGCGGCGGCTGTTCTCGATGATCACGTCGGTATAGATCGTTTCTCCGCGCTGATACGGCGGAATGCTCGATGCGGAGAACGGGCGCGATGACACGCCGTCAATGAGCAGCTTGGTATAGAAATTATATTTCGGAAGGCCGACGAAATCGGCAGCCATAAAGTCCGGCTGGAACTCTTTCTCCAGGAACTCGGCGTCCTCCGCGCCGACGCGGAACACCACCATCGTACCGACGTTACCGAAGATCGCATCGCGCACGCGCGTGTTCGAATCATGGGTCAGCTGGCCGATGTACTGATGCGCGACGATCAGGCACAGATGGTATTTGCGGGCCTCGGACAGAATGTTCGCAAACGAATCGGTCGCAAAGTTCTGGAACTCGTCGACGTAGAGATAGAAATCACGGCGGTCCTTTTCCGGCACATCCACGCGGGACATCGCGGCGAGCTGAAGCTTCGTGATCATCATCGCGCCGAGCAGCGCCGAGTTATCCTCGCCGATGCGGCCCTTCGAAAGGTTCACGATCAGTATCTTCCCCTCGTCCATCACTTTGCGCGGATCAAGCGACGAATGCGCCTGGCCGAGAATGTTGCGAATCAGCGGATTGGTCACGAACTGACCGACCTTGTTCTGAATGGCGGCGGTCGCTTCGGTTTGGAACTTCTCGTTCCACTTGCCGAACTCGTTCACCCAGAAGCCCTTCACGACCGGGTCCTTCAGGTTATCGACGACGGCCTTGCGGTATTTCGCATCATTCAGCATGCGCATGATCCCGAGGAGCGTGGAGCCCGGCGATTCTAAAAGCGCGAGCAGCGTGTTGTTCAAGATATATTCCATACGGCCGGACCAGGCGTCCACCCAGATCTTCTTGAACACACCCATAATGCCCGAGGCCACCAAGTGGCGGAACTCCGGGCTCACCTGCTCCAGCGGATTGAACGCAACCGGATATTTCGTATCCGACGGATTGAAATACACCACATCGTCAATGCGGTTCTCCGGGATATAATCCAGGATCTTCTCCGCAAACTCACCGTGCGGATCGATCACGGCGACGCCTTTGCCTGCCCGGACATCGGCGATCACCATGTTCTCCAGCAGGTTGGACTTGCCCATACCGGTCTTTCCGACCACGTACATGTGGCGGCGGCGGTCATCCATCTTGATGCCGAATTCCTTCCGCTGATTGCGGAAGTTTATGATGCCGAACGGAGTAATGTCGTTTTGTTCAAGAGCCATAGGAGTAAAAGTCGTTAGTCGAATGTCGAAAGTCGAATGTGAATGCTAAGAGCTGAACGGAATGTTCGGCGGCGGTTCACCCTTGCGCGTTTCGAGACGGCGCAGCATCGGCGATTCGACCGATACGATCGGGAAGTGGAACAGTGTTGCGAGCTCCTCGGTATTGAGGATCGACGCTTTTTGCGGGAACCAGCGCAACCGATACCGGTCATACATCCTCCGCTTCCGCAGATACAGCTTATTCTTGCGGAACCAGCTCTTGGTCGTCAGTTTTTTGGATGTCACCAGCGTCATCGTATCGCCGAGCGGGCGGAATGAGTTCATATCCTGCGTGTTGAACTGCTTGAGCGCGCCGTTCACCGCGGCAACGTTCGCCGGCGAAAAACTGTCGGCGCGGTCCAGATATACAAAGCGCACCACGGTCTCAAAGCACAGCTTTGAGATCTTCTGCTCCACCGCTTCGAGGATGTTCCGTTCGCCCGGAGACAACTGGGACATCTTCACTGCGTCGTCTTTCTTCGGTGCACCGCCCCACTGCGGATAGGTTCGCGGCGCATGGAACAGGTTAAAGATAAATTCGCCCAGGCCGCTGATCAGGGCGTCCAGGCCGGTCTTCGGCGCCGGCGGTTTCTTGCGCTGCATGACCTTGTCTCGGATCGCCTCGCCTTCCGCCTTCAATTTATCCGACGAGATCGGCTTCACGAGATACTGGATCCAGATCGACTCCCCTTCGCGGAGACGCGACATAACCTCGGTGACCGCCGAGATCGGGTCCAACCGCTGCTCGTCCACATTCGCTTCAAAGAACTCGTACGTCTTGATCGGATATGGGTCCGGCTTCGCCAAAATAAAATCAGTCCCGAAAAGATCGTACACCGCATTCGGAAGGATCTGCGGCATCAGCTCGACATAGTCCTCCACTTCCGCGATCTCAGCGTCAGGATATTCGGAATAGATCGAATTCTCCACCAGGTTCCGGTGGGACTTCGGGGTTCGAATGAAAAAATGAACGCCGCCGGCGATACCGACGATCTCACAGCTGAACCATTGGAGGTCCTGTCCTTTAAAATACCGGTCCTCAAATCCCGGGTCGGTCGCATACAGCGCATGCAGTGTGGAAAAAATATTCTCCATCGCCTTCGGCGTTTTCAAAATGTTCCGCGGGATCTTGATCTCCAAGAGCGTCCACTGAAGGCCGCGCTTCCACAGCTGGTTCTTCCCCCACAACCAAAAATCCCTCCAAATGAAAAAGAGGGCGAGCGGGACGACGATCCACCAGCTGACCAGAAAGACCCGCCAGGCGGAGCCGAGAATGCCGAGAATGACTGTGTTCCAATCGAAGACCATATCTCTATTGTAATTCGAATGAATAAAAGAACGAAATCACTGAAAAGGCGCCGAAGCGCCTTTTGTCTGCTATGCGAAGTTCACCGTATACTTGCCGTCATCGAGGCGCTTGAAGTACTTCCGGTTGCGCAGATTGATGAGTACCGTGTTCTTCTTGAGCAAGCGTTCGTTCAAGACCAAATTGAGCAGTTCATCCGGGCTCAGCGGGCCGTGATCCTTCAAAAGACGCGCCATCACTTCGCGCGCAGTGCCCGGCATCACACCGAACTCCTTGAGCGAATACATGCCGCGGCCGACGAGCACGAACCGGTTATCCTTGATGAGCTCATTGTGAACCGTCTGCATGTGCGCGGCTTTCTTCGTGTCCTTGCGAACCGTATTGATCGTCGAAGCGATGTCGCCGAAGTGCAACGGGGTGCCGTTCTTCTTCAGGACGAGATACGCCCAATCGCGCACCGTCTTCGGGTTCACTTCAGGCCATGCCGCAAGTCCGAAGTCGCCGTACGAGTTCACATGGAAATGCTTCGAGGACGAAATATAGTTCAGCGCCACGAGATCTTTCAGGTTATGCGGCTTGAGCGCATCGCCGAACACCTTGTCGATGTTCTGATGCGATACCACCGTATCGCGCTTCGCTTCCATCGCTTTCACCAGCTTCGCGATGAACGCGTTCGCTTTCTTGCGGTCCTCTTCCGAGAGATACCAAAATCCAAAGCTCACCGAATCCTCCGGAAGATATTTCATATCGCCGGACACATCGAGCAAGAAATGAACCTTGTTCCCGAACTGCGCGATCGTACCGTCCGCGACCATCATCTTGAGGTCAACGAGCAGCATATCCTCGCGGCGGAGCCCGCCGACGTTCTTAAGGTGGGCCTTCACGGTATCCACAAAAGCGCGCACGTCAGCTTCCTTAAGCGACGGCTTCAGGCTGGTCAATGCGCTGGCTTCGATCTGACGGACACGCTCACGGGTTACGTTCATGCCTTCACCGATCTCGGCGAGGGTCTTCGGAGCACCATCCTTCAAACCGTAGCGACCTTCGATCACCGCACGCTGGCGGGCATCGAGTTTATTGAGCAATCGCGAGACCAATTTTGCTACGGAAATACTCATATTTTTTATTAAGCATAATATATCACACATTTCTAAATAGGTCAATAGTTTTTAGGCCTACAAAAATTCCCCGTTTTTGCGGGGAATTTTGCCGTATATTTTTATGAATTACTCTTTACTGCTTACGGACTACTTTCTACTCACTATATTCTTATTGTCCTGCGGTGATCTGTGAAATGTAGGCCTGGCCCTCAGCCTGGAAACTCGGAAAATCAACGATCGCCTGCTGCAAAACAGCTGCCGCCTGCGGCCGATTCCCTACCAGAAGATATGCGCCGGCAAGGTTCTTGCGATAATCGAGGTTCTGCGGGTTATTCTTCACGAACGCCTGCCACACGCCTACCAAACGGTTATAATCCTTCACCTTCGAATACACCTGCGCGAGCAGCGTATCCGAGACATTGACCGTCCCGTACCCCTCCATCAGAAGCTGGTCCGCCTGGCTTTGCTGTCCGCTCAATATGTATGCCGCCACCAGATTCATGCGCGCCTCACTGAAGTCCGGCGCCTCGGCTAATGTCTTTTCCAACAGCGTGATCGCATCCGTGTAGTCGTTCATCTTAAAGTAGGCGTCAGCGATCTCAAAATCGATCTGCTGCTTTTCCGGCGAAAGGACTTTCGCTTTCTGGAAGATCGCGATCGCCTGGTCATACTGTCCTACCGTATCATACAAGCTGCCCAGCACCAGATACACGCGCGGATCCGTCGGGTTCTCCATGACGCTCTTTTGATCTTCCGCCAGCGCCTGCCGGACCACCTCATCTTTCGTCGACGATGCCACGCTGGTCGCCGGCACAATATTCTGCGCAAAGCTCGAGAACTGCTCACGGATCTCCTGCTTGCCCATCGGGCTCCACGAGAGCGCCGCGGTGAAATCATTCAAAACCGTCTGCGCATCCGCGCCCGGCGTCGCCTGAGCCTTCAATGCCGCCAGCAGATCGTAGTTCGCCATCAGCGGACTCCAGATCATAAAATAGAACACTCCCAGAAACACCAGCACCGAACCGATCGCGGCAATGGTCAGCAACTCCTCGCTCGGCTGTTCTGTGCGGGACACCACCGTTTCACTGGCAAAATCATCCCGGCCGATCGAAGCGATGTATGCCAAAAAGGCGAAGAAGCAGATATAGGTCGCAAGGTTATCGAACACGAACAAATTCTGGAAGAAGTACGCCAGGAACACGGCGAAGATCAGCAGTCCCTCCTCGAGAAGCTCGGGACGCTTCCGCATCGCGCGGATCAGCAGATAGAACGCGGCGCCGAAGAGGCTCAAATAGGACGCAAGGCCGAGAATACCGGCGTTGATCAGCCAGTCAAAGACGATATTATGCGACCGGTCGAACCACGGCTCCTGCGAATACATACTCGGCTGATAATAGCGTGAAAAGACCGTGATATAGTTCTCCGGACCCCAGCCCAGCAGCGGACGTTCCCGCACTCCCTGCAAGCTCATCCCCCAGATCGTCAAACGCGCGGCAACCGTGCCGTCGGTGAACGAATAAGAGGTCAAACGGCTCAACGACTGGCTGTTCTTAATGAACGGCATACCGCGCATCAGCCACAGCGACATCGGCACAACGATCATAAGGCCGACAATGCCGGCGGTCATTTTATAAACCACTTTCTCACGGACGGTCTGCGGGCGCTTCAAGATCAGATACAGAGCACCGGCACAGAATGCACCGCCGATCAAACCGATCACCGGACCGCGGCTCACGGTGAAATAGATCGAGGCGAGCGTCCACAAACCCATCGTCAGATACAACGCTCGGAGCGTTTTCTGGGCATGATCCGTCTTCAGCCACATGATCGCTGCGATCGCGGCGATGAAGATCAGGTAAGCCGCAACATATTCCGGATTTCCGATCGTTCCGTCCGCACGAAACCCGCCCTGCGGCGAGGAAAGCAAACCGGCCCACTGGAGCAGTACGTAGACGTTCTCAAAGAACCCGCCGATCAGGAACGCATTGAAAAACCAAGTCCAATCCTTTTTCTTCAGCACTGAGGCAATGACCAGGAAGTAGGCAAAAAGATGAATATAGGTCGCCACACCCTCCATGCGCTCGAAGTTTGACCAGAAGCTCCGGACCGGGTTGATCCCGAACATGGCCGCGAGACTTACCACGCCAAGCCATACCGCGATCGCGACCGCAACTGCATCCCATTTCGGGCGATATTCCTTATAGAGGATCGCCAAAAACACCCAGGCGAAGAACACGATCTCTACGATCGCACGGAACGCGAACGCCTTCCCGGTGATATACGGAAAGAAAAGCGCCGGGGCGATGTACAGCGGAATGAACGGAACCACGAGCAGCGACCACTTGATCGCTTTCTCAAGCCATTTTCTGATCGAATCAGTACTCATACTTTGTGTAGCACGCATGTGCGGTCGTTGTGAGTCCGCAGCCTTCATGCGATAATCCCATAAGTATACTCCCTTTTTACTCATGGCGAAAGGCAATGTCTCCCGATACTTTCCGCCTATAAAAAACGTTCCAATAATATGATCGCCAAGGCAAAAGAAAAAGCCCACGCCGCGCTCCGCTGGAGCGAGCGTTATACCAAAACCGACATGATCTATCTTGCCGGCGGACAATTTTGGGCCATCATCGGACAAGTCGTCTCCTCAGTCACCGTCTTTATCTTCGCGATCATCGTAGCGCGCTATCTGCCCAAAGACGTCTACGGCGAATATAAATACATCATCGGCGTTGTCGCGCTCCTCTCGTCGTTCTCCCTCACCGGACTCAGCACTGCCGTCTTCCAATCAGCCGCCAGCGGATTCGACGGATCACTTCATGAAGGATTCTGGCAGAACATCAAATGGAGCGTGCTTGTTTTCCTCGGCGCCTTCGGCCTTGCGGCTTATTATTTCACACAAGGCGATCACATTCTTGCCTATGGCGTGCTTATCGGCGGAACACTCTCACCACTTCTTGCCAGCGCGAATCTTATCGCTGCATTCCTGAACGCAAAAAAGGATTTCCGCCGCACCGCGCTTTATATCGGCGTCATTGAAACACTTCTCTCCAGCGGCGCGCTGATCATTACGATCTTCCTTGCGCCAAACCCGCTCACTCTTGCCACGGTCTACTTCCTCGGCAACACTCTCGCCACGCTCTGGATCTATCGCCGCATCGCTGCGATCTACCAACCCGACCACGTCAAAACTGACCCGGGCATGATGACCTACGCCAAGCATCTTTCCGCTATGGGTATTCTTAGCACAATCGCCGCCAATATCGACCAGGTACTGCTCTTTCATTTTGTCGGACCGGTCCAGCTCGCCATTTATAACTTTGCTACCGCCATCCCCGACCAGACCAAAGGACCACTCAATATGTTCAATACAATGACCCAGGCAAAGTTCGTCGATCGGACTGATAAAGAGGTCAGGACCGGAATGCGGAACAAGATCTTCTGGCTTGCGCTTTCAAGTACCCTCTTCGTCGCGCTCTATATCCTTCTCGCTCCTTATTTCTTTGCAATATTCTTCCCGAAATATATGGAGGCGGTTTTCTACTCGCAGATCTATGCGATCTCGATCCTTACGGTCATCTTCACGCCGGCAGCGTCCTATCTTATTGCAAAAAAGAAAGTGCGGGAACAATACGTCAATAATATCGCTGTGTCCCTTTTCCAGATCGGGTCTATGGTCATCGGCGTCATCGGATGGGGGCTACTAGGACTTGTGATCGCGCGTATCGCCACGCGATTTTTCGGTTCTTCTCTTGTGTATCTCCTTTACGCTCGCACCTCAAATACCTAAATCCTTATTCCTTTTCTGCATAGACCGTCATGATACTGGTCATGCCTAAGTGAGCTGCAAAACGGCTAAAAAGACTAAGCGACCTCCAAAGGAGCGGACTGATCATCATATCTTTCCGGCCCATTACATAAAAAAGACTTCGAACAAAAACTTTCGGCCCTTTATCGTAATCCACTTTTTTTACCGTAAATCCCGCATCCTTTAATATCCTCCCGAGCGTCTTTGCATTGAAAAGAAAAAGATGGCGCGGCGTATCGAGGGCATACCAATATGAACCGAAAATTTTTGCCGAGAAGCTTCTGATGTTCGGCGTAGCGATCACGATGATACCTCCTTTCTTGATCGATCGCCCGAGTACTGCCAGTGTCTGCTTCGGATCGTTCACGTGCTCGATGACATGGCTCATATTTACCCTGTCAAAGAATTTTTCGGGTAAGGAAACTTCAGAAAGCTCTCCGCAAAATACCTTGAATCCTTTTGCTTCAGTTCGCTCACAGGCAACGGGATTATTATCGAGGCCATAAAGGTCCCAGTTCGGATGATCTTTTCGGACCGCTTCAAGCTGAAGTCCGCCGCCACAACCGAAATCAAGATACGAAATACGCTCATCCTCTTTTGCTCCACCCTCTTTCACGCTCTTCTTGGCGCGAGGGAAAAGAGATCTGATGCCGTGATAGATCTTTCGAAGCGCCGCAGCCATCGCTCCATAATGGAAGATCGTTCCGGTATTGCCATAGGGACCGTACGTTTCCGGGTAATAAATGCGGAGCTCATCGGCAGTCGGCTGAGGATTTAAATACGTCAGACCGCACTGCGAGCACCTCACAACCTGAAAGGTCTTTGAGTCAATGGCAAGAAGCCTATCTCTTCCAAGAAATAGGTTTTTATATTTTTCCGAACCGCAAACATTGCATACGATCTTTTTCATAAGAAATAATGGATAGCCTACTCTTATCTTACTCCTTTTCGATCAGATGCGACTGAATAAGCGTGTTTATTAATCTCGCGGTCGCTTTTTCGAGCGAGAAACGCTCTTTAATAGTTTCCAGTCCTCTCTTTCCAAGTTTTATTCTCAGATCTTTGTCCGAAATAAGAAGCTTTAATTTCTGATACCATTCTTCGCCATCTTTCAGAAGAAATCCATTTTCGCCATTCTCAATAATATGCGTATTTTCACCAAAATCCCCCGCGAGCGCAGGAACTCCGCATGCCATATATTCCAGAGTCTTAAAATACTTCGCCTTATTCCATCGGTTCTCTATCATCGGCATGATCCCAATATCGAACTGCGCGATCTCACGAGCTACATTGCGGGGATCCGACCAGTCCAAGCGATCGATGATCGCGTAATCTAATCCTTTAACAGAGGCAAATAGGTCATGCACGCGCCCATCCCCCAATGCGCCGATAAGAGTGAACTTAAAACGAAGTCCATCAGCAATAAGCCGTTCGAAGATCGGGGGGAGCAACTTCAAGTTCTCAAAATGTGCCGGACCATCGCCTGCCCAGCCGATCACCGGGATATCGGAGCCCGATCCATGACGAGAGGCATAAATATCCGGTGGAAGTGAGTTCAGAAAATAAAATGAATTTTTATTATGCTTTTTCGCCCATTCAAAAATAAACATGCTACCACATGTCACCGCGCTTGCCAGTTTCACTAATATCCATGTTTTTAAAAATGAATGCTCAAAAACCGCGTCATCCATATCAAAAATATACTTTCTTCCCAAAAACAGACGGACCAAAAGTATGTCTAAAAAGAAATACTTATTATAAACGGTACGCTGGAGGAAGATCGCTTCATTTTTCCCCCGAAAAGAGGTTAGGAGTCGAAGATATTTGAAAAAAAGGCTGATATTTTTACCAAAAGAATTCGTCGCTTTAAAGTCGGCACTGATCGGATATACATCGGCGTGATGGCCGGCTCGAATCAAGCCTTCAGCCCAATAATAGCCCCTGTAACGCGAACTTGCTACGTTTTTATCGCCTTTGGTAAAAAAATGGACGACCATTATTTCTTAATTAACCTTAAATATTTTAATCTGTTCTCCAGAATATACCTCTTTAAGAAATACGTAACCGCCCAAATTCCATTCTGGATCATTGGCCATGTCCCACACAATATAGTTAACTTTATACTCCTTTAAGTTTGTCTCAAAAGAATTGCCAAGGAATGAAACATAATCATTTACCAAACTCTTGAATGTCGCATCGGGAAAACACCCGTATGATCCGCACATGTCTTTCCAATACTGTCCTTCAAAAATATATTGCCCCATCTCGTTCCGATGCTCCGGATCCGAAAGATACACAAGCGCATCATCTTTCGTAACCCCCCGCAAAAAAAGCGTCATAAAGTAATTATGCTCCAGACGCACGACCGGGACAGGATACGCGGCCGCGTGCAGCGATCCATATGTATAATCCTGCGTATAGATCGGGATCATCTCGGACATTGTTTGATCGGCATATACCACAGTATCCGTCCCGCTATTCAATCGCAGCCACGAAAAGACCGGGGCATACCGCTGATAAGAAATAAAATCCTGTTTCCATGCCGCATACGATGAAGCCTGGATCTGGATCGCAAACGTGACCACAAAAAGAGAAATACCGCCTAAGGCCGTGACGCGCCACCAGTGCGGAATCAATCGGACCAGTTCATACACCATGATGCCCACGGCGATCAGCAACATCGGAATATTGGTATAAAAATGGAAATGATGCTGCTGGACCTCAATGCCCGTGATCACCTGCTCGTTCGAAGCGATGATCCCCGTTATAAGAAGCAAAGCGACAAAAGCATATTTTTTCACAAACCGGCCGGCTTCTTCACCCCACTTTTCTTTGGAATATTTCCACAGCGCATACAAAACCGCGAAAACGACCAATGGGAGCAAAATGGTTTTCTCAGGAATGATCTGATGCGTCCGCGTAAAGGCCTTCTGGAGCGGCGCACCGAAATCGCCGTTCGCGGGAGGTGCCAGGAAAAGAGCCGCTGTATTAAAAAAGAACGGTACCGCCGCGAAGGCGCTTGCGGCCAACGCCACAAAAAATCGCTTTGCTCCTTCCTTATTTCGCGTAAAGAGATCATACAGTAAAACTACGCCGCATAAGATCAGAGGAAAGGCCCAAAAATAAAAATAAATGTACGACATCGCCCCGACCGCAAAACCAACCGCAGCGGCGGCAGGCAGCGATCCGAACTTCCGTTCGCCTTTGTATAACTTCAAAATGAGCCACAGCACTGCAAAAAAGAGAATGGAACTTTCCGCCGGATTCACCGGACGCGCATAGGTCAAAAAATCGGTAGAGGCGACTGTTCCGGAAAAAAGGGCGGGGATCGCAGCAAGTCCCGTACGCGCAACTTCATTCCCCAAAAGAACAAGCAACGCAACGAAAAGCGCCCCGCCTGACGACCCCATCAGCTCTAAGGTAAAAAGATACACAACCCCAAAAAGAACAGCGGGGGCGAGAAACTTAAGCCCCAGGATCAGATCAGGAACCATGACGTGGAAAGCGTTCGCGGTCGCCGCCAAAAAATATTCGATACTATAATAGTTCACGTTATTCCCCAGATCCCTATATTCAAAGATATACGGATCTCCCACTATTCCCCGCCGGGCGAGCGAATTGACGATCGTAAGATACCCCTCTTCGTCTGGCGCGCGGGTAATATTAATCCCCTGATAACCGGCGCCGAGATGGTATGCGAAAAATAAATATGGCCCGACATAAATAAGGCCTACAATTAAAGCGAATGACAATACCAAGTGATGCCTCTTGATCACTTCCATACTAGATCGTAAATGATGCATAAAAAGCCAAAAGTAAAAAATTCTGAAAAATGCAAAAAGCTATTTATATAGTTTAAAAATAATGTTATTCGTAACTATATTTACATCAAAGTTTCCATTGAGTCTATGTATGCCAATCTGAATTAATTTCAAAAGGAAATTTAATGAAAGTCCAATATAGTTCAGCGGATTATAATAGAAACAAAAAAGATTCGGGGCAAAGAACTCTATACGACTGAAACCCAAAGCTCCACAAAGCTGCTGCAAACTAAACTCAGTAAACATAAGCTCGTGCGTAAAATCGCCATACCTATTATTTGTAGCAACGAAACACGCTGAGGCGTTTGGAACCTTAGCAATAATAGCTCCGCCATCTCGCAAAGCCCCTTTCATCGCCCCTAAAAGATCAACCAGCTCCTGCTTCGTGAAATGTTCTAGGATGTCATTAGCAATAATCAGATCAAGAGTATTCTTATTTTCCTCCTGATTAAAAAAGTCGATAAAATTTTCCTCATAAGAAACATGGAGGTCATTTGCCTTGCAATATTGAGCTATTTCTTCCGATCCATCTATGCCCCGAACATGCACATAACCTTCACGTTTTAAAAATACCTGAAACTGCCCCATGCCTGGTCCGATCTCTAATATGGCAACGTCCTTTTTAAGAGGCAATAAATTTAAATAATTATGCCTAAAGAAATTTATATTTTTTTCCAAATCAGCGCGCTGCCTCTTTTTATTATCACCGTGCAGATTCTTAAAAACAGACAGGTACTGCTTTAATAAAATCTTTCTGTAGCTAGGACTATTCATTAGAGTGATTATTCTTATGCTCTATGACTTTTTGATATAAAGCGTAATACTCACCTGAAATCTTTTGCCAAGAAAATCTCTCTTCGACTGTCTTTAGGGCATTTTGAGAATACTTACGCCTCAAAGCAGGGTCATTCTTCAGTTTCAGTATAGCATTCTTTAAATCCAAAATATCATTGGGAGGCACCAGTATGCCACTATAATTATCCTGTATAATTTCGGGGACGCCGCCGGCTCGAGCCGCTACAACGGGCACGCCTCGCGCCATTGCTTCTAAAAACACTATACCGAAAGAATCACCTATAGATGGAAGTACGAATGCGTCTGATTCATCCAAATATTTGTTAACCTCATCGTGCCCGACCGACCCCTTAAAACTAACACGCCTTTCTAAATTCAGATCTCCAACCAATTTCTGAAGGCTTTCTCTTGATCCGCCTTCCCCAATAATCACAAGATCTACATCAATATCTTTAATAGCCTCGATCAATAGATCGATCTTCTTCCAAGGAGCGAGTCGGGAAACGCAAACAATCTTCAATCTGTCCGTTCCTTTCTTAATCCCTTCGGATCGCCTTTTTACATTAGCGACATCAATGCCGTTATGGATAACCGAGTAATTTCTTAATTCCAATTCTCGTTTTGCAACCTCGCCTAGATCCCTACTGACCGCCGTAACGGCTGCAGCATTTTTTAAAATTCTTTTATTTAAAAATTTGATCAGTTTATGGAATACAGCCATCTCCCCTTTATTGTACGTGGGGACGTCTCCGCCATTTAATGAAACTATATATGGGATATGCTTTGGTTGAAAAAAAGACAGGAGGCCCGTGGGTACGCTAAAAAAATAGTGGATTAGATCGTATTCATTATTTCTTATTAATTTCTTGAAACGAAAATAGCCAAAAAATAAAAATGTTAGCATTCCAAGTGCCCCCGCCTGATGTATGGACCTTCGATAAGACGCAACTGGATAAATCGTTACGTCGGCGATGGGGTCGGGGGAAATATTTTCTTTAGGAAAAGAAGAAGTTAACACATCAAAGTGCGCCCCATCTTTAAGGTGCTTCACTAGCTCATAAGAAACCCTCCCCCCTCCGCCGCCTATGGGAGGAAACTCATAATTTACCAATAATATTTTCATGCAATTTTATTATTCGACACAGAATTCAACTTATTATTTTTAATAAAAGCTTCGTGCAACTCAATACCCCCGCCTACAATCGCGCTAAAAAGCGCTACGGTAAAAATTAATAAAGATAAGCTGACGCTTTTTGAAATTGCAATTCCAAATAGAGAAAGAAGGTATGCAAAACTGATCTCGCGTACACCGAGCCCCATAATAGCCACTGGCAAGACAACTACAATATTTACTAAAGTATTAACCCACAACAGTTCTATGAACGGCAAGTTGGCACTTACCGCCAACGAGAAAAAATATGTACCCAATGTATTCATGAGCTGAAATCCCAATCCCCAAACAAAGGCATAGAAAAGTGTGCGACCAGAATTCCTATAAGAGAACAATGTATCAATTGCTCGATGTGATATGCGGTATATTATATGACTCTCATTCCCGCCCAACAAATACTTATGTAAACCAGAGATCACAAAAAATAATTTTTCACTAAAAAGGGAAAGGGTCAGAAACGACGCAAACAAAAATACAATAAAGACCGATAAGATCTCTCTATACATTGGGATATTGGGTCTCGCAATCATAAAAGCCGCAGCCCCTACAAAAACAAAAGTTATCAGGCTTATTAATCTATCCATGGCTACAGAAAAAATAATCTTATGCTTATCATCCCTGCCTTTTGATATGCGATAACATTTTGCAACCTCACCCGTCATCTGTCCGCCCGGAAGAAATGTCCCATAAAAAGTCCCTATTAAATTAAGTTTTATAAGCGAAAGCAAATCTTCATTAAAATTTAAGGATCTGAGTAAAAGCTGCCACTTCTTAGTATTCAAAACAAGCGCGATAAATAATGTCAAAAATCCGATCAAAAAATAAGTGGGGTCCGCATGGCGCAATGAATCAAAAATTGCTGTAAAACTTATTTTAGTAAAAATTAAATAAAGCAAAAATATGCTGATAGATAATTTAACCAAAAAAAGCAATTTCTCTTTCATAATTTATGGTCGGTTATAACTAACACGATAGATCTTACTAGTTTCCCCTTCACCACCATCTCCTTGATAGACAAGATTCGCTTTTAATTGATTCAAGCAATCGACGCTCAAATTCCCATTAGGCGTAAACGATGAAATATACACATAGTCTATATTTAACTGCTCCAAAGCCCTCGCAGAACATGAATTCATGATAGCATCATACGCTGCTATTTCATTGGGGTATGTGTTTATCTCGCCATTCTCAAAATAACCCGGCGTGAATCGTCCGGTATCACGAATAAAATCAACGCTGAACGGGAAGAACCTGTCCTTGATCGTCGTGTTCTTTTCGATCCAAGCATACGCAGGCTGATCAGCGGAACTCGGCGCCGGAGGCATCGCTAAAAGCGGCTGATCGAACTTTCCGATGCTGCCGAACGGCGTTAATACCGACACCGCCTGGAACATAACACCGGACAGTATCACCAGCGCCCCCACGCTCCATAACACGACCTTCGATCGCCGCGTGCGGCCGGGCGCCTCAAGTTTATTGCCAAGATACAGGCCAACAATGAACGCGAAAAGCGGCGTCGCCATAGCAAAGAACCTGTTCATCTCCCACGGACGTGAAACGTAATGAACGATAAATGGAACGCTGAACGCAATAGCGGCGAGCAGCCCCAAAAACAGAATCTTCTTATCCTTCCGATAGAATAGGACCGCTGGAAAGAACAAAATGAACGGGAACCCAAACTCTTTCAAGAATTCCCAGCTTAGGATCGTTGTCGTTCCGCCATTGAAACCGATCTCCCAGAACTTCGTTGCTAACCCAAACGTATGTGCGCCACCCGAACCCAAAGTTGAAAATATCCCACCCTGATAGAATGCGATCCCGAGTCCCACCGTAGATACGATCCCTGTGAATATGAAGAGTGTTTTCTTACCGCCAGGAAGTTCAATGCCGGAAAATTTTCCGCGCATTTGCAAAACATGAACCGCTGTCACAGCCGCCAGAACGCAGAAAAATCCCGCTAAAAGCACTGCAAAATTCGTTTCAACGCTCAATGCCAGATAGCCGAATAAAAGCCCGGCAAGGGTCAAAAACTTCACCGACTTCCAACCGCGGAATTCGAGTGCCCGGAAATAAGCGTAGAGCGCGAGGAGCATGACCGGCGTTCCCAAAGCGATGCTATGATTATTCATCGCATAGATAAAACTGGTATTCAGCCGCGGATAGGTCATAAACCATAAAAATTTCCATGGCGCAAAAACATTCTGATGCAGAACAAATTTCTGCCACAGCGGACTGATGCCGGCGGTGAAGTTAAGCCAAAGAAGCCCTCCGCCGTACGTAAAGAAAAGCGCGGCAAGTAAAGAACCTAAATATGATGCGGAAAGGTACCACGCAAGCACAAATGCAAGCAGGAATGTTAAGCCGCTGAAAAGGAACGTCTGGTAGTCATATCCCAACCAGAGCGGAAGACCGACTACCTGCCCGGTAGCGGCAACCAAGAGATCGGGCGCATAATGATATCCCATCGGATGGTCAGGGGCCGAAGGATCCATGACCGGGAAATTCCCCTGAGCGATCGTGGATGCAAGCGACAAATGAGTCAGAGACATATCGTCCAGCTCAAGAGTGCGTACCGCAACGATTCCTGAAACCATCGAGATCAGCGCGGCAATAATCAAGATCATTTTGAGCTGACGCGACGTTAATCCGCCAAGCGTTAATCTATCCGGGTCTTTCCGCCGAAAAAAATATATGCCGAGCGCCACCGCAAGCAACGCATAAAAAACAGCGAAGAAACTTATTCCCACCGGAACAAAATATGAAACCGCATTCAAGAAAAAGACATACGCACCGAATCCGATGACCGCAGAGAGCGGGACCGCCGCGAAGATCCTCCGCTCATCCAAAACAAAGACCGTAAACACATACCCGAAGAACAGCAGGCCCGCCGTAAAGAAAATTGTAAGAAAAGCTGTGATCATACCGCAAAATTTCTCTTATGCCATGCCACGAATACCATCAACGCCCATAACTGCCGCGCATTGTCCGCGCGACCGGAAAAATGATCCTGCTTGAGACCCTCAACATAGCCATAGTTCAGCACGCCAATTCCATCAATATTCTTCCGCGACAGCGTTTCGTCGCAAAACTCCTTCAGATCCCCTTTCAGCCACCGGGCGATCGGAAGACCGAATCCTTTTTTCGTCCTCATAACGATGCGCTTCGGGAGGCGATCTTTCATAAGCTCCTTCAGGATATATTTTGTGCGGAGATTCCTGAGCTTAAAAGCATACGGAAGCGGGGCCACGAAATCAACAATGGAACGGTCAAGGAACGGCGCGCGGACCTCAAGCGCGTTCAGCATGCTTGCGCGGTCAACCTTCACTAGTACCTGGTCCATCATATAAGTGCGCATATACTCATACAGCACCCGATTTCTCTCATCAGGCATCGCCGCGACCTCGTCCCTATAGCGATCGACATCTTCAAATACATTTTTCCGGCCTATCTTCTCCCATGTATCGGGATTGAACAATGCCCGCCGAGCGCTGTCATCCATAACGGAAAGCCAGCGCTGATGGAGATATTTCGGATCACCTTCAACGCCTTCAACGAATTTCCGCACCTTGAATCCGAGGCTGAAATTCTTATCCGAGACCGCCAGCGCATTCACAAGCTTCCCGATGATATTTTTTCTAATCCAAGCAGGGATCCGGCGATACATCGCCACAAAAACATCCGCCTGGAATGTCGGATAGCCGGCAAAAAGCTCATCACCTCCGTCGCCGCCGAGCGCAACCGTCACCTCCCGGCGCGTATGCTTTGAAAGCAGATAGGTCGGCACGATCGAGGGATCGGCGATCGGTTCGTCGATCAGGTCCAAAAGCGAGGGAATGACCTTCAGCGCCTCATCCGGCGGCAGCATAACGTGATGATGATCGGTCCCCAAATGCTCCGCCACTTCCCGGGCATACGCGGATTCATCAAAGCTCTTCTCATGAAAACCGACGGAGAATGTTTTGATCTTCCGCTTTGAGTGTTTCTGGGCATAATATGCGATCGTCGAGCTGTCCAATCCTCCGCTCAAAAAGATCCCCAGCGGCACGTCGGCGATCAGCCGCGCCTTTACGCTCCGATCCAGTTCGCGATCCACTATGCGGATCGCTTCGGCAAGATCGATATCCGCCTCACGCTGATCCACAGCCCAAAACTTCCCGGTCCTGATCGCGCCTTCGCGGTGTTCCAAGAACGTACCTGGTTCAAGCTTCCGCACTCCTTCAAAGATCGTGTGCGGAGTCGGAACATACCCGTACGCAAAATATTTATTCACCGATACAAGATCAAGTTTCTTCTTAAAAAGATGGTGGCATGAAAGCGCCCGCAATTCGGATCCGAACAAAACCGTTCCTCCCGCCTGCGACCAGTACAACGGCTTCTTCCCCATGCGGTCCCGCGCCAAGATCAGGCTTTTCTTGGGAAAGTCATAGATCGCGATCGCGAACATGCCGTTCAAATGCTTAAAGCAATCAGTTCCCCATCTCTCATAGGCATGAAGAATAACCTCGGTGTCGCTTCCGGTCGTAAACACGCGCCCTTCAGCCGAAAGTTCTTCTTTCAATTCCCGAAAATTATAGATCTCCCCGTTGAAAACGATCGCCGCGCTCCGGTCGGACGAGAACATCGGCTGATGCCCGCTCGGACTAATATCGATAATGCTCAAACGCGCATGCGCCAATCCGACGCCGCCGTCTAAAAAAACACCCCGGTCGTCAGGACCGCGATGCTTCAGGGCATCGATCATCCGTTCCAGCTCGTGCTGTTCTCCTTTTCCGACGAAGCCGGCGATACCGCACATGCCGATTATTCAAGATTAATCGTTTCCTTAACGGAATACGGCCGCTTATCCTGTGTTTCGTAGTACATCCGCATGATCATTTCCGCGATCACGCCCATCGCGGCAAGTTGAACGCCGACAATAATGAAAAGCGCTGAAAGCTGCGGCAACGGAGTGGAGACCAACTGGCGGATAGCAAAGATCTTCAGCACGATCGCGACTAATCCCGCTAAAAGTCCCAGGGCAAGCGAAACAAGCCCCAGCCCTCCGAAAAAGTGCATCGGGCGATCCATATATTTATGCAAGAATTTTATCAAAAGAAGGTCCAAGAGAACCTTGAATGTGCGGGAGATCCCGTAATTGCTCTTCCCGTGAATGCGCTGGTGGTACCGGACCGGAACCTCGGTCACGCGGGCGCCGCGCCATGAGGCATACGCAGGAATGAACCGATGCATCTCCCCGTACAACTTCACGCCCCGAATGACCTCGGCGCGATACGCCTTCAGTGTGCATCCGTAATCATGGAGATGAACCCCGGTTATCTTCGAGATCAGCCAGTTCGCCGTAACCGACGGTACTTTGCGCGTCAGGAACTTCCCTTTCCAGCGATCCTTCCGCCACCCGGAGACCACATCATATCCCTCATCAAGCTTTGCAAGTAGCACCGGGATATCTTTCGGATCATTCTCAAGATCGCTATCCAGCGGGATCAGAACATCGCCGGTCGCATGTTCAATGCCTGCGCTCAGCGCCGCCGTCTGTCCGCTATTGACCAAAAATCGGATCACTTTGATCTTCGGATCCTTCTTTGCAGCCTCTTTCAATACCGAAAAACTGGCGTCCCGGGAGCCGTCATCAACCGCAATAAGCTCATAATCATACCCATGCTCCTTGATGACCGCATGGATCGAATCGAAGAGATGCGGGAGATTTTCCGCCTCGTTATACAGCGGCAAAATGAAGGAGAGTTTCATAGGGAGAGTCTATCAAAAGATGGGGCCTCCGACAAGCAACGCTATTTCGCTTTTTAGGCCACAAAACCGGCTATCTGAGCGGCTCTGTTCTTCCAATCATACGCCTTTACCTTCACCTGCGCGGCAGAAGCAAGGGCATGCGCACGCTCGGGATGCATAAGCGCGGATGAGATCCCCCGCGCAAGATCGTTCGCATCATCGGGCCCTACAAAGATGGCCGTCGACTCATCAAGCACTTCGCGGATGCTCGGCAGATCGGTCGTGACGATCGGAACCCCGCTCGCCATATATTCAAAAAGCTTCAGCGGCGACATAAACCGGGCATAATGCGGCGTGTTCGGATAGTTCATCACCACCACGTCGCATGCCCGAAGGTACAACGGGATCTTCGCCAGCGGCACATGCGTATGCAGGATCCGCTCCGCCGGCGGAATTCCTTTCGCGTCGCATACCGATGCTAATTCCGCGACCTCATCCTTATTTAATCCCACAATCATCACCGCCGCGTCGGATATATCGCGCCGCACGCGAGCGACCGCCTCGACGATCTCATCAACTCCTTTCGCCGCTCCCATCGTCCTATATTTTCCTATATAGGCGACGATCTTTTTATCCTGCGGAAGATCGAGCTGCTTTCTCGCCTCTTCTTTGGTCTGTGACGCCGAGAATGCCCGGATATCAACGCCGTCGGCGGCAACAAAGATCTTTTCTGCAGCTACTCCGAATTCCTTTGTATAATAATCCTTCGACGCCTGTGTCAGCGTAATAATACCGGCGACGCGGCGAAGCGTTTTCCCGGTCATCCGGTTATGGGACTGCGTGTGCGTCTCCCAAAAGATGCGCCTTCCCGACAAAGAGAATAGATAAGCGGTAACCTCATCGCGGGTATACAGCGTCCATCCCCGCTTCCCCAGCGAATACATGAAAGCAAAAAATGAAAAAGAGACGGCCTCAACCCAGAAGCCGATCGCGCCAAGCATCGTCAGGTCAAGGACCGGCATCCGGCGGACCGTAAACGTCCGCGGGATCCCATAGTATGCGAACGGATCCTCTTTGATCTTATTGAACCGGCGCGGAACGACTAATTCAACTTGTATGCCGTTCGCAACGAACGATGCGCACATGTTCATGATCTGCACGCCGTGCGCTTTTTCGGTCGGAAGGCGGATATTGGCGATATAGAGTAAATTCTTATTCATACAATCGTTAGTTAAAACCGATTCGAAGCTTAAATTGTCTCGGATATGGCCGGAGAGCTCGGGCGCCGCCGCTGTTCACTCAGCCGCGTAATATGCTTTAATAATACACGTACAATGATATTATCTTATCAGATCTTACCTATAAACAAGGCAGTGTGAATGGCAAGATAGCAATATATCACATTATGGAAAAAGGGTTCTATAAAAATTATTTTGAAATAGAAAAAGGGCACTGGCTCATGATGGGCAGAAGGGCTATTGTTGTTGATAATTTAAAAAAATATTTAAACAAAAACCCAAATGATATAAAAATATTGGACTTTGGCTGCGGCTCAGGCTTGTTTGTGGAAGAGCTCGCTGGCATTGGATATGATCCCTACGGGATCGATATTTCTTCCGAAGCTATCGCCTTTGGACGCTCGCGCGGAATAAAAAATATTAAAACCATAAGCTCACACAAAGTTGAATTCGATAATAACACTTTCGACGCCATACTCGCCCTGGATGTTTTAGAGCACCTAGAAAATGAGGACTGGGCGATCAAAGAAATCGAACGCGTCCTGAAGCCTGGAGGATTTTTTATTATAATGGTGCCGGCATTCATGTTTCTTTGGGGCGTTCAGGACGAAGTATCTCATCATTATCGAAGATACACTCGGCATCAACTCCTCTCAAAAATAGAGCAGGTTTCATCCATACAGAGCGTGCGGTCAACCTACTTCAATACATTCCTCTTTCCTCCGATCGCACTCGTTCGCTTAATGAGCAGGTTATTCCATATAAGATCTCGGGAGTCCGATTTCAATATGAATAGCCCATTTTTAAATAAATTATTTTCTTTTATATTCAATGCTGAAAGATATGTCCTTAAAAAAATAAATTTTCCTTTCGGAGTCTCTATCTTAGTTATAACCCGCAAAGAAAAAGATCCTGTAACTGAAGCAGTTTCTCTGTGAAATGCAAATAAACGATATTAAACCCCTTTATAGACCGGACAGTTTCGGCAGGACATGGCCGAAGAACGAATCGGCTCTCAGATAATTCTCGAATACTTCCTGTGCACGCTGCTGCATCTTCTTAAAGTCCTCCGGCGGCAATTTTCCGTAAAATTCAGCGATAATATCCCCTGCCCGGTCAATATCCCGATGAGGAATGCGCAGCATAAACTCGTCATAGCGGATCTCGTCTTCCAGCGGCAAAACGCAATCAGTATCCAACAAAACCGGGATCCGTCCTAAGCTCAGTACTTCATAAAATCGCTGCGAAGCATTGGCATCTCCGCGAATTGACACCGTAAGGTCGGAATCAAGGATATTTTGAATATATTGCTTCCGCGCCTCATCCGGAGGAAGCTCGATCGTATCCCGGTGCGATCCATAAGCCTTGCGGATGATAAAATTCGTCTTCACTGCGGCCGAATCCATTAAAACGCGTATGAGCTTCCGGCGGAACAACAAACCCTGCTGATGCGCCCCGACATCTTTATCGCCCGCAAGCGCATACAGCACGGCGAAATACCATTTTTTCACATACGCCTTCGCTTTTTGCGTTCCATTCTTAAAATCGGCCCAGCCGCAAAATCCGACAACCGGCTTATCGCCCTTCGTGCGCCAGTACACTTCCCCTTCGCGGGAAAGATCTTCCACAAAATACGGCATGATGATCTCATTCCGTTTCAGGTGATGGCGATACCCGGCAACGCGAAAAATAACCGCGTTCTCAGTATCAACCGGACGCTCGGTATAATCGCTGAGATCAAAGATAAGCAGTTTCTTTCCCGACCTTTTTGCCAGCGCGATATAGTCGTCCACGACCGACCGGTTCCGGTCAAACATAGAAAAATAGTCATAGGGCAACAAAATAAAATCGGCTTCTTCAGGACGCTCCACGATATCAAAAACCGGCGTCGTGAATGTGCGCCACCCCTTGTCAGCAAAAAGATGCCGGTCATCACGGATCGGTCCGAGGTTCGGAAAAAGCACTGGAAGATACGATACGCCATCCAAAAGTTTTCCGATATATACCTTGGTCATAGTCTTTAATTGAAACCAAAAAGCCGGTGAAATTGTCTCGGAAACGCCGGTCCTGCCTTTTTGTTTAAGGCTTACGGCACAATACGTAATGCATCTCCCCGGAACCGGGCAAGAACGAGAGCAGAATGGTGAAAAGCGCTTTTGCGTTCTTTTTCATGCTCGTGCCTACTCTGAGCTTCACCAACGTGTTCACGGTATGCCGATCAACCACCGCAAAACCGCTCTTGCGGCACATATACTCAAGCTCAGCCATGGTATATTCCCGCCAATGGCCGGTAAAATCCTCCCCGTCTTTATAAAAATCCTGGACCGGCCATAACGGCGTTTTTCCGAAAAGGAACCGCAAACGCTTCACCGCGGTCGCGATATTCGGCGTCGTAAGAAGAAAATATCCGCCTGAGGGTAACAGGGTAAAAATACGGTCAAGAAATACGCGCGGAGCCTTCAGGTGCTCAATGGTCGCCTCGCTGACGATGACGCCGACCCCTTCAAGCGTTTTCGGAAGATCATCTTTTATGATATCGAGATCGAACACCTCGACACCCTGCGCATGCCATACCGCTTTGATCTTCTCGATCTCACGGATCCCGAACATTTCATTGCCGGATTCCGGGAACACGTAATGATCAGCGCCAAACACGTGCGCGGCCCCCAGTTTTCTGAGCGCTATCGGCAAGATCCCGATCCCCGTTCCGATATCAAGTATTTTTTTATTCTTATATCCCTCGATACCGCTCAATAATTTCAAAGAGAACAAGTATCGCTTAAGATCGATCTCATATTTATCAGAAAAAGGGCGCAAAGCGTCATACGCGGCCGCCAAAGCATGTTTTAGGTTTGCAGTCTTATCCATAAAAATTATTTGATCAGGAAAACATTATACCCGCTCACCTGATCGCTTTTCAGCTTCCCCGATACCCTGTCCAAAACCCGCGCAAAGCGGTTAAAAACGCTGACGCGGCCGAGCGGGCTCAGTCGTATCCAGGTCTCGATCGCTCCTCTGACCGGTTCGATCTCAACGCTTGTATACTGCCTGGACAAATGCGCAATACCGTCCTTCGTGAACCTCCAAAAATCTCCGTAGTAGCCTTTTTCCGCATGGTAATAATACAGGAACGGAACATAGATAAGACAAAACCCTCCCGGCTTTAATACGCGATACATCTCCTTCCACGCCGTGATCGGATCTTCCACATGCTCAAGTACCGCAAGGCAGATGATGGCGTCAACGGAATTGGCCGGCATCGGAAGCGCCTGAATATCGCCGACGATATCGGGATGATACGTATCAACGGGGTCCATCACCTTATAGTCAACCTTTTCGATATACGGAAGGATCCACTCGCGTCCGGGATCGTACCGATTCCCTTTCTTTTTTGAAACACGCAAACCGCCGCCGATATCAATGACGGTCTTTTTTTCAGAAAAGATCCTGATGATCTTCTCCCTGAAAAAACGGTCCCACGGAGCTTCGATCGATCGCTTATTTTTGCGCATACACGATAAGCCCGTACCCCCACCGCTTGCCCATCCATGCCTTCACCGACTTCGGCAAGAACTTGAATACCGGGAAGCTGTTCATCGGCCAATGGTCCGCTTCGTATCCGAGATCAAGCGGAAGCGCTTTTACATTTGAAAATCCGGCGGCGCGGAACATACGTTCCACCTGTTTCGGCGTATAGAATTTCGTCAGCATATTCCCGCCCGTAGCCGCTCCATCGCTATAGCGGGAGGTCAGCCGGGTGATATTCCCTTTATATCTCACCAGGCCGGCAAGCAAGATGCCGCGCAGTAAAATGATATTGAACCAGAACGGCCAAGAGCTCCGATTGTACATATAGGCGAACGTGCGGCCGCCCGGCTTCAGGACGCGATGGATCTCGCGCATCGCCTTTTCCGTATCCGGCATATGCATAAGACATCCCCATGCGTTCACAAAGTCGAACGAATTATCGGGAAGGTCCATATGCTGCGCATCCATCTCCCGAACCTCCGCCGAAAAGCCTCGGACCTCAAGGTTCTTTTTTGTCTGAACCACCGCAAAAGGGGTCAAGTCGATCCCGGTCACGTCGGCGCCTGCCGCCGCGAACTCTACCGTATGCAAACCCGATCCGGTCGCAATATCAAGGACTTTCTTCCCTTTGATGTCAGCGTCAAAATCAATGACTCCCGAAAGGAGCGGGTGCCCCGGCTTCTGCACGTTCAAACCCATATGCTTCCGGAACCGGCGGTTGATCTCTTCGAAATACTCCAGCGTCATCTTCTCAAGAGGCTGGCGCCCCACGAGATCGTGCTTTGCATAGTCGCCCGTCGCCACGCCGAGCGTGAACGGATTCTCATCCCACCATTTTCTGACATCCGCGGTCGCTTCAGCTTTCGTCTTGTGATCCTTTTTCATACTCCTTAGAGTAGCATCGTATCCGCTTCGATTCCAGAGGATGCTTTTAGCCTTCTTTCGCCGACCCGCTTCTCTGCGCTATACTAAAGTGTATTTTAAATGCCTATCCCATGCCTTCTCACACAGCGGGAAAATTAAAAAGCGTCTCATTCTTCTGTCCCGCCTATCACGACGAGCAAAACCTTCCTACGCTCATTCCCCGCGTCGCGGAATTCCTCAAAGAGATCACGGATACTTTTGAGATCATCATCGTTGAGGACGGCAGCCCCGACCGGACCGGAACGGTCGCCGATGAACTAGCAAAAACGGTCCCGCATGTCCGCGTGATCCATCATCCGAAGAACCTCGGCTACGGCGCAACGCTCCATGACGGATTCAAAGCGGCCCGGTATGACTACGTCATGTATACCGACGGCGATAATCAGTATGATATCCGCGAGTTCAAACCGGCTCTCCCGCTCCTCAACGATCACGATATCTTGAGCGGATATGTGACCGAGAAGGCGGTCACCAACGGGCGGAAAGTCCAATCGGCCATCTATAATTTTTTCATACGCGCACTGTTCGGCCTTCGCCTTCGGGACGTCAACTGCTCCATGAAGATCTACAAGCGGAAGGTTATTGATCCGATGCAGATCAAGAGCGCCAGCGCATTCATTGATGCCGAAATGCTGATCCGCGCATCCCGAGCCGGGTTTTCGATCGCGCAATTTCCGGTTACGCATTTTCACCGGTCCAGCGGCGTCGCCAGCGGATCGAAATGGAACGTCATTGTCGATACGTTCGTTGACATGATAAAATTCAGAATGAATATCCTTTAATCATTCACTCCTATGATCACCAAGAAAGATACTGTGCTTGTGACCGGCTGCGGCGGCATGCTCGGCGAAGCGGTCTATGCGGAATTCAAGGACATCTGCAAACTGCGCGCAACCGACATTGATCTGAATGCGCCGTGGCTCTCCTATCTCGACGTGCGGGACACAAAAGCGGTTACCGCGTATCTACGCCGCGTCCGACCGAACTATATTCTCCACCTTGCCGCGCTGACCGACATGGAATACTGCGAACGGCACGCCGATAACGCCTATCAGACGAACAGTATTGGCGTCGAAAATCTCGCATCCTATGCACGTAAACACAAGATCCCCTTCCTCTATATCAGCACCGCCGGGGTCTTTGACGGCGAGAAAGATCGCTACCGCGAAAACGATCAACCGAATCCGCTCAGTGTGTATGGCCGATCGAAATTCATCGGAGAAGCGGTCGCCCGCGCAACCCCGGGATCGGTCGTCATCCGTGCGGGATGGATGATGGGCGGCGGGCCGAAAAAAGACAAGAAATTCATCAATAAGATCATCAAACAGATCCGTGCCGGCAAAACAACGCTTCAGGTCGTTGATGACAAGCTGGGAACGCCCTGCTATACCTACGATCTCGCCCGTTCCATGCACTATCTGCTTGACCATAAAAAGTCCGGCATCTTTCACGGCGCCTGCAACGGAAGCGGGAGCCGCTACGACGTTGCGAAAGAGCTTGTGAAACAGCTCGGCCTTGCGAAAAAAATAACCGTGAAAAAGATCGGTTCAAGCGCGTTGCGCGCAACGTATTTCGCTCCGCGGCCGCGGTCAGAAACGCTCGTGAACATCAATCTCAAAAAGCTTAATCCGAAACTGACCCGCGACTGGAAAGTGTGCCTGTCGGAATACGTCGGGAAGTTCAGCTGGCTTAGCCGCTAATCGTTATGCGCGCCGCTCTCAGGGACCGCCTCGCTGCATTTTTGAAGACCCATCGCACCGAGACGGCTATTTTTCTTATCGTCTTTGCCGCGCATGCGTTCTTCGCCGTTGTCTCCCAGCTTCATTTCGGAGAGCATGTGTTCGTTTCCTATTCCGATGCATTCTATTTCTATTATCAAAGTGCGCTCAATCTTCTTCATCACGGCACGCTCAGTATCGCGCAGCAGGCGCCCTTCTTTCCCGACGCCTATCATACGCCTCTTTATTCCCTGTTCATTGCGGCGCTTCTTGCCGTTCAACTTCCGCTCTTTGGCATTGTGATCACGCAAAATATACTTATCGCGCTTACAGCTGTCCTTGTCTATCGCATCGGGATGACGCTGTTCTCGTCCAACCGGATCGCGCTGGTCGGCGCACTCGCTTCCGGGCTTGATCCGATGAATCTCTACTGGGGCAACCTCCTGATGTCCGACACGTTTTTTGCGTTCTTCTGCATCGCCGGTTTTTATCTTTTCATAAAAAAGAATTACAAGTCGTTCGCACTGGCCATGGGCCTTGCAACCCTTACCCGGCCCCTTGCGCTCTATTTCTTCATCCCTTTTCTTCTGTTCCTCCCGATCCGCGCCTTCCTTGAGAACCGCGACCGGATCAATTACGCCGCGCTTGGAAAAACGATCGTGATCATGGCAATCCTTTTTATGCTCATGTTGGCACCCTGGCTGATCCGCAATAAGGCACAATTCGGTACCGCAAGCCTCTCGACGGCGGCATCGTACGAACTCTATACGATCGTCGGAGCATCGTTCGCAAAAACAGAACATATCGCTTATCCCCCGGCTCCCGTGATCGGACCGGGTCTTTCGGTAACGCGGTTCAATTTCAGTTATGCCGCTTATTATAAAACGTCTTTCCTGAGTGTCGTACTTGCGCATCCGCTCGACTACGCGATTTTCCACCTCTCCGCAACCTGGGCCTCGTTCTGGAACCACGGCTATGAATATCTCGTGAACGAGGTCATTCTCGCAAAACTTCCCGCCTGGGGAAGCGGACTGCGTTATTCTCTGCTCCTCGCCGCAATAGCCGCAGGGAACCTTCTCTGGCTCCTGATCGATCTCTTTGCGCTTTACAGCATCGCCGATGGGCGAACCCGTCTTTGGTGGGGGCTTTTTACCGTACTGCTCGCGCTTAACTTATTTGCAGCCGGAGCGATCAATCCAAGCACCGGAGATATGAGCCGGTACATGCTCCCCTTCACACCGCTCCTTTTTCTTTTTGCTGCCGCAGGGGCCCGCAACGCGTTCCACACCGCCGCCATACGCTCATAAGCGTTATCCTTTTATAAACCGGTCGTACCACAGCTGCCACATCACCACAGCCCAGATCATATTAAGATTGTACCGCTTCCCGCTCAGATGATCGGCAAACATACGCTCCATCCCCTGCCGGTCAAAGAACTCAGGTTCAAGACGCGCGATCGTTCCTTCTACGAACGGCTTTAACGGTCCGCGCATCCATTTCGCCATCGGCGTGAACCAGCCGCGCTTTTTCTGGTTCACGATATGCTCCGGCAGATATTCCTCGACCGCCTGCTTCCAGATCTCCTTTCCGGCAAATGACGCCTGTCCTGTCTGCGGCGCAAACTTCCACCGTACCGGGATCCTGTTCGCATATTCGATCAACTGCCTGTCCAAGATCGGGACGCGCTCTTCAAGGCCGAATGCCATGGTCATCTTGTCGGTCCGGAGCAACGAATCATCCACCAGCCAGCTCTGACGGTCGACATTCATAAACCGCTTCAACGGATCCTCGCCCTCAGCGTATGGCGCGCTGAAATACCGGGAAAAATGGTGCCGGGCAGCCTGAGGGTCGATATGTTTTGCCGCGAGCGCTTCTTTCAAAAGCTCCTCTGGCTGTGCAAGATAGGATAAAAAGATCTCAGTCGGATCGGTCGCGGTTATTTTCCTGGCCACTGCATGCTTCCCTACCGCCCGAGCCGCCAATGCCGCGCCGCGGCGCGCCCAAGAAGGACCGAGGAGGCGCTGCGCAAGACGCACAAGCTGCGCGGCGTTATACCGAGGATATCCGCCAAAAAGCTCGTCCGCGCCGTCGCCGCCCAGCACGACCGCCACATCCTTTTTCGCCTGATACGCAAGGAGATAGATCGCCGCCGCGGTCGGATTAGCGTTCGGTTCATCCATATGCCATGCGATCGACTCAAGATAGGTCTTCACGTGATCGCCCGAGATCATCAGCTCATGATGATCGGTTCCGTAGAACTGCGCCGTCCGACGCGCTAATTCCACATCAGCATTAAATTTTTCAGGCTCAAGAGAATCTTCAAATCCGACCGCATACGTTTTCATCTTTCCCGGCGCGGTCTTCAGCGCCGATCCCAAGACCGCCGTGGAATCCATCCCGCCGCTTAAGAACACGCCGACCGGACGGTCAGAAATGAGCTGGCGCCGAACCGACGCATCAAAAAGCTCCTTAACGTGCTTCACGGCATCAGCATGTGAGCGCACATCGGTAAAATCGGAGACCTCCCAATATTTTTCGATCGTCAGTTTCGTCCCCTTTAACGTAAGATGATGCGCCGGCGGGAGCTTTTTGATCCCGGCGAACATCGTATACGGCTCCGGGACATACAGCATCCGAAAATATAAATTAAACGCCGTCGGATCCACGGCCCGCCGGACATCCTGATGCACGAGGATCGATTTGATCTCCGATGAGAAAATGAACCGCTTTCCGTCAAAATAATAATAGAGCGGTTTCACGCCGGCGTGATCGCGTGCAAGGAACAGTTCTTGTTCTTCCTTGTCCCAGATCGCGAACGCAAAAATGCCGTTCAATCGGTTCACGCAGTCGGCGCCGTATTTCCGGTAGGCTGCCAGGATCACTTCCGTGTCGCTCTTGGAACTGAACGCATAGGTCTTCGCAAGCTCTTCCCGCAACTCGCGGAAATTATAGATCTCGCCGTTGAACACGATCATATATCGCCCGGAGATATCCGTCATCGGCTGATCAGCGGAATGAGAAAGGTCGATGATCGAAAGCCGGTTATGGCCCAGCGAAACGCCGTCTTCGCACCAGGCCGCCGTCCGATCAGGGCCGCGATGAGCGTTCGCCGCGTTCATCGCGCGGATCGCAGCCTCACTTTTGAAATTAAATCCGTTGATCCCGCACATATAGTATGTACAACCGATGATCCGTGTACGCGGTTCCCTACGCCGATGAGGAATACGCACCGCTCCGGATCCGCTCCCGGATACGGCGCATATCTTTCAACATCGTGATCGTATCCTTCACGATCCGTACGCTGCTTTCGCGATGACGCAACAGCCGCACCGGAAAATCCATAGCATGAAAATGGTTCACCTTTGCGATCACAAACAGCTCAATATCGAACGCAAACCGATCGATCACGGACCGGTGCGCAACCACGTCGGCAAAATCCTTGCGGAACATCTTGATCCCGCATTGCGTATCCGAAGTGTCCGTGATGACCATGGTACGGATCGCGAGTGAAAAGAATCGCCGCCCGACATGCCGAAGCGCGCCATATCCCTTGAAACGGGAATCCGCATGGCTTCGTGATCCGTATAAAAAAGAAAGGTTCGGATCCTCATCCATGACGGCCCGCATCGCATCGAAGATCGGAAGTCCGTAAGGCAGGTCGATATCCGTGAACGCGATCAGATCGCCGGTTGCCAGCCGCATCCCCGCACGGACCGCCGCTCCCTTCCCTTTGTTCGCGCCCATGTCGATGATCTGGAACGTCTGCGGAAAATCCTTCTTTGCCTCCTCAAGGATCGCCATGCTTTCATCAGTGCTTCCATCATTCACAAAGATGCAATCCGCTTCGGGATGAATGCGCAGCCATTGCCCGAGGACGGAAAGGGAATCGCGCAGGAACGGCGCGGCATTATAGACCGGGAAAATAAGGGTGAGGCGTGTCGTGCTCATGAATTTCGCGTGTATAAGGTCAGATGACCGACCGTTTCAGTCGCGGTATAATCCGCGGCAAGAACCTGCGTCAGGTTCGGGATCAGGATATTTTCAACCGGCCGATCGACAACGATATAATCATAGACCCCCTTCCCGTTCATCACAATGGCACCGCTGCCGAAGGCAAGCGTCGGATTGATCTGCAGATACTGATACGGATTGCGCGCGCTCAAAAGGAACGCAACGCTCGGCGCGTTCGCAACGAAGATCGTCTTCGCCGGATCCGTATGCGCGAGGACATAGCTCGAAAAGACATTCGCCTCATCGGAATTATAGAGCGGATCATTTCGCTTCGTGAACAAATAACCAGCCTGGATCACTAAAAGCACCGTGAGTATGATCATGGCGGTCCGCTTGCGGAACAGCGCAAGAAGCGCCGCAGGCGCGAACAAGAAGATCAGCAGATGAGCCGGGAAAAAATAACGGTACCACCCCGGCGTTTTCAGATACCACAGCACGTTCAATCCGATGAAAACATAAGCAACCACTTCGGCTTCCCACAAACGGGCGCTGCGGCGCAAACGCACGATCACCGCAGCAAGCGCTGCCATCGCAAGTAAGAAGAAGTGGATCGGGGTCGTCTCCGTAACGAACCGGAGGATATTGGCGCCGATCAGACCTCCGATATCCGTGCTTGCGTATGAGTTCGAATAATAATGCACCATCGCGACCACGCCTGCGACCGACGGCTCAGGCAGGATCGTATACAGCCAGCCGAGAAGCGGCGCCAGCGCGCCGAGCGCAAGCATCCCCAAGCGTTTCCAGAGATCCGGGGCTCGAAGGCTCCATCGGGCGCGGTACCATTCCCCGACCGCGATCGCGGGGATCACCAATAAAAAGAACGGCTTGGTCGCAATACTGAGCCCCAGCAAGAGGCCTGCGCCCAAAAGCCGCATCACATCCCATTCATCCGGAAGAACCAGCAAGGTAGCCACTAAAAAGAAAAGTCCCGGCACTTCACCGAGCACATCCTTCCCGTTCCCGTAGAACGGCACGAACGTCACGATCAACGCCGCGGTCCACAACGCAGCAGTCTCTCCCGCGATCCGACGAACCAAAAGATACGCCGCAAGAACGAACAGGAACAGATAGACCACCATCGGGACGCGCGCGGCGGCAAGGCCGGTACCGAACAGTTTCAGTGAAAGCGCGACCGGCAGGAGCACCGGATAATTGGTCGTGACCAAAAATTGCTTCATCGCGACATACTGCCCCGGCCCGACAGGCAGGTTATATACGCCGTGCTGCACCAGGCTTTGCGCAATGCCGATATTGATCCCCTCGTCGAACCAGGTCGCGGGGCTCGCCGATAATTTCCACGTTCCGATCACAAAAAGCGCCAGAAAGATAAGCGCGAACGCGGCCATGTGTTTTCGCGATCCGAAGGAAGACATACGTTAGTGCTCCAATGCGTGAACGATCTTGCCGATCAGCGTCCCAAGTCCGTAGCGCTCCCGGATGAACGAGCGCGCATGCTCGGCATCGGCGGCGGACGGCTTCTCCGCTATCATCTTCATGATACCACGGGCAAGGGCGTGCGGGTCGCCCGGCGTGAAGCGATGGACATTCGGGAATCCGGGATATGCTTCGCTCGAGGTGATCACCGGCAGGCCCGCGGCGAGCGCCTCCAAAACCACCTTATCCATGCTCCCCGTCCGGCTCGCATGAAGAAAAAGACCGTACGCCGCATAGATCGCCGGAAGTTCCGTATGCGTCCGCTCACCGAGGAAACGAACGACGCCGCCAAGCTCCCAGGAGGCAACAAGATTCTCCAGCTCATGCAGGTAGCATTCGTCAGCGCGCACCGCCGGTCCGCCGACGACATCGAACACCAACGGCGCCTCCGGCTGCTGCTCGTGTACTTCCCCAACTCCGAGGATCAGCGTACGCACATCTTTCGCATCGGAAACGCGGCCGACCGTCAGCAACCGCGTCACAGGAGCATGTGACGGATGGCGCGCAAACAGCCCAGCGTCGATCCCATGCCCCAGCACGGAAAGTTTTTTGCTCGGCAACCGGAAGCTTTCCGCGGATGCCGTGAAGATCTTATCCGCCCAGCGCGCGGCGATCAGTAATTTCATATTCACGGCTTTATGCGTATACCACAGCGCTACCCGCTTCCCGAGTATCTTCCACAGCGGACCGCACAGGATCACATACTCCGGATTCATATGCACCAGCACCGCGTCGTAATTCTTCCGTTCGCGGAGCACAAAGCGATACAGCCGCCACAGATAGGCAACGCGCGACGGACGGCGTTCCTTGCCGAGCGAATACACCGTTACGTTCTGCGGCAAACGCGTTTCGCCCCGCTGCAGGCAGATCACCGTCACGCGTTCGCATTGCCGCGCGAACTCCTCAAGCCACGCATGGAAAAATCCGAGCACCGGATCGTTCATGTCTACTTTTTGGGTCACGATCAGTAATTTCATACGATTCTTAAAAACCTGACGGGCTTTTTTGAAAATCTCGGTAGGCCAGCGTCAAAACGACCCGGAGCGAATCGGTCACATCCTCCAGCGAGCTCTTTGAAACGCCGCCTTCCCGCTCCAGGAATGCGATCGGAACCTCCTTCGCCCGCGCACCGGCGGCGATCATGGCGTGCAGAAATTGGATCTTATAGGCATACCGCTTCGAAAGCAGTGCTTCTTCGGACAACGGCAACGCCGTGAAAAATCCCCGGACCCGCGTCAGCTTCAATCCCGACGTGTTATCGTTCGTCGGCAGCCGCAACACCACCTTGGCAAACAAGCTTCCGAACCGGCTCAGCATCTTCCGGTGCCATGGCCAGTGCGCGGGCACTTCTCCGCCGGCGACATACCGTGAGCCGATCACATAGTCATATCCCCCGTCGAACGCAGCGACCAGGCGCGCAATATCCTTCGGATCATGCTGGAAATCGCCGTCGAACTCGATAAAGGCATCCGCATTCAGCCGCTGCACCGCATATTTCATTCCCGCAATATAGGCCATGCCCAAACCGCGCTTCTGCTGTTCCACCAGGAGATGGATGTTCGCGTGCTCTTTGATCTTCCGGCGCACAATGTCAGCCGTTCCGTCGGGAGAATTACCGTCAACGATCAAAATGCCCATCTGATGGCCGCGGATCGCATGGAACTCAAGCTCAAGCGTATCCAAAAGATGCGCGATCGATGCGCGCTCATTATAGGTCGGTATGATCACAATAATATTTGCCATGATCAGTTCTTCATACGCGCCTTTGGCGACGTTACACATGCTTCCAGCGCCGCCCGATAGGCCTGCAAATATTCTTTCTTGCCCCCCAAAGACTCGGTGATCTTCAGTGACTGCGTAATAAAACCCTCCCGAAGCCCCGCATCGCCCAGCATCACCCAGAGCGCCTCTGCGACCGCGCCCGCATCGCCGACCGGCGTCACGATCCCGTCCAATCCGTCCACAAAGAGCTCTCCCGCGATCCCCACGTCGGTCATAATGACCGGGAGCCCCGCCGCCATCGCTTCGATCACGGTCCGGCCGTATCCCTCATAATCAGAGGTCAATACAAAGGAATCGGCTGTTCTATAATAGGATGCCATATCCAAGGTCCAGGGCTCAAATACGACATGCTTTCCCAAGCCGGCAGCCGCAACCATCGATCCCAGGGGTTCTTTTTCAGGACCGTCCCCGACGATCACCAAAAGCATATTGCTCTCGCCATCCAATGATCGGTTCAGTATCTTCACCGCCTCGATCGCAAGCCCGATATGCTTTTCTTTCGTCAGCCGTGATGCCATCAGCACGATCTTGCCGTATTCAGGATATTTTTGATGCAGATCCACCTTTATTTTTGCCTGCTGGATCTTTTTCACATCTACGAAGATGGGAAGAACGGCGACCTTCGTCGAAAGTCGAACGTCAAAAGTCAAAAGCGATCGCTTAATACGCTCGGAGACGACGCGGATGCCGTCGGCACGGCGGAGCAGGAATCGTGCAAGCATCACGCGTACGCGATTCTTGAACGACTCGGCTGCAAAAAACGGACTGAAGATATCCGTATGAACCTGCAGCTGGAGCGGGATATGAAAACGGGATCGAAGCATCCATCCGACCATACCGGTCTCGAAAGGATCCTGGCAGGTTATGACCGTCACCGCTTTTTCTTTAATAAGCATACTCCCGGTCCGATACGCCTCGCTGAAATACCGCCACCGCTTTTGAACCCCAACGGGATACGCGGTCACGCGATCGCTTACGGTCACCGGCGCCGTCGAAGCTCCCGGCGCATACACCACGATCCGGAGCTTGTCGAACAGCTCTCCATATTCCTTCATTCGCTTATGGGTTTCCGAACCGGGTCGAAGCACGGACGCATCCGTCGAAAACATAAGAACATTCATTGGCATACGCGGAGAAGTATCTTTTTTGTCGCATTGATCATTACCGGCTCGCTAAACCGTTCCGCCGCACGCTTTCCTTCCGCGGCATACCGTTCGCGAAGTTTAGGATCAACCGCAAGCCTCTTCAGCGCCTGGGCAAATGCCTGCTCATCATTATAAGGAACCAAAATGCCGTTCTCACCAGATCGCACCGCCTCACCATTCCCTCCCACGGCGGTCGTAACAACCGGCAATCCCGCAGCCATCGCTTCGATAAGCTGATGGGAAAATCCTTCATACCCCGTGTTCAACGCAAAGATATCAGCCGCATGAAGATATTTCTGCACCGCGGCATGCGGCAAACTTCCGCATAATACGACCGCACCTTTTAAATCACGCACCTGATCTTCCAGGAGCGTCCGCTCAGGTCCGTCGCCGATGATAAATAATCGGATGTCCGGGATCTCGGATCGCACTTCGGCGAACGCTTTCAAAAGAACAGAAAATCCCTTCCACGGAACCAACCGCCCCGCAGACACGATCGCAATACCTTTCATACCGAGCTCTTTCCGCAGAGCATCGCGGGATCCCGGGTCCCGCTGCGGCGCGACCGCATTATAGATCACTGTGATCCGCTCATGCGAAACACCCCATCCCTCCACCAGCCGCCCCAAATATTCGCTTGGCACGATCACACGAGTCGCCCGGCGCGCGACAAAAGAACGGAGCCGCTTCATCAGCTCAATACGCACGCCGTACCGCTTTTTTTGAAAAGCATCGATCCCGTCCCGAACGCCGAACCGCTGCACTCCCTGTTCCCATGCATGATCACCCACCACCTTTACCACGAACGGCTTGCGCAAGATCATATTCGCACATACTGCCGGAAAACCAGCGCTCACCGTGTCCTGCGCAAAGATCGCGTCCGCATGCCATCCCCGGCGCAGCACCGCCCACGCATACATACAATGACGGATCCCCTTGGGCATGCCACGCGATACGCGCGTCAGCGCCACGCCGTCTTCAGCGCTGTGCTCGCCGTAGGTAACGACCTGAACAGAAAAAACATCCCCCAGAGCGGAACGAAGCATGCGGGTATATGTCGCCGGACCGCCGATGTCCGGCGGATAGATCCCGGTCGCGATAAGAAGGTTCTTCATAGATTGATCAATTGATCGAAGATCGTCCGCATCATGCGCGCCACAACATCCCAGGTATAGGACCGCTCCACCAGTTCGCGCGCCCGCGCAACGATCGCCTGCGTCCGCGCTTCATTATCCAGTATCTCATGCATTTTCGCTGCAACGCTTTCCGGGTCCTCCGGCTGCGCAAGAAATCCCGTTTCACCGTCCTTCAAAAAATCCACGATCCCGCCTACCGGCGTTCCGATCACCGGGATGCCCGCCGCCATTGCCTCAAGGAACGAATTTCCCAATCCTTCCGAACGGGACGGCCGGGCGAACATGTCCGCGATCGCGAAATACAGCGGGAGATCATTCTGCGCCATTTGTCCGAGAAATACGATGTTCCGCTCGACGCCCAGACGGCGGGAAAGCCTTTCGAGGCGTTGCCGCTCCGGTCCGCCGCCGATGATCAGACACTTCACGTTCGGGCGGCGCTCCCTGAACCGGGCGACCGCCTTGATCAGAATATCAACGCCGTTCTTCGGAACGAGCCGCGAGGTCGTCACGATCACATAGTCGTCGCCGATCTCAAGATAGTTCCGCAAGGTCCGAAGCTGATCAGGACCGTATGCAGTCGCGAACAATTTTTCATCAACGCCGTTCGGCACGACCGTGATCGGTTCCGACGCGCCCTTCCTGAGCGCAAAATCGCGCAAATATCCGCTGATCACCTGGATCGCATCGGCGGAATGCAATAAAACCTTTCCAAAGAATCCGACCAGGCCGAATTTGCCGTATTTCAAATGCCGTTCCGAATCCCCTTCCTGAACGGTCAAAAGCATCGGGATCGAGGGGTGCTTCATCTTGAACAACAACGCGGCGATGCCGCCATAGGATGCCATCACCACCCAGATCGCATCGAACCGCGCGCGGCGGTGCCGCTCTTCCGCCGCCTGCCATGCCTGAAAAATATAACGGACCTTTTTCACCAACAGGCCATACCGGCGACGAGTCGGCTTTCCGAGACGGATGATCTCCACATGGTCCTGAACCTCGTGGATCGAGCTTCGTTCGTCAAAATGAGCCGTGAACACGGTAAAGGAGAACGCCGGGAGCCGGCGCATGATCTCCCTAAGCGCCACTTCAGCGCCTCCTTCAAAAGGGGCGTAGGCGAAGGAAAAGACGGCTATGTTAGACTTTTCATTCTTCATGCGTGTTATAGAAATAGCACGTAGGCAGTAGGAAGTGGGCAGTAAATAACCTAAAGCCAAAAGCGTGATATAGTGTAATTTTACCGTATATAACACCGGAAAGGCTAATAAGGATACGGGGCTAAAAAGTAAGTAGTGCGTAGGCAGTGGGCAGTAGGATTAAATTTCTAATAACCAATTTCTAATTCCCAAAAGAAAAGTGTATGAAAAAGATAAAAGTCCTCTATCTAATCACGAAAGCCGATGTCGGCGGGGCGCAAAAATACGTCACCGATCTTGCTCAAAGCCTCCCCCGGGACCGCTTTGAAGCAAAGATCGTCTATGGCGGAAAGGACCTTCGCTGGCTTTCCAACGCCACGCGTCCGTGGTTTCTGTTCGCGAATGACTGGCTCGCGGTCGCGGAGATCGTCCGCCTTCTCAAACGCGAACAGCCGGACGTTCTTCATCTCAATAGTTCAAAAGCCGGGGTATTAGGCGCGATCGCGGCCAGAATATATAAAGTCAAAAGTCGAAAGTCTAAAGTCGAAAGTCATCCAATCAAAGTCGTCTTCACGGCGCATGGCTGGGTCTTCAATCCGACGAATGCGATCGCAGGACCGATCCGCTGGTTCTATATCGCCCTCCATATGCTCACAGCGAAATTCCAGGATGCGATCATCTGCGTTTCTGAATACGATGCCGCGCTTGCCCGCCAACTTCACATCACACCCGATCACAAGATCACCATGATCCATAACGGCATCGATCCAAGCTTAAAATTTCTGAGCAAAGAAAAGGCCCGGGAAGAAATTTTAAGCAAGTCAAAAGTCCCGCCAGGGGCGAGGCTCGCTGAAGGCGGCGAACGTCAAATGTCAAATGTCGGAGAGGTTTGGATCGGTTCGATCGGACGTATCGTCAAGGAAAAGAACTATGAAACGCTCATCCGCGCGGCCGCTTTGGTCCCCCGCGGCGTTTTCTTCATCATCGGCGATGGACCGGAATTACCGAAACTAAAAGTCGAAAGTCAAAAGTCGAACGTCAGCGATAGATTCTTTTTTATTCCGCCGTCCGGAGATGATGCGCGGTATCTGAAGGCCTTTGATATGTTCGTCATGTCCTCCATCAAAGAAGGTCTTCCGTATATTCTCCTGGAAGCCATGGCGGCCGAGCTGCCGATCATCGTCACCGAGGCCGGGGGCATCCCAGAGATCATCAAAAGCCATGAGAACGGCATCATGATCACTCAGCGCGACCCGGCACAACTTGCTCATGCGATCACCGGACTCCTCGCTAATCCGTCGATCGCCCGCGAGATCGAAAAAACAGCGCACGCCGCTGTCCGCAAATCATTCAATCTCACCACGATGGTGAAAAAGACGGAGGAAGTGTACGAGAAAATAGTACGTAGCAAGTAGCGCGTGGGCAGTAGGAAGAAATAATTTCCAATATCCAATTTCCAATAAAAATTCCGCCCTTCAGCGGAATTTTTACTACTGCCTACTCCCTACGGGCCACTGCCTACAGTGTAAACTTGTATACGCGGAACATTTCCTGATGGCCGGTGCCGTAAATGACCGCGTCCGGCTGCACGCCGTTGGCGATGACCTGCTGCTCAAACGCATCGCCGGCCGTATCGTTCGCCCGGAACGGGTCCAAAAGGGTATGCGGCGTCGTTTGCACGAAATAAACGGTAAAACCATTGAACTGCGTCGGATTCGCTTTCAAAGCGCTTTCAAAGTTCTGCACATACATCGTCGGGATCGAATGATAGAAGAAACGGCGATAGAACACCCATTCCAATGTCGGAAGGGCTATCTGGTCGTTATACACGATCATCACCAATTTCCGCGGCGCGATCGCTGATTTCTTTGCCGCGAACTCCTTAGTGATCGCCGTCAGATGCACATTATCGGCCTCCGGAATGACCGCAGACTCAATACCGCTGAATTGCTGCGAGAAATAGTTGTCCAATCCCGCAACGCCATACGATGGATAGGAAACGATATTCCGGTCGATCGCAACGCCCGCCTCATAAGCCATAAAGAGCGCCGCCGCAAGCACCAGCGCGTACCGGCCGGTACGCGAAACGCGCGGAAACACGGCCAGAGACCATAACGCGATGGCCGCAAGGATCACAAACGCAGGTCCCAGCATCGCCAGAAAACGGGATGCCGAACCGATCTTTACCAACAGCAGCCCCAAGAATAAAACATAGGCAAGCACAAAGAGCATCCCCTGTCTGCGATATTTCCGATACCAGATCCCTGCGATGACAAGACCGGCAAGCGCCATTGCAAGGAACGGGATCCCGTAGGATGTGATCAGATTCGGAATGATCGCCGAGAACGGCGCCTGTGTTTTCCCGATGAGACCGGTCCATTCGGGCGTTGCCTGATGCAGCAGATAGGCGAACTGCAGATCGAAATGGCCGCGCGCCTGAAACAGCTGGGCGTTATAGATGATCACCGGCGAGAACAGAATGACCGTCAGCAAAAGCGCCGCATACAAACGCCAGCTCCGGAACAACTTCCGATCATACAGAAAAAGGTACAGCGCATACAGCGGCACCAGGAATACGCCCGTATATTTGGTCAGCGCAACCGCTCCCAGGGTCAATCCGAACGGCCACCACCAGCGGCGGTCCTCAACGAACTTCAGAAAACACCAAAGGTTCAGTAGTACGAAAAAAATGAGGATCGGCTCCAAAAGCGCAGTCCGGAAAATACCCACTGTCGCCGGTTCGATCGCATACAGTCCCGCCGCGAGAAGCGCGATGCCTTCGACGGCATTGCCGGACAACAGATCATCTCTTCCGCGATGGTCGCGCACGAGCAATTTTTTAGCGATCTCATAGAGCAGCCAAACCGCCAGCGTACCAAAAAGAACCGCCGGGAGACGCGCGGTTGTCGATGAATCGCCGAAGAACGCAAAGAATGAATGCTGGACCATGAATCCCAGCGGCGGATCATCATGGAACGACAGCGAGGTCCAGGCGGGAAGCGTCGGAGAATCCTTAAACCAATCGATCGGCTGCGTTTGGGCGCTCGTTCCAAGATAATCGATATACCCGACGGATCGGAACGCATCAGCCGCTTCATCGCCGAGCATATCCGTATTCCCGATCCCCCATAACCGCAACGCAAAGGCAACCGCGAGGATCGCGATCAGCACATATTTCGGCCTGAACCACGTACGCATAGCCGGTCGCCTATTGGCCAAGCGCGGCGACCTCCTGCTGGAGAGATGTATTGGACGGATCCAGCGCCAATGCTTTGTTCAAATAAGTCTTTGCCTCGGCGGTGTTGCCAATACTCTTTTCATATTCTCCCAGCGTGATCAGTAATCGTGCGTCTTTCGGATCCGCCGCGATCCCTTTTTGGAGCAGCGGAACGATCTGCGAAGCGTTCGCCGTGTCATTGTACTGATAGATCGCCGCAAGCGCCACATACGCATCACTGTTCTGAGGATTCTTACTGATCGAGGCAAGGTAATACGATTCCGCCTTCGGATAATCCTTCAGGAATGCATAGATATCACCCAAGTCATGAAGCGAAACGAAGTCATCCGGACGGATCTTCGTCACGAACAAGAGGTCATCGATCGCGCCGTTGTAATCTCCGATCATCCGGCGATACGCGCTCAGGTCATACCACGGATTCGCATAGTTATAGTTCGCGCGGAGCATATCGGTCGAATCCTTGATCTTCTGAAGCGCCATCTGCTGCACCGAGTCAGATAGATTTAAAGAAGGGTCGACGGTCGCGGGCTGATCCAAAAGCAGGGCTGCCTCCGCCTGCAATGCGGCATCATCCCCTGTTGCCGGGGTTGAGGTCGCCGCAGTCTGCGGCGTCGTCGTAGCAACCACTGCTTCTTCCGGAGACGGCTGCGCCCAACGGCTTCCGCGATCCATCTCATACCTCACCCCCACAATAACCAACGCAAGCACTGCGACACCCACCACTAATCCGATGACTTTTTTCATAAAAATAAAATAGTATTTGTTTTTCAGTATACCGAATCCGAGCCAGGCTGACCAGAGCTAAAAAGCCGAGATCCGCGGACCGATGATCGGGAACGCATTCGATCCCCCCAGGTCGGCTGTGCGCGACAGCGTCGCGTAATCAACCGCAGTGACGTCAGTGGATGATGCGACATCCAATTCGAGATACGGCTTCGTTCCCCCGATATTTGGCGTCCGCAGCGCACCCGTGATCGTATAGATCCCACCCGAGACCATCACGCCCTTATCCGGCTTGCTCGCATCCGGCGTCATCACGAACTCCGCTACGCCGTCCACCGGCGCGCCGGTCGTCGCCAGCACCTGCCCGGTCAAACTGTTGGACAACGCCAACTCGTTAATATAGATATCGCTGAACGTTCCGACATTCGTCACGCGCAATTTTGTGATCGCCACTTTCTCGGGTGCCCCGCTCAAAACATATTCATTGAGAATGGCGGAGGTATAAGAGCTGAGCGTCCGGGACGGATAATCGGAAACGATCGTCATCGGGCTCGTAAACGGATTCGGAAGAGATGAGGCCGTAACCGCCGGTGTTGCGGTCGCTACCGCAGTCACAGGAGTCGTAGTCGCCGGCGTTACCGCGGGAACCGCGGGGGTCGTTGTTGCAGCGGGCGCCGGAGCCGCAGCGGTCAATCCCGCAAGCTCATCCTTCAGTGCCTGCAGCTGCTTTAAAAGAGCCGCAACCGTATCAAGTTGCGAAGAAGCAGCCGAGGCAGCCGGAGCCGCGGAAACAACAGAAGCGGCCTGCGAAACGCCGAGCAATCCATTCGCCGCCGAGCGCGTCAGCGGTCCGAAGTAGCCGGCGACCGGTGTGATCTGATGCGCTTCCTGGAACTTCTTCACGCCTTCCTGAGTCAGTGGGCCGAAATACCCGGTTACCGGACCTGTATATACGCCTTGCTGCGTCAAAAAGTTCTGAAGGTCTGTTACATCAGTTCCCTGCGAACCGATCGTCAGATCTCGCCCGAACGATGCCGCCGATGCAATGCCGACCAGCGTAAAAACCAACCCCAGACTTCCCGCGAACAAAAGTGCTTTTTTCATACTGTTAGTATAACACACGAAATAGTCAAAAGTCTGAATGTCGAATGTCAAACGTAAAAAGCAAAAAATTCCGTCAAAGGAGTCAAAGGGAATCCTTACATCGTGAACTTATAGACCGTGAACATCGGCAATCCGTCATATCCGGTGATCGTTGCCGCCGGCGTAAGACCCAACCCCCCGTTCGCCGAAGGAGCGGTCAGGAATGCTGTAAGATCAGAGGCATCGGGAACGCTTAAATACGGATTGAGCGAGGTGTATTGGCTCGCTTTCACGAAATAGACCGTGATCCCCTTGAGCGCCGCCTGGTTCGACTGAAGCAATGACTTGAACTGCCCCGTCGTCACCGCCGAAATGCCGTGGTAATAGATCCGCCGCGTGAACAGCCACAGCCGCGCGGACAAGGCGACGTTCTCATCATAGACGATCATGAACGGCGTCGAACTTGCCGGTACCAACGAAAGATTATCCTTGATCACCTGTTCCAAATGAGGATTCGACGACTGCGGCGGATCGGCCGAGCGCATCCCGTTAAACCCCTGAGAAAAATACGCATCGAGCTTCACGATACCGAAATCCGGGAAAGTCATGAAAATGCCGTCGATCGCAAAATATAATTGGTATGCCAAAAGCGCGATCACGATCAGTACGAACCATCCCCGGATATCATCGATCTTCCGAAGTTCCCAGAGCGCTGCGACCGCCAGGATCACAAAAAAGATGCTGTAGAGCGCCAGGAACCGGTAGGCCGACCCCACCGCCACCAGCATGAGCGTGATCAGGATCACCGCGCTGACCGCAAGCGGAGCCCATTCATTTCCGTGATCACCAATGCCCAGATACGACTCGGCCGCCTGAAGCATCTGCGCAACGCCGCTTTTCTTTTTAAACCATTCCACGAGGCCGAGTACGAATCCGCCGAACGCCAGCACCAGGAACGGGATCGAATACATCGCCAAAAGATTGCTCCCGATATTCCCGAACGGGTCCTGGACCTTTCCGAGCGACGCCTGCCACTCCGGGGTCGCCTGATGAAACAGATACGCGAACTGAAGATCAAAATGACCGACCGCATGATACATCTCAATGTTATAGACGATCACCGGCGAGAACAGGATCGCCGCAAGCACCACTGCATACCAGAACTCGCCCGCCAGAAGCAGCTTCCGGTCGCGCATCAGCAGAACGATCAAAAACACCGGCACGATGAACACGGCGGTGTATTTGGTCAGCGCGGCGGCGCCCAACGCAACTCCCAGCCACGGCCACCATTTTTTCCGGTCCTCCAAAAAATGCAAAAAGATCAGGATCGCACCCGCGATGATGAACACCTCCAATCCTTCGATCAGCGACGAACGCGAGATCCAGATATGCATATTGCTCACCGCCAGAAGCGCCGCGGCGAGCACGCCGGCGTATTCATTTTGGAACAATCGTTTCCCGATATAATACATCAGCAGCAGCGTCCCGATCCCGGCGAGAAGCGACGGGAGCCGCGCGACCAACAGCGAATCGCCGAACAGCATAAAGAAATAATGCTGCACCATGAAGAACAGCGGCGGGACGTCATGGAACGACAAATGCGTCCACCACGGCATTACCGTATTCTGAAACCACTGGATCGGGGTCGTCTGGCTGACGTTCTGGATGTAATCCAGATAGCCGATCGAACGGAACGCGTAGAACCCTTCGTCATTGAAGATCTCCGCGGTTCCCACGCCCCAGAATCGGATCAGCGAACCGAACACCAATACGGCGATCAAAAGGTTCCGGGCAGTCAGATAAGTTTTGAGGCGTTCCAGCATAACTAAAACATAGTACCAAAAGTGGTACTTAAATTCCACAAAGCGCTCAGGTGAGCAGCAGATCATTTTTTATAACACCGGGTTCTTACGTTATAAAAAATGATCTGCTTCTCCCTCTACGAGTTCTCCGGGCAAGGATCCTGATCCTCTTAAGGCAGCGTAAGACCCCAGTGCTGCCGCGAGAGGATCAGGATCAAAAGCAATAGTTATTTCTGGCCGCCCTCCATAGAAGTAAAAAAAAATAAGGAAACCAAAAACCCCTCCACAAGGGAGGGGTTTTGGTTAAGCTTTCAGAGTCTCAAGCTCTGAAAACTACTTGCTCAACGTGACAGCCGTCATGTTGGTGCTCGGGAGACCTACTACGCCGAAGCCGTTCGTCCAATCGAGATCAGACGAGAGGTTCGAAGTCGTTGTGGAGATCGGAGACCAGATGAGGTTGTTGTTGGTGTCGCCGTTCACGCCGGATGCCTTCTGCATCAAGGTGGAAGCATTCACCGGGAACGCCGCATCACCCTGGAGCTGCACCTGAATGTTTTCAGATGTGCCAGACGGAGCGAGCGTACCGACGGAGCCTACCAACTTGAACCAGCGAGACTGACCAGCCGGAACGATCAACGTGGTCGTACCCTGGTTGCAACCAGTCTGGTCCGGATAGACCGAGACGAGAGCAGAGCCTGCGCCCAACGCGGAGCTTGCCGGAGCGACATGGCTGTTCGAGCCAAGGCCGCTGTAGCAGAAGCCTGCGTTGACCAAACCACCCGGGTTATTCGTACCGGAGAAGTTCGCATCCGGGGTGCTGAAGCCGGAATCAGTGAACGCATAGAGACCGAATTTGGTCGTCGTAGCGTCGCTGCCGGATGCAGTCGAGGACGAAACGCTGAAGGTCATCTTGTAGAGCGCCACGTCACCGTTATTCGCGGTCACCTGGAACTTGTACAAGGTCTTCGCATCGCCGCTGACGAGGGTCGTCTCACCGCTGGTGAGCGCAACCTGCGCAAGCGTCGGATACGACTTCATGATGCGGACGCCGTTCGACGCCGTATCAGAGCCGGACGGGGTCACCGTAGTACCAGACGAAACGCCCGTACCATAGTTACCAGTCAAGCCAGTGTTGTTGCCGTCATAGTCAATCTTGAGGAGATCGCCGGACTTGGTCAAAGGACCGGACGCAGAGATACCTGCGATCGTACCCTTCACGACCAACACCGCGGAACCATCCTTCGGAACGACGAAGCCGGAAAGGGCGCTCGAAGTGGCAGTAACGCCGCTTGTGAACGTCGCCGTACCAACCTGCGTACCGCTGACCGTGTTCAAGGTCACCTGCTGACCGACGAGGTCGATGATCGTGTTCGAAGCAGAGCCAGTCAACTGAAGCGCAACCTGTTTAAGGTTCACATCTTCATTGCTTGCGCTGAACTTGATACGAGCCAATTCAACCGTCTGACCAGGCGAAGCGATCGCATACGACGGAGAGGACGAATCCAATGCCACCGTAAGCGCACCGCCTGTTGCCGAGGTCATCACCTGACCGAGGTTGTTCGCATCTGCCAACGTCACGCTCTGGCCGGAAGTTAAGCCGGTCGCGGAAGCGGTCGTGGAGTGGAAGCCCCAGTTGTAGTTACCGGTCGCGGACGCCAACACGTCACACTTCAAGGACAGCGTCGTGGACGTTCCTTTCGGAAGGGTCAACGAGGAGTCGAAGGTAACGATGTTCGCACCTGCCGCAGTCGGATTGAGGACATGCTCAGAGTTCAGAACCGTCGAGCCGTTGTACAGCTTGCAGTTCGTGAGATCCGTTGCCGCGCCAGCGCCTACCGTGAGGTAAAGCGGAAGCGAGGTCAAGCGCATATCTTCGCCAGAGCTGGTCGTGTCCATGAGGTAGTTCGCGAACAAGAACTGGTTGGAGCCGGCGATCACCGTCTGTGCGATTGGCACCGAGGAGACGCTCAAAGAAACTGCTGCGGCTTTCACCGTCATGTTCTGCGACTGCAAGGACGATCCAGTCGGAGTGATCACGTTACCGGTCGTCTGACCAGTGACGGAAGTCCATCCGGTAGCCGGAGACGTCGATGCGCTCACGGTATCGTTGCTCACGAAGTTGGATCCGAGCTTACCTTCAAGGGTAAGGTTCGTGATACCAACCGGGAACGTCACGGAATCCGTGAAGGTGATCGTACCATTGTTTGCAGAGCCAGTAGCATCGATCGGGCCTGCGAGGACCGCACCCGTCTGGTCAACCAACTGCAAGTTGGTCAAGTCAGCCAAGCCGCCCTTGTTCGCGCCCGTCTGGTTAACCTGAAGTACGAACTTCATGCTGCCAACCGAGATCGGCTCACCCTTAGTGTCAACCGACCATCCGCCCAAAGGCTGGTTAGCCAAGTTGATCGCCACGTTCTGAGCCTGCACGCCTGTCCAGGTGCTGACCGACATAGTACCGGAAGAAACCGTCACCTTGGCGCCAGCGAACCACGGATCTTCAGACGAGCTGAAAGCGTCCGCACCATACGCCGCAACCGAGGAACCGGTCTGCGGAGGAGTGATGCCGTAGCCAAAGGTCTCACCCATAAGGCCAAGGTCGGTCAATTTCGCAAGGTCGAACTCAACCGTGCGGGATGAACCGCCGGAGATATCGCCACGAATAGAGACCTCTCTTGAAGAACCCTTATCGATCGAAAGACCAGTGCCCGGGAAGGTCGTCGTGTAATACTTGCCATCGGCGCTGACCACTGTCGGGTACGAAGTACCATCGACAACTGTCACTACGTTCGACAAGTCACCCGAACCTGCGGAACCGGTCTGGTTCCAGCGGACGGACTGAAGGTCAACCTTTTCAGATGAACCTGCAGTGACTTTCACTGAGGAGAAGGTGTAGCCGGTCGTACCGATATTCTCGGTCTGGCTCGCACCCGGATCCAACGGACCCTTTGCCATCGTAACCGTACCGATCGTCAACGATTCGTTGATCGTATCGGTCGTACCGACCAACGGCAGAGCGCCGTTGACCGTTGCGGTCGTGTTCACGCCAACAAGCGCCAAGTCAAAGGTCTGACCTGCATAGGACGAAGTCGTCCCGCGGTTTGCCGCGAGCGTCACCGTCATGGTCGTACCGGCTTTCACCGTAAAGGTGTCACCGACAACCGCCTGATGGTTGGAATTCAAGGTCTTCTTCAGACCCATCTGAACGCCGTTCGAATCGAGCAGCATAACCGCACTGAGTGCAGCATCCTGCGCGAGACCCTGGCGCTCCACGGTCAAACCATTGACCGTCACATCGCCGTCAGCCGATGCAGTCAACTGCACCTTCGTGAGCGGGATGCGGGTTGCTCCGTTCGGAGCCAAACTTGCCGCCGGCTGGGACGGAGCCAAGGTCACGGTCAAACCGGTACCTGCTGCCGCCGGAGTCGTCGTAGTCGTAGTCGTGGTCGTCGTGGTCGTAGTCGTCGGAGCCGGAGCTGCCGCAGACAACGAAGATAACTTGGAACGAGTGATCGGACCAAAGTATCCGGATGCAGGGGCGATACCGTTAGCTGCCTGCCACTTTGCGAGAGCCTTCTGGGTCAATGAACCGAAGTAAGTCGTTTCATTGCCGGAAGAACCGACGCCAGTCGCCGCAACCTGTGCACCGTTCGCGTTCAAGAACTTCTGCAGATCCATAACTGCCGCTCCCGTGCTGCCGAGGGTGAGGTCCCCAGAAGAAAGGAGGTCAGCCGGAACCGCCGAAGACGTTGCCGCCGCCGGTGTGGTAGCCGAACCCTGTAAAGCCGCCAGCTGCGCTGTTAACGCCGCGATCTGCGCCTGCAGATCTGCGATCGTTACGCCGTGTGCCACAACCGGCACCAACGTACCGAAACCAGACATCGTGATAACGGTCGCCGCTGAGACGAACGCTACCGAAACTTTACTGATTAATTGTTTGTTCATAATTCTTTTGTTTTTGACCATTCCCCATAAAGTACCGTTTCGACCCGTTACCCTATGAAGAATTTTTGAATCTAATAAATTTTAATACGTTTTTATAAGGAAACCGTTTCATAAAATTATCCTCGTTTACCATCCCCGCTTTGCGAGGCCGACCTTAGTAAACCGAATAATTTTTCCAAGTATCGTTGAGAGAAAGATAAAGACTCGCCGTGAAGCGAGTCTCTAATAAATGAACAAGCGGCTGGAAATGAATACCGGTCGAACGGTGCTCATTTCCAGCAACTTATACGTATATTAGATCCAGCCTCACACTGAATCCTCTATATCTTTAGTATATATTAAGCTGCGATCTTCCAGAAACCATTGCGCTGTGAATAACCACACTCACAGTACCCTTATTATAACGAGTATCTCTTTACGGTGTTACGAAGCGTTTTTGAGGCGCCGCATTTCCCCGTAAACAGTGCCTCCCTATATTAGCACAGACGCGGGAAAAATGCAAGATTTTTCCCCTGAGACCTATCACGTCTTCCTATTGGACCGATACCTCCACGGGGATCCGATAGTAGGTCGCCGGGCCTCCGTTCCCCACCCGCTCAATCACCCCCCGTTCGCATAATTTTTGGAGGTCATAGCGGATCGTTCGCTCGCTGACATCATTGAACTCAGACAGGATATCCTTTAACCGGCGGCTCGAGTCCGCACCCGAGCGGATCGTCTCTATAATAGATGACTGGCGAAGTGCGATATTGAGCGCCTGGTTCTTTTCCGACGGCCTGGTTGCTTCTGACTTTTCGGCAATTGCCTGATGCCCTTCTTTCTGATCGCCCTGGGCACCGTATGTCTTTGTCATATTCGCATCGCTTGCGCTCTCGTCATTCTTTTCTTCCGATCCATTCGGCAATGCATTGTCCTGCGAAAAAAATGTTTCCAGATTCGGCAATCGCTCATCAAGGTTCGCTGTTTGCCGAATTGCCGTATGCAACGCATCAAGCTCGCGAACCAGGATCGTTGCGTTCACCGGTTCGATCTCATAAATGGAATGCGCAAGGCGAACCAGCGCATCCAGGACCGCGATCGATGACAATGCCGCCATCACCGTCTTCGCCGACGAGTCAACGCTCACGCGCGCCGCCTGTTCCAGGAGCTCGAACGCACTGCGCTCGATGCGGATCTGCAGATCGCTCCGTTTGATATAAAAAGAAACGCGCACCAATGCGTATGCGATCTCGCGCGCTTTTCCGGTGATCTGCTCGGACGACAACATAGATTCTATTGTACTCGAAAAACGGCGGCGGTGTCAATGAAAAAAGCGGATGGAAAATCATGCCACATCAAAAAACAAGTTAAAGCAAGGCAAGGACAAATTTCTGTGTGGAATTTCAATACAGAAATGTGTCCTTGCCTTGCTTTCTTTGTCATCCAAAAACATTCTTTAAAAACAGAGCAAAAACTTACTTTTTCTTTCCCGGTAACACCATATATACCACCAAAAGAACAGGGTGGATATCTATTTCTGTGCGGAATTTCAATACAGAAATTCGTCAAAGCAGGGCAGGTGTATATTTCTGTGTGGAATTTCAATACAGAAATATACACCTGCCCTGCTTTCAATACTATTGCCGTGTAACGTTCTTTCGGAAAGCCGCATATTGCGGCCTTTTGTTACTTCCCTTCTATTTCATCCTGGAGCTTTTGGAGGAAATGCGCCGCAAAATCCTTCCCGCCAAGGCCGAAGGCAAGCCCTCCGGCGAGCGCGATCATTGCTACAAAGCCGGTCACGATCGTATTGATCATCGCCACGGCGATCCCCAGCTGCATCAATGCCGCAAGGATGCCAAAGATCATCACCGCCCACCATGCCGCTGAAGCAAGGAACCGAGCCGAATGCATCTCTGCTCCTAAAACCGACGCCCGTATCAGGCGAAGCGCCAAATTGGCAATGACCAATGCGGCAATCATGATCAATACGGCAATTGCCACATTCGGCAAATAGAGCAGAACATCCTGAATAAAGCTTGAAAGGGCAAAAAATCCGAGGATATCCGATGCGGCAAGCAGGAACGCCAATACGATGAACCAATACATCAACTGACCAAAGAAATATCCCGAATTCAGCTCCAGATCGGCGCGGCGAAGGAACTCTTCGATCCCGAGCTTCCGAAGCGCCACATCAACCCGCAATGCCCGAAAAACCCGCTCAATGACCGAACTGATCCCTGCCGCGATGATCAAACCGATGATAAACAGCGCCAACGCTCCGATCAGCGACGGCAGCCAGGCAGCGATCTGCGCCCAGACGCTCTGAAACGAAGCCATCAGCACATCCGTCCATGTTTGTATTACCATATGCGTATTATAAAATTTTTTAAGCGACTTTTCGTACTTTCAGTATACCAGAACACGGTCCTTTTCACTTCTAAAAAGATCCCCGGTTAGGGGATCTTTTTCTTTTCCCTTACACCGGCAAACCGTGGCGGCGAAGCCACCATTCCTGCACGTCCTTGGAGAATTCGGTCAGCTGCATCCAGGCAAGCGACCAGATCCATACGAACGACGCCGCACCCAGCGAGATCGGCGCCGGCATCATGAATCCTGTCACCGCGAGCGCCGTCGCCACGACCTGCGTCGTCAACGTTGCGATGATCACCTGATGGCTCGGCAGGAATCTCCACCAGCGCTCTTTCGTATGCGCCACGAAGATCAGCATATGGCCCGATACCATGAGCTTCAGAAAGAACATCGTCTGCACAACCCCCAGCGGCATATGCAGAACGTTCATGATCACAAAGAACATCACCAAACTGTTCATTGTGCCGACCACGCCGTACATAACGCTTAAACCAAGGCGGCGTGCAGGCTGGATCGACGACGGCTTCGGCGAGATCTTCACCCGGTCGAACGCGAGCGAAATGATCGGGAGGTCGTTCAAGAATGCGAGCAAAATGATCTGAAGCGGCTCCAGCGGATAAAAACCGTAGGCGATGCCCAGGATCAGGATCGTCACGATAAGCCGGAAACTTTCCGAGATACGATAGACCGAATAGTTATAGAGGCGAACGAAGATCTTGCGCGATTCGATGATCGCGTCCTTAATGACGGAAATGCCCCGGCCAAGCAGCACGATATCCGCAAGGCTCTTCAGCGCGCTGACCGCGCCGGCGACCGCGATGCCGACGTTCGCCGTCTTCAGCGCCGGAAGATCATTGATCCCGTCGCCCGTCGAAGCGACCACGTAGCCGTCATCCCTGAACGCCCGCACCAGCTCGTATTTGTCCTTCGGAAGGATCTCCGCGAACACCGCAATATCCGCCGCCTGCTCTTTGACCGCCTTCGGATCCTGATAGAACGCCTTCGTTTCTTTCTCGGAAAGGACCCGGCCCGGCATATCAAGCTCATTTGCGATACGCTCGGCGATCACTTTATTATCCCCCGTCACCATCTTCACGCCAATGCCGTTCTCGCGCATGAATTGGATCGTTTCCTTTGAGGTCTCATCAAGCGGATCGGCGAGAAAGATCAGGCCGATGACCGACATCCCCTCTTCTTTTATATCACCTTCGCGCACGGCAACCGCCAGCACCCGAAACCCGCCCTGCGCGGCGCGCGCAATATCCTCTTCAAAGCTCTTTTCCATCTCCGGCGTATCAAAACCGCCGAGCCCCTGGATGACCTGCGAAGCGCCCATGCTCACCACAAAACGCTTCCCCTGCTCTTCCACCATCGCCGTCGTCCGTTTGCGGTCGGAATCATACGGAATGAAATCCGTCACTCTTCCCTCATCCGCCGGAGCGTGCATTTCCTCGAGCTTCTTGATGATCGCGGTGTCGATCGCATCGGGTGTTTCAGCCGCCGTTGCGTATTTCGCCAATCGCAACACGTCCTCGCCTTGCAGCGCATGGCGGTATGACAAAACATTCATGACGCTGATCTCATTCTTCGTCAGCGTGCCGGTCTTATCGCTCAGCACCATGTTCACGTTCGCAAGGTCCTGCAGTGCGGAAAGGCGGCGGACCACCACCAGTTTTTTCGCCAATCCCGCCGCACCGATGCTCAAAATGATCGCCATGACCGCCGGCAGCGCTACCGGAATACCCGCGATGACCAAGCTCAGATCAAGCGTCAGAAGATCGGACCAGGCATATCCCCTCAACAACAAAACAGTTGAGAGCAGTAAAACGGCGAAAACGGCCGCGATCGTTAAAAAACGTGTAATACGCAGAATATCCTTTTCCAAAATACTTTTTTCCGTCGATTTCTCGATCGAAAAGATCGTCTTGCCGAAACTGGTGTTCTTTCCGGTCGCCGTCACATCCGCCTCCAAGCTCCCGGTCGCAATGAACGCTCCCGAGAAGATCTTGTCCCCCGTCTTTTTATCCTTCGGCATTGATTCGCCGGTCAGCACCGCTTCATTCACGGAAAGGTTCTTTGAGGCGACAACGGTGCCGTCAGCCGGAATGATACTGCCCAACCCCAGACGAATGCGGTCTCCCGGCACGAGCTTTTTCGCGTTCACAAACCCCCATTTCCCGTCCCGCAGCACATGGACATCGAATGAAAGCTTATCCCGCAGCTCTTTGATCGCCTTATCCGCCTTGAACTCCTGCCATTTCTGGATCGAATAGTTCACGACATACAAGAACAAGATGAAGTAAAAATCAAAAATACGTCCGTCAATCCGCGACAAGACCGCCGCTCCGAGCAGCATCAGCGAGATCGGCGAGAACAGCGGCGTGATATAGGTCTTGAAGAAACTTACTTTCTGTTCCTCAACATCGTTCGATCCGTATTTTTCAAGACGCAGGTCCGCTTCCGATTGTGTCAGTCCCAATTGTTCCATAATTCCAGTATAGTCCTTTTCCGGCGGCATAAAAAATAAAAGAGCTCGATTCTCTCGGGTTTCTTCAAGAAATTCTAAACCCGCCGTTTGGCGGGTTTAGAATTTGTGGACCTGAGAAGAATCCCTGCCTGCCGGCCCGCTTCGCCGGAGTGTCAGCGAGGCGAGCAGGCAGGGAACTCCTGACTCGGCAACTTGCCCCCACACCATACAGATCTAAAATCCCTGTGGACCTAGGCGGAATCGAACCGCCGTCTGTACAATGCGAATGTACCGTTCTGCCACTATACCATAGGCCCATTTAACACTATGGTGTGGGGGTAAAAATGCCGCGAAACTCACCTACCACTTGATCCCTTTGGACTCTAAAAAGAATAGCACAAAATAGCCGATGAGCAAGATGAGCCAGCCGGCGGCCTGGACCATATCCACGATCTGCTCCTTGGAGATGCTGAAATTCTCTGAAATGATCGAATACACGTCCTCAAGCGATTCAAGCTTTTCTTTGACCGATTCGCGCCAGATATCAAGCTTGAACTTCTTCGTCGCGAGCTCATACAAACGCGCAAGATACCAGTCGCCGATCAATTTAATGTCACGGTCAAGCGCCTCGAACTCGGAAATGGATTGCGAACGCAGGCTGATCACCTCCTGGTACGCCTGGCCGATCTCTTTCGTGCCGAAGAACCACCAGCGGCGGTTTGCCGTCTCGGTCAGCTTCGACGCCTTATGCAGACGATCATCCAGATCCATGTCGAGCATGCGGTATCGGAGCAACTGATAATTCGCAAGCTCAAGAAGCTCGACGATCTCCCCGAATTCGCCGTTCGGATCGAAAATGAACGCTCCGTCCCAATCAATGATCACGAGATCGTCCTTCGCGTACTTGAACTGGAACGAAAGGGTATGCTCGATCTCCTTTTCATCGAGCGCAAGCTTTTCGGTCTTCAGTAAGCCCGCGATCCGCTGTGATTGCGTCTTGAGGAAAAGCTCCGGATCTCCTTTATATCCCGAGACCTGATACACGGTATATTCTTCGGCCGGCTCATCCTTTGCCCCTTTTTTCTTCGCGAACTGATAGCACGCCTCGATCAGCTTCTCCTTCAGATCAAGCATTCCTTCCACAAAAATATCATCGGCATCGATCGTTCCCTCCACTAAAATAACGTCCGGCGGATATGATTTTGCGGTCAGTTCGATCGCATGCTCCCCGATGGTCACCGTCTCATGCCCTACGATGAATTGGGCCGGAACCGACTTCTCGAAATAATGCGGGGCGCTCTTAACCAACGGCGCAAGAGCCGCTTCTTTCTTTCCTTTCTTCGGCCGGGTCGTTTCGGCCACTACGAATGCGGTGATCTTGTGCATACCCCTAGTATACCCCTTCACCCTTCATTAAAAAAACCGCCGCCGCGACCATGCCCGCGGTCTCCGTCCGGAGCACGCGCGGGCCCATGGAGACGATCCGCGCCCCTTTTTCACGCGCCAAAGCGATCTCTTCAGGCGCCCAACCTCCTTCGGGGCCGACGAAAAGATTCAGTCGATCAGTCGAATGTCGAAAGTCGAATGTATGAATAGACTCACCGGAACCATCTAAGAGAATCTTTTCGCCCTGCGCGGCATCAAGCGCCTCTGCAACCGAAAGAGTCTCGCCCAATGACGGCACGATCCCCCGCTCCGACTGCTCGGCCGCTTCCTGCAGGATCCTTTCCGCGCGCTCGCGGTTCAATCCTAATTTTTCCGAGCGCGACGCCTGCACCGGCACGAACGCGGTCACGCCGACCTCAGTCCCTTTTTCAACGATCCATTCGAACTTATCCTTTTTACACAAAGACTGATACAGCGTGATCCGGAGCGCCGGCTCATTCTTATTCTCCCGAGTCTCTGTAATATCCGCACGAAGGAACTTCGGCGCAAGCTCGGCAATGACCGCTTCATACTCCTTACCGGTCCCGTCCAAAAAAACCACCGTATCATTCGGCTTGAACCGGAGCACGTCCTTCATTTGATGCAGTATTCCTGCATCATCAATGCGGATCATCCCACCTTCGATCATGCCCGGGGCTATGAAAAAACGATGGAGTTTCATGCCTTAGTTCTAACAAAGTCGGCCGATTTGCGCCAGGGCTCCCTCCTGATATATTCCGGGCATCATGTATAATAAAAAGACTTATGGCCTCCTCCTGGAAAGACTGGAAAGAACGCCTGCTCGGGAAACCGCTTGCGACAAGCGCGATCCGGCATGAGCGCCTCACCAACATGCAGGGCCTTGCGATCTTCGGCGCTGATGCGCTCTCGTCCACGGCCTATGCGACCGAAGAGATCCTGCTTGTCCTTGCGACCGCGGGAGCGAGCATGTCCTTCATTTCCGTCCCGATCGCGCTGACGATCGTCGGCCTCATCCTTCTCGTCGCACTTTCCTATCACCAGGTCATCCACGCCTATCCGCAGGGAGGCGGCGTCTATAATGTCGCGAAAAAGAACTTGGGAGAATATCCCGCCCTGATCGGCGCCGCATCGCTCCTGGTCGACTATGTTCTGACCACCGCAGTCTCCGCGGCCGCCGGCGTCGCCGCGATCACCTCAGCGTTCCCCGTACTCTTCCCGCACCGCATCGCGATCGGCATCGCCGTCATTCTGCTCCTTACTTGGGCGAACCTCCGCGGCGTGCGCGAATCCGGACGGATCTTCTCCATTCCGACCTATATCTTCATGCTCTCCTTCGGCGGCATGATCCTCTACGGCCTCTGGCGCCACCTCACGGGTACTTTTCCCGTCGCGGTCCAGCCGCTTCCCGGCCCCGTTCCCGAGATCGGAACCCTGGGCATCCTTCTGATCTTCCATGCATTCGCCGCAGGCTGCACCGCCATGACCGGCATTGAAGCGATCTCGAACGGCGTCCAGGCCTTTAAAAGCCCCGAAGCGGAAAATGCCGCCAAAACGCTCCAGCGCATGGCGCTTATCCTCGGCGGGATCTTCCTTGGCATCACCGCGCTCGCTTTTTGGGGAAAGATCGTTCCGGTCGCCAATGAAACGGTCCTTTCGCAGATCGCCCATCTTCTTTTCAATGGATCGCCGTTCTATTATCTCGTCCAAGCCATCACCGCGATCATCCTCCTGCTCGCCGCCAACACGCCGTTCGCTGATTTTCCGCGCGTCGCCTCGCAGCTCGCTAAAGACGAATATTTCCCTCGCCAGTTCCTGAATCTGGGTTCTCGCCTCGTCTTTGCGAACGGCATCTTCTTCCTTGCGCTCTTCTCGTCTTTCATTCTCTATATCTTTGGCGGCGACGTTCATAATATCATCCCGCTGTATGCCGTCGGCGTCTTCCTGGGATTCTCGATCTCCCAGTTCGGCATGATCATTCACTGGTTCAATGAAGAGCGGGTTCCGATCAAGAACGTCGCCATCAACATTATCGGGTTCACCGCGACCGCGGTCGTTTTCCTGATCGTCTTCTTCTCAAAGTTCATTTACGGAGCCTGGCTCCTGGTTCCCGGCATCTTTTTTGTGGTCGTCGGCATGCGCCATATCAAGAACCACTACGGCCGTGTCCACAACGTTCTGAAGCTCGGCAATGAACCGCTGCCCGAAGTCGTCCCTGAAAAAACCGCGGTTCTCCTTGTCTCCCGTTTCAATCGGGGCACGCTCTATGCGCTCAAACTCGCCAAATCGTTCCAGCCGGCCCATATTCGCGCAGTCCATGTTGCGATCAACAAAGACGAGGGCGAGGAAGTGCAGCGGCTCTGGGAACGCTACGTTCCCGACGTGCCGCTCGACGTCCTTCACTCTGAATATCGCGACCTGATCGGTCCGATCCTCGCCTATCTCAAAGAAACCGACCGAAAATGGACGAATGATGCGATGATCGTTTTCATCCCGCAGACCGCATCGACCCGCTGGTGGCATTTCTTCCTCCATAATCAGACCAACCGCCGGATCCAGCTCGCCATCGAACAAGACCCGGACATCAATCCGGACATCTACGAGGTCACCATCAAAAGCCCGAAGCAAGGTGCGTGATCGGGAGTTTCGATCCCGGCGGTCCCGGGTTCGATTCACGGCAAATTATAACATCCTCTAAGGATCCCTCAACGGCGAAATGCCCCAGTCTCAGGATCCTTAGAGAATGTTTTGAAAAAAAATAAAAACGGCCCGATAGGGCGTTTTTATTTTTGTCGGACTGCTGGGAATCCGTCGCTGCGCTCCTAGAACCCTCGCGCTCGCTGGATCTCACTGACAGGACGCTCGCGCTCTTTGGAACCATTCGGTTCCAACGCCTCGCCCTGCGAGGCTACCTCCGCTACGGGGAAACTTCCGTTTTCCCGACCCCCTTCCCGAGTTCAATTCCCAGCGAGGCGCAAACACATAAAACAAAGAGGCTCACGAGTGAGCCTCTTTGTTTTATGGTCGGACTGCTGGGAATCGAACCCAGTCCTCACGCACCCGAAGCGTGTATACTGCCAGTATACTACAGTCCGATGACTCCCATTCTATGCTGTCTGCGATCTTTTTGCAAAGGGTCAGACCCCCTCAAAGACCGCAATGCGTTATACTGAATATTATGGAACCGGAACATAAAGGGATCCACCCGATCCTAACGATCAAGGAAAAAGGGCGGGAGGGCAGGCAGAAGATCAAAAAGATCGTCATCCGGAGAAAAGATGACATGCTGACCGCGCTTGAAAAGAACTGGCGCGACTGGGCGTTATGGCCGCTGACGACCGTTCTGTGGAAGCTTAAGATCCGCGCGAACCATATCACCGGCGCCGGATTCTTTCTGATCGCCTTTGCGATCTGGATGTATTTCGCCGGCTATCCGTTCTCCTGGCAATTCGCACTTCTTGCCGCGATCGCGGTCTCCGATGCTATCGACGGTCCCGCCGCACGGAACAACGATGACGTCACCGTCCTCGGAACCTGGATGGACCATATCCGCGACGCGCTGCTGATGATGTGGGCGTCCTATCTGATCTTCGCATATCACCTGCTCAGCGGCGAGATCATCATTATTGTCTGGTCACTTGAACTGCTTTTTATCTATGCATCCATCAAAGATTTCCTGATCCGTTATCTCGAGATGCTCTCCGAGTCGGAAGAAAGAGGGCAGGAACTTATGGACCAGTTCTCGCTCGATAATCTGCAGGCCTCAGTGATCGGCCGGCTCCAATTCTTCTTCTGGACCGTCAGCTACGGATCTCTTTTCCTGTCGCTCTACTTTCCGAACGCCGGATTCAGCATGATCGGCCAGGCGCTGATCATCCTGGAGATCATCTTTGCCGCGCTGAACATTTCCGATACCTATCAGAAAAAGCTGGACGTCGTCTAAAAAGCGGCGCTACTGGACGAAATATTTCTTTTTCATTTCCTCTTCGATGCGGGTCTGCGCGTCGTCAGCGGAACGCTTGGCGAACTTCGCCATCTCCCGTAACTTCACCTCATCCAGCTGAGCCAGCTGGCGCACTTTATCCATAAGTATCTCCTTCGTGTTCAGCGACGGGTCATCAAGCACCTCCTCTAAAAGGATCGCGAGAATAAAACCAACCTTCGGTCCCGGAGCCATGTCCGCCCCCGTGATCACGTCCGCGCCGTTCACTTTCAACATCTTTGCGCTCACCGGATCCTTGCTCACTTTTTCAATACGAAACTTCAAATGACGCAACCGGTACGGCTGCGCTTTGGGAACACCGGAACCGATCCGGTCGCCTTCACGAACCTGGAAAAGCGCTTCCAAATTCTCCTTTCCGACGCGGCGCACCAGGCGGCGCGCGCCGGCATCGGTCACCGTATCGGGATCATAGACGAACATATGCTCGCGAATGAGAAGCGCGATCCGCTCCGTCATGTCCTTAGGAAACCGCAAACGGTCAAGGATCTGAAGCGCCATCCGCTCACCGACGACCTGATGACCGTAGAACGTACAATCCGGTCCTTCCCCCCGCTTGCTCCGCGGTTTTCCGACATCATGCAACAGCGACGCAATGCGCACATCCAGATCAAAATGCTGTTCGACCGCATACTGAAGCGCCCGCACATTATGCTCGAACACGCTGTAGATATGATGCTTATTCTGTCCGACATCCACACCCTCTTCCAATTCCGGCAGCACATATTTCAATATTCCATCCTTTTCCATCAAGCGGATCGCCTCATGCGCGTGATCCGTCATGATCATCTTCATGAACTCATCCCGGATGCGCTCTTTCGAGATCGCTTCAAGTAATCCCGCATGTTTTTTCATCGCCGCCTCGGTCGCATGGTCCAGCGTAAATCCCAGCTGCGCCCCGAACCGCACCGCGCGTAAAATACGCAACGCATCTTCCTGAAACCGCGCCTCGGGATCGCCGACCGCGCGGATCACGCGCGCGCGAAGGTCTTGCCGCCCCTGGAACGGATCGATGATCTCATGAGCCGCGCCGGCCCGGAGATCCATCGCCATCGCGTTCACCGTAAGATCGCGGCGGGAAAGATCTTCGGCGATCGTGGACGCAAAGCGAACCTCGTCCGGATGGCGCATATCGGAATACTTCCCTTCGATGCGATAGGTCGTAACCTCCACGATCTTCAGTGTCTGATCTTCAGAATCGGTCTTCACGCCGACGGTGCCGAACGCATTCTCATAGACGCTGTCAGGAAACAACTGCTGGACCTGGTCCGGCGTTGCGTTCGTTGCGATATCCCAATCCTTCGGCGTATGGCCGAGCAAAAGATCGCGGACACAGCCGCCGACCAAATACGCCTCAAAGCCCGCATGTTCCAATACCGCGGCGATAGTTCGAACCTCTTTTTTTTCTTCAATTTTTTCCATAACTTCTCTTTTAGTATACCGAATAATACAGCGATGTCCTCTGGGAACAGCGCCACTCGCCGCTATCAAGGCATAAACATTTTCCGCCACCGGGGTCTTACGGCGGAAAACGTTTATGCCCTTTCCCGGCTCGTCAGTAAAAAATAAAATAGGTGGTCTTACGGAACAGCATAAGAACCCGGCGCTGTTCTGTAAGACCTCATATTTTATGATGGTTCGATTCCCTTCAATGAACACGTATATATTTCACTATGCCAAAGCATAGTGAGATATATATTGCTTGTGTCCTCGGGGAATGTCAGTTTCACTCGCGGCCAGACGGCCCGCTCGCTCACTCGAACCTCCGCCGCACCCCGACCCCCGTCTGGGACACCTTCGGTTTCCCATTCCTTCCTGATACGGGGTGCGGCTGGTTCGATTCCTCAGAGAACATATGGAGATATCACTATACCATGGCATAGTGATATCTCCTGTGCTTGTGTCCTCGGAGGGAATCGAACCCCCATCATCTGGTTCGAAGCCAGATACTTTATCCATTAAGCTACGAGGACAGGCATTTCTATCGTAGTATAGTTCGGGTAAAAAATACACCCGGGCGGTTAAACCCGCCCGGGTGTTGTTTTCAGATGAAAAGGAAATGAGCGCCCTGGTCCTTCATCTCCTCCAGGTACTCCTCGTCGCTCATGTCCTCTCTCGGACTCGGAAAGGGATTCAGCGGATCGACCCGCCCCGACATCGCCTTGCTTCCGTGCTTCCTGCCGTTCACTTCCTGTTCGTCGGGTCCCGTCATGCCCACCTCCTTGCGCAGTAGTATTTTTACGGCCTGTCTGGGATTGTGCTTGCCCAGATGTTAAGGCACCCATGAAAGAGCGGCTCCTTCGATCGTATGCCCGCTGTTCTTATTCCCGATGAATCGCCGACTCAGCGGGATAAGTGCGGGACAATCACGGGGAAGATAGAACTTATGCTTCCAGCTTCCGAATCCCTCGATGGTTCTGCGTGTCGTGACGCGTCCGGTGGTGCGAACTTTACTTCGCTCCTTTGCGCTTGCGCGCGACATGGGCTGCCTCCTTTTTGAACCCTTAGTCTGTAAAGAACATCTTTTTAGGATTTGGATAATATAATACGCAAACCTTTTTTTGTCAAGAATATTGTTTTTTACTTTACAAAAGCACGCCGGTCGGATATTTTTAAAGCAGTTATTTACAAGGGAGATATGCCATGAACATCAGCATGCTACATGTCCTGCTCGGCGAAGAGCTCCTTGCTTCGTTGCTGGGAATCACGCGCCAGGATCTCCGTAGACACGTTGTCTCTCCGCATACGCTCACCGGTCAGACCACTGATCGCCTGAATCTTCTTTCGGCGATCTGCCACAATCTACAAGGAAGCTACACTCGCGATGGGATCCGCGGATGGTTTGTGCGGGAGCGCTATCAGCTGAAGAACAAACGGCCGATCGATATCCTCAAAGGAGATTGGTGGCCGCGAGACCCCGATATACTCCTGGTCCTCGAGCTTTCCGCTTCTCTCAGGGAGAGATAAAACACCACCGCTCCGACTTTTGTCGGGGCGGTTTTTTATTTAGCGAGAACAAGAACCCCTTGCAGCAGTGTTGAAATTCCATACTGCTACAAGGGGTTCTTGTTTCTACTGATATCTTTCACGCACTGTTCTATTAGATCTTCCCCACCAGATCAGTCCCCGGCTTCAACGTCTCATCGCCCGGCTCCCAGCTTGCGGGGCACACATTCCCCTTGTGCTCACGGACAAACTTTGCCGCCTGGACCTTCCGCAGCGCTTCCGCCGCGCTCCGGCCGATATTATTGTCATGCACTTCCATCGTCTTCAGAACACCGTCAGGATCGATCACGAACGTCCCGCGCAAGGCGAGTCCTTCTTCTTCAATATACACCCCGAACATGCGCGCAAGCTTCCCGGTCGGGTCCGCGAGCATCGGGTACTGTACCTTTCCGATCGCCGGCGAATTATCATGCCATGCCTTGTGCGCAAACGCCGTATCCGTACTGACGCTCATGATCTCGGCGCCCTCCTGAACGAACTTATCATACATCTTCGAAAGGTCTTCCAACTCGGTCGGGCACACGAACGTAAAATCGGCCGGATAGAACACCAGCACGACCCACTTTCCTTTGTACGATGATAATTTTATCTTGCTGATATCGTCCTGATAATATGCCTCTGCTTCGAACTCCGGAACTGTTTGATTGATATGCAACATATGAATTTAAATAAAATTTAATTATTTTCCACGGATTTTGAAATTATTTGTGAAAATCTTATTTTTTGTATTCCTTGAATATACCAGTAAAAAGGAGCTACCGCTATTAAAGATATAATTAAATGTGTTTCTAAATTAAGAAAACAATCAAAAAAACGGAAAAATGGGTGGATTGTAAGAAGGAATAAATTAATCATTAAAATTTTCTTTACTAGATCGACATCCCCAACTTTCCTTTCAAAAATTTCTATATTTTTCCTATATGGATCGTTCTGATTAAATGTTTTACCCAAATCACTTATTTCGAGAATTCCTAATTGCATCTTCACGTCCAGTTGAGTCTTATCTATCCTACCCTCATTAACTGAAAGAGAAAATTTTAATCTATTAAAAAGATCTAAAATCTGTTTATCGGCATCAACAAAAATAAAAGTATAAATAAGCCAAACTAAAGTAATCGTTGTTATAAAAGGAATTTCCATAAAATACATTAAATTTGTGGACCTAGGGAGAATCGAACTCCCACACCCCGGATGCAAACCGGGTGCACTACCATTATGCTATAGGCCCATGCCGCTGCAGTTATAGTATCGGAAAATAAAAAAAGGGGCAACAGCTCCTTAAGATCGAACCTGATCTTTCATAAAATATTCCGCAATGTATTATCGCGTGTAAACGATCGGATTCGTGATCACCGGAACCGGATCGCAAACCCCCGGCGCATAGTCCACTTCCATTTTGATCGCGCTATCCAATCTGATATCAACATGCCCCTCGGGACCATGTCCTCCGGCGCCGGCCTGGCCGTCAAAACAATAAACAGCGCTGTCAGCGGTGATCTCGCTCGGCTCCCGATCAATGAGCCCGCTGTGCGCCGGAGTAAAAATGATCTGGGTCCCCAGCCAGCGCGTCGGCAAGAGCGCGGTACCAAAACTGATAACACCCTGCGAAGCATCAAGATTGGAATGCCCGATCGCAAGCAGCGCGCTCTCATTCAACCCCTGATACGCCGCCGCCGGAACATTCATATCGTACCAATCCCCCTGCGCCGTACCCGGCTTGTCCTGCATCGTCGTGCCGCAGGGCGGAATACCATTCTGTCCGGCATTCTTGATGGTCAATAACGAATAAAGCTGCGAGCGGATCTGGCTTGAAAAATAATCGAGCGGGCATACGGCGTGCAAATAGCTGTCCGCAAGCATGCCTGTCTGCTCTCCCTGATCAATGAACTGAAGCGGCGCAGTCCGTACGTCGGTCGCCGCAAAATCAACGCCGCTCGGCTGGCCGGTGAACGGAACCGCCGTTCCCAGCAGCTCGCCGCTGGTCAGCGGAATGGCGATCGGCCCATAGACAACGCTCTTGATCACAGAACCCGACTGTTCACTTGCCGGCGGGATGCCCGCAAGCGCCCGCTGCACTTCCGGCGAGAGCGAGTTCATCTGGAACGCAAACATAACGCTCTTACAGGGGGAAAAATACAGCGTGACCGTGTTTGTTCCCTGATCGGCACCGGCGATGCCGGTAGACTCGGCGACCGCAAGCAGCGTGGCATCGCCCGGCGCATAGACCGCGCTTGACGCCGATGCGCTCCCGAGAAGATAGACGTGGTCGCCCTGGCTCGGCAAAATATGCTCACCATTCATATGGCCCAACGGCTCAATGCCGGTAAGGTCCTTCAAGGGCGCCGTATCAAAAAATGCGGTTCCTGCGGGACAATCCGGCAAGGCGCCCGCGTTCGCCGGCGTATTGTTGCCTACATAGGCAACACCTCCTGCTGCGACTCCGGATGCTTGATATCCTGAAGGCGCGGAAGTCATCGGCGCAGGCTGAGCATTCATAGTATTTTGCGTCTGAACCTGCTCGTTCACGACCGGCACGGGAGCCGGCGCATTCTGAACCTGCTGATGGACGCCAAACAGACTTCCGATGAAAAGAGTTGCCGCAGCGAACAAATGAATGATCCAGCTCATACCATTCAGTATAACTTATTTCTTCCCGCGCACGCATAAGCGCGACCGGTTCGAATCCTCATCTTCAAAATATAAAATACCGCCATAAAGGCGGTATTAGAATTTGCGGAAGCGGGAGGATTCGAACCTCCGATACCCTTTCGGGTATACCGCATTTCGAGTGCGGCCCATTCAACCACTCTGGCACGCTTCCA
>JAGWYA010000004.1 GCA_018969615.1 Patescibacteria group bacterium | reverse complement strand
CGCGCCAGCTCCGCCGCATCGAATTTCTTAAAAAGAATAACCGCTTCGATCACCTCCAAAAGGTCCGCCAATTCTTCGATCGTTTCCGCCTCAACGAACTCCCCCGCTTCTTCCTGAAGCTTCTCCTTCAGCTTCTGCCAGTATTCCTTTTCGTCCGCAATATGCGTCACCGGCGTCTCCCCCTTGCTTTTGATGATCTCCGGGATCTTATCCCGCACCAATTTATTATATTTCATACTGGTATCCCACTCACTATACCACACCCCCTTATCTTAAAAATAAAAAATGCACTGCGGCGATCTAATTACACCCAACCCAACCCAACCCAACCAAACCAAGCTCAGCCCAACCAAAGCCCGCTTCGCTTCACTTCAATTCGCTTCACTTCAATTCAATTCATTTCACTGCATTTAATCGCCTTCCACCGCTCAGATCCTTTTAAGATCATCCGCCTTAAACGATACCCCTCATACTATGCCATGGCATAGTATCTACGAACGCGTAACTAAAAGCCACTAAGGCCCCCTGCGTTCTTATCTTTTAAAATACTCTTGGGCAAAAAGCATAATTTTGTTCACTATGCCATGGCATAGTGAATGGTCTCAGTATTTATTTTCTATTAAGATCGGTTCTATGAGAACGCTTCTTCTCGAGTCCTAATGCCCGGCGAAGCCGCGGATGGCGGATGCTTAAGTTCGGCTCGGGGATCTCGAACAAAATCAGGAGGCGCTCACTAAGCTCGGCGGTAATTCCCTTCTCCTGCCGAGCGGCAGCTTGGCCGGCAAATTCTTTTTGATGCCTCGTGCGCCGGCTCACATAAGAGCTGCGCCCTCGAATGCTTTTCTTGATCGCGGAGATCGTCTGCGGCGAAAGCCAAAGGATCTCTCCGATCTCCTTATAACTTTTCCCTTCACGCAAAAGCGCGATCGCGGCAAAACGATTGATGATCTGATCCCGTTCTTTTTGAGTAATAACAGTCGAAAGAAACTCATTAACATCTCCGGAAAGGTCCATTGATGCCAATCCATCCGCTAAACGCGTCCAGATCTCTTTTTTCCACGCCTCCCGGGTCTCATATTCTGAACTAGATAATATCGTAATATTATTGTTCATAGCATTCCCAGTATATCATATCCCGCAATCCGACAAAGCTCCTTAAAAAACATCCGGCCAGCGATCGGATGTTTTTATATTCATTTTTGTATTTTCAAAAAAATCTCAAGCTTAGGAAGTATTTCTCCTTGTTCAAAACCTAATGGAATTTTCTTAATTTCATCAATTTTCATCCATTTCATTTCTGCACCTTCATGCATGACAGGCTTTTGATAATTCTGGACTCTACACACAAATACCTTACAAGCAGATCCATACGACAAAGTATAAGCCATCAATTCATAACAAGCTGCTTCGGACAACTCTAATTCATATTCCTCCTTAATCTCCCGAGTAACGGTTGTTAATTCGCTTTCATTTAGCTCTATAGTTCCCCCAGGAAAACACCACGTATTCGGAAAACGCTTTGAATGATTATCTCTAAGCTGCATAAGCATTTCTCCCGAATCATTCAGAATAATGAATGTTGCACCAGTTACTCTTTGTGCTTTATTTCCCATGACATTTCTTATATTTCTTTCCGCTGCCGCACGGGCACGGATCGTTGCGGCCCACTTTTTCACCCCCGAGCGGCGCATCGGAACGGCTGGAGAGATCGACTTTCGGGGGCGGCGGAGGCGCCATCATACTCGCCTGCTGCAGCTTATCGCCGTTCTGAGCGACCCATTCGTCAAAATCAGCCAGGAGCTGCTTAAAGAGGCCGTAGCTCTCCCGTCGGTATTCCGCCAGCGGATCGCGCTGGCCATAGGCGCGCAGGCGCACCGCTTCCCGAAGCGCCTCCATGTTCTCCAGATGCGCCATCCACAGCATATCGAGCATCGCCAGCATCTGCGGATGCACATGCTGTTCCAAAAGCCCCTGGCGCTTGTCATAGATCGCCAAACGCTGCTTGTTCAAAATATCATCATAATCAAGCAAATGCTTCCGGGAATCGAAATTGAAACCCTCAACCTTGCTTTGCGCCTGAGAGACCGCCCGGGATACCCATGTCGATTCGATCGGCATATCTTCCGGGATATCCAGCGATTCCATCAACCCCTTGATCCGGTCGCCGCCGAAAATGCGCATCAGGTCGTCCTCAAGCGAAAGATAGAACTGCGAAAAACCGGGGTCGCCCTGACGGCCGGAACGGCCCCGCAGCTGATTGTCGATACGGCGCGCATCATGGCGTTCGGTGCCGATCACGTGCAAACCGCCGAGCTTTTTCACCTTCTCCGATTCCAGAATATCCGGCGGATTCCCGCCCAAAATAATATCAACGCCGCGTCCGGCCATGTTCGTGGCAACGGTCACCGCGCCCGCTCTGCCGGCCTGCGCAATGATCGCCCCTTCACGCTCATTGTTCTTTGCGTTCAAGACCTCATGCTTTACGCCGGCGCGCTGAAGATACGACGAAAGCTCTTCGCTCTTTTCGATCGATATCGTGCCCACCAGGACCGGCTGACCATCCTGCTGCCTCTTTTTGATATCCTGCGCCACGGCCGTAAATTTCGCATCAGCGGTCTTAAAGATCAGATCGGGCATATCCTTTCGCTGAATCGGTTTGTTCGTCGGGATCGTGACGGCCGAGAGCTTATAGACCTTATCGAATTCCTCCGCTGAGCTCTGGGCGGTACCCGTCATACCGGAAAGCTTCGTGTACAGCCGGAAATAGTTCTGGATCGTGATCTGGGCATAGGTCCGCGATTCCTGCTGGATCCGCACTCCTTCTTTCGCCTCGATCGCCTGGTGCAGGCCGCCAGAATAGCGCCGGCCGAACATCAACCGTCCCGTGTTCTGGTCCACAATGATGATCTCGCCGTTCTTCACGACGTAATCCTTGTCCCGCTTGAACAGCGCATGCGCTTTCAGGCTTTCTTCGAGATAATGGGTCAGGCGGATATTTTCGGCGTCGTAGATATTTTCGATCCCCAGCGTCTTTTCCACCTTATCGATCCCCGGCTCAAGGATATTAACGGCGCGGAACTTTTCATCAAGATCATAATCCTCGTTCGGGGTCAGCGATGCCGCGATCCGGGCGAACGTTCGATAATGATCGCTTGATTCCGCATCAGGGGCGGAAATGATCAGCGGGGTCCGCGCTTCATCGATCAAAATACTGTCGATCTCATCGATGATCGCGTAATTCCTGCCGCGGGTCTGCACCTGCTGCTCCTTGGCATAGACCAAGTTGTCCCGGAGATAATCAAAGCCGAACTCATGGTTCGTCCCGTAAGTAATATCAGCCTCATAGGCCTCCCGGCGCGAGACCGGGCGAAGGTATTCTTCCTGTACGAGAAAGCTGCCGGTCGTATCGCGCTCGGCGTCGATAAGCGTCTCCGCGTTCTTCGAAATATATTCCGGATCGTACATCAGCGCTCCTTCGTGAACGAGGCAGGCAACCGAAAGACCGAGAAAATGGTAGATCTGCCCCATCCAGACCATGTCGCGTTTGGCGAGATATTCGTTCACTGTGATGACATGAACCCCTTTCCCTCCCAGCGCGTTCAAATAGATCGGCGCGGTCGAGGACAGCGTCTTTCCTTCACCGGTCGCCATTTCGGCGATCTTCCCCTCGTGCAAAGCGATCCCTCCCATTAATTGGACGTCAAAATGACGCTGCTTGAGCGTCCGCTTTGCCGCCTCGCGGATCAGCGCGAACGCGCGGGGCAAAAGCTCGTTCAGGTCCTCGCCCTTACTGGCATGCTCTTTCAGGCGCGCACTTTCTTCTTTCAGCTGCGCATCGGTCAAAGCCGCTATTTCAGGCTCGAGGTCGGTGATCATTGCGGCGCGGGCGCGTAACGCCCGGGTCGGATCAAATAAAGAATTGAATAATCCCATACAAAGTATCGCTTCCCTATGATAATAAAAAATAGCCCATTATGAAAGGGCTATTCCGAGGACCCTAGCCGCGGATCGCGCTATCCTCTTTATCCTTTAATTTCAGAAGTTCGTTCTTCATGCGGTCTTTCAGAACGTCAACGGCGGCATGAAGATCGGCATCGGTCACTTCCATACGCACCAGATGCTTCGGCAGATCGATATTGGCCTCCGCTAAAAAGACCTCGCCTTTATTGTGATGCTTGGTGTTCTTTGCCACCTCAACGCGAACGATCACAGAATCGTTCTCATCCCAGCGGGACACGTATTTCTCAAGGCTCATCATCTTCTCCTCCACGAATTGCTGCAGCGACGTGGTCAGTTCAAATCCTTTTGCGCTTATCTGTATTCTCATAGATCGTGATTAATTATGAACGAAAGAGCCCACTCACCCAGCGCACAAAACGATGTTCTGCGCTCGGTGAGTGGTAGTGGTGACCTCCAATGCGATTTGTATTGCGTGAGTGCTCTCCTACCACTCACTTGTATTATACTATGCCCGCGCAGGACAACAAGTAGGCCTTATGCACACTCCCCGCCCCGGTCAAAACAAAAGACTCCCCGAAGGGAGTCTTTTGCTACAAATCGCGAGAAAGGGCATTCCTCAGTCGATATCATCGCTCGGGAATACTCACACTCACACTTTTATCCTAGCATATCCGTGCCAAAAATGCAAGAGAAATACTACCGCTTAAAAACGATGAACTTCAATCCGATGAAATTCCAGGTCATTGAGAAGACCGCCGCGGAAAGCGCCCCCAGATTCGCCCAGGCGCGGAGCGGGAATCCCGCCGGAGCGCCGATCACGTTCACGACGAACGATGCCACGCCGACGTTGATCAAAAATCCCCCCACGTTCACGATAAAGAACTGCGCGATCTCCTTCAAAGACGAGGCATGGGTCGCACGGAACGTCCAATATTTGTTCCAAAAATAACTGTTCGTGACCGCCACCAGGAACGAGACCGATTTGAAGACCGAGAACCATAATCCCAACGGGATCCCGGTCACCGCGATCAGGGTATTGAGCACGCCGAGATCGATCGAAGAGTTCAGAACACCGACCGTGGCGAACTTCACGATCTGCATAACGACCGGCCAGCGCTTACTGGAAACATGCGCAATGCCGTATCCGGTGAGCGCAAGGAGGGCCATGCCGGCGATGAATATCGCCGTGTGCGCAGGCGAAAGAACGATGCGAAAATTCGCAAGAACCGGCAGCATCAGCACGGCGATCACTGCGCCGATGCCGCTGCTCAGCCACACATCATGTTTCGGAGAATGAGGAGAGTATTCCATGAAGAATGAATTCGGTCACCGCTGCGGAAAGACGGCTCCCTTCCCTGCCTGCGGACAGCATATGTGTTCCATGACCGCCATGATCAAGGACGATCAATGTCTTTCGCATCGATGAGGGAAGCGCTTTATATAATACCTCGTTTTGAGCGGTATTACTATCATCATCCCTGCTCGTAGCAAGCAGGATCTCCTGCGCAGAAGAAAGCCTTACCGCCTGATCAGCGCTCATCAGGCCGCGATAGTTGATACCGGCGGAGAACAAGGCTCCGCGGCGCACCTGTGAGTGATCGGCCAGGAACTGGAGCGCAAGATTCGCCCCGATCGATGCGCCAAGGACGGCGGTAGCTTCCGGGCGCGCGCCATGCGCGCGCAAAAACTCCCATGCCGCCTCAAGGTCTTTCCTGCTTTCCTGATGTTCAGCATCCGTGAATTCCTTATAGCCGTTCGGACCCCCGGTTGATTCACCGTGGCCGCGCAGATCGATCGCGAGAGCGCAATATCCTTCATGGGAAAGGCTTTGGGCAAGCATATCCCATGATTCTTTCACTGCCGGCATCATATGAACCAGCAACACCCATCCCTTCGGATGGTGAGCCTGGTACCAAAGCGCCGCGATCTGCAGATCGTCAACGGTTCTGATGATAACCTTCTCAGGGGAATCCATATGCTAGAGCAAAGCAAGCATTTTTTCGATCTCATCCGTCTTCAGGCTCGCACCTCCCACTAATACGCCGTCGATCTCGGGAAGTTTAAGAAAATCATTCACGTTGTCGCCGGTCACTGACCCGCCATAAAGGACTTGCGGCGTCACCGATATCTGCGACCGGAGCACTGATCTAATGAACCCGATGGTCTTTGCCGCTCCTGCCGGCGTTTCCGGATCTCCGGTGCCGATCGCCCAAACCGGCTCATAGGCAAGAAGGATCCGATCGCTCGGGATCGAAACGCCCGCCATCAGCGAGAGATCGGCCGCGATCTGGCGCGTAATGACCTCTTCCGTCTTTCCGGCCGCCCGCTCCTCTTTCGTTTCTCCGACACACAGAACGGAAATAAACCCGGCATCGAAAGCCGTCCGGAGCTTTTTTGCGATGACCTCATCGGATTCATGCAGCTTATGCCGGCGCTCCGAATGGCCCACGATCACGTATTTCACATTCATATCCTTCAGCTGGCTCGCGGATACTTCTCCGGTAAAGGACCCTTTTCGTTCCGGCGGATTCTCCCAGAATACATCCTGCGCTCCCAGCTGCGCCCGGGTCAGCATATCCCCCGCCACCAGCAGATACGGGAACGGCGGAACCACTACGACATGCTCATGATCGCTCGCCTGCGCCAAAACTCCCGCCTCCTGCACGGAAGACGGATTCATTTTCCAATTGAACATGATCAGCTTTGCCATTGGATCCGTTCTAATGATGATAAATGTTCTCCCTGTTCTATCGCTGCGCTTGTTCAGCTACAACAGGCAGAACATGTGAACAATTCGATCTGTTATTTCTTGAATGCTATTCTTTTCAGTATACCCCAAATATGCACCCGCCGCTGAGGGTCCCGGAGGACCTGAAAAGCGGTCGGGAGGATCGAAAGAACAATGATCAGCCCGATGATCGGCAATAAATAGTGATCGATATTCGGGACTGAACGTCCCAGATAATATCCCAATCCGGGAACGCCGATGCCCCATAAAAGACCGCCGATAACGTTATAGGAAACGAAGGTGCGGTAACGCATCTTTCCGACGCCGGCAAGGATCGGCGCGAACGTCCGAACCGCGGGAAGGAACCGGGCAAGAATGATCGTCTTTTTGCCGTATTTCTCATAAAACGCTTCGGCGCGCAAAAGATTATCCTTATGGAAGATCACCGAATCTTCCCTGCGGAAGATCATCGGGCCGACCCGATAGCCGAACGCATACCCCGCGGTGTCGCCCAAGACCGCCGCGATAAACACCAAAACCATGACCATGCCGATCTGCAGATACCCCTGCGACGCCAAAAACCCGGCGGTGAACAAAAGACTGTCGCCCGGAAAAAAGAAACCGATGAACAATCCTGATTCAGCGAAGATCACGGCAAAAATACCAAGATACCCCGCCGCTTTGATCAATGCGATAAGGTCGAACATAGGTTAGCCGCGCAGCAGCCGCGCCGCCATATCAGGATCGACGGAATTAATTTCTATTCCCGTTCCCAGCTCAAAACCCGCATTCAATGAGAACCGGGGAATGATCTCGATATGCCAGTGATACATCCCGTACCGGTTCTTGTCCTTCAGCGGAGCCGTATGAATGAAGAAATTATAATCCGGGTCCTTTAAAACCGCGCGCACCCGGCGAAGCGCCGCCTGGAGCGCATCCGCCACGCAATCCATATCATGATCGAGCGTATTCTCAAAATACGGGAGATGGCGCTTGGGAAAAATGCGGACTTCGAAAGCCGCTTTGGATACGAACGGCGCGTACACGATCGCACCGGCGTTCTCATAGATGATGCGCTTTTTATATTTCTTCTCCCATGCCAGCATAACGCAATGAACGCACCGATGCCGTTCCTTTTCGTACTGCAGCGAGCCGCGGAGCGAGTGCATGACATCAGGCGGCACGATCGGAACGGCGATGAACTGATAATGCGGATGCGCGATCGAGGCGCCGGCGGTGGGGCCCCAGTTCTGGAACATGGAAATATATTCGATGCACTTGTCGTTCGTCAGCATCAGATAGCGGTCGCGGAACGCCTCCAGGACCTGCCGGGCGCGGGTCCGGGATAATTGGGAGAAATTCTTATCGTGGTCGCGCGTGATCAGCAGTTCATGATGGCCGCTCGTATCGGTCACCGAATACGGTCCGTCCTTCATGATCCCGCTGCAGACATTCTTATGTACGAATGCGGGAAATTTATTATGAATAAGCTGGAGCTCCCACGCCTTATCCCCGTAGATCAGGATCGGCGCTCCATTGCCCGATGCCTGCGGATCCTCAAAAGGACAGGTTGATCTCGGGGAACGCCGCCGGGGGCGCCGTTTTTTTAAAAAATCATGCGGACGCTTTGCACGCCCGGGAGCGATGACGATCCAGTCTCCGGAGACCAGGTCCTGCCTCAATTGCGACTGCGACTTCTTCATCTTTCCAGTATACCGTAAAACCTACTGAAGGGCAGTTCCCGGCGTGAGAATGCGGTTCTGGTAATACCAATTCAATACGTCCTTGCCGACCGGCACCACGTTCAAGCTGCTTTGATTCGCATTCTCAACCAATACCAAAACTACGACCTGCGGATGATCTGCCGGCGCGTATCCGACGAACAGCGCGTTCACCTTCTGGTTATTGTCGGTCTGCGATGTTCCCGTCTTCGCCGCGACCGGGAACGGAAGGTCGTGCAGCTCATAAGCGGTTCCATACGGCATTCTGACCACATCCTGCATGCCCTGCTGGACTTCAGTGATCGCGGGTGCAAGGTTCGAATAATCCAAGGTCAGATCAGGCGTCGCGACGGTCGTCGTGCCGTTCGATCCGACTAATTCCTGCATCAGATAAGGTTTATACTCCTTTCCGTTCGCTGCGATCGAAGCGATCTGCCTGATCAGTTGGATCGGCGTCACCAGAAGATCTCCCTGGCCGATCGATACGTTGTACGTATCGCCGATACGCCAGATGTCATGCTTCACCGCTTCTTTTTCCTGAGGGTCAGGCAAGAAACCGACGCTCTCGCCGGCAAGGTCGATGCCGGTCTTCGATCCGTACCCGAAGAATTGCCACCACTGCTTCAGGCGATCGATCCCTAAGCCGGACACATCGCCGAAGCCGCCGCCGGTCGCATAGAAAAAGATATTGCTCGAGCGGGCAAGCGCGGAACGCACATTCACCCAGCCGTTCGGCTCATAATCATAGAACCGGCTCGGATGCGCCGGATCATACGGGTTCGGCAGTTCGATGTAGCCTTTCGAAAAAACCTCGGTCTGCGGCGTGATCACGCCGTCCGTTAAGCCGCCGATCGCATCAACCGGCTTAATGGTCGATCCCGGCGTATATTGGCCGGAGATCGCCCGGTTGAACAACGGTTCATACGGAGCCGAAAGCAAAGCGGCGCGCGCGGCGGTGGAAGCCGGCGATGCATCGGTAAAGATATTATTGTCATAGCTCGGCACGTTCACCATGGCGAGCACCTGTCCGGTATTCGGATCCAGTGCGATCCCCAGACCGATGTTCCTTCCCAGATCATGCAGGTCCTGCACGATCCGATCGTAAAAATACTGCTGCAACCCCGCATCGATCGTCGTATGCATATCTTCGCCGTTCTGCGGAGCGGTCAAAAGCTTCTCGCCCAGCAGATCGCCGGTCGCGGACCGATAAAAAAGACGCGTCCCGTCCGTACCCGAAAGCTCGCTGTCGTAATACTGCTCCAACCCCGCCCGCCCATGCACCTCGCCGTATTGCGCAAGGCCGGTATACCCGATGACCTGAGCGAACGCGGGTCCCATGGGATAAACGCGAGTGTAGTCATCCTGCACTTCCAGCGCTTTTTCATTCAACTTTTCGATCGCGGCGATCTGCTGGGAATCAACATTGCGCGCGAGCGTCACCAAGGCGGTCTTCTCGATATTCGCCTGTCCCAAGGTCGTTTGCAGATCGGACTCGCTCATCTGGAGGATCGGCCCCGCTTCGCTTGCCACTTTCGCAAGGTCCAAATGTTCCTGCTCCGCGGTCACCGCATTGAAGACAACGCGGAACGCGGGCTTGTTCGTGGCCAAGACCGTTCCATACCGTCCGTAGATCACTCCGCGGGTCGCAGGAAGGGTCACCGGTTCGGTCACATTCATCGCGGACCGCTCGGAATAGAACGCTCCCTGGACCACCGAGAGGTCGAACACGCGGAGAAAAACGGTGCCGACAAAAAGGATCACCATGACGCTGATCAGGCGGAAGGCGTTCTTCGAAAGCGGGACTTCCATGACCTCCAGGTCATTCTTGATCCCGCTCTCAATGATGGAATGTTCCAAATTAAAGTCATCCATGGTGGGCTACCAAGGTCTCTCGCGCACCGCTCATCGCGGCTGCTATATTTTAATGTCCCGCGGACGAAGCGGGTTATTCACCACATTATAGAACTTATCGAACTGTTCAACGGCGATGCCGCATCCGCGCACAACGGCGGTCAGCGGATCGTCGATCACGCGCACCGGCACCATCAGCTCCTTTTCAAGCAGTTTGTCGAGATTCTTCAGTAAAGAACCGCCCCCGGACAGGTACACCCCGTTGCGGAGCATGTCGCCGACCAGCTCAGGAGGCGTCGTCTCGATCACTTCGTGGATCGCATCCAGCATCATCTTCACGGAACGGGCCATCGCCGCGCGAACGTGCACATCTTTCAAGATGATCTCTTTCGGGAGGCCGGTCGCCATATCGCGCCCGCGCACCGGCATATCAAGCTTCTCGGACCCGGCAGCGGTGGCGCTTCCGATCGTCATCTTCAGTTCCTCCGCGGTCGGCTCGCCTACGGCAAGTTTGAACTCTTCACGGATAAAACGAATGATGTCATCGTTCAAGCGGTCGCCGGCGACCTTCAAGCTCTTCGAGGTTACGATCCCGCCCATGGAGATCACCGCGATCTCAGTGGTTCCCCCGCCGATATCAACGATCATGCTTGCGGTCGGCTGGTCGATCGGCAATCGTGCACCGATCGCCGCCGCCAGCGGCTCTTCAACAACGTACGCCTTCTTCGCTCCGGCGCCGATCACCGCATCTTCCACCGACTTGCGTTCCACTTCGGTCAGGTTCGTCGGCACGCCGATGACCGCGCGGTTATAGTGAAGCAGATCGTTGTTCGCGCCGATCTTTTTGAAAAAATATTTGAGCATTTCCTGCGTCATATCGAAATCAGAAATAACGCCGTTCACCAACGGACGGATGATAGTGATATGCGCCGGCGTTCTGCCGACCATTTTCTTCGCCTCATCACCGATCGCGAGGACCTGCCCTGTTTTATTGTTCACCGCCGCAATGGACGGCTCGTTGATCACGATCCCCCGCCCGGCGACATACACCAGCGAATTCGCCGTTCCGAGATCGACACCGATGCTTTTTGTAAAATAGATGAATGGATTCTTCATAATAGAGAGGTCTGAGATTATTTATTCGCCATCATACGGATCGGTCTCTTCATATCCTTCCTCCTCGTGCTCTTCGGGTCCCGGATGGCTCATCGCTTCATGAAGATTTCCCGGGAGCGCATCAATATCGCTTTGTTCAACATAGAACGGTTCAACTCCGCCTGCCGCCTTTCGATCGCTTTCCCGAGTTCCCTTAAAGCCGTGTTTGCGCTCCGCCGGACCCAGTTTTTCTTTCGCAAGATCCGATATCTCTTTCAATGTCTTCTTGAAATCGAAACGCGGCTCTTTATTCTCATGCCCGCCACGGGAAGGAAACTTTTCCATAAAAGATAAGGGGTAAGAGGATTAACTACGCACGGATGCTTCCAATTGGTCCAGCGTCATCAGCGCGGCCGTTTTCTCGGACCGCTTCTTCACTTCAACTTTTTCAGCCGCAACGGTCTTGGCGCTGACCACGACCCGAAGCGGAATACCCAAAAGGTCGGCATCGTTCAGTTTTTCACCGGCCGATGCGCTTCTTTCGTCATATAATACCTCGCTTTCACCGACAAGTCCAGATAAAAGCTCATAGGCCTTTTGAGCCGCCAAAAGGACCTCGGAACTGTCGCCGAGCGCGATCAGATGCACGGAAAACGGCGCAACCGCTGACGGCCACGTAAGACCCTTCTCGTCACTATGCACTTCCGCGATCGTCCCCATTACGCGGGTCGGTCCGATGCCATAAGAGCCCATGACCACCGGATGTTTTGCTCCCTCGGAATCAGTATAGGAAAGCTTGAACGCATCCGAGAACTTCGTTCCCAGCTTGAACACATTTCCCACTTCGATCGCCTGCCCCGAGCGTACCTCGCCCGAGCATTCTTTATGCGCCTCCGGCGTATAGATCTCCTTGTTCTGGCTGAATCCGCACGCTTCACAATAATAAACCGTATCCTCTCCCGACGGATGGAGCACTTGGAACTCATGCGTATATTCCTTTGTGAACGCGCCTCCGGACGCTTCCGTCACCAATGCCTTCAAGCCCAGCCGTGAGAAGATCTTCTTATACGCTGTGATGACCTCCTGGTAATACCGATCGAGATCGGCGCGGTCCACATGAAAACTGTACAGATCCTTCATCAAAAATTCGCGGCCGCGCAAAATACCCGCCTGCGCGCGCACTTCCGCACGGAACTTCGTTTGGATCTGATAGGCCGCCCGCGGCAAATCCTTATACGAACTGATAAAATGCTTCGCGATCGCCGTGATCACTTCTTCGTGGGTCCACCCGAGACCGTACTGAAAATCCTTTTCTGTCTTTGCGCCCTCGCCCGTGCGATAGATCACATCAACATCCCACCGGCCCGATTGCTCCCAGTATTTCTTCTGGATCAGTGACGGCATCAAAAGCTCGGATGCGCCGATCGCATTCATCTCTTCGCGGATGATCTGGTTCACTTTATTTAAAACTCGCAGCCCCAACGGAAGGAACGTATAGACGCCGGCGGACGATTTATTGATAAAGCCGCCTTTGATCAAAAGCTGGGCGTTCTTCGATTCCTCCCCTTCCGGAAGCTGCTTAGATGTTTTACTGAATAAATGGGACTGCAACATTATGAGGAAATAATACCATGCCTCTTATCAGAAAAAAACCCCGCGGTAAAGAAAAAATATCGCAGGCAAACCGTTCCTGAAACGCCCTAAAGAAGCCTCAAGATATCGTGTGCGGTCACGATCGCGATCAATAAAAGGAGGATCGCAAAACCGATCGTATTGAACGCGGCTTCCAGACGCTCATTCGCTTTCCGCCCGGTGAGCCTTTCAAAGACCAGGAACGCCAGACGGCCGCCGTCCAGCGCCGGGAACGGAATGATATTGAACACCGCAAGGTTCAGGGATAAGAGGGCGAGGAGTTGCATGAAATACACAATGCCCTGCCGCGCGGTCTGCGCCGCAACCGTGACGATCCCCACCGGACCTACGAATCCGCCGACTGCGGCACCATGCCCGAAGAAACCCATGATCAATGCGCCAAGCGCGGTAACGATCCCGATGGAAATTTCCCACGCATCGGAAAGTCCCCGCGTAATGCTCTCCCCAACGCTTAACTGAGGGACACCGGATTCAACCAAATACACGCCAAGGTGGACATCGGTGCCCGCTGGAGGGATCGGGAGCACCGCCGATACCGTCTGTTCGACGTTATTGCGAACGATCCTAAGCGGGACCGTCATTCCGCCGCGTTGTTCCAAAAAAGCCGTAAGATCGGCAATGGTCGGAAAACCCAGTAATTGATCTCCCTTTTGGATCCCGGCACGCTGCGCAGCGCTTCCCTGCTGGATATCGGTGACCGTAAGAGTTTGCGGGATCCCCACCATAAAGACCGCCGAGAGCAAGAACCATCCCAAAAGAAAATTCATCGCGACACCCGCGGCGATGACCATCGTTCGTTTGCCGACAGACTGTTCGCTGAAACTTCGCGCCGGCGGAACTTTCGAAACCGCCTCGCCTTCATGAGCCGGCTGCTCTCCAAACAGTCTGACAAACCCGCCGAACGGCAGCCAATTGATCGATACAAGTGTCTCGCCGAAGCGGCGTCCGGTGATCCGCGGCGGGAGACCGAACCCGAACTCTTCCACAAAGATCCCATATGCCTTTGCCGCAAGAAAATGGCCCGCCTCATGGACCAAGACCAGCACCGAAAGGCCGATGACGACAAAAAGATACGATAAGAACGTAAACATATCCCTATCATAGCACACCCGCACTATGGCCATAAAAAAGGAGCGAACAGCGTTCGCTCCTTGATATTTCAATCGCCCAGCACGAAATCTCGTTTCGTGAAAAGGTCGATCCCTCGTTCGATCGCCGGCCGGTCCGATGACCGCATCATCGTTCTCAGCGTGTAATACGGCGAGACCGTAGTATAGGTTCCTTGCGTATCACACTGAATGAGCTCGAAATGCGTTTGGCTCGGATCTTTGATCGGCAGCGCCGAGAACTGATTGTTCTGCGCCAACGCTTCCCGCATGATCTGCTCCATCGTCATGTTCGGATTGACCCGCAGTTTATAGACCATTCCATACTCGACCCAGAACCACTCCTTGTTCGTCAGGTCCTGGACGAGCTCAACGGCATGGCCTTCGTACGCCTTCGAATAATCCCACCAGGCAAGTGAATATGCCCTATAACCGTTCAAGCGGTCCATCGAATTATTCATGCAGGACTGCTCATCGCAATCTCCTGCCCGGCCGGCGTAGGTTGTATCCTGATACCTGAATCCCAGGCCGCCGTTGGGCGCCTCCTTCCAAGTCAAGTACTGTCCGCTCCATGCGATCCGCCGCCGAAGATTTCCGAGGCGCTCAGCCTGTTGCGTCCGGCTCAATGATGTATCGTCGGTAACCTGATCGCCCGGATAGTAGAAAGCGTATTTCCGCTCCGGAGAACGATACCGCTTCAATCCTTCCCGCGCATGGAAAGCCGCCTCGCCGAACCGCCACGAAAATCTGAGTCCGGTTAAGGCGCTTTTCTCAACGAACGTTGAGTAAACCGCGTTCGTCTCGCGGCGATAGACCTCGCCGCCAACGTTCTTATAAGAGAACCCGGCCGCAAGAAGCGTATCCTGTCCGCGCATCTGGCGCCATGGCGCATAGATCCCCCGGACATACATCCGGTCATGAGCCGATACGATGTTTTTTCGTACCACCATCATGCCGACCGAAGGCCGTTCGAGATCGATGCGCGCATCACGCTCGATATCCACATAATCGTATCCGAGCGATGGGATGATCTCCCATTGGGAGACCGGCGCCCACGTCACGCTCATATTTCCGTGGTATTCCTTTGCCCAATTCTGAACGAAGAAATACCGGTCGGGATTGTAACGAGTGCGCGAAAGGGATGCCGTAGCGTTGATCGTCGCTAATCGCGAAAAACGCCACGAAGCCTTTCCGTCCATCAGCATCCGATAACTATCCCACTGCGCAGGCATCGCACCGGCGGTATCATTGATCTCCGATCCGGTCTCGTCGCCGCCGACACGCATACTCATGCGTCCGCGCGATCCAAGATGGAACGTATTGACCAAGTAATTCCCCGCACCCAACGCATAGTGCGTGAAGTCAGTGCTCGGAACCGAATTGCCGTCGGGGAAAAAATAATGGGATGAAACGATCCCCGTCCCCAAACGGCTCTCATCCTCCAGCCGCCAGTCGTGCCAGCGGACAAGCGGGATCTCGTCGACATACGTGGCACGCACCGCGGTAGCGCCATGCGGCGCGATCCGTTTCGAAAGAAAAGTGAACAGGATCTTTTTCCGTTCCCCTATTTGCAACGAAACGTTCACCGCCTTCACAAGATCGCTGACATCGGCAGTGAAATGGAACTGATCCTTGTCGTATGTATAGGACCCGTATTGGGACGTGCCGAGATCAGCCTCCCATGCGTCCGTTGCGAAAGCCTCCTGTGAAAAGAGGCAGAGTGCGATCAGGATCGATGCCCATCGCTTCATAGTTGCCTCCTATTTTGTTTGCAATGATCATGAATATTTTACAATAAAAAATAGATCGGGTCAAGAAAAAACCGATCACGAGGATCGGTTTGCTATTTTCTTCAAAAGACCGCCGCGCCATGCGGCGAGCGTAAATCCGAGAAGCGTTCCCGGCATCAGGTAAATGGTCGCCGGCTGCGGAAAGCGGAAGAGAACCATAACAACGATCGTTGCTATGAATCCAGCGACATATCCGCCCAACGCGGCAACCGCAAGCACTGAGCGCTTATGAGCGATCGATTCCCGGATCGCCATCATCACGATCGCGCCGGGCAAGACGACATCGCCCAATCCCAAATGCAGGATGGCAGGAGACGACAGAGAAAGCGATGCCGGGATCGAAAACAAAACCGGTAACGCCATGAATTGTGTCGTCGCAACATGCTGCATCACATGCGTCCCGAAGACCGCCGTGGCATCATAAAGCATAATACCCGCGGACAAGAGCACTGCCGCACGAAAGGAGGTTTTTCTGAACTGGATCAGAAGCATAACCCCGATCAGCCAAGCTGCGCAATCGATCGTCGCCCAATTAACCGTTACAATCCACGCATTCACGGCAAGTGCGATAGCGGCAAAAAGTAATATCTTTGTTCGAAGCGGAAGATCCAAAAGCGCATTCGCATACTTACACAGCATATAAGCTGTCAGCCCCGTATCGTACACGATCATAAGCCAAAGGAATACGATCGGAAAGTGAGAGATCACGAAAAGAAGGGCGGTCATTCCTCCCGCAAGGAGAATGATCTTTTGCGCGATCTGCCAAAGAGTTAGTTTTTTAAGATCAAGCCACGAGAGAAGGGTGTCCATTCCCTCATCCTTGATCAGCCATGCGCCATTGGGGTCGGCGGAAAACGCCATCTTCCCCGAAAGCACATACAAACCGATAATACACGCCTGCAAGACCAAAAGAGCGATCAGGAACCTTATCAAGGTGAGCCTCTTTAATTTTCAAGGTATATCATTAGTGTACCGTTCTCTTCTGAGGCGATACAAGCAAAAATTGACAAATCATATGAAAAGGCGTATTCTATGCTTGTTTGTTACTTTGCCGCAGAGGAGGCCGCATGAGCGTAACGAAGCACGGCGACTGGCTGACGCAGCTCCCGCAGGTCAAGAACAGCATCAAAGTTCTTTTAGACAGCAACCGCGAATACAGCGTTCCGAATGGAAGGATCAGGCGCGAGGATAAAAAGATCATCATCGAGCCCGTCCTCGAAGAAAGACCCGGTGAATTCCTAAGGCTCGGGACCGCTTTCTCCTTCCCGCTGAGCGAGCTTGTTCGCATCAAGTTCGAAGACGACGACGGCTCGTATTCATACTTCGGCCCTTCGCTGCATTGGCTCAAGGACTTGCCGAAGTCGCGCGAAAACATCATCTCCATGATCTGCACGCACGGGGATCAGGCGCTTAACGTCGAGAAAGGGTGGATCGAGTACGATGAGCTGAAGATCTACATCCGCGAGATCATCGGAAAGAACAAGCGCGGTTACATTCTCAAAAACCACGAGCGCATTCTTGATGAGGTTCTGGTCATCCTGGTCAATCGCCGGATGACCGAGCCGATGCTCTTCATGCGATCGACGGCGAAAATGCCGTCCTAACCAAAAGGCCCGTTCCCTTAAGGAACGGGCCTTCTTTTTTATTTCCTCAGACGCTCGCCGACCGTCTTCCAATCAACTGCCTTCATGAACGCCTCGATATAATCGGCGCGCTTCAATCCGTAATCGGAAATATAGGCGTGTTCGAAGACATCCAGGACCAGGAGCGGCGTGCAGCCGGCTAAGTGCCCCATGTCATGCTCGGTCACCCAGGTATTGAAGAGCTTATCCCCTGCCGGATCGTGATACAAGATCGTCCAGCCGATCCCGCGGAGCGTTCCGCTCGCCTTGAAGTCCTTTTCCCATGCCGCGACCGAACCGAACTGCGCCGTTAACTGCTTGGCAAGCGCCGAAGAATCCTCAAGCGCAGCACCGCCGTTCGCCATATTGCCGAAGTACAGTTCATGGAGGCGCATGCCGTTGAACTCCCAGCCGAACCGGCGCTTCATCTCCGCATATTCCGGAGTCGCCATTTGATCTTCCTCTGCAAGCGTTGCGAGCAGATCGGAAAGTTTATTGGTATTTTTCACGTACCCCTGGTACAGCGTGAAGTGATTTTTTAATAACAGATCGCTGAATCCCGGAGTTCCGAGCAAGCGGTCATAATTTTGTGGTGTATATTCCATATACGTTCAGTATAGCGCGGCTCACCGGAAAAGAAAAACGGCCTCGCGGCCGCTAAAGACGAGCCTCGCCTCTGAGCGGGCCGTTAAAAATAAGCCTCGCCTCTGAGCGGGCCGCTAAAGACGAGCCTCGCCCCTGGGCGGGCCGTTAGTCCATGATCTCTTTCAATTTTGATCCCGTGATCGTCTCGATCTCTTTGTTCGTTGCATCGATCTTCTTCTGGATCCCTTCTTTCTCCTTGAATGCAAAATCCTCGGAGATCTTTTTGTCAGCCTCCTCCTGTTTTACATCCTTATTCGCTTCATCGCGGATACCGCGGATCCGGATGCGGGTCTCTTCAGTCAACTTTTTGATCACTTTTTCAAATTCTTTTTTCCGCTCTTCGGTCAGCGAAGGTAAATTAACCCTGATGAGGGCCCCGTCGGTGCTTGCCGTAACCTTCAAAGCGTCCTCAACCGCTTTTGAGACCGCTCCAACGATCGAAATATCCCATAACGTAATATCGATCTCTTTCGGCGGTACGACCGAGATCGAGCCAAGGCCTTTGACCGGCAGATGTTGCCCATAGACCTCAACTTTGATGTCCTCCACCATCCGCGGCGACGGTCGGCCGCTCCGGATCGTCTGGAATTCGGTCTTTAGATTGTCCACGGCTGCGCGTAAGCGCTGATCAAGAACTTTTGCGTCCATAAAAGTTAGATGCTATCCCACGCGGCACACCAGCGGGAGAAAATACAATAAAATACCGGTGAAGAGCACGAGCATGAATAGAAGAAATGCTTTGTCCATGATTTAGTGAGTAGTAAATAGGCAGTAGCACGTAGTAGAACACAGTTCGTGGCTCTCAAGGGTATTTTCTACTCCCTACGCGCCACTCTCTACGAACTATCCTAGAGCCTCCAATTGAAGCCGCTTATTCGTAGTATACTCTTTTATCAGAAATAATCTATGCAGTATGTCGCGGAGAGCCGCCGCATTCCGTACCGGATCTTTCCGAAGAACCGCGATCACCTCTTCGAAAAAAAGATCCAACATTTCAGGCTGTTCTTTCTGCAGATCGATGAACTCTTTGATCATTTTCGATCGCATCGGCCCGGAAGAGCGGAGAAAACGATCCGTATAGTCTTTAGCTGAACGCGCTGCTTGCGTCGGCTCGGCAAGTTGTGCTGCCCGGCCAGGCCGGCCATAAGCAATAGGAATGATCTTCGGCGAAATGCCTTCTTTCGCCATATCCGCATCTGACAGCGGCGCAAAATAGATCTTCTGCAGCCGGGACCGCAAAGGCGGGAGGATAGTTTCGAGATTGCGGGCGATCAAAATGATCACGGCGTGCTCCGGAGGCTCCTCGGCGATCTTCAGGATCGCATTCTGCGCTTCAACGGTCAGGTCATCCGCATCATTCACGATCACGATGCGCCGGGAAGAAATGTTCGGGCGCTGCCAGACGAACTGACGCGCTTCACGCATCAGATCGATCCCGCCGCCTTCCGGTACGATCATGGCATCCTGCAGCGGCCGCCTTTGGCGAGCCTCGCCTTTGGCGGGCCGATCGGTCGCTTCGAACGTTCCCTGCTCCAATAAGTAAGCGAGATTCTTTGCGAACGCGAACTTCCCGATCTTCGGTTCGCCGAAGAAAAGATATCCGTGGGCGAGCCGTCCGGTTTTAATCAAGGCGGTAAAATCTTTTATCAGATCTTCATGCCCCAAAAAAGCATCAGCTGTTTTCATTAGCGCTTGTTCAACACTGTCCTCTTATAGACGTCCAAATGGTTCAAAATGATACCGGCGCCTTTGGCAACGCAGAACAGCGGCTCTTCGGCGATATAGGTCTCCACGCCGGTCATCTGCTTAAAGAAATCATTGATATAGCGAAGCTGCGCGCCGCCGCCGGAAACGATGATCCCCTTTTCCATGATGTCAGCGACGAGCTCCGGAGGCGTTTCATTGAACACGTTCTTTACGGATGCGGCGATATCGATCAGGTGCTGGCTCAATGCCTCGGCAACCTCGTTCGAGTTCACGATGATGTCTTTCGGGAGACCGCTTGCGATATCCCGCCCGCGGATGCGCATTTCAAGCCGCTCCTTCGACGGCAATGCCGAACCGATCTCGATCTTGATCAACTCCGCGGTCTGCTCGCCGATATGCAGCGAGTATTTCTTCTTAATGTAGTCCATGATCGCCTGATCGAACTTATTGCCCGCCACGCGCAGACTGGACCAGGAAACAATGCCGCCGAGCGAAATAACCGCAACCTCGGACGTTCCGCCGCCAATGTTAATGATCATGTTGCCCGAGTGAGAATTGATCGGGATGCCGGCGCCCAATGCGGCCAATAACGGCTCTTTCACGATATAAGCTTCTTTTGCGCCTGCTTCTTTCGCAGCGTTCATAATGGCGCGGCGCTCGGTCGGCGTAATGCCCGCCGGTGCGGAAATGACCACGTCCGGACGAACGATATTGAACGATCCGATCGCCTTTGCGATGAAGTATTTCAGCATCGCCTTCGTAATATAATAATCGGCGATCACGCCGTCCTTCAGCGGACGATATGCGGCGATATCTCCCGGCGTTCTGCCGACCATATCTTTTGCCTCGCGACCGACCGCAAGCACGCCGTTGTCCGGAAGGCTCAGCGCGACGATCGTCGGCTCATTGATGATAAATCCCCGTCCGGGAACGAACACGATCGTGTTCGCGGTCCCCAGGTCGATTCCGATCTTTCGAGTGAACATAATGATATATCAGTATAGTGCAAATTACGCAACTCTTGCAATATCCGCCCCCAGCGCCTGCAACCGCTCGTCGAGGCGCTCGTATCCCCGGTCGATCTGTTCGATGTTTCCGAGCGTCGTTTTGCCCTCAGCGAGCAAGGCGGCGATGATCAGCGTCGCACCGGCCCGCAGATCAAGGCTTTCGATCTCGGCGCCATGTAGTGCGGACGGTCCGGTAATGATGGCGCGGTGCGGATCGAGCAAAACCGCATCAGCCCCCATTTTCTTTAGCTCGGTGATATATTTCAGCCTTCCTTCATACATCGTATCGAAGATAAGCGACGATCCTTTCGCCTGCGTCGCAAGAACGCCGAACGGAGCCTGCAGATCGGTCGGGAGACCGGGATACGGCATCGTTTGCACGCGGGTCGCGGTCAACACTGAATGCGCTCCGTCAACTTCCAGTACGCGGTCGCGAAGCGCAAACTTCACTCCGAACTCGCGTAATTTCCGGAGAGGAGCCTCCAAAACCCCGGCGTCAACGCCGTCGATCCGCATAGAGCTCCGCGTTGCCGCGGCAAGCACCGCGAACGTTCCCGCTTCGATCGGATCGGGCATCAGAGTATATTCTATCTGCCCCGAAGGAACCGCGGCGGCGGGAGTCGTCGTAAAACCGTGCATGCCATCCGCATGCACGGTTACACCTAAGCGCTCCAAGAACCCGATAAGATCGAACACGTGAGGCTCGATGGCCGCAAGCCGGATCGCGACCGGATACTTCGCTCCCAGCATAAGAACGTTCTCGGTCGCCGTAACGCTAAGCTCTTTGAGGACCGCTTCACCGCCGGTCTCCCGCGGCGCTTCCATCAGGTAGCGCCCCGACGCATCATCATACGAGACACGCACCCTCAGGTCAGCGAACGCTTCGATATGCGTATCGATCGGCCTGCTGCCGATCTTGCAGCCTCCCGGCGTGACAAATGACACGTTCCCGAAACGCGCAAGGAACGGCCCGATCAGAAGGATCGACGACCGGATCTGCGCCACCGCATCGCTTTCCAGCGGCTGCGGAACAAGGTCTTTATTATCGATACGGATCGTATGTTCATCCAGCCACTCCTGCCGGGAGCCCATATCCCGAAGGATGCCCAGAAGTTTCATAACATCGGTGATCCGGGGAACGTTCTTCAAAACACAGGCGCGGTCGGTCAATACTGTCGCCGCAATGATCGGCGTCGCCGCGTTCTTGAATCCCGCAACGGCGATCGTCCCGCTCAACGGCTTTCCTCCATTGATAATAAACTGCATAGTACGTATAGTATAAATACTTCAAAACTCTCTTGTAAGCATATCTCATTTTTATGACAAAGCGTACCCGCCGGATCCTTTTTTATATCACCACGCTCTCTTTTTTTGTGATCGCAGTCGCCGCGCTCTTCTATTCGAACGGCTGGCGCTTCGATCTGGAAACGCTCACGATCAACCGGCTCGGCGGGATCTATTTTGATAAAGTACCGGATGGCGCAACGCTCACCGTCGAAAAGCTCGACCTGCAGTTCAATCCCTCGTTCCTCGGTTCAAGCATCCTGATCGCGAATCTGTTCCCGAAGACCTATACCGCCCATATTGAGAAAACAGGCTATCAATCCTGGTCGAAACAGATCGCGGTCGAACCCTCCTTAGTGACCGAAGTGCCGCCGATCATCATGCTCCCGACCTCGACGCCCGCCGAGCTGCCGGTCGCATCCTCGGTCACCGATTTTTGGATCAAAGAACAAACGATCATCACCCGAACGCTCGCGGAAACGCTTCAATATCAACACGGAACGATCCCGGGAACAACGGTCTCCGCATGGGCGGATGACGGAAGCGCGGTCGTGACCCGCAATCTCCACGGCTATTATTATTTCCTCTCATTGAACGCCCCTTCGAACGCGCTCACGCTTGATTCGGCGTTCCAAGCGGCGCGCATAGAGGCGAAGATCGCCGACCGAACTCCGATCGCATCGGTCGCCTTTGAGCCGGACAGTGCGACAAAACTGCTCCTTCAAACCGACGGCGGTCTTTATCTTTTTGATACTTCATCCCTTTCAATAACGCGGATCGCGGACACGCCGGTCACGTCATTTTCTATCGGTCCGAAAGAGGTGCTTTATATTGCGGACCGCACCATCCTTTCTTTCCCCTGGAACGGGAATGGGCCGCAGCTTCTCCCGATCGCCCCGGTGATCCCTGGTCCGGTCAGGATCACCATGAACGGGGTCGGCTCGTATTTCGCTCTTCTGAACGCCGATGGGACGCTCGTCCTGACCAACCGCCAGACGCTCGCGGCACGACCGGTCAGCACCGGCGTTCGGACCATGCTTTTCTCGCCGTCGGCGATGGAGCTTGCGTTCACCACGACCGGCCAGGAATTCGGCATCTATACCTACGGTACCCACGGTCAGGCATTAGGCATGCCTAAAACCGCCCTCGTGCACGTAAGCGGCGAAGACGAACAGGCCATCGCCTGGCACAAAGACAGCGACTATGTGTTCTTCGAATATCCCGATGCGCTCTATCTTTTGGAAGCGAACGATCAGCCGCCGATCAATCTGCAGAAGATCGATTCGGGTGTTAAAAAATACGCCTATGACGGCGCGACCAATACGGTCTTTCTCCTCAAGGATAACGGCACGCTTGTCTCAACAACCGTACAATAAGGCTACTGCTTACGCTTCGTAAGCGAGTCGTAAATGTTCAAAAGCGCTTTGACCCCGTCTCCGGCGGAAATATTGTTCTGACGGTACGGCAGATCAGTCACGTCGCCCGCCGCCCAGATGCCTTCCCGGGATGTCCGCTGTGTGGCATGGTCAACCACGATCGCATTATACGGGTCTTTTTTTACCAAATCGCCCAAGAACTCGACATTCGGCACGCTTCCGATCTCGACAAACACGCCGTCGGTCGCCAATTCTTTCATGCCCCCCTCTTTCTTATCGAGATACCGCAATCCGGTGACGAACTGGTCGCCGATGATCTCCTTCGCTTCCACCTGGTAATGGATCTCTACTTTAGGATCCTTGCTGATCATATCGAACGTCTCCGCGTCACCTTTGACCGCATCGCCCCGGACGAACAGATGGACCTTCGAGGCATAAGCAAGCGAATCACGCACCGCTTCCAAGCCGGCATTGCCGGCGCCGACGACCACGACCGTCTTGCCGCCAAAGAGCGGCGCATCGCATGTCGAGCACCAGACCACGCCCTTTCCATCGAATGCATCCTCTCCGGGAATGCCCAGCCGGCGATGCCGGCTCCCGGAAGCGACCAAAATGGTCTTTGTCTCCATCATCGCACCGCTCCTGGTTGTGATATGGAACCCGCCCTCCATTGGCGCCACCGCAGTGACGATCTCGCCGTCGACAACCTTCAGATCAGGCTGTGCGCGAAGATGCGCTTCAAGGTTCTTTGCAAGATCAACACCGGCGATCGATTCGGTCCCGATCCAATTCCGGATATCCATCGATACGACCGATTGGCCGCCGAAGGTCTCAGAAACGATCGCGGCATTCAGCTTTTTCCGTGATGCATAAATACCCGCGGCAATGCCGCCGGGACCGCCGCCAATGATAACCAGGTCGTACATTATAAGAGATAAGACAATTACTTCAAACCAAGGGCACGGGCAACCTCAGGGCGATTAAAACCGACATGGATCTCACCGTCAATGTCGATCACCGGGACGCCCAGCTGATGCGATTTCTCCACCATCTCCTTCCGGGCTGCGGCATCGGAGGCGACATCATGCTCCGTATAGGTCACCCCGTACTTTTTAAAATATTCCTTCGCCATTTTGCAATACACGCAGGTCGGCGTGCTGTAGATAACAACGGTATGGTCCATAAGAGTAATGAAGTAAGGTTAATGATTTATTGCGCGGTCGTCGTAGCTGCGGCAAGCGCCTGGTCAATGTCCGTCTTGAACTGATCGTACGGCAGCGCGCCTTCGATCTTCTGAGTTCCCAAGAAGAAGGTCGGGGTCGCCTGCACGCCCAAGGAAGAGATCGCGGTGCTCTTCTGAGAAGCAACGAGCGATGCGTACTTATTGCTGTCCAGGCAAGAACCGAACTGCGTCGTATCCAATCCAAGGTTCGAGGCAAGGCTCATGAACAGACCGCGGGTCAGGTTGCCGTTGTTCTCCTGGCCGTCCTTCACCTCGGCGGTGAACAACGCATCATGATATTCCCAGAACTTACCTTGGTCCTTCGCGCATTCGGCCGCATTGGCGGACGGAGCCGATTCAGGACCCAAGAACGGGAAGTTGCGGAACACAAGCCGTACCTTGCCGGTCTTCACATAATTATTGACGATCTGCGATTCAGTCTCCGAGAAGAAACGTCCGCAGAAGGTGCACTGATAATCGCCGTACTCGATCAGCGTGACCGGAGCGTTCAGGTCGCCCAGGACCACGTCATCGCTGGTCAGTTTCAATGCATTCGCATCAACGGCAGCCGACGGCTGCTGCTGGCCGGCCGGGGACGGCGCCGGAGTCGTGCCTGCGCTATAAATGACCGCGCCGGCGATCAAAACGGCGGCGACGAGGATGCTGACCGGTAACAAGTAGTCCTTTTTCATAGGTGTTATTTTTTATAATTGTTTAATGTTATATTAGTATAGCAAAGCTTCCCGAAAACACACAACAACCCCTCCTCTTCTTATGGACGCCATTTCACGGCCAAAACAGCTTTTACTCATTCTGGGCGACATCGGTACGCTCTATTTGGCTCTCATTCTGACGCTCTGGCTTCGCTACGGCAAGTTCTTCTACGCGGAACTTATCAATAACCACCTTGAGCCGTTCACCATCATCTTTGCCGTATGGATCCTCATTTTCTATATCGCCGGACTGTACGATCTCCAATCGCTTAAGAACGATTTTGAGTTTGAAAAGACCTTTTGGTACACCACGATCGCAAACGTGCTGCTTACCGCGCTGTTCTTCTATGCGATCCCGCATTTCGCCATCACGCCAAAAACGGTCCTCGGACTGTTCTTTGTCATTTTCGGCTGCATCAACTATCTCTGGCGGTCGCTCTACAATACCGCCCTAGGACGAACAGGCGCTGCGAGCAGGATCCTGCTCGTCGGTGCGAACCAGACGACCCAGGAGATCGTGACCTATCTGGAACAAAATCCGCAGATCGGCTACACCGTAAGCCACTGGATGAAGGACGGCCTTCGCGACAAAGAATTCGCGCATCTCGCCGAGATCATCCTTGAGAACCGGATCACCATGATCGTGATCCCGGCGCACATCAAAAAAGACAGCGCTGCCGCGAAGCTGATCTATAAATGCCTCGCGCTCGGCGTCGACGTGGTCGATGTTGCCAAGCTGTATGAGCTTCTCTTCCGCAAAGTGCCGCTTGCCGAACTTGAAGAGGTATGGTTCCTGGAGAACCTGACGACGAAGCACCGCATGTACGAAAGCATCAGCGATCCGACCGAGCGCCTGCTCGCCCTGCTTCTGGGGATCGTCATCATGCCGCTTCTGGTGCTCATCGCGTTCCTGATCAAGGTCACCTCGCCGGGATCCGCGTTCTTTTCGCAACGCCGCGTCGGCAAGAACGGGCGCGAGTTCACGATCTGGAAGTTCCGGACCATGCGGCCTGATGCGGAAAAGAACGGCCCGCAATGGGCGAACTACTTCAACGATGCGCGCGTAACCTGGTTCGGGAACATTCTCCGCCGATCGCATCTCGATGAGCTTCCGCAGCTCTATAACATCATCACGGGGGATCTTTCTTTCGTCGGTCCGCGCCCCGAACGGCCCGAATTCATCACGACGCTGAGAAAAGAGCTTCCCTTCTATGATCTCAGGCATCTGAGCAAGCCGGGCGTCACCGGATGGGCGCAGATCAATTATCGCTACGGCGCGTCGGCAGCCGATGCCTATCAAAAGCTTCAATACGATCTCTACTATATCAAGAACAATTCCCTGCTCCTTGATATCCTTATCGCCATCCGCACCGCGAAATTCCTGATCACCAATCATTCATAATGTTCAGCTCGATCCGCGGATTCCTTTTTGAAAATCGCACCCAAAAACAAACAGTGGCCAAAAACACCTTCTGGCTCTTTTTAGGCCAAGCCTCGGGACGCATCCTTCGCGTGATCCTGGTCATTTTTGCCGCCCGCATCCTGGGGCCGGAAAGCTGGGGCGCCTTTTCCTATGTTATGAGCCTCGTCGCGTTCCTCCTGATCTTTTCAGATGTCGGGATCAGTGCGATCGTTACCCGGGAATCGGCGAAAGACCTTTCCCGCAGCGCCGAATACTTCTCAACCGCCTTCTTCCTCAAGATCGTCCTTCTGGCGGCCGGCAGCTGCCTGCTTATCTTCGGGGCCCCTTACCTCACGAAGATCCCCGAAGCGCGGGGGCTTCTGACGGTGGTAACCTTTCTTCTGATCTTCGATAGTCTTCGGAATTTTGGCTTTGCGATCAGCCGGGCGATCGAACGGATGCAATGGGAGGCTGCGGACGAGATCGTCACGAACCTTATGATCACCGGCCTTGGGATCGCCGCGCTGCTTCACTCGGGCGGAACAGAGGCGCTGGCGTATGCATATATCATCGGAACCGCCGTCGGCATGATCCTTATGTTCATCCTGCTCCGGAACTATATCGCCCGGTTATTCACGCATTTTCAAAAAGAGCTCATCCGGCCGATCCTTACGTCATCGCTCCCTTTTGCGTTCGCAAGCTTTCTGGGCGCCATCATGATCAATACCGATCTGATCATGCTTGGCTGGATGCGGTCGCCGGCGGAGATTGGGTTTTATTCAGCCGCGCAGCGGCCGGTCCAATTCCTCTATACCCTTGCCGGACTTTTCGCCGCAAGCCTTTTTCCTATTCTTTCCAAGCTTGCCCATGACGAGCGCAACGTGCGCTTCCGGTATATCCTGGAACGGACCCTGACCGCATCGCTTTTTGCCGCGATCCCTGCGGTTGTGATCGGTCTGCCACTGAGCACCGGGATCATCAGGCTCCTCTTCGGCGCGCAATATCTCCCCGCAACGGCATCGTTCCAGGTCCTCTTGCTCACCGTCGCCATCATCTTTCCGTCCGTGATCATCAGTAATTCGCTTCTGGCATACGATCAGCAAAAGCAGTTCGTCACGTTCTCACTGGTCGGCGCGGTCGGCAACATCCTCTTCAACTTCCTTCTGATCCCCGCCTTCGGGATCGTCGGGTGCTCGATATCGACCCTGGCAACCCAGATCATCGCCAACGCCTTTATCTGGCATAGAATGAACGAAGTCGTCCCTTTCACGGTCATGCCGAGACTGGTTAAGATCGTTACCGCGTCCGTGCTCGCGGCGCTTGTCGCGGTTCTCCTTCAGATCATACAGCCTTCGGTCCTCATTGATCTTGCTGCGGCAACCGCCATGTATCTCGGGATGCTGGCGCTGTGGAAAGAAGAGGCGTTCACCTATATCCTGACGCTGCTCTGATCTATAAAAAACCTCCGACCAATGTCGGAGGTTTTTCTCTTTAACGCTTTGCCCACTGCGGAGCACGGCGTGCTTTGCGAAGTCCGTATTTCTTACGCTCAACCGCGCGGGAATCGCGGGTCAAAAGATTCTCATGGCGCAACTGCGTTCTCAGCGCACCGTCATAGACGGTCAGGGCGCGGGCGATCCCGAGAGCGATCGCGGTTGCCTGGCCGCGCAATCCTCCTCCGCGAACATGCGCACTCACACCCATCTTGCTTTCCAGATTCAGCACGACCAGCGGCCGGCGAACGGTCTCCTGAAGGTCCGCTTCGGGAAAATACGCTTTCAGATCCTTGCCGTTCACGGTTACGCCGGAGCTCTCAGCGGTCAGACGGACGCGGGACACGGACGTCTTGCGTCCGCCGCGCGCCTCAAAATAACGCTCCGCTTTTGCCGCCGGCTTTTTTGCTGCATGCTGTTCTGTTTTTTTCGCTTTTGGTGACATAAGGATTATTTAATGACTAATCGCAGCATCCGCTTGGAGCGCAGCGAGTTCTTCGGGAGCATGCGTTCTACCGCATGGCGCAATGCCTGGGACGGATCCTTTTCCATAACCTCGCGAAGGGTCTTTGACTTGAGATGTCCCATATACCCCGTGTGATGATAGTACTTTTTCTGGGTCATTTTCGCCCCGGTCACCGTGATGTCTTTTACGTTCGTCACCATAACCGAATCAGCACCGGCAAGGCGCGGCTCATAGTATGCCGACTTCTTCCCCTGCAAGATCTCTGCGATCTCGGAAGCGAGGCGGCCAAGGGTCTTATTTTTTGCGTCGATCGTGTACTGCATAGATGAGAGTATTATACAAATTCAACGACAGCTTGCAAGGCCGCATCGCGCTTGCGCCGCTTTCCAAGCTTCGTTATCCGAAGATATCCGCCTGACCGCTCCTGATACCGCGGAGCGATCTCATAGTACAGTTTCATAGCGGCTGACTTCGGTAAACGCGCAAGCAGCAGCCGGAGGCTCGCCTGGTTTTGTTTCTTTGCGAGGGTGACCAGCTTCTCCACGCGGACGCGAATTTCCTTAGCGCGCGGCTCGGTCGTTTGCATCTTTCCCTTCATGATCAAATTGTTCGCCAGGGCCTTCAGGAACGAGATCCTTTTCCCCCGGAGCTTTCTAAATTTACGCGGCATCATACGTGATTACTTCTTTGCTTTTTTTGTAGTTTTCTTTTTTTCCTCTTTCGCAGAAGATGCTTCAGGCTCCATAACCTCTATCTGGGACACCTTATCAAAGTGATCCTTCAAAATATTGCTCGCTTTGTGCAGCGCAGCGCTCGGCGTGATGCTTCCATCCGTCGTGATCGCGATGACCAGCTTGTTATAATCGGTCCGGTCGCCCACGCGCATATTTTCCACGGTGAAGTTCGCCTTCGTGACCGGCGAGAAAGCGGCGTCAAGCGCGATCGTTCCGATCGGGAGCTTTTCGGATTTCTGAAGCTCAACAGCCACGAATCCGAGACCGCGCTCCACGGTCAGTTCGATCTCCAACTCGGCCGATTTTGACGTCAATGTCGCGATCGGAGCATCCGGAGTGATCAGGTCGACGTTCGAGTTCGTTTCAATATCAGCCGCGGTGACCTCTTTTTCTCCTTTGACCTTCAGGGTCAAGACCTGCGGTTCATCGGTATGCAGACGGAAACGGACCTTCTTAAGGTTCAGACCAAGTTCAACCAGGTCCTCGGCGACATCCGGGATCGTCGAAAACTGATGGCCGGCGCCTTTTACCTTAAACTGCGTGATCGCGGCACCCGGCAAGGATGAGAACAGAACGCGGCGCAATGCCGTGCCCATCGTCATACCATAGCCCCGGTACAATCCTTCCACTTCAAATACGCCTTCGGTACCTGTCTCCGAAACCTTTTTGATAGTCACTGATTCGCTTAAGTATGCAAACTGCATAATGCTGTAATAATAATTATTTTGAATAATAATCAACGACCATGCTGACATCGAACGGCATCTCAATATCCTGCGGGAGCGAGACGACCTCTCCCTCAAGTTTTTCCTTATCCAAGCGGAGCCATGACGGAACGTCGGTCTTTTTCAATGATTCAGCGTTCAAGTCCTTCACCGCGGCGATCCCTTTGGACTGCGGACGGATCGAGAGCTTATCGCCTACCCGGACCTCATAGGATGAGATCGTGTGCTTCCGGCCGTTCACCATAATGTGACCATGGCTGATCAGCTGGCGGGCGACCGAACGGGACGGCGCGAGACCGAGCCGGAAGATCGTATTGTCGAGACGGCGCTCCAAAAGCTGGACGATCAGGTTTCCGGTGTTCCCGGGGTTCTTGCTGGCGGTCGCAAAGATCTTCCACAAATGCGCTTCGCGCAAACCGTATCCCGCTTTGATCTTCTGCTTTTCATTCAAAAGCTTTCCGTATTCGGTCACGGTGTGGCGCGCCTGGCCGTGAAGGCCCGGGCGGTACCCCTTGCGGAGCTGCACGCACTTCGGCGAATTGCAACGATGCGCCTTTAAGAACAGGTGCACGCCGAGGGAACGCTCTCTTTTTTCTTTAGTATTGAACATAGGAATGAAGTGGAATAGGTATTATACCCTGCGAACCTTCGGCGGTCGAGGCCCGTTATGCGGGATCGGGGTCAGATCGCGGATCGCGCTGATCATAAAGCCCTGGTTCGCCAGCGAACGGATCGCTGAATCGCGGCCGCTTCCCACGCCGCTTACGAACACTTCAACACTGGAAAGGCCGGTCTTCTTCAGTTTTTCGGCGATCGCGGCGACCACTTTGGACGCTGCGAACGGCGTTGCCTTCTTCGGACCCGAAAATCCAAGGGAACCCGCCGATGCCCATGCGATGGCGTTCCCTGCCGCATCGGTCACGGTGATGATCGTATTATTAAAACTTGCCTTGATATAGACCGCGCCTTTGATCAGCTGCTTACCCGATGACTTGCTTCCGGTCTTCACCAAAGCCGCCTCCACTTTTTCGGATGCTTTGATCGCCTGATCGTGTGTTTCTTTTAAGACTTTTTTCTTTCCCATACGTATAGATTACTTAAGCTCTGACTTACGCTTTCCGCTGCCCGCCGTCTTACGGACATTGCCGCGCACCGTGCGCGAGTTCGTCTTGGTCCGCTGCCCGCGTACCGGCAACCGGCGCATATGGCGGATCCCGCGATAGGTCTGGAGATCTTTCAAAAGGCCGATGTTCTGCTTGAGGATCTGGCGGAGCTCGCCTTCCACTTTGTGGTTCTTTTCAAGATATTCTTTGATCTTTCCCACTTCGTCCTGGGTCAGGTCTTTCGCGCGCTTATCCGGATCGATCTTTGTCGCGGCGAGGATCTCGGCTGAACGCGTGCGTCCCACGCCGTACAGATACGTTAATGAGATGAGCACTTTCTTATTGTCAGGCAGATTGATACCGATGATACGCATAGTGATGGAAATTAGCCTTGGCGCTGTTTATGTTTCTTGATCTTGCAGACGATAAAAACGCGGTTCTCGCGGCGAACCGTCTTACAATCCTTGCAGATCTTTTTAACCGATGAGCGCACTTTCATGATATGAAATATGATTAGAGCCGTCGCGTGATCCTTCCCCGTTCCTGGTCGTAAGGAGTCATCTCTACTGTGACGTGATCTCCCGGCAGTATCTTAATATGGTACATGCGCATTTTGCCGGAAAGATGTCCCAAGATCGCCTTGCCTTCGCGCGTCCTAAGACGAAACGAAGCGGCTGGGAGAGCCTCTTCGACAACTGCGTCAACCTTAATATTGCCTTTTGTGGAGTTATTCGTGGTCGGCACTAGTATGACGTTCAATAATCAATGTTTAAGAGTATAGCACCGAAGCCCTAAAAAAGTCAACCCCATCCTACTGCGCGATCGTGACCGTGATCTTGTCGGGCGATGTCGGAACGGTTTTTACCCAGAACGGCCACAGCGAGATCGTCGCGCTGTCGAGACCCGGGAGTGCGAAGATGGTCGTTTTCAGGTCCGTCTCAGATTTCCCGGCGATCTTCGCTTTCAACGCCGCCGCATCCATGACGCGGGCGAGCGTCGCGGAAAAATGGACCGGGAACGAGATCTGGCCTTTCGTGAAATCAGCGCGGGCAAGGTCATAGGTCAGGCTCGTCGTTCCGACCGCGTATTGCTCCGTGTTCGCGCTCAACGCTTTATTCTCCAAAAGCGACACCGCATCGCTCTCTTTAAAGGCGATCGCCGTCGCGGTAGCTTTGGTCAGGATCGTGAAGTTTCCGTTGGCATCCGTGGTGGTATCGGGTGTTTGCGACGTCAGCGAAAATTGCTGCGCGCCGTCTAAGATCTTAAAATCGTTCGGGACCTCCGACAACAGCTTGGTCGTCAGCGCATCCTGGAGATCGGCGGCGGCGGTCTTTTCCGCGGCGGCAATATCGCCCGGCGTCGGATACGCAACCTCGCCGGTGAACCCGCCGGTCATATTCGCTGAAGACGTCCCATAGAATGTTTTATACTTCGGCGTCCCCTGAAACCCGGGGATCGTGAACAGTTGTACCGGACCGATATTATAATCGGGGCCAGGTTGATCGGCAGTCACCATTGCCTCAGTACTCGAAGCGACAACATTACCGTCAACGATCTGCGCGGCGGGGACCATGATCGATCTATCGAGGCGGAAGATCTTTCCGTCAGGCGTCATGAACCGCGTCGTCGCCACCAACTGCTGCGGCTGCGAACTGTACGCGTTGAAGATCGTGATCGTCCCGGTCGCATATTGCTGAACCTGCTTCTTTCCGGTCGCCGGGAACGGCTTCGTATCGTTCCCCGTCTCGCTGAAAACCTGCGCGGGGATCGTCATGGTCGAAATATCCGCAGTTGCGCCGGGAACGGCGTTGATCGCATTGTCATAGCTCCATTGCGTTTTCTGCGGTATCAGTTTCACATCCGCCCGGGGAAGAACCGCGGTCGCAAGATAGAACACCAAGGCACAGCCCAGGACGCCGATCACGGTCCAGCGCAAAAAATGCGAATGGATCACATCCGGCATGTCCACGCTCGGCATCGACAGCGTCGGAAAAGAGCGCATCCGGGGTTCGCGGCGGATCTCCTGCTCAGGCTCTTTTTCATGCGGGTCCTCAGGCGCGGGCGAGAAGATCGGGACCCGCTCCCGGGATGAGGTCCGAATATCACCGGTCGATCGGCGCGGAGCCGGCCGGACAGAACGCACACGAGGCGCCGTCGCCTTGCCGGTCTTCTGGGTCGGGGCAACGATGTCGGAGAACTGGCGCGTATTCTTGGCAAAGAACGGGTTCGTACCCGTAAGCCCGCTCATCGCCGCAAGCTCAATGACCTTGTCATCCACTGATTCAACGAAGACCTTCTTGCCGATCGCATCCGCTTCGCGTTTCAAAAGATAAAAATTACCCAGCGATCCGCCGATATGCGAAAACCGGGGCACGCTCAGGGTGATCTCCCGGTCTTCCGCTTCGATCATCTTCTCGACAATGACCGAAACCTCATCGCTTTTATTGACGAATATTTTTTTCATAAACACAGATCGCTTCCGGGCCGGCTACGTTACCAGCCATCGGACGCGCCGGTCGGCAAGATGGCTCATCGTATCGTTCCGCGGCAGAAGCGTAAGTTCTAAGAGCACTCCATAAAGCATCAGCGGATCCCGTATGCCTGATGCTGCTTTATTGTATTGTACCGTATAGCCGAGCTTTTCGGTAACGAATTGTGTGGATAATGGCAGCAGGCGCAACGGCCGGTCGAATCGATTTTGGAACCGCGCCGAAAATACGACCTCGGGCATCGGGAAGAACGGATTGAGATAGACGTCGGGAACATCGCGATCAACGAGCGACTCAACCCCGTGCGCGAAAGAACCCAGCTCATGCGTCACGATCCCCTCGAACTTCCGCAGAAAAGGCTCTGAGCCTTCCGACGCCGCATAGGCGCTGATCACGGCGGCGGCGGTTTCCGGGTCCACATGGAGCGAGCGGCCGACATAGCGGATCAGATTGTCCCCGCCCCAGGCAAAACTGTCCTCATGGCCGAAATGCGGATGCGCGGCGGCAAAGATCGCGGTGTGGTTCGGGAACAGATTTGCCATGTAGAAGGCTCCGTCGCCCCGCGCCTGGGCAAGAACATGCGAGAGCGCAGTCCCCGCTTCGACCAGCAGCTCGATCCCCTCCCGCGGAACCACGTCACGGAGCTCGGCCATGAATCCGCGCGATACGAACGTTTGGCTGAAGAACACTTCCACTGATTTCGCCTTAAAGCCGATCGGATTCACCACCCGATGGCCGTCAATGCGGATATCGCGGATGCGCACATCGGTCAGCAGGACGTCCACCTCATCGATGCCCATCTTCTGCGCGATGCGGAATCGGTGCTTGTCAAAGAACCGCCAGATCGCCTGCGAAATAAGATTGTCGAGGTCGGCCTCATCAATGACCTCCTTTGCGTTCGGGCGCACTAACGAGATCGAAGCGTACTTGGTCGTTGCAAGCAGCGAATCGAGACCGATCACGATGCGGTAGTGGGACAGGCCCGGTATTTTTCTGAGCAAACGCCGGAGCTCTTTGAGCACAAGATGCGGGTCCGGCTGGGGAAGATCTTTGGAAAATGCCTTGAGAATGCGTATTTCTTTGTTCGCGAAGTCAGTTCGAAGGACGGTGACCTGGACGTAGTGATTGAGGATCTCGATCACCACATATTTATCACCCTTAGGCAAGAAACGTGAGAACGTATGTAGTATCTTTTTGTGTAATACCACGTGTATTTAGTATAACACAGTTTTTAGGCATTTTTACTACATAAAATTAAGATTACGACGTGCAAAAAACAACCCTTTCAAGGGGTCATTTTTATTATTCAACCGAGATCCGGATCCGGCGCACGCCGGCGCCGACCGATTCCTGTTTGGTGATCTTGAACTTCCCTACTTTGAGCGTATTGGTCACATGCGGACCGCCGCAGAACTCTTTGCTAAAATCCCCCATCGAATAGACCGTCACACGCTCCGGATATTTTTCCTTGAAGAAATAGAGGGCGCCGGTCTTTTTCGCCTCTTCGATCGGCAATTCCTGCACGGTCACCGGCAGGTCGCGGGAAACCGCATCGTTTACGAGATCTTCCACTTTTTTCACCTCCTCTTCGGTCAGCTTCCGCGGGAACGAAAAATCGAACCGCGCGCGCTCGGCGGTGATATCCGACCCCATCTGATGGACCTCGGTCCCAAGCACCTTCCGGAGCGCCGCCTGGACCAAATGGGTCGCCGTATGGAGCCGCGTCACTGTCACAACCTCTTCCGGCGTCGAAGCCTTCAATTCACCCGTGTTCAAAATGAGGCCGTGGCCGCCGAACTTCTTTTCCGCGCCGGCGCGGGAGATCTCCTGATGTTTTTTGATCTCTTCTTCCAGGTCCTCTTTCTTTAATCCTTTCACTTTTGCAGGGGCAAGCTCCTGCAAGAGCTCGAACGGCACGCCGAACGTTTCATAGAGCGAGAAAGCGTCTTTTGCGGAGATCGTTTCATACCGTTCGATCTCTTTCATCCCGAGCGCAAGCGCCCGCTCGAACTTCGTCTTTTCTTCCGTCAGAACCGCAAGGATCTCGTTCGTCTTGCGGACCTCGGGATAAACATCACCGAACTGTCCGCTCACCACCGGGACCGCAAGCGCGAACAGATCCGCATGGATATCATACTGGATCGTATACGCCAAAATGCGGCGGAGGAGGCGGCGGAGGATATAGCCCGCTTCTTTGTTCGACGGGCGAACGCCGTCCGCGATCAAGAAGATCGAAGAGCGGAGATGGTCCGCCAGCACCCGAACCACGCGGTCATCCAATCCCTGCTGCGCTTCGTGGATCGCCGTCATCAGCGGACGGAACAGATCGGTCTCGAAAACGTTCTTAGCGCCCTGCAGCATCACCGCAAGCCGCTCCAATCCCATGCCGGTATCGATACCCGGGACTACTAATTTTTCTAAAACTAATTTTTTATGCTCATCCTGCTTTCCGTAAAATTCATTGAACACCAGGTTCCAGATCTCCACGCCTTTGCCCGCACGCGCACCCTCCGCGTTCGCCGCGACATAGATCTCGGTCGTCGGGCCGCACGGCCCCTCGCTTCCGGTCGGTCCCCAAAAATTATCCTCCCGGCCGTGCCTGCGGATCCGGTCTTTCGGAATACCGATCGTCTCATGCCAGATCTTGAACGACTCCGTATCTTCGGGCACGTCCGCGTCGCCGGCAAAGATCGTCACATAGAGATGCTCGCGGTCGATCCCAAGCTGATTGACGACGAAGTCATACGCCCACGGGATCGCTTCCTTCTTGAAATAACCGCCGAACGAAAAATTCCCGAGCATTTCAAAGAACGTCAGATGCGTGTCATCCCCGACCTCTTCGATATCCGACGTGCGGAAACATTTTTGGACCGAGGTCGCATTCAGTGACCCGAAGTCACGCTGCGGATCGGCCTTCCCGACATAGTACGGTTTGAACTGCTGCATTCCCGCGGTCGTCAATAACACCGACGGATCATCGGGAATAAGGGGCGACGACGGAACAACCGCGTGTCCGCGTTCTTTAAAAAAAGAAAGGAATTTTTTTCGGATCTCGGGAGCGGTCATATGATACGCACTATCCTAGCATAAAAAAAATCGGCGCGGAAGCGCGCCGAACCGAAGTACCACGCGCGGGAGCTAATTCAATGCCGCCGGCGGAAGCACGCGGTCAAGCGCCGGTTTCGCCGCCTGTGCGGCCGCGGCCACGACCTTCATTTGCTGAAGATACTCCTGCACGGCCGCATCAGCCTGTTCCAATGAAAGATCCGCAGTGCGCACCGCAGCAACAACCTTATCAAGGTCAAGGCGAGGGCCGATGAGATCGGAAGCGTTCCCGAGAGCCGTCTCCGCCTCGGAGAAAAGCGCCATTATACCGGGTTCCGTATCCTGGCTGACGCCGGCGTCCTGTGCGGTATTCAAAAGAACATCATACTGTGTTTCAAACTGTTTTACTTCCGCGGTCAGCACATCCTGGTCATTCCGCGCAAGGTACGTAAGTCCGTTCCGGGACGCCGCCAGCGAAAGGCTTGCGCTCCAGGCGGCATCGCCGTACTGGCCGAGCGAAAAAGAAGTGTCCGCTTCATCGGCAAAAGAACGGGCACGGACGACCAGAGCCAAAAGAGCGGAACTGCGCACGCCGCGGGCCTGATCATGGAGGAACGTTGCCAGTGTATCAGCTTCAGCGGACAAGGCTTGGGCAGCCGGCTTGCTCACCGTCTGGTCATCCTGCGAAATATCAACGAGATGCTGTCTGATGATCGAAAGCGTATTTTGGACCGCAGCGTCCGTCGCCCGCTCCTGCAATTCATCGATCACCATAATGGTGCGCAGCTTCGTGCCCGGCAGCTGGTCGATCAGCGCCGCAACAGCGCCGTCTCCGGTGGTCGTTTCCATATCCGCGAGGATGCTGTAAAGAAGATGGTCCGTACTCAAAAGCAGCGGGGACTGCAGGGACGAATCCGCCGGCACCGCATCGGCGATCCTGCTTAAGCTCCGCGCAAGCACCATTTCAGACAGCAGATCGGAATTACTGTTCGATGCCAAGACCGAAAGACGCCCCTGGAATCCGCTTGCCGTATCAAGCCGCGCAAACGAACCGGCGATCAGCGAACTTACCTTTCCGTCCAAAGCCTCAAGCTGGTCCCGCATGTTCAGATCGCCGACCGATTCAAGCTGGTCAAAAATAGCCATGTCGCTCGTGCTCACCTGCAAGACATGCGTAAGCAAAGCGTCGACGTTCTTGTTCTTATCGCTGGTAGCGGTGATATTCTGCAGATCCGCCTGTAAACGATCAATGCTGTCGCCATAAGGTCCCGCGGCAGCTTCCACGCGAGTATCAGCGCTGCCGAGGATCTGTTCAAGGCTTTGAAGCTCTCCCGCCTTCTGGTCCAAAATGCCCGCCTCCAAATTGGCGCGGCTGATCGGATCAATGGTCAACGCACGCTCGGCGGAACGCGCAAATACCTTCAAGAAATAGAAAGGATTGGTCGGGAGCAGGCCCGGATTCGAAAAAGAAGGATCGGATGATCCAGCCGCACGCGCAACCGGCGTTCCCATCTGAGGAGCGCATAAAAAGGCAGTAACCGCAATTCCCACAGCAAAAAGCCGGGTATTCCTTGTGATCATGTCCATAAATTGCCTATTTCCAATGAAAAAAGCTTACCGAGATAAGCTTTCCGATTACATATTTGAACTTATTCACCCCTATACCTCACGAGCCTACTATACCACAGATAGCCCCCAAATGCCAGAGGGGGGTCCGGGGATGCAAAAACCGGCATTTTAAGCCGGTTTTTGCCGTTATCATACGCTCTTCGATCCGATCCCGCTTTCAGACCTAGTATCCCTCCAGCATATGGGACTTTCCGTGGGATTTGATGCGGCTCAACGCCTTTGCTTCGATCTGACGGATGCGTTCGCGGGTGACCTCGAACTCCTTCCCTACTTCCTCGAGGGTGTGCGTAATGCCATCCTCCAATCCGAAGCGCATTTGCAGGATCTTCTGCTCGCGAGGCGTCAGATCAACAAGAATATCGCGGATACGCTCGCGGAGCAGCGTCTGGGACGCTACCTGCGCCGGCGTCAGACTGGTATGGTCTTCGATGAATTCAGCCAGTGATGACTCTCCTTCGTCATCTTCGCCGACCGGAGCCTCCAAGGAAACGACTTCCTGCGAGATCTTCTGAATATGATGCACTTTCTCAACCGGGAGGTTCATTTCGATCGCGATCTCTTCCGGCAGCGGATCACGGCCCAATTCCTGGACCAGATGGCGCTTCGCCTGGGTATATTTCGAGATCGTTTCCACCATGTGGACCGGGATGCGGATCGTGCGGGATTGGTCGGCCAGCGCACGCGTGATCGCCTGGCGGATCCACCACGTCGCGTAGGTCGAGAACTTGAAACCGCGGCGATAATCGAACTTCGCAACCGCGCGGGACAAGCCGATGTTCCCTTCCTGGATCAGGTCGAGGATGCTCAAATGCGGGCTGCGGTTCACGTAGCGCTTTGCGATGGAAACCACCAAGCGGAGGTTGGCTTCAATGAACTTCCGGCGCGCCTCCTTGTCGCCTTTCTCAACGCGCTTCGCAAGGTCTTTTTCCTCCTGTCCGGTCAGCAGTTTGATCTTTCCGATCTCCTTCAAATAGGTCTGCACGGAATCCGGCAGTTCGCCTTCGATCCGGTCGGCGCGTTCCAACTCCGCCTGGGACACTTCCTCGTCTTTCGGCAGTTCGATGAGCTGGCTCGTTTCAACGACTTTAATGTTCGCCTCTTCAAGCTTCTGGTAGATCTGCTCCAAGAGAACAACGTTATCCTCGATCTGCGGGAATGCCTGCAATACCTCGTTATCCGTCACAAAACCGCGTCCGCGGCCGCGGGTGATAAGTTCATCAAGGCTTTCCTGGGCGATCTCTTCTTTCTTGCTGAGCTTTACCGGCTTTAACGCCGCTTTCGCTTTTACCGGATGCTTCGCGGTTGAACCGCCGGTCTTTTTCTTTTGCACCGGGCGCGGGCTCGCAACCTTTTTATGCTTCTTTGCCGGAGCCTTCTTTGCCGGCTTCTTCTTCATTTTTTTTGTGGCGCGCTTCGATTTCATAGATAAGGATGGTCTGCACTCGTGCACCTATTCTATATCAAACAGTGCAATAATACAACGAAAGATCCTTCAAGGAAGTAACAGTCTTAGAGTCCCTGCAGCTCGCGGGCGACCGCGGCATATTCCGTCATGGCAGCGGCAAGCTTCTCCTGATCGCCGCTCCGTTCCCACATCGTGATCTGATCGCTCAACGCCTCGCGGCGCTCCTTCAAATATTCCCGCTTCAGTTCACGGAGCAGCAGGCCGACCTCTTTTTCAAGGTCAGGAGCCGGCGTTCCCTGATTCTCAAATCCGAACTTCATGCTGATCGCCGCCATCAGCTCCTTGATCTCCTCGGAACGCTCCGCGTCCGGAACCGTGAAGCTCCGATACACCGCCGCATATTTATCCGGAACATATTGCGCGAAGTCCTTCAGCGCCTTCACGTCGCTCTTGAGATACAGCAGGATCCCGATCAGCCGCTGAATGATCTTCTCGCGGCGGTTCAACTCGGTAATAACCGGCGCCGCGCTTTCCTTGGTCCGGGGAGCCGGCGCAGGCGCGGTCGTCGGAAGCGCCGCCATTTCTTCAACCAGCACTTCTTCATTGATCTTCGTGATATACGAAAGTTCCTTCAGCCATTCGCTCCGCTCGATCGGACTCGCAAGCATGCGGATCTTCCCGAGCACCAGCCTGATCTGTTGCTTTTTCTGCATCCGGTCCGCGGACGTCTGCGCCATATATTTATGGAAATAATATTCCATCGCCGGCTTTGCGGCTGCGACCAGCTGCGCCAGATGCCCCGGACGCTCGCGCGCCATATCCGCAGGGTCCTTCAGTTTCGGATCGTCGATCAAAAGCAGTTTCACCGAAAGGTCGGCGGCATTTGCAAGGTCGATCGCCCGCTCCGCCGCCGCCTGGCCTGCCGCGTCGGCATCAAAGCTCAGCACCAGTTCATCCGCGAGCCGGCTCAGCAATACAAGATGATCGTTCGTCAGCGCCGTCCCCGAGGTCGCCACAATGTTCTTTATGCCGTCCTGCCACGCCATAATGAGGTCCATCTGGCCCTCCACCACCACGGCGCGATGCACCTGGCGGATTTCGCCTTTTGTTTTATCAAAGCCGTACAGCACCTTGGATTTTTGGAAGATTGGGGTCTCGGGACTGTTCACATATTTCCCGACGTTCTCCGAGTTGTTCCACGGCAGAACGCGGCCGGTGAACGCAACGGTCTTGCCGATCTGATTATGGATCGGGAACATGATCCGCGCCCGGAAGCGATCCCAATAGGTTCCCCGCTCGGTCTTCAATGCCAAACCTGCCCGCTCAATGTCCGCAACGGTGAATCGTTTCTGTACCAGATATTTGATCAGCGCATCCGACGTATCCGGCGCCACGCCGATCTCAAATTCTTCGATCGTCGCATCGGCCAGGCCGCGCTCATGAAGATACTCTTTGATCTTCGGCGCCTGTTTCAACTGGGAAACAAAGAATTCCTTTGCCGCCGCCATGAGCTGATACAGCGTCTGCGACGCCTGGTAATCGCGGTCGCCCGCGGCATGGAGTTCAACGCCGGCTTTCTCGGCAAGGATCTTCAGCGCATCATAGAACTCGATGTTCTCATACTTCATCAGGAACGAGATGATGTCCCCTCCCTCATTGCAGGTTCCGAAACAATGCCAGGTCTGCCGTTCGGGCGAGACCATGAACGACGCGGTCTTCTCCTTATGGAACGGGCACTGCGCCTTGAAGTTCTTCCCCGCCGGCTTTAAGTCGACGTAATTGCGCAGGAACGCGACGATGTCCAATTTTTCTTTGACGAGATGCGCGGTATCGGATGGCATAGTAATAATTGAATCTTACAATAAAAAAGAGCGCAGGGACAGTTTCGGCGCAATAAAAACGGCCCGATATCATCGGGCCATATGCTTTTTCAGCAGTTTCAAGATCTCTTTCTTGGCATTGCGGCGTATCCGCTTCAGCTTGGCGGTTTTCCCGTGGTTTAGTTCCTCGCGGTTGACCTCCATCTTGAGATGATCGATCCGGTGATGCCAATCCTTTCCATAATTCGGGCAATAAAAGGAGTCATGCCTCCGCTTATGTCCCGCCATCGCCATCGCGAAACACGTCGGACCAAGCACGCTCCGCCTGACGGTCATGCGCGTGTCGCACACGCCGCAATACGCCTTACGGATCGTGCCGGGATCCGGAAACAAGTAACCGGAATTCCCCCACCATTGAATGGCCTTCATCGGAACGCTCCGATATCTATCTCAGCAAGTACTATGCTCTAGCATAGCGTCCTTGCTTTTTAATTTCAATTCATATATACTCTATTTCTATATGAAGCAGTGCGCATTTTGCGGCAAGGGACATTTTATGGGCGGAACCCGTAAATTGCTCCGCGGCCACTACAATCCGACGAATTGGTCAAAGAAGCAGGCAAACCTGCAGTGGTTTTCCGAACCCGGAAAAGCGGGGCGCGTGAAAGCCTGCGTGAAGTGCATCAAGTTGAAAAAAGCCGCCAAGTAAAGGCGCCTGCCTGCCGGTAGGCAGGGTTTTTTCTTATACTGCTTTCCCTCTCACGATCATCTCAATATCCTGAAACTGTGGCATTTCGCCGTTGAAGGATAGTGAGATGATCATCTTTCTTTGTCGGGCTGCCGGGAATCCGTCGCTCCGCTCCTAGAACCCTCGCGCTCGCTGGATCTCACTGACAGGACGCTCGCGCTCTTTGGAACCATTCGGTTCCAACGCTTCGTTCCACGAAGCTGCCTCCGCTTCGGAGAAACTCCTCGCCTCGCTAAAGCTTTGGCGAAGCGGGCCGTTTCCCCGACCCCCTTCCCGGGTTCAATTCCTAAACCATCAAAATTAAAATATGCCCCAAAGGGCATATTTTAATTTGTCGGGCTGCCGGGAATTGAACCCGGTCTACATCCACCCCATGGACGCGTACTACCGGTATACTACAGCCCGTTCTATTTCAAAGGTAAGGATACATCATATTTTCTGATCGGACAATAAAAAGCTCCCCAATGCGGGGAGCTTACGATCTCAGCGGAAAAGTCCGAAGACCTTTTCAGCGTCTGATGCGTCACGATTCAAAATGATCGTCTCATGCGGCATCTCCGAAGGAAGCGTGAACTCATCAGCTTTCTGAATGAGCCTGAATTGCTCCTGAGGATCAGTGATGCCGCGCTTCTCAAGGTTCTTAAGAAGTACTTCCGGGGTTGTTTTCAAAAGCACGAACCGGACGTTCAGCTCATAGCGGCACTGGTACAGCGCCTTCGCACCATCCGGCGTCACTGCAAAAATCCCGTCATGATGGCACAGCGCAGTCCTGATCGCCGAAAGAGAAGAGCCGTACAAATGCCCTTCATATTGGACGTGTTCCAGAAAATCATGCGCGGCGGCAAGGAGCATGAACGCATCGCGCTCGATGAACCGATAAGACGCTCGATCCTCATTATTGCGCGGAGGTCGGGTCGTCGTGTTCTTGATCCGGCCGATGCCCTGCCGTTCCTGAAGGATGCGGTCGATCCAGTAAGTCTTCCCGACTGCCCGCGGACCGACAAACGCATACAGCGTATGCTTGCCGCGGACATCGGCGAGCAGATCGCCGTACTTCGCTTTCAGCACATCATATTCCTGGTGCCACAGCGGATCGAACGGCTTCCCGGCATCGTCTTCATAAAAGATCCGGATATGCCGGTTCTTGTCCCAGCAAAGTCGATCCTGCAGCTCGCGCATCACTCCTTCGGATATACCGAAGTATCCCGTCCAATAGCAGCCACGCTGCAGATGCAGCGTCCACTGAAGGGTCCCTTCGCGGCCGACGAGACCGCCTTCAAAATCGCGAAAGTCGCCGCAGTTGAACGGATTCACCGGAGCGAACCCTTTCTGCCGGGCGTACTCGATGATCCGGTCGCCGCCGCCAGTCTTCCAAAGGCGGGTCGGATACGCACAGTACATCATCGCCTGCGAACCAGTCTGTTCCATATTTCCTCCGTAAGATGAACTGATTCCAAATTAAACCAAGCGGCTCTCTTTTGCAAGAAAAATGCCCCTTCCCGCGCGAACGCGAAAAGGGGCATGTACAGCCTCAGGAGACGCTGATGAGGTTCTTCCGCAGAAAGTCCTCCTTGGACGAGAACCTCGGCATGATCGTAAGATCAGTGTCCAGATACTCCTTGCCTTTCGGAGGACGAAGCAGCGTCAGACACACACGGCCGGCGACCTCCCGCCGGGACAAGTTCGTATCCCGCAGGTAGTCCTGCAGGATCTTCTCAGCGGAAGGCGCATGGCGGATGCCCACCCACTGGGAACCGGTCGGCGGCGTCACGGTCATGTAGAACGGCTTCGACAACGGCTCTCCTCCGATCTTTTGGACCGAAATGCGGCGTTCCAGCTGTTTCATCATGGAGTCGCTCCTTTGGGAACCTCTGCACAACAAAGAACAGTTGATAGAATACACTAAAAGAAACAAAAAGTCAATAGTTCGGCAAACTCACTACAGGTAGTTTCTAAGGTTTTTTGGATAAAAAAATCTCGCTCTATCGTTCCCTGGTATGAATCAGGTGGGTGAGCTCATCGGAGCGCCACGGCGCTACGAAATTCGCTCTCCCGAATTTAACGATTTGTTAGGAAAATGAGCGAGATCTCTCGACCACCGAAGTGGTCATCTTTAGTATAGCATATTTACCCCCTCCTCTGCCGCGGATGCTGTGCATAAAAATAAGCCGTTTTAATTGACAGAAATACGCCTCTATGGCTATGCTATGGGCAGCTACTCTACAGAGGTGAAACAATGAAAAAGAAAAAGAAGCAGAAGGAGGATCCGCGAAGAGGCTGCGCACAATGCGCCATGGTCTACGGGATGGAGCGGCCTAAGATGACGGCCATCCTGGATTCGAAACACTTCATCGCGCTGATCGCGGACAACGCTAAGAAACCGGCAATGATCGTCGTCGTTCCGAAGGTCCATCTGACCACGTACGCGAAACTCAGGGAAAACAAGGATCTCTGTCTTCAGGCCGCTGAATTCCTTGGAAAAGTCGGGGAATATTGTCTGAGGAACTTCAAAGGGGCGTGCGACAACGACCCCATGCGCATCTGGAAGGACGGATCTCACAAGATCAACGTCTCGGATAACTACCGTCATTCCAATCAACATCTGCGGGCCGAGCTCGCGGTCACCTACTGATCAACCATGCCCTCTCCGACTTCGGCCGGAGGGGGTATTTTTTATTTTGACAATAACTGTATTTTAGTTTATATTCTTCTCAGATCCTCACAGGAGGCATTATGATCAATCCGATCGATGTCTATCTCGCTGGTGGCATGAGAAGCAACTGGCAGGATTTCGTCAAAGAAACCTGCAAAGATCTCTTTGATGAAAAGATCGTCACGTGGAACGATCCGCGGGACAATAAAACAAGCGACCCCGAAGCCTACGGGCCTATGGACCGCATGCGGTGCGACCATGCCAGTATCACATTCGGCTATGCTGAAAAAGATAACCCGCTCCCTTTTCCGTTGTTCATGGAGATGGGATACGCCCTCGGACAGAACAAGCCGGTCATTTTCGTCAATGAGATCCCTATGGGCGATCGGCGATACCGACCCTTCCTGTTCGCCAAGGTCTTCGGCTGCCGGAACCTCATGATGGAGACCGAGCTCGGCCAAGGCATCCGCGACCTCCGCATGCTCCTGACTTCCTACGCCGCGAGGCAAGGCTGGAAAGGGAGGATCGAAAGCCGATAGAAACAAACCCCTCCGACTCAAGTCGGAGGGGTTTTTCTTTACTCAAGAATATGGTCCAAATTCACATCGTAGATGATCTGCTCGCGGATGCTCTTGTAGTCCACGATCTCATCTTTGGTAAACCATACGGTGGTTTCCTTTTCGGCATCTTCCAGGCTGGATGACGCATGGACAAGGTTGCGGACCGCGCGGCCGTCCGCATCGGCAAGGTCATACGAATCAAGCGTATAGTCGCCGCGGATCGTACCCGGAGCGGACTGCAGCGGCTCGGTAGAGCCGACCAGCTTGCGCACGACCGGGATCGCCTTATTTCCCTCAAGCACCATCGCAACCACCGGGCTGGCGGTCAGAAAAGCGACCAAATGGGTAAGGATCTTTTCCGGCAGGTTCGGATTGATCTGGTAATGGGTCCGCGCCTGATCGGCGGTCGGAAGCACCAGCTTCATAGCCACGATCTTCAAGCCGGCCTTTTCAAATCGGCTAATGATCTCACCCGCCAAGTTCCGCTGGACCGCATCCGGCTTCAAAAGCACTAAGGTTCGTTCTGTTTTTTTCATAGGATTATTTTTTCTTTTCTTCTTTAATTTCTAAATGCAGTTCGCGTAATTGCTCCTTACTCACCTCGCTCGGCGCCTCCATCATGAGGTCCCGTCCGTCACCCGTCTTCGGGAACGCCATAACCTCGCGGATGTTCGGCTCATTTAGCAAGATCATCATCAACCGGTCAAACCCGAAAGCCGCGCCGCCATGCGGAGGAGCTCCGTATGACATCGCCTCGAGCATATGGCCAAATTTATCAATAATCACACTGTCTTCGTAGTCAAGTAAGCTAAAAGCCTTTTTAAGCAATTCCGGCTTATGGTTTCTGATGCCGCCTGATACTATTTCAAATCCGTTCAAAGCAAGATCGTACTGATTAGCCCTAACTCCGCCCAGTTCCGCCTTATCATCAGGCAATGAACCGTCACCTGGCATACTGAAAGGATTATGCGCAAAATCCCATTTCTTTTCTTTCTCGTCCCATTCATAAAATGGGAAATCCACAATAAACGAGAAGGCGAGCTCATTAGGATCATTTTTATCCTTTCTTAAGTCCGGCTTATCGGTTCCATATTTCTCCATCGCCTCTTTATGGGACAAGCGTGGGAACGGCACTTGGGTGATATGCTTTTCCGGATAAACCTTTTTAACTACATCAATCATTAATCCCTCCAAAATATCCAGCACGTCTTCTTTTTTAACAAAACTCATTTCCAGGTCGATCTGAGTGAACTCCGGCTGCCTATCCCCGCGCGTATCTTCATCTCTAAAACAACGGGCTACCTGAAAATAGCGCTCTAAACCGCCAACCATTAAAAGCTGCTTATATTGCTGAGGAGCCTGCGGCAATGCATAAAATTTCCCCGGATAGGTCCTGACCGGAACGAGATAATCCCTGGCTCCTTCCGGAGTAGATTTTCCTAAAATAGGAGTTTCGACTTCTACGAAATCATTCTGCTTCAAATACTCATCCACAGCAGCCAAGGTCTTGCTTCTAAGTCTCAGATTTTTCTGCAGGCGCGCGCGGCGGAGGTCGATATAGCGGTACTTCATCCGCACTTCCTCGTTCACGTCCATCCCATCAGTTCCCAGGTCGAACGGCGGGGTCGTTGCCTCGTTCAGGATCTCCAATCCTTCGGCGAGCACCTCATAGGCGCCGGTCACCAAATTCGGATTCACCAACTTCTCCGGGCGCTTATTCACCTGACCGGTGATCTTCACCACCCACTCCGAACGGAGCTGGCTCGCCTTTTCATAGAGCTCTTTATCCTTTCCGATGAACACGACCTGGCACATCGCGCTCCGGTCTCGGAGGTCGATAAAAATAAGCTTGCCGTGATCGCGGCGAACCGCAACCCAGCCCATCAGCTCGACTTTCTCCCCTTCTTTTTTGACGATATCGGCGATCAGTGTACGCATAAAATTACTTTACTAATATACAGCATCCGCGGGAAATAAAAAAGACTCCTCGATCGGAGCCCTTAAAAAACAAAACCCTCGCATATGTGCGAGGGGCCTCCGGCAGATGCACGAAGGGCTTGGGCCTCGACAAGAGTCGAGGACTTAAAGTGCCAGAGAATACACTACCGTCAGGCCGAGGACGTCCAAGGCCCAGTCCGCAACCAAGAGCGAGGCAGGAGGTTTGGCCCCGCCGCGGGTCGCAGAACCATGAGTTGCCTCATGGCTGTATTCTCCGTACGTCTTGCCGGTACTGGCGCGATCGCAGCAGCGGCGCGGGAACGGATTTCCCTGACCCACGCACACGGGCGCTCAACGAGCAGTACAAGCCGGTAAAAGAACTATGGTGTAATTTAAGCATAGTTTACCCCTATTGTCAAGCGATACTATCCCTCACCCTCCTCAAGACGTCTATGCTTCTGCGATCAGCTTTTTCAATGTCTTCTTGGCCGCATCCAGGCTTTTCAGATTCATCAGTTCAAAACGCATGGCTTTCGCGTTCTCAAGCCCCGCAACATAGGACCGGTAATGCTTTTTCATGATGTCAAAATGTTTCTCTCCTTTGAAGAGTTTCTCAAAAAGAAGCGTGTGCTCCAGCGCAAGCTTCAAATTCCGCTTCAGCGTTGCCGGTTTTTTGTTGGGAGCAAAAAAGTCAGGAGTGCCGAACATCGCCCGACCGATCATAACGCCGTCAACGCCATAGGTCTCATATTTTTTCTGTGCATCCTCCAGGCTTGAAACATCCCCGTTTCCCAGGACAAGCACATCCTTGCCGGATGCGTTCCTGATCTCCACCGCCTCGCCGATGATATCCCAATGCGCCGGCACCAGGGACATCTCTTTTTTCGTGCGGCCATGGATAATGATCGCGGCGGGGTCAGTCTCCAAAAGGACCGACAGCCAATTCTTCAGATCAGGCGAATTGAATCCGATGCGGGTCTTCACCGAGACCGGAAGCTTTCCGGCGCCCCGCATCGTCGCGCGGATGATCTCCTGCGCAAGTTCGGGGGTTCTGATCAGTCCGACGCCGGCGCCCTGCCGGATGACGTTCTTATCGGGGCATCCCATATTGATATCGATGCCGTCAAAACCAAGCTTCTGCGCCAGACGGGCGGATTCATAAAAATGTTCAGGCTTCGCACCGAAGAACTGGGCGACGATCGGCCGTTCGGACCGGTCATACATAAGGTCCTGCAGCAAAACATCGCGCCCCGGCGAACAAAGCCCCTCACACGAAACGAATTCGGTCCACAATGCATCAAGATACCCCTTCCTCCGGATGGAGCGCTTTCCGTATTTGGCGAGCATCCTCCGGAACGCCGCATCGGTGACGTTCGCCATCGGCGCTGCAACCATGATCGGGCGCTTCTCTTTCTTCGCCCGGGCCGCGATCTTTTTCCAAAATCCGCTTACCATATACTTAGAAAATAACCCCGCCGCCGAGCATTCTACCTTTTTTCGAATACCACACCGCCGACTGTCCGGTCGCGACGAATTTCTGCGGCTTATCAAACACAAGTGTATAAGTGATAGCTGTTCTACTGCTTCGCTTGTTCGATCGGCTGGCTTGTCTATTTTTAGCGCTCTTATCATTTACAACATCTTGAACATTTCCAGCATTTTGAACAACGAGAGTCGCCTTAAACAGCGGCTGGCGATATCGCACGCGCACCCATACCGACGTCCGCGCCTGCACCGGGCGCGCAGTGATGAAATTCACATTCGTTAATCGCACCTCCTTCCGGTACAGCGCCGGGTCCCCCTCCTCCGCGACCAGAAGCGCATTCTCTTTCACATCCTTTTCAGCGATATAATACGGCTTCGCATGCCCGCCGATCCCTAAGCCTCCCCGCTGGCCGATCGTATAAAAATAAGCTCCGGTATGCTCACCGATCACTTCACCGGCCGTATTCACCACCACGCCCTTCTTTTGCGGAATATACTCGGCCAAAAAATCCTTCAGTGTCACCTGTCCGAGGAAACAGATCCCCTGCGAATCCTTCTTCTCCGCGTTCGGCAGCTTATATTTCCGTGCAAGCTTGCGCACCTCGGGCTTCGTCATATCACCGACCGGAAACAACGCATGCCGGAGCTGCTTTTGAGTAAGCGTCCACAAAAAATAAGACTGGTCCTTATTCAGATCGCGCGCGATCTGAAGTTCGAATGATGGATCACTTCGCTTGTTCAACCGCCCTGCTTGTTCTATCGCTTCGCTCGTTCCAAGTGTTCTAGTTGCTCTATCACTCGCTGCCGTTCGCTTGCTTCCATCAGTTACAACATCTTGAACATTTCCAGCATCTCGAACTTTTCTGAGCCGTACATAATGCCCGGTCGCGATATAGTCCGCGCCCATTGCCAGCGCCTTCTCAAGGAAAAGCCCGAATTTGATCTCTTTATTGCACATGACATCGGGGTTCGGCGTGATCCCTTTTCGATAACCGTCCACCATATATTGTACGACCCGGTCCTTATATTCCTGCTCCATATCCAACACATAGAACGGGATCCCCAGCGTTTCCGCGGCCCGGCGTGCGTCTTCCGCATCCTGCTCGGCACAGCCGTCCACGTTGTAGCACTTCAAATGCACGCCGACCACGTCAAAACCGCGCTCTTTCAGAAGCGCCGCGGCAACGGAACTGTCCACTCCACCGGACATGCCAACGAATACTTTTTTCCTCGTTTTTTTTGCCATGACCTCGATACTATACAAAGTTCGCCCTCTTTTGACAATCCTTCCGCGTTTTTACCCTTGAAAAAGATCGTTTCGCGCGATATACTATCAAACATGTTAAGTTATAACGAATTAAAGATCGGGACGGTCTTCAAGTTCGAAGGTACGCCCTATGAAGTACTTGAGTACGCTTTCCTGCGCATGCAGCAGCGTAAGCCGGTTGCAAAAACAAAATTAAAGAACCTGCTGACCGGGCAGGTGGTGGAGCATACGTTCCATCAGAACGAAGCGCTCGAATCGATCGAGCTCGAACCACAGGAACTGACCTTCCTCTATGCGAACCGCGGACAATACTGGTTCTGCGAGAAAGGAAAGCCGGCAACGCGTTTCTCTATGGAAGAAGCAAAGGTGGGAACCGGCGCACAGTTCTTAAAACAGAACGCTGACGTCACCGCCGTAAAGCTTGATGATCAGATCATCGGTCTGAGACTCCCCGTTAAAATGGACCTGAAGGTCAAGGAAACACCTCCGGGCGAACGCGGGAACACCGCGCAGGGCGGCACGAAAGCCGCGACGCTCGAGACCGGCGTCGTCGTCCAAGTTCCCCTCTTTGTGAACAACGACGACATTATCCGCGTGAACACCCAGACCGGCGCATACGTAGAGCGCGTCGAGAAGGCGAAATAATTTCCGTCTCGCAATAAAAAGATCCCCGTTCGGGGATCTTTTTATTGCCGTATGGTTATTTCACGTCCTTATGGAAGAAGGTCAGCATCGGGCTTGCCACAAAGATCGAGGAGTAGGTTCCGGTCAGCGTTCCGACCAGCATCATAAGCGTAAACCAGCTCAAAGAGGTCGCGCCGAAGAGATACAAGGCGACCAAGACGATCATCAGGGTCAACGAAGTGTTCACCGAACGGGCAAAGGTCTGTTTAATACTGATGTTAATGATCCCGGCAAGATCGTTCTTATTCTTCGCCAAGAGCAGATTTTCGCGGATACGGTCGAACACCACGATCGTGTCATGGACCGAAAAGCCCATCACGACCAGCAGTGCCACGATAAAGTTCGTATCGATCTCCACGCCGTATCGCCAGCCCCAGAACGCGAACGCGCCGGCAGGGATCAAAGCGTCATGGAACAGCGTGATCAGCGTCGCAATGCCGTATTTCCATGAATTCACCGGATATGAGACTTTGCGGAATGCGAAAGCGACATACAGGGAGATACCAAGCAATACCAGAAGGAATGCGGTGATCGCACCGTTGCGCAGTTCGGAACCGATCGACGGGCCGACGCTTGAGAAGCTCAGCTCGGTGAACGAACCGAACTGCTGCTGGATCTCGGACGCAAGCGCAACATGCTGATCTTCGGATAACTGCTGGGTCTGGATCGAGAACGCGTTCTGATCTCCCTCAGGACGCACGGTCACGCCGTCCAAGTTTTGCTTCGTAAGGAAATCCTGCACCGCCGGAGCAGTGGCGCCGGTCTGGGCGAATTGGATCTGCCACAGGGTCCCTCCCGCAAAATCGATCCCCTGCTTATAGCCGAACCCGATCATGCTCGCGACGGCAGCCAGGGTCAGGATCGTGGAGAAACCGATGAATACGAATTTATATTTAATGACGTCCATAATAGTAGGGGTTATTTAGTATCTTTCTTATCCCGGAGGAACACCTGCAATAAAGTTCTCGTGATCGTAATGGCGCTGAACATGCTGACCACGACACCGATAAGAAGCGTCAGCGCGAAGCCCTTCACAAAGCTCGAGGTCGTGTAGAAGAGAATGATCGAGGTCAAGATCGTCGTAAAGTTCGAATCGCGGATGGATGTCCAGGCACGGTCAAAACCGGCAGCGATCGCCGCGTGGCGCGAAAGACCTTTCTTCAGTTCTTCTTTCGTGCGCTCGAAGATAAGAATGTTCGCATCAACGGCCATACCGATGGAAAGAATGAAACCGGCGATACCCGCAAGGCTCATCGTGACCGAGAACAGCTTGAAGACCGCCATGGCGAAGATCACGTACATAATGAGCGCGACAACCGCGAAAAGACCGAGGAGATGATAGTACAAAACCATGAACAGCATGACGGCGAGGGTCCCCCAGATACCCGCCATGACCATCTTATCGAGCGAATCCTGACCGAGCGATGCGCCGATGGTCTGCTGATTGATGAGCGTGATCGGTGCCGGCAATGCGCCTGCATTGAAACGCTGGACGAGCTGCTGCGCGGACGAGATCGTGAACTGGCCGGTGATCTGCGCCTTGCCGCCGGTGATCGTTTCCTGAACGACCGGAGCGGTCAGCAGGCTTCCATCCAAGAAGACGCCGAGTGGTTTCCCGACATTCCGGCTCGTGATCGCTTCAAAAAGCTTGGCGCCTTGATCGTTGAATTGCAGGGAGATCTGTGGAGTGCCCGTGGTCGGATCGAAGGTCAATTGAGCGCCCTCAACATACCGGCCGTTCAATTCGGTCGGAACGAACTGGACCGACTGGCTCGAGGTCGCTGCGGCCGCCGGGGTCGTGCTGCTTTCTTCGCTGAACACCAAAGACGGCGTCTGGCCGATCATTTGAATGGCCTGATGGATATCCTTCACGCCCGCAAGCTCAACCAGCAAACGATATGAATCGCCGTTCTTAAGCGTTTCAACGGTCGGTTCGTTCACGCCGAACAAGTTCACGCGCTTCTCGATCACATCCCGCAGACCCGCCGCAACAGAATCCTGCTCGGCCGGAGCGATGTTCGTCATGTCCATCTGATAGATAAGCTGCGTGCCGCCGACCAGATCAAGGCCGAGCTTCCACGGCAAATAGGTCTTGGCGAAGTTCCCCTGCGGATACACAAATACGCCGCCCGCAACTGCAAGAAGGGTTACCGCTGTCAGTAATAAAATTGATTTCGAACGCATGAGCAATAGTGTACTACAAAGTAAATTAGAGTTCAACCTTCTCAACCGTTGCATCCTGGAGCGGACGGTCGTTCGAATTCACCGGAAGGTTCGCGATCGCATCCACCGCATCCATCCCGCTCAGTACTTTTCCGAAGATCGTATAGAGAGGCTGAAGCGGTGTATCCTGGTGCATAATGAAGAACTGGCTGCCGTTCGTGTTCGGTCCCGCATTTGCCATCGCAAGCGTTCCGCGCACGTATCCGCGCTGGTAGGACTTCGTGCTCGGGTTCAATTCATCGTTAAACGAATATCCCGGGCCGCCAGTGCCCCAGCGAGCCTGAAGGGTCTCATCCTTACTGAGCGGGTCCCCGCCCTGGATCATAAATCCTTTGATCACCCGGTGGAATTTCGTGCCGTCATAGAAGCCGCTCTTGGCGAGCTTTAGGAAGTTTGCGACGGCCAAAGGCGCATCACTCGGAAACAGTTCCATCTTGATGTCGCCGAAGTTCGTAACCAGAGTAACCGTCGGATCGGTCGGGTTATCCATCGCGACCGGCGTTGAAGTTGCTTGAGCCATAGAAGTATTCGATGCCGCACCGGTCAGGCTGTTCTGCAATGCCTGTCCGCTACTGCTCGTACTGAAATAATACGCTCCTCCGAACAACCCCACAAGCGCCACCGCGCTCACGATCCATTTGATAAGTTCTTTATTCATATAAAAATAAAAATAACTCCCTTTGGGAGTTATTGCAATATTTAAGGAGATTTTCCCTTCTTCTTTTTCGATCGCTTTTCAAGCAGGTCTGAAGCGTCTTCCAACGCATCATAAAAATCTTCAAAGTATTTCTTGATCGTAGAAAGAACCGCTGACTCAAGATGGTCGAGCTTCCAATCAAATGCGCGGCCGATCGTAACATAAATGTCATATTGCGACACCAGTATCGATTGGACGCCGTTATGCTCAAAAAGCCGCTTTGCAAGCTCAAGAGCCTCAGACAAATGATCCTCAGGATCCGGAACAAGCATTCCGCGAGAAAAATATTTTTCCGTATTATAGGTCAGCAAACGACGGACACTGAAAAGCTTCTGCCGCGGCATATCCTTGATCGGAGTCACGACCACATGATCACGAAAGCTCTTACGAGACTGGCTCATTTCGCACCTCCCGCGTTTTTCTTGTCTCGCCTGCACATCCACTTGATCAGCTCCCAGAGCTGCGCGAGCTCGACCCACCAAGGGCGGAAATCGATCCGCTTAGAGCATTTATGGCAGGTCAAGTACTGTGTTTCGATAAAACCGTGCGGGTAATCGTATGAGAAATTGTCACAGGTAGGACACCAGAAAATATAGAACGGAAGCTTTCCGGTCCATCCCTCCCGCTGTTCCTCAGCAACCTTGATCTTCTTGCCGTTTCTGATCGCATTCTTTTGCGATTCGGAAAGGGCCGGAAGGTACTTTCTCAGCTGTGCAGCGTCGAGAAGGAATCTCTCCATCTCATCTTCTCCAATTCAACGTTCTACGCTTACTATACGCTTTTCCAAACTAAAACTTCAAGGGATTTTTTGCTTTTTTAAAACAAAAGACGGCTGGTCGAACAGCCGTCCATTGCCTGTACATTAGATAACCATATTCCCCGCCGCTTCGCAAGGGGCTAAATTCTTTACAGAAAGGCCTGTGATATGATTAACTATATCGGAGTTGCCCCCATAGCTTAATGGTAAAGCAGCTGCCTTTAGTAGGCGTTGCCTACCGATCGGTTCGCTCATCGAAAATAAAAGCAGGGATTAACGTTGTTTGTAGAGTGCCCCCATAGCTTAATGGTAAAGCAGCTGCCTTTTAAGCAGTTGACCTTGGTTCGATTCCAAGTGGGGGCACAAAATAAAACAAAACCTCTTTGAAGCAGTGTAAGAACCCGGCACTGCGTGAAAGAGGTTTTGTTTTTAGGAGAATAAAATGAAACGTAAAATACCGCTCTGCTGTAGCATGGTGGTATTTAAATTCTTTATATTACATGCAAATAAAAAAGCCGCTATGCGCGGCTTTTGGATTTTCTCGGTCTCAGTTGAACGATCGATCGCTGGCCATGGCCGTTCTCCATGATCTTTATCGGCGTTCCCTGGCAGAATAAGACATCTTGATGACCTCCAAGAACAAAACAACGTCCATCCTTCAAATGAACAATGGTCTGGCGCTCCACGCCGGTATGCGTCGCATGGACCATCGCCCCCGAACGAGAACGACGCGAATGCTTCTGATACTCCGCGTGGTCGAAAACTCCGCGGGCAAGGACTTTTTCTTTTATGTTAAGTGCCGTGTCCACCGCTGCCAAAAAAAAGACCGAAGCAGCAGCAAGACTCACAAGCCCCGTAAATAAAAGATATACTCGGTGCCCATGAAGAGTGACTAGGGCGGGAAAAAGCGGAACGAGCGGGAATACCGTAACCACAACGCAAACGAGGGATATCCAACTTAAAGTATGGAGCTTTTTTGTCGCCAAGCGCGATAAATAGGGCTTATTCTTTTTTGTCTTCACGCAACCTCTGTGATCGATCTCGATGAGCTACGATCACTCTATATCGTTTTTCCAAACCGTGCAAGAAAAACTACTCCCCAAGCATCTTCTTCAGGTCCCCTTTCACCTTCGGCACCTTGATATCGAATTCAACATACAGATCGCCGCGCCTGCCATGAGCGGAGCCGAATGGGCCGCTGCTACCGAGATGCGGCATGCCTTCTTTCGGAATACGCATTTTTTCGCGCAGATTGAACCCGACCGGGATCTCAACGTTTATTTTCCCGCCCTCGATCGTCGGGATCTCCACTTTATGGCCGCCAAGCACTTTCAAAATATCCATATCTTTCCGGACGATCAGGTCATCACCTACGCGCTGGAACGCATGATGCGGCGCCACATGAATACGTACATAGAGATCGCCCGTAACTGCCCCGCGCTCGCCGGCCTCTCCCGCGCCGGGAACCTTGATCACCTGTCCGTCGGCAATGCCCGGCATGATCGAAACCTGCACATCCTTCGGCGTCCTCACGCGGCCGGTGCCGGAGCATTTTGTACAGATCTTATTTGGGATCTCGCCGGTGCCTTTGCATTTTGTGCACTCGCGCACCTGCGCGAACTGGCCGAAGATCGTCCGCCGCATCTCACGCACCTGTCCCTTGCCGCCGCATTCGGTACATTTCGTCATCCCGGCTTCCTTAAAGCTTCCGACGCCTTTGCAGGCATCGCACGATCCCATTGTTTCATATTGTAAACGAAGCGTCGTTCCGCGGAACGCATCTTCGAGCGTGATCGTCCGCGATGCTTCAATATCCGATCCTCGGCGTTGTCCGCGCCGGCCTCCGCGCGCCTGGCCCGGATGGCCTCCGCCGAAAAAAGTCTCAAAAATATCGCCGATGTCATTCAGATCGCCGAACTGGGAAAAATCAAATCCTTGCGCACCGCCGGCGCCAAAGCCGCCGAAGCCCTGGTTTCCTTCGAATGCGCTTCCGAAGCGATCATACTGCGCGCGCTTCTGTTTATCAGAAAGCACCTGATAGGCTTCGTTTGCCTCCTTAAACTTTTCCGCATTGCCGCCCTCCTTATCGGGATGGTGCTGGTGCGCCAATTTCCGGAAGGCTTTTTTGATCTCCTCCTCGGATGCATTCTTTTCGACGCCTAATATTTTGTAATAATCTTTTGCCATAATGCTTTAGATAACGAAAACCGAACAAGCGATCCCGCGCGGTGCCGGCAAGATCAAGATCCAGTGATTGAAATTGGGTATCGGTAATTGGAAATTTCCAATCGCTACCCCAACGTAATGATCTGTCGGCTGCGCGATTCAAGACTGATCCGCGCGAAACCGGTCGCCAACAAGAACTGATACAGCGCATAGGCCAGCGGGATGATAAGCCAGCGAAGCAAAGCGCCTAAGCTTTTTACCGTAATAAAGGTCAGGATCAGGATCACATACGGGAGCAGCGAGCGGTACTGGTTCGGGATCTGATTGAACTGCCGCACGAAATACGAATAGAGCACATCGCTTACCGTTTCAGAATCCGTGAATGAAACGCCATAAGTTGCGGCTTGCCCGCGCAGCTGTGTCAGGATCGCCTCAAGCGCCTGGCTCTGCAGATCAGGCGTCAGCGATGTGAAGGTCGTCCCTAGCTGGCGGACCGCAACCGCCTGCGCGAGCTCGGTCATGGTCATATTCACTGAAAAACCCGGCATCAAAAGGCTTTGCGCGATCGGATCTACCGGCTTCATCATGACCGCAAACGCATCCTTTGAGAGGAACGATGCGCCGGTCCCGTTGATCGCAAGATAGATGATGCTGATAAAGAGGGAGAGCCCGGTAATGATCGCCGGAAGCGTCTTCCGCTCGATCATCTTAAACCGGACCGCCATTTCATTGTCCATTTCTTTCATCCCCGACCGGAGCCCGTTCATCATGAACAAGATCAGCAGCGCCAGCGCAAGCAGGAACAGCCCCGACCAATAGAACACGAACGGCGATGCGATCACCAAAGCCTCCAAAAGGACCAGGATGCTCTGGACCTTCATTGATTTAACAAAGAAAACCTGCAGCAGCACGCACGAAAGGAACAAAAGGTTCGCGATCGTCGTACCGAGAATATTCCTGGCGCTGACCCCTCCATCCGCAAAGACCTGGCGCAACGTGAACGCAAGGAATGCCGCGGCGAGGATATTCACCACGCCCAAGCCGATCATTTTCGCGACCGAAGCATCAATGTTTGCGTCCTGTGCGGTAGTCGATGAAGAGTTCTCAAGCATATTCTTAGTATACCACGCGTTACGCCTTCGGCTCCTCGCCCTTCGGGGCTTCCGGACCAGCCGCGCCCGGCTGCGCGCCGGCACCCTGATCTTTGTACATATGCGCGCCGATCTTCTGCGCTTCCTGAGACAATTCCTCCAGTGCTTTCTTGATCGCTTCGGCGTCCGTGCCGTCTTTCACCGCTTTCACCGCATCGATCTTCGCCGTGACGGCTGTCTTGATATCCTCCGGAACCTTATCGCCCGCTTCACGGATCGCTTTCTCGCCCGCATACACCGCGCTCTCCGCCGAGTTCTTCACTTCGATCAGTTCGCGTTTCTTCTGGTCTTCTTCGCGATGCGCGGCGGCTTCGTTCTTCAAACGCTCAACCTCCTCTTTTGAAAGGCCGGTTGATGCCTCGATCTTCACGCTCTGCACTTTACCGCTCGCCTTGTCCTTTGCGGACACGTTCAAGATGCCGTTCGCGTCGATGTCGAAGGTCACTTCAACCTGCGGAACGCCGCGCGGCGCCGGCGGAATGCCGTCGAGCATGAACTTGGCAAGCGTCTTGTTGTCCGCCGCCATTTCGCGTTCGCCCTGCAACACATGGATCTCCACCGACGGCTGATTGTCGGCCGCGGTCGAGAACACCTGCGTCTTCGCGGTCGGGATCGTCGTGTTCTTTTCGATCAGACGAGTGAACACGCCGCCGAGAGTTTCAATACCGAGCGACAACGGGGTCACGTCGAGCAACAATACGTCCTTCACGTCACCCTGCATGATACCCGCCTGGATCGCGGCGCCGATCGCCACCACCTCATCCGGATTCACGCCTTTATGCGGCTCTTTGCCGAACGCGTTTTTCACCGCATCGGCCATCGCCGGCATACGGGTCTGTCCGCCGACCAGAATAACCTCGTTGATGTCCTTCACGTCGAATTTCGCATCCTTTACGGTCTTCAGCGTCAGCTCAATGGAACGGTCAATGAACGGCTTCACCAGCTCTTCCAGTTTTGCACGCGTCATTTTCAACAGGAAATGCTTCGGACCGGACGCGTCGGAACTGATATACGGAATATTGATCTCGGTCTCGAACGACGACGAAAGCTCGTGTTTCGCCTTTTCAGCGGCCTCTTTCAAGCGTTGGATCGCGAGCGGATCCTTGGAGATATCGATCCCCGATTCCTTGCGATACTGGTCAATCAGGAAGTCGATGATCTTCTTGTCGAAGTCGTCGCCGCCCAAGTGGGTGTCACCGCCGGTGGATTTCACCTCAACGGTATCGTCGGCGACTTCCAGCACGGAGACGTCGAACGTTCCGCCGCCGAAGTCATAGACCACGATCTTTTCGTTCTTTTTCTTGTTCATGCCGTAGGCAAGGGCTGCCGCCGTCGGCTCATTGATGATACGGCTGACCTTCAAACCGGCGATCTCGCCGGCATTCTTGGTCGCCTGGCGCTGACTGTCGTCGAAATATGCCGGAACCGTAATGACCGCCTCGGTGATCTTTTCGCCAAGCAAGGCCTCCGCATCCGCCTTTAATTTGCCGAGCACCATTGCCGAGATCTCTTCCGGCTTGTACCACTGCTCGCCCATCTTCACCTCCACGCCGCCCGTAGCGGTCGCGCGGATCTCATAGGGAAGCGTTTTTTTATCGCTCTGAACCTCGGCGTCGGTGAATTTACGCCCGATCAGGCGCTTCACTGATGCGATAGTGTTCTGCGGATTGGTCACCGCCTGCCGCTTTGCAAGCAAACCGACGACGCGCTCTTTCGATTTACTGAATGCGGCGATGGACGGCGTTGTGCGGTTCCCTTCCGCGTTCTCAAGCACGCGAGGGCCTCCGGCCTCCATGATCGCCATTGCCGAGTTCGTTGTTCCCAAGTCGATACCTAATATTTTTGCCATAGTTATTTTAAAAAGATTTGTTTTGTAATGTTACTGCCTACTCCCTACTGCCTACGCACTATCTTCATTTCGCCAGCTTCACTCTCGCCGGACGGATAACCTTCCCGTTCAGCAGATATCCCGCTTCGACTTCCGCCGCGACCGTGCCCGATGGCTTATCCGATTCCATCTCGCCGAGCGACTCATGGACCGTGACATCGAACGCATCTCCCGGACTTACCGCCATCTTCTCCAGTCCATGCCGCTTCAGCACATCCTTCAATTGGCTCTGGATCGCTTTCATTCCCTCGTCGTCCTTTCCCGCCATGGCGGCAAGGGCGAAACTGTCAAGGACCGGGATCAGATCGCGCATCATGTTCTCCGACCCATACCCTATCGCATCCCGCAGACGCTTAGTCTCATCTTTCTGATAATTGATGAAATCGGCTTTCGCCCGCTTCCATCCGTTCAGATACTCGTCGCGTTCCTGCTCTACCTTTTCGAGATCGGCTTGTGGTGAGCTTGCCGAACCATTCGACTCATTCACTTGCGGCGCCAATTCCTGCTCTTCCGTATTCTGTTTTATCGGTTCGTCATTATTCATATAATTCATGTAATCCTTTTAATAGTTTCAAGTTCTTATCGTAGTCCATGCGCTTCGGCCCGATGACCGCGATAATGACCTTCTCACCGTCTACCGTATAACAATCAAGAATGACCGAAAGGTTCTCGCTCTGCGTGATCGGACTTTTCTTTCCGATGAACACCTGAGGCGAAGAAGCGGCCTGCAGAAACTTCTTCTGGAATTGCGCGAGGCGATCATCCAATGATTCAAAATCTTCAATGATCTCCTGCAGGTCCTGCCGCGCATCAAGGTTAAGCTGCTCGAAGAGATCGTTCAGACCGGTCTTATACACATCCTCGCCGCTCTGAATGACCCCCAGCGCCTTCGTTTCATTGGATAGCGCCTTCACAGCCTCGCGGACATTCCCCTTCTTCAGGCCGCTTGCCAGGCGCGTCTGCCGGTCATTGATGATCCGCTTCGAATCAAGCAGGTTCTGATACGTATGCATCACGAACAAGCCGTATCCCTTATCGGTCGGCACCCGGCCGCCGGACGTATGCTCCTGCGCCAAATAGCCGTCCTTGGTGAGGCGGCTCAATTCGTTCCGGATGGTCGCATCTTTTACGCCGAAATCATATTTCTTGCTCAGGACACGCGAGCTCACCGGCTCGCCGGTCTTGATATATTCCTTGATCGCCGCCTCAAGAATGGATTGGGTACGCGCGTTCATCATACCAGGTAGTGAGTCTGCGATGTTCATCCGCAGAATCTGATTTTTATTGATTATTTATAATATTTCTTATTTTCCACTTATACGTTAGCTGCCAATTAGCAAGATGCGAAAATCAGATTCTAATCGCAGATCTACTACCTGGCATAATGTTCCTATTGTAAAAAAATTAGCACTCTCATGTCAAGAGTGCTAATTATCCCCATATGATATACTTACGATATGAGGATCATCAAAGGGAAATTCACCTGGATCGACGTCCAGAACCCGACCAAAAAGGATATTGAGTTCATCCGGAAACAGCACAAGTTCCATCCGATCATTCTCGATGAGCTTTTGCATACCTCTGCGCGCTCCCGCGTGGAACCGTATGAGAAATACCTCTATCTCACCTATCACCTGCCGATCTATGACAAGAACATCAAAAGCTCGCGCAAAGGCGAGGTTGATTTTCTGATCACCAAGGATAAGATCATCACGGTCCACTATGAAGACCTTGAGCCGCTGAACAACTTCTGGCGCCGTCTCAGCAACGATCCGCATTTCAAGGACCGCGCCCTCGGCGAGGACACCGGACGGCTCCTCTACTACCTTATTGAAGAGATCCTGTTCTTCTCCCAGCGGCAGCTTCGCCATATCGAAGAGAATGTCTCTCAGCTCACGAAAGATCTCTTCCAGGGCGAAGAACGGAAGCTTCTTGAGGAGATCTCCTATCTCAAGCGCGACATCCTCGACTACAGCATCATCAGTAAGCCGCAGGAGATCATCCTTGAATCCCTCCGCGAAGTGGGCGGAAAGTTCTGGAATGAACAGATCAAGATCTACTTCTCGGACCTTGCCGGCGATCACCTCAAGATCATGCAGCTCCTCGACAACTTCAAAGAGACCGTCGATGCGCTTGAACAGACCAACGCACAGCTTCTGGATGCAAAAACGAACAGCGTCATGCAGCGCTTCACCATTCTTGCCTTCCTTACCTTCCCGCTCGTGCTGACGACCGCGTTCTTCACCGTCCCCGCCGTCGATAAATTCACCGACGGGAGCCTTGCCGTTTTTGCGCTTACCTTCTTTATTGTCCTTCTCTGCACCTCGCTCGTCCTCTTCTTCTTCCGCAAGAAAGGGTGGATATAAGCCAGTCGAACGTCGAAAGTAAAAAGTCGAAAGTAAAGATTAAAAGCTAAAATAAAAAACCGGCTCTTAGGCCGGTTACGAAGGGATACCGTATTTGATACCCGTTAAGAGACCAGCAACGTGATCCATTCCTTTTTCATCAAATTTTAAAATGCAATCCAATGGTGATAAGCCGCCGAGGCACTCATTCGGATCACGAAACCATTCACCAAATCCTCCGGGAACAAAAACATTGGGAGTTTCCCGTACCATTTTTTCTAATTTATCGAATCTTTTTAATTCCGATAATCTGTAGCCGCCTTTTCCATTTCGCGCGCGCCTCACCGTGGATTCGGAAACTTTCAACATCAATGCCAAAACACGGGATCCGATTTTGAAATGATTCAATAAATTATTTACTCTTGCCGAGATGTCATTGAAACTCGCTTCGTTCATTTGATCCCCTTCATTAGAGAACTAATACAAAGTTTATCTTTTAATATATAGAATTTCAAGGGTTTGTATTTAATGTTTTATGTTAGCGGGATATCCAAATATATAGTAAAATTGAAACATGCTTCAGGCATTCAACACGCTTTCCGGAAAAAAAGAACCGCTTCCCGACCACGATCCGCTGCGGCTTTTTGTCTGCGGTCCGACCGTCTATGACCATGCGCATATCGGCCATGCCCGCACCTATATCGCGTTCGATGCGATCGTCCGCTATCTCCGCGCACGCGGACGCGAAGTCACCTATCTTCAGAATATCACCGACATCGATGACAAGATCATCGACCGGGCGGCTCAGCAAAAGACCGCTTGGAAAAAACTGGTGCGGGAGCTTGAACGTTCCTATCATCAAAATATGAAACAGCTCGGCGTCACCAGCGTAAGCATGTATGCCCGCGCGACCGACTTCATTCCCGACATCGTCAAGCAGGTTCAAACACTCATTGATACCGGCCATGCCTACGAGATCCCGGATGACGGCTGGTATTTCGATCTCTCAACATTTCCTTCCTATGGCAAGCTCTCCCGCCGCACGGCAGCCCAAGCAAGCGACGGGGTAAGCCGGATCGATACCAGCACGAATAAAAAGAATCCTGGCGACTTCTGCCTATGGAAATATTCGAAGCCGGGCGAACCGAAATGGAAAACGCCGCTGGGCACCGGACGGCCGGGATGGCACATTGAAGACACGGCGATCTCCGAACACTTCTTCGGTCCGCAATACGATCTGCACGGCGGGGCCGCTGATCTGAAATTCCCCCACCACGAAGCGGAGATCGCGCAGCAGGAATCAGCTTCGGGCAAAGAACCGTTCGTCCGGATCTGGATGCATACCGGCTTCCTTTTGGTGAACGGCGAGAAGATGTCAAAGTCGCTCGGCAATTTCATTACGATCAACGATTTTCTTGCACACCATGCTTCCGAAACACTGCGCATGCTCGTGCTTTCGCACCACTATCGTTCCCCGATCGATTATTCCGAAGCGGCGGCGGCTCAGGCAGCAAGCTCGCTCGCCCATCTCCGGCATACGCTTGCACGTCTTGCCCTTAAGCGCAAAAAAGGAAGTGCCGGAAACGAAGTCACAAACATGCTCAAAACCGCTGAGGAGAAATTCACCGCTGCGATGGACGATGACTTCAATACACCGGACGCCCTGGGTGCGCTTTTCAGCCTCCTCAATGCCGTTGAGCCGCAGATGTGGACCATGTCTGCCGCCGATGCAAAGGCGATCAGCGATCTGTTGGTAGAAAAGCTAGGAATCCTCGGATTAGGGCTTAAAAAGAAGCCGCGCGTCCCCGCGGCGATCATGAAGAAAGCGAAGGAACGGGAGTCGCTTCGAAGTCATAAACAGTTTATCCAGGCCGATGCTTTGCGCGAGGAACTGGACACGGTAGGATATATCATAGAGGACACACTACTGGGTCCGCTCGTCCTTCCGAAGGAGTAACGCGTACGCGCATACTCCTGAACAGCAAGTATTCTCTCCCCTGCACGCAGCGGAACGTCTTATTGCATACGTTCGCTTATGGCCACTTCCCTTAAATTACCTCCGCAAAACATCGACGCCGAACAGTCAGTGCTCGGCGCGATCATGCTTGATAAGAACGCCATCATCAATGCGGCGGATATCCTTACCGAGGAAGATTTTTATAAACCCGCCCACTCGAAGATCTATGAGGTCATGCTTTCGCTCTATGAAAAGCGCCAACCGATCGATATCTTGAGCGTGACCGAAAAACTGAAAAGCGAAAATGTGCTCAAAGAGATCGGCGGACAGTCGTTTCTTGCCAAGCTCATCGATTCCGTCCCGTCCGCGGCGCATGTCGAACACTACGCGAAGATCGTCAAAGAGAAAAAGGTCCTCCGCGATCTCATTAAAACATCGGCCGAGATCACCGAGAACGCGTTCTCCTCTTCTGATGATGTCGACGATATCCTGGATGCGATCGAACAGAAGATCTTTGCGATCTCCCAGCACTCGTTCAGCCAGAAATTCTCGCCGCTCAAAGACGAACTGAAAGGCGCATTCGAACGCATCGAAAAACTGCACAGCGGCGAAGGCACGATGCGCGGCGTCCCGACCGGATTCTCCGGCCTCGATAATATGCTCTCCGGATTCCAGAAATCAGACCTGGTCATCCTGGGCGCCCGCCCGTCGCTTGGTAAAACCTCTCTCGCACTTGATATCGCCCGGCACGTCGCAGTCAAAGAGAACGTCCCAGTCGGCATCTTTTCGCTGGAAATGTCCCGCGAACAGATCGTAGACCGTCTTATCTCGTCCGAAGCGGGCATCCCGCTCTGGGAGCTCCGTACCGGCCGACTGAAGGCCGACGAGGATTTCGGCCTTATCCAGAATGCGCTCGACCATCTTTCCCGCGCACCGGTCTATATCGACGACTCGCCTTCGCCGACCGTCCTCCAGATGCGCTCCATGGCCCGCCGCCTGCAGGCTGAGCACGGCCTCGGTCTCATTGTCGTCGACTATCTCCAACTGATCCAGCCGCGGATGCATAGTGATAATATGGTTCAACAGGTCACCGAATTCTCCCGCGGATTAAAATCCATGGCGCGCGAATTGAACGTCCCGGTCCTCGCCCTCTCGCAGCTCTCCCGCGAGGTCGACAAACGTGACAATAAGCGGCCGCGGCTCTCCGACCTTCGCGAATCAGGCTCCATCGAGCAAGACGCTGACGTCGTGATGTTTATTTACCGCAAAGACCGCAACGTCGCCAACCCCGGAATGGATGATGACGATACGGCGGAGATCATCATTGCCAAGCACCGCAACGGTCCGGTCGGCACGGTTAAACTGAAATTCGATCCGACCAAAGCAAGCTTCCTTTCGATCGATACCTACCATAATCCCGAATCATAATTTGTTTTCTGACTTTCGACATTCCCTGCCTGCCGGCAGGCAGGGACTTTAGACCTATTCCTTACCCACTGCCTACTCACTACTAACTACTTATTATCCCTACTGCCCACGCGCTACTCCCTACTCACTATTTATGCTCCCCGACCCTATTAAAAAATTCGCGGCGGCGTTCGCCCAATTGCCATCCATCGGCCTCCGCCAAGCGACGCGGCTCGCCTTTCACATCGCAAGCCTGAGCAAGGCGCAGATCAGAGAACTCGCGGATGCGATCACCGCACTTGGTACGCTTACGACCTGCACGCGCTGTTTTCGCACTCATCTGGGAAGCGGCGATCTGTGCGCCATCTGCTCCGATCCGACCCGGAACACCGGCCTGATCGCGATCGTGGAAAAAGAGACGGATATCATCTCCCTGGAAAAGACTCGCAAGTTCAACGGCTGGTATCTCCTACTGGGCGAGCTCCATAAAAGTGGCGAACTTGAACACGAACAAAAGCTTCGCATTGAACACCTGAAAAAGTTCATTGCAAAGGAATTGGGCGGCAAGGCGACCGAGATCATCCTGGCGATCAATCCGACGGTCTATGGCGACCTGAACGCCGCATTGCTCAAAAAGGACCTGGAACCGCTCGCGCAGACGATCACCCGCCTCGGCCGCGGCATCCCGACCGGCGGCGAGATCGAATTCGCTGACGAAGACACCCTCGGCGAAGCGATCGAACGGAGAAAATAAAAAACAGCCGCGATAGCGGCTGTTTTTTAGTTTGACAAATAGAGAAAAATTAAGTATTCTACTGGCAGTTCATAAATCAACAACCAAAGGAGGGTCCCCTGTCCCAAATCAACGAAGTCATCGCGTATTACAATACGCTCAGCTTGTCGGGCCAGATCCTGGCAGCGCTAGTCCTTATCATGATGGTCTCGTTCGGTATTTTGTTTCTCACTGCGCTCTTTAGGACGGAGGCGGAAAATGACGACGATCAGAGCTCAACCTCTGATACGCCTGATCTGTCCAAGGTCACGATCCAATCCCAGGATGGGACCGTCTTGATCGAGCACACCGCCCAAACCGATTCCCTTGAGTGGGACGAAGAGGGCGGCGGCTTCATACGGTTCGATAACGAAAAAGGAGAGGACGTCATCATCCAGGCCCGAGGCTTTCTGATCACGGTCAAGGACTCCTAAAACGACAAAGGCAGCTCATGCGAGCTGCCTTTTTTCTTTTCTTATTTCACGCTAAGCACTTCCAGTTCGGTGAACAGCTGGCGATGGCCCTTCTTTTTCTTATAGCGGGTCTTGGAATGATACTTGAAGACGATCTTCTTATCGCCTCGGCCCTGTTTGAGGACCTTCACATCCACTTTTGCTCCTGCGACATGCGGCGTGCCGATCTTCACCGTCTCGCCGTCGGCGACCAGGAGGACTTTGTCCAGCGACAAAGACGCGCCTTCCTGCACATCAAGCTTTTCTACTTTCAGTTTTTGTCCCGGCGCTACCTTATATTGTTTTCCGCCGGTCTCTACGATCGCGAATGCCATAGGTTAGATAATGGAAATAATAGCACCAACCGCCAGAAAAATCAATACCATATAGAGCAGCGTCGCTCCGGCGATCGCATACGAGAGGAACTTCTCCCGGCGGTACAGCAATTCGCACAGCACCGCATTGATCGCCCATACGATCGCGGCGATGATCATAATATTGAAAATATCCCCTCTTCCGCCGAAGAAATCGACCCCCTTGAACGCATCGAAATGGACCGCGAGCACGTTCGCCGCTCCCAACGTGTTCACATAAGCGTATGAGAACGCCGCGATCCACAAAACCGCCGCGGTCGCGAACGCAGGGGCGAGATACTGGTCTTTTACAATCGATGGGGCTGCAAATCGCATAAACAAATAACTAATGGTAGCCCTAAGGGGAATCCCTGCCTGCCGGCAGGCAGGGAACCCTCATTTTTCATTAAATTAGTACCGCTTATGGGAATCGAACCCATGTTCTAGCCTTGAGAAGGCTATGTCCTAACCACTAGACGAAAGCGGCATAGCACTCATCTGAACGAAAAACTTGAGAAGACCACGTCCTAGGCCACTAGACGATAGGGCCATGTGTTCTACAGAAGAGTATAGAGCGTGCGAATGAAATAATCAATTCTCCGCGGCGAGCGCTGCGACCAGCTTATCCAATCCGATCGCATGCGATGCTTTTATCAGAACCAAATCCCCTTTCTTCAGAATATGCTCCATCTCCGGTATCGCCTCCTCGACCGTGTCGAATGAGATGACCGCTTTCGGCGGCATCCCGCCGCGCCGGGCGGCTTCGGCGATGAACTTTGCACGGGGGCCGACCGTCACCAGGACCGCGAACCGCTCGGGGATCAGCATGCCGATCTCCTCGTGCGCTTCAACGGTATATTTTCCGATCTCAAGCATATCACCCAGGATCGCAACCTTCCGCTTCGCCTGGAGATGCTCAAGCGTATCCACCGCAGCGCGCATGGAAAGCGGCGCGGCGTTATACGCGTCATCGAACAGAAAAGTGTGCTTAATGCCCGGGATCAGCCTCCCGCGTCCCGCCGGCGCCTTGAACCCATGGACCGCTTCGGCGATCTTCACTAAATTCAATCCGAAAACGATCCCGATACTGGCGGCGGCGGCGGTCGCATATGCCTGCGCCCTGCCGAACACGCCATCCAGTCTGACCGGCACAAAGCTGCCGCCGTAGTTCAGTTTGAATGAGATGCCCGCAGGGACCCCGTCATCCATGCGAACCTCATAGTTCGTGATCCGCACCTCGGCGCCTTCGTTGAAACCATACCCCATCACGTGCGCCCGCGTACGTTCGCGCATATCGTAGACCACTTCATCATCGGAGTTCAGCACCGCAAAGCCGGTCGACGGAAGTCCTTCAACGATCTTCGCTTTCTCGCGCGCCAGAGCCTCCGGGCCGCTGAAGAACTCCACATGCACCGGGATCTGTCCGATCGCTGTTACGACGGCGATCTGCGGTCGGGCGATATCCAGCAGGTATTTCATGTCCCCCGGCTTATCAATGCCGTATTCAAGGATCAAAAGCTCGGGATACTGCATGCGGAATAGAAGCCTAAGGCATGCCATGCCGATCACCTTCAGCCAGAAGAACCATCCCCCGATCTCGGGATAGGAACCGAGGATCGTCAGCGGAACGCCGAGCTCATTATTGAAGTTCTTCGTGGTCGCACGGACCGTCCGATGGGACGACAAGACCGCGTAGAGAGCGTCCTTCGCGGACGTCTTTCCGACGCTGCCCGTGATCGCAATGACCCCCGGCTGATATTTTTTTATGGTCCGGATCGCCAGCGAGCGGATCAGCGCCCGGTGGTACCGTTTGAGCGTTTTGCGGTTCATGGCTGCAAGATGTTATTCCCGCCCAAGTTGTCAGGAGGAATATTATAATAATTCAGCATATATTCAGCAAGCTGGGCGAACGGCTCAACGACCGTGTATCCGGCCAGCGTCTCATCCGGGTTATCGAGGCGCATCAGAATGATAAACCGCGGATTGGTCGCCGGAGCGAAGCCGATGAAGTTATGGATATAATTCTGCGTATACCCGCCGTGGACGAAGTCCGGGATCTGAGAAGTTCCCGTCTTCCCCGCCACATTGAAATTCGGAATGACCGCGACCGCATTCGTATTCACCGCATGCACCATCATGCCCGCAACCTGCTGTGCGGTCGATGTCGCGATCACGCGGCTGATCACCTGCGGCTGTTCGTTTTGGAGCAGATACGGCCGCATTAGCGTCCCGCCGTTCGCGATGGCGCCGACCGCATCGATCATCTGGATCGGCGTAACCGATACGCCCTGGCCGAACGATGCATCGGCGAAATTGATCGCCCGATAGCTCGACGTAAGGTTCGAGATATTTCCGCCCACCTCGCCGGGCAGCTCGATCCCCGTTTTCTGGCCGAACCCGAACTTCACCAAATAATTATAGAACCGGTCCGGACCCAGTAAGTTCTCGACGAACGCAGCGCCCATATTGATCGAGTGATCGATCACGCCGACCATATCGGTCTTTCCGTAATGTTCGAAATTCGCATTGTAGATCGTCTTCCCGTTCAGCGTTAACGATCCGCTGTCAAAAAAGGCCGTGAATGGCGTGATCGTATTCGTGTCGATGCCGGCGGACATCGTCACCAGCTTCATGACCGATCCCGGTTCATACACGCCCTGAATGGTCGGGTTGACGTACGATGACAGCGGCGAAGCGCCGTAGTTATTGGGATCGAACGTGGGATAATTCCCCATCGCGATGATCTTCCCCGTTTTCGGCTCTTCCACGATGAACATTCCCTGCGCCGCTTTGTATTTTTCAACCAAGCCCTGCAGGATCTGCTCCGCCTGGGATTGAATATTGATATCAAGCGTAAGGCGAAGGTCCTGTCCGGAGACCGCGCCCACCAGCTTATTCCCCTCCACGCTCCCCGGTGTTCCGGAAAGTTCAGTATTATAATATTCCTCCAAACCGTACCGTCCGGACGGCTGCGGATTCTCAGCGGTCGGCGCGACAAAACCAAGCACGCTCGCCGCCAGTGATCCGAACGGATAGGAGCGAAGCGTCTCCTTGTCGATATAAACCCCTTTGAACGGAAGGTTCTGGACGGCGGCTACCTGGGCATCGGTCGCCTTATGGGCCAACACCTCATACTGATCCTTCGGCCGGCTCAAGGTCTGAGTAAGTGTCGTCTGGTCCAATGAAAATATCGGGGCAAGGACCGCGGCCGCAGCGGCAGGATCCGTAATCTCGGTCGGAACCGCAAAGATCACCGGGTATTCCTTATTCATCGCGACCGGGACCTGATTGTTATTGCGATCGGTAAAATAAATACTTCCGCGCGCCGGTTCAAGAAATCCGGCAACCTGATACTGGGAAGCCGCCTGGGCGGTATAATAATCGTTCTTTTGGATCTGCAGCCGGTACAAATTACCAAGAAGCCCTACGTAAACGAGGGCGACGGTCAGCGATATCAATGGGATCCGGAAGCGCTTCATCGATGTGCGAGCATGGTATATGCCAAATAGTTTGGATTCGTATCTTGAACAAGATTATCCTTCGCCGCGACCGCGGTAAGGTTCTGAGCGTCAAGCATCGTATACAGCTTGTTCTGCATATCGGCATTGGTCGCCTCAAGCTGCTGCGCCTGTTTTTCCTGGACGCTTACCTGATATTTCAGAGAAACGTTCATATTATACAACGAAATGCCCGCGATCATCAGAAGGCACGCGGCTCCCGCCAAGTATAATAACACTCCCTGTAAAAGTGAACTCTTATGTGATTCGATAATGGTCATGATGGTAAAAAAGTAAATGCACGAAGCTTCGCCGACCGCGCGCGCGGATTGCGCGCTACTTCCTCAAAACTGGCACTGATAGGTTTCCGAGTGATCCGCTTTCCGATCCCCGCATGCTCCATATCATGGAAGGCGGTCTTCACGATGCGGTCTTCGAGCGAATGGAATGAGATGATAGCAACGCGTCCGCCGGGTTTCATGATCTCCGGCAGCGTTCGCAGGAACTGCGCCAGATTTCCCAGTTCGTCGTTGATATAGATCCGGAGCGCTTGGAACGTTCGCGTCGCGGGATGGATCCTTCCGTGTTCATAGCTTTTCGGAACCGCGCCGACGATCGCATCTGATAGATCACCGACCGTCTGAAGCGCATTGCGGCGGGCGACGATCGCCTTCGCGATCTTTTTCGCATACCGCTCCTCGCCGAACGCCGTAATGATCTCGGCAAGCTCCCCTTCGGAGAGCGAGCGGAGCGCATCGCGGAGCGAACCCCGCGCCGCGCTATAGGTCATCACTAACGGTTCCTCGCGCTTTTGAAAACTGAATCCTTTGCCGCGCAGCAGCTGATCGGACGAAAATCCGAGATCGAGCAGAGCAACGTCGGCTTTCGGGAACGGCAGCGTTCGCTGTAATTCCGGAATGTCCGCATAGTTGCCGTGGGCAACGCGCACCTGCGGGAAAGACCTCACTTCTTTCTCGAGCGCCTGCACGGTCTCTTCGTCCCAATCGACCAGAAGCATCGCTCCCGACCCGATGCGGGCACGGAGCGCTTCTGCGTGTCCCCCTGCGCCGGCGGTACCGTCAATGACCGTATCGCCCGACCGGGGCTGCAGCACGTCTATCACCTCCTGTAAAAGAACGGGGGCGTGGATCATATACCGAGTTCGCCAAGCTTCTCGGCAATGTCATCGCCGGACGCCTCGGTCCTCGCCTTGTATTCCTTCCAGTGCTCCTCGTCCCAAATTTCCAGGCGATCGTACAATCCGACGATCACGGCCTGTTTGGACAATCCGGCATAATCCCGGAGGTAGTCTGGAAGCAATACCCGTCCCTGGGCATCAAGCCCAAGTTCCATAGCGCCGCCCAGCATAAGGCGGCTGAACGCGCGCGGATTCGATTGAGAGATCGGCAACGCCTTGATCTTCCCCGCGAACGTATCCCATTCTTTTTTCTCGAACACAAAAAGACAATGATCGAGGCCGCGGCTGATAACAACACCGCTGCGGAAGTTCGGCCGGAACTTCACCGGGATCGCCATGCGACCCTTCTCGTCCACTGAATGTTTGTATTCGCCGATGAACATTGTGTGTTTTTGAATAAGCGATTTCTTTTTTCAGCGAGGATGCTCTCTCAGGAAGCTGTACGCTAGGGCTTTTCCTTCTTCTTGAAGCGAGGATGTCCCCTCAGGAAGTTGTACACTGGAGCTTTTCCTTCTTCTTGAAGCGAGGATGCTCCTTGAGGAAACTGTGAGCCCGGGCTTTCCTCAAGGAGCATCCGAGCGCCAGTTGTCCCCAGATTTCGGGGTTATCCCCACCTTTATCCACAATTCCCCACTACCCCTTCAGTTTACACCACATTCTCCTTACTTTGCAAAGGGCGCCCCCACCCCTTTTTAAAGCCTATAAATAAAGGGGAAAAGAGGCCTGGAATGATATTTATCCACAGCATTGCTCCCCGCCGAAAAAGGCAGTATGCTAAAAGCAGAAACAGCACCTTCACAGTACGAGGCGATCGATGAGAGCACTTGCCACTGTCCTTGTTCTGGGAACGCTCCTTGGAGCCTCCCCTTCCTTCGGTGACGATACGATCACCACGACCGCAACCTATTCGGTTTCCTACAAAAACTTCTCTCCGTTCAAACGGATCATGGCCTGGCTTTTTGTGGACAATGCCGATTTTCTGGAATGGAAAGAAATGAACATGGCGATCACCTATGCGCAAAGCTCGGGCTCGGCGCAACCGGCGGTTGTCGGCATTTCCATTACCGCCCCCGGCGAACGGGAATGCTTCATGGTCCGCAAGACCAGTGCAAGCTACGAAGGACATATGTTCATCGATGTCCCCGTTGATCTGACCCCGCAAGCGGCTCAGGCGTATCTGAACATCTGGAATTATTTTCTGGATGACCGCACGCAAGAACTCCGCATTGATGTCGAGCCGATCTCGCCGCAACACCACAAACATAATCATCTGCGCTGCCTTCTCGAAAAACATCGCGACGGCGACCGGATCATTATCTCCGCCGTTCCCTTGAACCCGAAAAAACGGGCCGGGAAGGCGGAAACGATCGTGCGGGACGGACATCCGCGCATTCTGGAAATGACCACCCTCGAGGTCAAAGGAGTGAAGATCATCCTCACTCGAAAACCGCAGTAATGCGGTTTTTTTATTCGCAGAGAACGATTGCATTTTCCCCTCCGCGCTATTACTATCGTAGTAGTCCTTCGAAAGCGGAGATATTCATGAAACAAAGACTGCGCGCCCTCAGCCTGGCGATCCTCCTCGTGGGAGCGGTCGGCTTGCCGCCGGTCCATGCCGCAAAGATGCGCACAACGATCGCTCACTACCGGGTCCGCATCACCAGTGTTCACTGGTACGAGAGAGTTCTTCTCCCGCCGCTCCTTTTTCTTTTGGGGCGCAATTGGAAGACGATGAGCATTGCCACGACCTTTGAGACGGACCAGTCCGGAGAGGAACGCGTCAGAGAAGTGAACGCATGGCCGAATGATCTTAAGACGACGAAACCCGACCCGGACGAGGTCGCATTCCGACTGGTGGACGGACATACCGTCGAAGGGTTCTTGTGGTTCCTGAAACGCACTCAATTCCGGACGGTTCAGGTCCCTCAACTTCTGGCGCTCTATACGTATCTGTACAATAACGACGATGCGCAAAAAACGTTCGATACGACCGATCTTTTTGAAAAGAAGGACGGGGTCTATGCATTGCATCTTCTCCAAGCAGCGTTCCGCGAACGAAAACAAGATCATGATCGAGACCTTGAACGGGTCGCACCAGGTCAATGGGAACATCGAAGTGGACATGGGTCCGCCTCCTTACCGTGAGATGATCGGCGTTCGCGCCAAACTGAAGATCGGCATCTTGGTCGTCCTGACCAAGATGGACCACTAATATCTCCGTACGACCATAAAACTTCGCAGCAGTGCGAAGTTTTTTTATTGGTGGGCTTTTACAAATGCCCTACAAGGTGCGCGTTGCTGGGATCGGACCAGCGACCTTTTCAATGTGAATGAAACGCTCTACCACTGAGCTAAACGCGCGTAAATAATTTCAAGAGAGCTGTGCGTTCCCTGCCTGCCGGCCCGCTTCGCCATAGCTTTAGCGAGGCGAGCAGGCAGGTACCACTGCCGCCTTTGGCGAGCCTCGCCTTCGGCGGGAACTAAGCGCCCCGCTCCCCGCTTTCCGGGCTAGCTATACTATAAATAAAAAATACACCGATTTCAACGGTGTATTTTTTATCAGGGAGACTATTGGAGTTCGGCGGTTGCGCCTGCTGCTTCCAATTTCTTCTTGAGATCTTCCGCATCCTCTTTCTTCAAACCTTCCTTCGCCACTTTCGGAGCCGCATCCACGATGTCCTTCGCTTCTTTCAAGCCAAGGCCCAACGCTTCACGGAGCACCTTGATGACCTGGATCTTCTGGCCGCCGCCGTCCTTCAAGAGAACGTTCCAGGAGGTCTTCTCTTCGGCCTCAGCACCGCCGGCTGCACCCGCTCCCGCTGCCATAACCGGCATCGCGGCGGACACGCCGAACTTTTCTTCCATCGCCTTCACCAGCTCGGCAAGCTCGGTCACTTTCATCTCGCCGATCTTGTTCAAAATATCGTTATATTTTTCCATAGTGTGTGGGAATTAATTATGATTGCACTTTCTTCGCCCTTTCGTTGAGCACCATCATCGTCTGCTTCAACGGCATCGTCAGCATCATCGCGATCTGTGCAAGCAGCACTTCACGTGACGGGAGCGTGGCGAGCACTTTGAACTCGTTCGCATCGACGACGCGCTTTTCCTGCGCATCGAACGCGCCGAGCACGGAAAATGTCGCGGTCTTGCTCTTCGCCATCTCTTTGACGAACTTATGGACGACCGGAGCAACGCTGCTCAGTTCATTCCGGGAGAACACCGCCGCCACCTGGTCCTTCAGCGCCATCGTATCGAACTGAATGCCCAGCTTTTCGAGAGCAATGTTCAGCAGACGCTTCTTGACCACTTTCATATCCGCATTGACCTTTTTCAATTCGCGGCGAAGCTTCTTGAACTCCTCCACGGTCACCCCTTTGAATTCGGTAAAGACCGCGGCCTTGCTTTCATTCAGCTTCGTCGTTGAAGCGTCGATCAATGCGCCTTTCTGTTGTTTAGTTAATGCCATATTTTAGAACGGGTCACTGATTAATGAGTACCGTATCGACCTTAATGCGTTCTCAGGCCATCGGACCTTTTTCAAACAAAAAAGGCCATGGGCGGTCCTTTTATATGTTTCTCCTAAATTGAAATCTCTGATTTCGACCAAGAGCAAGGAACGAGAAGGAAATCGTAGGGACACCTACCTTTCCGACGAGCGACAAAACTATTGGTCGAAATCAGGATTCCCAAAGGGTAAGGAAATTTTCCTCACCTGCTGCGTTACACCTCGTCAGAATGGAGTAACCATTCATTCTCGGCAAGCCTTGCAGCTGATGAAAATTTCTCTTATCAATTAGGGGAAATATATAAAAAGGACCGCCTGGGCCCATAGACACGACCGCAAAAGCGGTCATTGAGATATCCTCGGCAG
>JAGWYA010000010.1 GCA_018969615.1 Patescibacteria group bacterium | reverse complement strand
CCCCCTATTATCCACGCATATGCGTGGATAATAGGGGGAGGGATGTATGACGGGAGTTGACGACAGGAAAGCAGTGAGGTAGGATTCCAGCATTATGTTTTGTATGCAAGACATAAACCAATTTTCAGAAGCCGCGCAGGGGATCTTTGTATTCCTATGCGTATCAAGCCCGAATCGGGGGCTTTTTTATTGCCCTAGTCACGATCCTGAAGCCGCGTTCCCGGGACGGAGCGAAGTAGGGATGAATTTAGAACAGTAATACTATGATCTCATCTACGCAAAAATTAGTGCTTGCGGGTATCCGGCAGTTTTTGGTGTCAATCGCGATCCTTTTCGGGGTTCTTATCTTTATGGCCGTAAGTTTCCAAATGTTACTGAGCGGATCTCCCGAGATGGCATTTGTGATGATGCTTCAGGGTCCTTACTCCGCCACATCGTGGCTGGTATTATTGGCATTGATCGCATGGTGTCCCGCCCTGCTTGCGTTATGGGTCTTCCGGGATGCGCGCGCATTTCAGCGGCAGGGAATCCGCACGATACCGGTTCTGTGGGCGCTCGGCGCATTTTTGCCGACCACGATCATTGTATTTCCTGCCTATTATGTAATTCGTGAAGTTGTCTGGATGCGCCGCATCCGTGAAGGCATCATCTATGACGGCACCCGATCTCCATGGGTCCGGAAAATGATCTACGGCGTTCCGCTGCGGGAGATCGTTTTTAGCGCGGCGGCGATCGTTTTTGCGGCATATGTTATCGCGATGGCGGCCGATATTCCGGGGCGGTTGAGCCGGCCGGCGACCGACGCGGCGGTGGCGAAGATCCATGCGACGAAACTGACGATGGATGATGTGATGGGAACTCATTTGCCGCCGGATCCCGGGGCTGCCGCTAACGCTGCAATACAGGGGATCGATGCCAACCATAACGGCATCCGCGATGATGTTGAACTTGCGATCTTTAAAGCGTATCCGAATTCGGCGAGAATCCGCATGCCGCTTTTGCAGTATGCATTGGTACTTCAGACGCAGATGACGTTGCCGATTGTAAATATAGAAACGGTTACTGCAACGGTTGAGGATAATGAGAGCAGATCAAATATATGTTTATGGACATTGAGTTCTCGATCTGATATGACAAAATTTATTGCAGATATGAATAAATATGATAATTTTGTGACAGGTCTTCAGCTTAACACTGCTGAGAGAAAACAGTATCTACATAATCTTTTTGAAGGAAATCTTGAGAGTTACTCAGCTTCTAATGATGGTTGCGATATAGATCCGGCCACGTTACCAAATTAAAAATAAAAGAAATGAGTGTACGCACTCCATATAAATACAAAAAATACGCTAGCTATTTCCTAATAGCTGGTATTTTTCTGACCCCGACTATCGCTTTTGGCAATGTTTTATCGAATAAATGTTCTGTGGATGGATATACTGTAGCTACGATTAATGGAATATTAACGGATGAGCAGGGGGCGAAAAATAATATGAAGGCACTAGAAACTCTTCTTGGGCCATTTTATGGTGAGCAAAAAATTGACTATGAATACCTTTTCAACCCATCTCATCTCGGCGGAATAGCGGATTTGAATATGTCGGTGTACCAAAAGTACATGGACGAAAGCACGGTGAAAGATTACGACCTTTTGGAGATGCTGAGGTCCGCAAGCGAAAAGATCACCACACAGAAGCTGCTTCTCGTTCCTCATTCGCAAGGGAATTTTTATGCGAACAGTTTGTATGACGTTACGGTTGATCAGCCGGGCGGTATTCCGAAAGAGTCACTGGGTATTTATTCTGTGGCGACGCCATCGGGAAGGGTTGCGGGCGGCGGAAATTGGATCACTTCGGATACGGATAAGGTGATCGCCGGGTTGGTCGCCTACGCGCCGATGCGGACGATCATGCCTCCGAATACGCACATTCAATTACAGAAGGGGGATGATCCATTCGGGCATAGTTTCACTGATGTGTATTTGAAATATCGCAGTAACAGGATCGTTTCTGATATTCAGGCTGCGCTCGGGAAGCTTTCCGCGAATGACGTGCAGGATCCGCAAAGGCCGTGCATCGATTCGCCGGATCTTCCGTTTACGCATGAGGCGGAGGGAGCTCTCTTGTCCGTTGCCGATCCTATCGCGCAAGCAGTTGCTGTAACAGTGATAAATCCTGTCGTCGGTCAGGCATATGCCACGGCTTCCTCGATCATGAGCGGTGTGGGGCAGATCGCGAAGGCGACGCAAAGAACAGGCGCGCAGATCGCCTCTGCGATCTCGTCTTCCGTTGCAGTAACGGGACCGCGCGCGTTGCTTGCACAGACAATCGACCTTTTCGGCGCCATCCTTGCATCGCATGAAAATCCTAATTTGGATGTTGCGACGGCGCTTGATCTTGAACAGGGTAAAATAGCTCCCGCGACCTATGTTACACCGCTGTCACCACCCGCGCTTCCCGCCCCGGCGCTTGCGAGCTCATCGGAAGAAGTTGTTCCTGTCGCGCCTTCTCTTGAGGCGATAGCGGTATCCCCAAACGTAGAGGCAACTCTTACGCCGGAGATCCTTCCTGTTCAGGAGGAGGCTCCGTCTGAACCGCTTATGCAGGAACCGGCAGCGGCAACTTCTTCTCCGGAGGGATCGCTTAAGATCGTTGCTTCGCCGCCAGCGCCATCAGCAGATCCCGCCTGCTCTTTCGCAACGACGCAGCAGCCGTCGCATCAAGGCATGATCATTAATGAGGTCGCGTGGATGGGCGGGACCGTGAGCGCGAACGATGAATGGATAGAGCTGAGGAATGTTTCCGGGAATACGCTTGATATTTCCGGATGGCAGCTTATCGACAAAGATGAGCAGATCCATGTCATGTTCGATCCATCGACCCTTGTTGCCTCCGGAGCATACGTTCTTTTGGAGCGTACGGATGATGATTCGGTTCCGGAGTTTCCGGCAGATGTCATATATACCGGAGCATTGTCCAATACCGATGAAGGACTTCGTTTATTTGACTCGCACTGCCGTTTGGCCGATGAAGCGATGGCAGCGCCTTCATGGCCTGCCGGCGATCCATCGACGCGAAAGACCATGGAGCGTCTTGCCGATCTGAGCTGGCACACCTATAACGGAAGCGGCATCTCATTGGGGAATGTGCATATGTGGGGAACGCCGAAGGGTGAGAATAGTCCTCTTGCGGTTGCAAGCGCTGCCGGGGGTTCTGCGTCTCTTCCGCCGCCTTCGCCGCCGGAACCGATCGCTCCGACAAAGCTTCTGATCAGTCAGGTGCAGATCACCGGCGGGACCGGCAGTGCGAACGATGATTTTATCGAACTCTATAACCCGAATGCCGCCGCGGTGAATTTAAACGGCTATCGATTAGTGAAGCGAACGAAAACAGGCAGTGCTGACGAATCGATAAGGTCATGGACCGACGATGTTTTTATTCCTGCACACGGATATTATTTGTGGGCCCAAAGCGGGTATGCGGATATTGCCGTTGAACCGGATATTACAACCTCGGCAACGCTTGCGGCTGATAACGGCATTGCGCTCCGATACGGGCCGGCGAATACCGGCGAGGTCATTGATAGCGTTGCCTGGGGTTCGGCAGAGAATGCATTTGCGGAGAGCAGCGTGTTCTCGCAAGATCCGATCGCGCAGCAAAGTATTTCCCGGAGAACGGATCAGGATACGAATAACAACGCCGATGACTTTATGCTCTCGGTTCCATCGCCTAAGAACTCTTCGTTCCATGATGGGTTTGTCCCGCCGACCGAATGGATCGTTTCTGAGGCGCCCGTATCCGTCGCGCCGGCAGCCGGCGCAATAGTATTCAGTGAAATATACCCCGATCGAACCGGTGCGAATGAAGATTTCATAGAACTTTATAATTCCGGGATGGCAAAGGATATTTCGGGCTGGTCGGTGCAGATGTTGAGCGGCGATGCGACGAGTACTGATGCGATCCATAAAAAAGACTTTGAACCCGGGGATCTGATCTCTTCACGGGGATTTTTTCTTGTCGGTCTCGATGCCTATCAAGGAGCGGATATGTCTTGGGCGAGCGGATCGCTGAATACCACGGAAGGGGCAACACTTTTTTTAGTTGATGCGACCTCAACGATCGCGGGGCTTGATGACCCTCATATTATCGATGCGATCGCGTATGGCGATGGAACTGCCGAGGCATTCGGCGGAACCGCTCTCCCGTTGCCCGAACAGGGAATGAGCTGGGAGCGAAAAGCGTTCTCCGATGGCGCATGCATTTCTGCTGCGGATGCGGGGCGGTATGAAGGCAACGGCTGCGATCTCGGTAATAACTCATCTGATTTTGAGGCAGCTTCGATTCCGATCCCTCAGGGAACGCATAATTTACCCGAGCCGCGCTCGGCTCCTGCGGCGCCGGAACAATTTACGGCGAACTACGATCCGGAAACGTTACGGATCGATCTTGCATGGGATGCATCCCGGGATCTTTCCGGCGCAACATCAACGGTGCGATATATCGTAAGGTATGCCACCTCTACGCCCGAAACAGCTTCTTCTCTTACGGTCGCTAATGGCGAGACTTCCCTTGCGATCCCGATCCAAGAGATGGGGCGCCCTTATTCATTTGCGATATCCGCCGAGGACGGCGAAGGATTGCGGTCTGCCTCGACCACTGCGACGGTTGAAGTGCCGCATCTCCTGAGCGGCGCGTATGGATACGCGGACCCCCGCAGTTCAGGGAAGTTTATTATCGAGCCGCAGTTCAGCGCGTATCCGATCGTTCCGAACATATACGGGAGCGGTCCGGCATGGGAGGAGCTTCTTTTCTTTAAGAATGGATCCCCGCAGGACATTCCCTATTTCTTGGGAGATGCGCAATACGCTTCTACGGCTGACGGTGAATTCCCGAAGCAATATGGAGAGTGGGGAACGGCAACCGCCGGCGCATGGCATATTGCCTATCGTGATTGTTCCGGCGCCGACCGTAATTCCAGCGCGGTTATTTTACCGGATACTCCCGATCAATGCGGGGTCCCCGGCGGCATACGCAATATGACATTCTTAGCCGATCATATTGAAGACCATAACATCATCCTTGGACTTGCGGGCGATCAAGATGCTCCGCAAGACGGAGATTATTTCACCGTAGCGGCATACGGATACGCGGGCGGGAATATGCAAAAGCTCATTGCCTATGATAAGACCCCGTACCCGTTCGTTCCTGATCCGCCGGAACATCAGCCGCCGACCGCTCCGGAAAATATCGAGTTCGCTCCGAGCGAGGACGGATCGACGCTTCGGATCATTTGGGACGCGGTAACGGATCCGGATACGCTTGATCGCGATATTTCGTATGAGATCAATTACGGCGATACCGAACTGTCTGATGACGGATGGATACCGGCGCCGAAGGTCCCGCCGGCGTCTCAGCAGGAAGAGGTTGAGATCGCCGGACGGCCGTTCACGCGCGTCGCGGTACAGCCGGGCACTTCATATTCCATCGCACTGCGGGCTCAGGATGAGTTCGGGAACATCTCATCATCGACGGTCAGTGAGTTTTTTGTACCCAGCGTTCCTCCGCCGTATGGCATTACCGATCTGCGTTGGGGATATTTGAACGGCTCATCGACACCGCCGGTCGTGCGCTTTGCAGTCCCGGCATACCCGTTCATGACCTCGGGCACTCCCAGCGCGATGATCTTTTTCCTTGATCAGGATCCGCCTCAGAACTATGGATTTTCGAATGCGGCTCGGAACGAAGAGGTGGGCGGCAGCGGAACCGTGTTGAGACTTGGCTATTCTTCATGCGTGTACGCGCCGAGTTATGATCTTTTTGCCGGGCTTATCATGGATAACAGCGGCGGATGCACGCCTAACTCATGGGGTCTTAAGCAGGGATCGATGCGAAGCGATCTTGTGCCGGGCCAGACAGAGATCGAAACGCGGATCGCGGGGATCTACGCAGCAGAATTACCTGACACACGTGCGTTCACAGCTGACGATTACGTCACGATCGGATTTTATGAGCTTTCCGGGAGAGATTTTGTTCAAAAAGCGAAGTATACCGAGCGGATCTACTTCGAGCCGTAGCATTGCTTCTGTGCTGAAGAATCTGGTAGGGTAACAGGAGTATATTGGAAACGAGGAAAGCGGATGAATCTTGCGATCGCCGCGCCTTTGTGGGCATTCGTCGGCTTGATGCTCGGCATGACGCATCAGATCAAGATCGTCATCGATATTCGCAGGGAAGACATGTCCGTGGCGGAGCGGAAGCGGTGCCTGAAGACCCTCTCTATTCCGCGGATCGGGTTCGCCGTGGTCTCAGGAGTTCTGTGGGGCTGGTACGGCGCGGAGCTCCATAATCAATGGATGGTCGTCCTGAATATCATCGGTACTCTGCTGAACGTTTGTCTTTTCTATATCATCTATACGGCGGTTCCCCGCCGGAGATCATGATCGCCCCATTTTCGGGGGCGATTTTTTATGGCAAAAAGCGGATTGCAAAAAAGGGGAAATATTTGGTAGGGTAAGGGCAGAACGTTGACTGCGAGAATCCTATGCTCACCGCGATAGGATGGCTGCTTACCTGGGCTCCGCTGGTTGTCATCGGCGGAACCCTGCTTCTGACGATCGCGATCCTTTTGCGTTTCTATTGGTTCAATTATGCGACGATCGTCCAGGACGATCTCATCATGATCCGTCGGATGACGAACTGGCGGACGGCGCGATGCTATAAATGGGATAAATACCAGAAGCGCCGGGCGTTCATGCAGCTTATGCTCTGGAAAGACGAACTCACGGTCGAGCGGAGCGAAGAGCAGGGAAATCCGCACGTGCCCCTGTGGGTCATTCATCACTTTGATCTTTGGACCAAGCATGAAATTATTATTTCGGTATATCTGAACGGCGACGCTGAAGTGCGCGAGCGGAAAGGTTCCGCATATTGGGCATCTATTCCGATGAAAAAGCACGAACTTTTTCTTGATCAGAAGCATATGGAGCTCATTCGCCGAGCCGAAGTTCTCCAGAAAGAGCTTGAAAAGAAGATCAAGGCGGTCTTGAAGGATCGCTGAGAGCCCCGATAACAGTCGGGGCTTTTGTTTATCTAAAATGGTATCCTTAAGATAGAACCTGAAAAGCAGAATACGGAAGGTGCACAATGGTGGCGATCGTACTTGCCTTGTACGCTGCCGCTGATAAGCTGTTTTTTGCCGCGATCTGCATGGATGTCATCAATACCTTCATCGAGCCGCTGAGCGGGAAGGGGATCTTGGCCGCGCTTTGGAGCATGAAGGGGCGCGAGAAGGAGCATGAGCAGATCGATCGCGACTTCTTTCATCTTTTCTGGCGCTACGCCATTCCCATTACCCTTTTCGGATTCATCGGCGTTTACCAGGGCTTCTTTCATTACAGCGATGAGACGACGTGCTTCTGGCAGTTGCTGACGGTAACATGGGCGACCCTCTACTATTGGCGTCTTCCGGGCTATAACCTCTATATGCTGGGCGCCGCGTTGAACCGACTGACAATGACCGCGAATCACGGTCTCATGCCCGCGATGTTTACCGATGTTTCCGATGCCTCTCATTGTCCGATGACCCTTTTTTCGCATATGAAGATCATCAGCGATTGGATCTTGGTTCGGAATTGGGTGTTGAGTCCCGGCGACTTCATGATCTTCACCGGAGCGCTTATCTTTCTGATATATCAGAATTTCCGATTCTTTCGTATTGTTCTCTATCGCCGCGGCTCTTCTAAGCCGCAGGTATAATTTCTAAAAGCACGTTCGCGTGCTTTTTTCTTTTGCATAAAAAATACCCGTCGAGTGACGGGTATGGAATTATTTATTTTCCGACTTCGCGCTGCTCGCGTCGGCGCGTGATCTCATCGAGCTTGACGCTGTAATCGAGTCCATCCATGGTCTCTTTGACGTCGAAGCCGTTCGGCGGAAGGCCAAGGCTTTTGTTGAGATAAATGAGCGCGTGGAGCAGATAGTGCTGATCGCGCATGACCCGATGCTGATCAAGCGCGGGAACTCCGCGCAGATCAAGCGCAACGTGCAGCATCTCATGAGCCAGGAAGCAGGCGGGGATCGCTCCGATCATCTTTTGGTTCGTCGAGGTCATCGGCCAGTACTTGTGCGCAAGCTCCCGCATGGTTTTGCGGAGCGAATCAAAGAAAAGGAGAATAGGATCGTTCGGCGAGGTCTCCACGCCAAGGATCATTGCTTGTGATGCGACGCGATTGTCGTGTTTGCATTGCTGTTTTTTTCTGCCGGTGAATTTACTACAATCTTCCAGCCGGTCATGCGGTGCATGAAACATGATCGTGATGCGCGGAAGCGGAGCATGCGGATCATTGTGCGTATCGATCAGGATCTCATGCCAAAGACCTTGCAGGGCGTTATTGCCGGGAATGACGACCGGAAAGTCGTCCCAGTTCTTTGCTTTGAATTGCTGATCGGCTATCTGCCAGTATCCCAGCAAGCAGAGAAATGGGCCGGTAAGAAGAAACAAGGCGAGGATTCGTTTGTGAAGGTGCACGGGGACCTCGGCGTCTTCGGTGTTTCAGTGTTATTTTCACTGTACCGCATCGCTTTGTGTTTGTTAATATGAAATTACCTATGATCGTCATACTCGATAACATCAGGAGCATGCATAACGTTGGATCTATTTTTCGCACGGCGGACGCCGTCGGCGTTGAAAGGATCTATCTGGGCGGCATCACGCCGGAGCCGGAGGACCGGCTGGGCCGGCCGCGGCAGAAGGTAACGAAGGTGTCGCTTGGCGCGGAGAACACGATCCCGTGGGAAAAGACCGCGAGCGTTCTTCGGTTGCTGGCGAAACTAAAAAAAGGAGGCTATACGGTCGTGGCGCTGGAACAGGACAAGCGATCGGTTCCGTATGACACATTGGATGCGCGAAAGTTTGCCACGGGAAAGATCGCGCTGGTGATCGGGAACGAAGTGGATGGCGTCGACAAGAAAGTGCTTGACCGGTGTGATGTGATCGCAGAAATTCCGATGGCGGGCAAAAAAGAATCGCTGAACGTCGCGGTGGCGTTCGGGATCATGGCGTTTCAGTTGCGGACCGTGGAAAAAAGGAAGCGCGGCTAGGAAAGGTCCTTCGGCAGGTTTATGCTGAGGAATAACCGAAGCGCTCAGGACAAGTCCTTCGGCTTCGCTCAGGATAAGCAGTCGCGGTAGAGAACGAGATGGTCGTGCGTCAGGCGGGGGAACAGGAATTTATCAAAAACGATCTTGCGCGCGGCAGCGCCCATTTTCCGGCGGGCGACGGGATGATCAAGCAGATAGAGGATCTTTTTAGCGAGCTCGTCGCTGGAGCGGACGATGAAACCGTTCACGCCGTTCGTGACCTGTTTCCGAACGCCGGAGGCCGGACCGCCTACAACGGGTTGGCGTTTCCACATCGCTTCAGAGACCACAAGGCCGAACCCTTCTTTGATCGAATTCTGGACAATGACGTCCGCGGCGTTCTGCGCCATCAGGGTGAACTTCTGGATGTTGATCTTTCCGGGATGGAAGAAAAGGGAAATATGGGGTGCGCTCTTTGCGACCGCGGCGATATCGTTATAGACGCCAGCCGCCGCCGGATTATCCTTTGCTTCATTGAAACCGATAAGCGCAAGATGTGCTTCGGGCCGGGCATGCTGTACCAGGCGGAAGGCTTGGATCACACCGAGCGGATTCTTCCAGACATCGAACCGGGAAACCTGGACGATCAGCGGGATGTGCGCCGGGATCCCATGGCGGGCGAGAAAGCGCCGTGCGGTCGCGCGGGGAACGACGGTTTGTTTCGGAACGAGAGGGTCGATCGCCGGAGTGAAGACGCGCACTTTGCGTTTGGGAATGCCGGAATGAACGAATGCGCGATTACTGAAGACGATGCGGTGATACGCGGTGATCGCAGGGGCAAGTTTTTCCCACACCGGCCGATAGGCGGAGGAGGTATCGATGTGGCTGAAGAAGATCTTGTGTTTGTCGCGATGGGCGAGCGTGCCGGCAAGCAGCGGCTGCGGATCATGGATGACGAGAACATCGCAGTCGATCTTTTCCAGGTCTTTAGCGATGGCGCGGTTCACGTCCGCATACCGTTTCCATTCGCGTCCGGAGATCTTTATCCGTCCGCCCTGCAGGGCGTTGTGGATCTTGTTGGTGACCGCGAAGAACTCGTTCCCGGCTTTCGGATCGATCACGTACCAATCACTTTGCACGCCGAACGCGCGGAGATACGGGATGAGGCTTTGCAGGATCTCGGCCACGCCGCCGCCGACCGCGGTCGCGTTGATGTGCACGACGCGTTTGCCGCGCAGAGTGCGCGCGATCTTGCGGAGCGCGTCGCGCTGCGCCGAGGGCATGAGCCGGAAGATCTGCGCCGCCTTGATCTGGCGGTCGATGGTTACTTTCTGAAGCATATGTTTTCATAGTATCCCGTGGCGCCGGCATATGCGAATTGCTTCCTGGTGAGTAAGGGTCGCGCCGTGGTAGGATGAACGATGTGCTCTGTAAAGAGCGTTGGATCATGAAACAGCTCAAAAAGATCATTATCGGATGCGGGATCTTTCTTGCGGTCGTCGCGGTCGCCGGGATCTCCAGGATGCTCTTCGTTGATTGGACGCGGATCAAGGGGCATGCTGTTGAGATCGACGGACAAACGTTTCACATAGAGATCGCAACTACGTCGATCGAACAGGCGCGGGGATTGTCGGGACGCGCGTCGCTTGCACCCGATGCGGGGATGCTATTCGTATTTTCTGGTATGACCACTCCGTCATTTTGGATGCACGGGATGGAATTTCCGCTTGATATTATCTGGATCAGCGAGGGGAAGATCGTCGGGATCGCGAAGGACCTCCCGCCGGCCGTGTTCGGCGAGACGACCATCTATACTCCGCCGCAGCCGGTGGACCAGGTATTGGAGATCAATGCGGGGCTGTCCGATCGATACGGGTTCCGCATCGGCGATGCCGTGAATTTCCGCTGATGTGACGCCGCAGAACGGGAAGCGGTTTTAAAAAGTGATATACTGATAATAATTAATTCATAAACATATATGGCAAAAGCACGAATTGCAATTAATGGATTTGGCCGCATCGGCCGTTTATTTTTCCGCTCCGCATGGGCGAATGAGGATCTGGAGATCGTCGCGGTGAATGATCTGGGAAATATCGAGAACCTTGCGTATCTTTTGAAGTATGATACGGTCTATCGCCGGTTCGCGGGCGATGTGAAGGTTGACGGGAACGATCTCATAATCGACGGCAAGAAGGTTCGCGTGACGCAGGAGAAAGACCCGGCGCAGCTTCCATGGAATGATATGAACATCGACGTTGCGGTGGAGGCGACGGGATTTTTCGCTACGTTCGAAAAAGCATCGGCGCATTTGACCGCGGGGGCGAAGCATGTGGTGATCACGGCTCCGGCGAAGGATGCCGAGCGTGAGGATGCGAAGACCATTTTAATGGGCGTGAACGAGGGAAATTTCAAAGTCTGCAAAGTGACCTCGAACGGATCCTGCACGACGAACGCAACGGCTCCGGTCGCGGCGGTCATGGCGGAAACGATCGGGATCCAGAAGGCGATGCTGAACACGGTGCACAGTTATACCGCGACGCAGTCGCTGACCGACAGTCCGGTCCGGGGAGGGGATGATTTCCGCCGAGGCCGTGCGGCCGCGATGAATATCACACCATCGACGACGGGCGCGGCGATCGCCGTGACTCGCGTGATCCCGGAACTGGCCGGCAAGTTCGACGGTGTTGCGATCCGCGTGCCGAGCGTGACCGGCTCACTGGCCGATCTCACGTTCCTGGCAAAGCGCAAGACGACCGTGGAAGAAGTGAACGATCTTCTCCGCAAGGCCGCGCAGGAACCGCGCTGGAAAGGGATCTTGCAGGTGACGGACGATCAGGTAGTGTCTTCCGATATTATCGGCGAGCCGTTCGGCGCGACGGTTGACCTTAAGTTCACGCAGGTGGTGGACGGCGATCTGGTGAAAGTGTTCTCCTGGTATGACAACGAAGCGGGATATGTGTCGACGCTGGTGAAACATGTGCTCAAAGCCGCAGAAGGCTTATAAGACCTATGCTGATCTATATCGGCGCCGATCACCGCGGATTCAATCTGAAGGAATCGGTGAAAGATTATTTGAAAAGCTCGGGATATGAAGTGATCGATGTGGGGAGCCCGCAGCTTGTGGAAGGGGACGACTATCCTGACGTCGCCGCGTTGGCGGCCCGCAAAGTGAGCATGGACCCGTCGGGTTGCCGTGCGGTGCTCGTCTGCGGTTCGGGCGTCGGTGTCGATATCGTGGCAAACAAGTTCCCGCACGTCCGCTCGGTGCTCGGTTTCAATGCGGACCAGGTGATGGCATCGCGGAACGACGACGATACCAACGTGCTCTGTCTTGCCGCAGACTATATTGAGGACGAAGATGCAAAGCGCCTGGTTGCGGCCTGGATGCCGGCGTCATTCTCGGGCGAAGACCGCCATCGCCGCAGACTGAAGAAGATCGACGATATCGAAACGCGCAATAAGATGATGTAAGCACAATGCCCCTCCGGGCATTGTGCTTTTTTGATACTACTGCTAGATTCAAGAGAACAATCGTTCTTTGAGAGGTTCCGATGAAGCCGATGCGTCTGCAGAACATCACGACGCTGGTCCTGATCCGGCATGGCGAATCCATGCGGAACAAGTTCGGAAAGGGTTTCTGTTTTCCCGACGACGCCGCACGCGCGGCGATCGGTCCGCTGGAGGATCGGTTGTGCCCGCTGACCGGGCGAGGGAAGAACCAGGCGGCGAGCGCTGGCCGGCGGCTGAAAAAGCTGTTCGGTGTTCCCACCAAGATCATCCATTCCGGCTTTATTCGCGCACGGCAGACGGCGGAGGGTATTCTGGCGGCCTATGCCGGAACTGACCGCGGCCGGATCGAGTTCACTGAGAACAATCTGGTCCGCGAACGGAACTCCGGATACATCAGCAATATGACGGCAGCCGAAGTGGAGCGATATTTCCCGTGGTCGGGAGCCGCCTGGAAAGCGGCTGATCGCTTCACCTACATTCCGCCCGGCGGCGAGAGCATCGTGAGCATGTGCGAGGGAAGGCTTCTGCTTTTTCTCCAGCAATTGGACGAGGCATGCAGAGGCTTTCAAAAGGAGACGGTGTTCGTGGTATGCCACGGCCGGACCATCCAGGGATTGCGGTACTTGCTGGAGGGTCTGAACCATGACGGGATGAGTGAGCTGATGAAGCACGCGAACCCGCCGAATTGCTCGATGACCGTCTACACATTCGATGGCACGCACCATCCGGTCGTGCAGTGCGTCGATCAAAAGCTCTGGTAACAGGGCGCGCCCCGATGATCTCGGGGCGTTTTTTTATGGAGTGGTATACTGAAAGGTATGATGGTCATACCTGCGATCAATGAGACCGAACTGAGCGAGATCGCACGCAAAATGCAGCGTGCGGCGGGATTCGGCGCGACTTGGGTCCATATTGATGTGAGCGACGGACGTTTTACTCAAAATAAATTATGGAACGATGCATCGGCGCTTGCGGGGACAAAGCCGCCGAAAGGCGTGGCGATCGAAGTGCATCTGATGGTGGAAAACCCCGATGATGCGCTTGATGATTGGCTCGATGCCGGCGTGCGACGCATCATCGTGCATGTGGAAGCCGCGAAAGACCTTGCGATCATGAAGGAGAAATGTGCGCTGTTCGGCGTTGAATTGTTCCTTGCGGCGAATCCGGATACTTCAGCCGAGACTTTGGTGGCACACCGCGGGGAGGCGGATGGTTTTTTGGTCCTCGGGGTCATTCCGGGATTGTCGGGGCAGGCTTTGCGGCCGGGGCAGCGGGAAAAAGTCGCATTTTTGCGGGAGCATGCCGGGAATGCTACACTAGAAATAGACGGTGGCGTTAATGCCGCCAATGCATCAACCCTTCATGCCGCCGGCGCCGATATCCTTATCGCCGCATCGGCGATCTGGAACGATCCGGAGCCTGAACGGGCATTTAAACACTTGCAGTCACTTTCATGACCACACCGCTTCACGAAAAGAAATTGAAATTTTTGGAGGAAATGGCGAACACGATCCGCGAGGACGTGATCAAGGCCTTGGTAGAAGCGAAGTCCGGCCATTCCGCCGGTCCGCTGGGCATGGCCGATATCTTTACGGCGATGTATTTCCATGTGCTGAACCATGATCCGAAGAAGCCGGACTGGCCTGACCGCGACCGGCTCGTGCTTTCGAACGGACATATCTGCCCGGTATTGTATACGACGCTCGCGCATGCCGGTTATTTCCCGGTAGAGGAACTGATGACGCTGCGGAAATTGAACTCCCGCCTGCAGGGGCATCCGCACCGCAAGGCGCTGCCGGGATTGGAGACGACCTCGGGTCCGCTTGGGTCCGGGTTGTCGCAGGCGATCGGGATGGCGCTTGCGTTGCGGCTTGATAACAAGAAGAATTCGCGGGTCTATTGTTTGACCTCTGACGGCGAGCATCAGGAGGGAAATATATGGGAGGCGATCATGTTCGCGGGGAAGCAGGGATCGAAGCTGAATCGGCTGACGGCGATCATGGACCGGAACAATATCCAGATCGACGGGTTCACCGAGCAGGTCATGCCTTTGGAGCCGCTCCGTGAAAAATACGAATCGTTCGGCTGGCATGTGATCGACGTGAACGGGCACGATATCGCCGAATTCGTTGCGGCAGTGAACGAAGCGCAGGCTATCTACGAAAAGCCGACGATGATCATCGCGCATACGATCCCCGGGAAAGGCGTCAGTTTTATGGAGAATGATTTTACGTGGCATGGAAAACCGCCGTCTCCGGAGGAGGCGAAGCGCGCGTTGCATGAGCTCAGGACCCTGCGGGGGCAGATCATGTCCGAGCATGAATAAATTTGCTATACTGAATGAACTGAAACGGTCGAAGAAATTAATCCTATTTACACAATACGTTATATGATGAAACACTCACGAATGCACTGGGCATGCTGCTGGAAGCCGATGCTCGGTGTGGTACTTTGGACGCTGGGCATGCTCGCATTGGTGCTCGCCTGGGTATCCATCTGGAGGCAGAATTTGGTGTTCGGGTTGGAGCCGCTCGCATGGTTCTGGAACGCCTTAGTCCTCGGCGTGTTGGCGCTTGGCTGCAAAGGCGGTCATGGCTGCCACTCATGCCACTCTTGCGAAGCGTCTTCTGAAGAAGGAGACGAGAAGGAAGAGAAGGATATGTAACGAAAATTCTCGAGAATTTTCATGTCCGATCCCGGCACTGTTCGGGGTCGGAAAGAAAGAACTGGAGATCCTATTCACGCTATGCTGAATAAAAACGCAAAACTGAATGAGAAGCTTTTCGATCAGGGAGTCGAGCAAAAACCGACCCGTGACGGATACGGCGAAGGCTTGGTGAACGCGGGCTATGAGGATCCGAACGTGGTCGTGCTCTGTGCCGACCTGACCGAATCAACGCGCTGCGAGGCGTTCGCAAAGAAATTCCCCGACCGCTTTTTTGAAGTAGGCGTTGCGGAGCAGAATCTGGCGACGATCGCGGCCGGACTGGGCGTGACCGGGAAGATCCCGTTCATTGCGTCGTACGCGACGTTCTCGCCGGGACGCAATTGGGAGCAGGTCCGTACGACGATCTCCTATAATGATTCGAATGTGAAGGTGATCGGCGCGCACGCCGGCATCTCGGTGGGTCCGGACGGCGCAACGCATCAGGCGATCGAGGACATCGCGACGATGCGGGTGATGGCGAATATGCGCGTGATCGTTCCGTGCGATGCGATCGAAGCGAAGAAGGCGACCATGGCGGTCGCGAAAGTGTGGGGGCCTGCCTATGTCCGTTTAGGCCGCGAAAAGACCCCGGTGTTCACGACCGAAGCGACGCCGTTCACGATCGGCAAGGCGGAGGTGCTGTGGGAATCGAACGGCAAGAAAGGAAAATCGAAAAAACCGCAGGTCGCGATCATCGGCTGCGGTCCGTTGCTGCATCGGGCGTTGCAGGCTGCGCACGAGCTTGAAGAAGAAGGGATCGGCACCATCGTGCTGAACAGCCATACCGTGAAGCCGCTTGATGAGAAAAAAATAGTGGAAGTCGCTGAAGCCTGCGGCGCCGTGGTGACCGTCGAAGAGCATCAGGTGAGCGGCGGTCTCGGCGGTGCGGTCGCGGAACTGCTGGCAAAACACATGCCGGTCCCGATGGAGTTCATCGGCATGCAGAATGTGTTCGGCGAGTCCGGCCAGCCCGATGAATTGATCGAAAAGTACGGCATGGGAACGTCCGATATCAAGGATGCGGTCAAGCGGGTTGCGCGGCGAGCCTAGTTCCTTTCAGGAACTGCGCGGAAGCGTATTTTTATGATACGATAACACTATGTTCGATATTGTGACCATCGGTTCGATCACGCGGGATACTTTTTTAGAAGCGGACTACCGTATTGAGAAGTGGCTGAAGACCTCGTCGGGAAAGGCGCTGGTGCTTCCGTTCGGCGAAAAACTGGAGGTGAAGAACCTCTTTGCGACGATGGGGGGTAATTCGGCGAATGCGAGCGTGACGTTCGCGCGCCAGGGGCTCCGCACCGCGTGCTTCGGGAAAGTCGGCGATGACCTTGCGGGCCGCGAGATCGGGGAACAGCTGCGCCGCGAACGGGTAACGCCGCTGCTCGCCCGGACGGATAAAAAACCGACCGCATTCTCAGTGTTATTGCTCGAAAAAGGAGAGCGGACCATCCTGGGTTATCACGGCGCGTCGGATACGCTGGCGCTCAAGGATATTCCGTGGAAGGAACTGAAGAGCACCTGGTGGTATCTTTCTTTGGCGGGCGAGTCTGATGTTTTACTGCGGCCGCTGCTCGCATTCGCGCGAAAGCATAAGATCCGTGTTGCGTTCAATCCGAGCGGCCATCATATTATGCATCGCCGGAAAGAGATCCTTGCTTCGCTGAAAGACATCTCATTTTTAGTTGTGAATACGGATGAAGCGGCGATGCTGACCGGGATCCCGTTCCGGAAAGGCAATGAGAAGAAAGTATTTGCGAAGCTTGACCGGCTGGTGCCGGGGATCGTTGCGGTCACGGACGGACCGAAGGGCGTGACGGTTTCGGACGGAACTTATCGCTATAAAGCGGGCGTCTACAAAGAGCGCCGTGTCGTGGATCGGACCGGAGCGGGGGATGCGTTCGGAAGCGGATTTGTAGCCGGGCTTTTACATCAGAAGATCGGATCACATATGAACGATCTTCGTTCCGCGATCCAGTATGCGATCCGCCTTGCTTCCGCGAATGCGACGGCAGGGATCGAACGGATCGGCGCGACCGAGGGCGTGCTGACGAAGCGGCAGTTTGGAGCGGCCCGGTGGAAGCGATTGCCGATCGCGGTCACTAAGATCTAAATTCATTACGTATATATCTCTATGGAGAAAGCTGACAAAATTGCATCGATCTTGCGCACGGATAAGCACGTGCTTGATCTGCTCGAAAAGGACCTGGAGCTGAAATATTCAAAAGTAGGCGTGCTGAATTCGATCGTGGAAGAGAATGATGCGATCGTCCGCGACCGGCTTGATTTTCTTGGTCTGGGCCGGAATGTCGGCGTGTACGATGTGTATGATGCGCTGATCAGCAAGGTGGAAGCGGATGATCTGAAGATCTTTGAGGCGCTTGGAAAGCCTGATATTAACGTGCCGGCCGATACGCAGCGCGTCCTTGATCTTGCGCGCGCGATCACGCCGAAGAAAAAAGGATTTTTCCTGAAACTGGATGTCGCCAAGCGTTTTTTGTACAACGAGCCGCCGCGGCTGGTTATGAGCGCGCTCGGCTATGATACCGTGGAGGCGATGCTTGCAAAAGAAGATCTGCTCGAAGTGTATTCCGCATTGCGGTTCCTCGAAAGCATGGATTGGCTGAATAAGGTGTTCTTCAAACAATACGAGGCCCTGACCGCGGATGATTTTGAGGAGCGTGATATTACGCCGCGCGTATTGAACCCGAAGTGGGTGAAGGCCGCGGAAAGCTTCACAAAACATAAAAAGCATAACGTAAGCCACCTGAAGGAGCTCGGCGTGATCTTCGTGATCCCGGTGAGCCTTAAATACTCGGGCGAAGTCCTTCGTTTGGTTTCGCTCCTTGCGCATTATTTCAACGAGATCAATTTTTACAGTGATATTTTCCGGAGCCTGAGCACGACCGGGAATGGCTTCGCGCAGGGTCTTATCTCCTTGTTGCGCGGTGACGTGATTGATCATCGGCTTCCTCAAATGATGCGAGAAGTGAATCGCTCGAATTTCCTTATTGTGCAGCGCTACCTCGCGAAAGATGATGAGAACGATTGGCGCTTGTTCGAACCCCATGTGAACCCGGAGGCGCTTCATTGGGAGAACGCGGAAAAAGGGATCGTCCAGATCCCGGAAGTTTTGAACCAGGTCAAAGACGGGCTTCATTTCTGGAAGAACCTCGGCTGGGTCGGCGAGTATTTCAAGGACGATGTCGGCCGCGACACGCTCGTGAGCTTCAATATCGTCGATACGGTCATGTCGCTCGTGAAAGAAAAGGAAATGGTGAAGTATCTTTATCATCACCAGGAGGCGTTATGGAACAAGATCTATATCAGCTATTTCAGTGAAGAGGACATGCTCGCCAAGATCAAAAAGAATATTTTGCGCGGATGGTTCGAGGTGTAACGATCTATGGAGAACGAACTGCCGAAAAAAGAAGAGCGGAAACATGTGAGCAAGCGCGGCGCGATGCGGATCGCGAACTGCCCCCATTGCCGCGGCGTGCTCTTTAAGGATTTTACGATCGACGTCGCCGTGGGCGAGGTCTCGTTCATCATGCGGTGCCCTCATTGCCAAAAAAATATCCTGGTGACCATTAATAACGACGTTCATCTGCGGATACCGGAGTAACGATCGTATGACGGGATAAGGCGGCTTGCCGCCTCGGCCTTTCCTATATACGTATATGAACACTTCGAATAAAATAACGGTCATCATGGGATCGGCCGCGGTTGTCGCGATCCTGCTGGCCGGGATCGTTCTGCGGGAATTGGCGGTTCCTTCCGAGGCGCAGCTGATGGACGCCCGCGCACTGATCGGCCTTTTTGCGCTTTTTGCGGTCTTCGGGATCGCGACCGTAACCTCTTTTTTGCGCCGCGCGATCGCGCAGAATAAAAAATTAAGCGAAGCGCAGGAAGCGCTGAAGAAGTTCCAGCTCGCCGTTGAGCGATCATCGGAGCATATCGTGATCACTGATCTCGACGGCCGCATCATCTATGCGAACGCGGCCGCCGCGGCGACGACCGGGTATTCGGATGCGGAGCTTCTCGGCGCGACGCCCGCAGTATGGGGAAAGCAGATGAACGATGATTTTTACCGCGCGCTCTGGAAGACCATCAAAAGCGAGAAGCGGGAATTTTTCGGAGAGATGGTGAATCGGCGGAAGAACGGAGAACTGTACCGCGTCGAGGCGCATATTTACCCGCTGCTTGACCCGCAGGGGAACGCGATGTTCTTTGTGGGGATCGAGCGGGATGTTACCGAGCGGAAACGGTTGGAGGAGACGCGATCGAACTTCATCTCCATCGCATCCCATCAGCTTCGGACGCCGCTTTCCGCGATGCGCTGGATCGCCGAACTGCTGGCGAGCGGCGACGCCGGAACGCTTACGGACCAGCAGGGAGATCTCGTGAAGGACCTCCATCGTTCGGCCTTGCGCCTTGGCGCATTGGTGCGCGGTTTGCTGAATATCGTGCGGATCGAATCGGCGGAACTGGCGGTGCGGCTGGAGCCGGTTGATCCCGCTGCGGTCTGCGCGGCGGCGATCGAGGACCAGCTTCCCCGTGCGCGCAAGAAGGGGATTACGATATCGTGCCGCGGGAGTGCGCCGGTCTTTTCGACCGATCCGGTCATTCTGCGGGAGATCGTCAGAAACTTTCTGGACAATGCTTTGAACTATACCGATCCCGGCGGCCGCATTACGCTTGAGCTGGAAGAAAAAGAAGGAACGGTCATTGTCGCGGTCAGAGATACCGGGATGGGTATTCCGATCGCCCAGCAGCAAATGATCTTCACAAAATTTTTCAGGGCTGATAACGCCGCGCATCGTACGGTGGACGGGTCCGGCCTCGGATTGTATATCGCCCGGTCCCTCGCCGAACTGCTGGGCGGGAAGGTATGGTTCACGTCGGAAGAAGGGAGCGGAAGCGCGTTCTTTGCGGCATTTCCACCGGCGGCAGCATCGGCGCAGCGAAGAAAGGACCTCCTTGCGTCAAATTGATCATTCGCCCGTCCGGGATATTTTTGGTATACTGATGGCGTATTCGACAAGACCGATTATGGCAAAGAAGATACTACTCGTTGAGGACGATCTGATCCTTGGAAAGCTGTACCAGCGGAAATTTCAGAACAGCGGATTCTCGGTTGCGGTGGCATTGGACGGGCAGGAGGGGCTTTTGCTGATGCGGAGCGGGAATCCTGATCTGGTGGTTCTCGATCTTTTGATGCCCCGTATGGACGGGTTTGCTTTTCTTGAAGCGCTTGCCGCTGATACGGAACTTGCCGGCCGTAAGACGCCGGTGATCGTGCTGTCGAACCTCGGTACGGACGATGATATCCGCCGGGCGAAAGAACTGCACGCGACCGACTTTTTCGTGAAAGCGGATACCAGTCTTGATCAGATGGTGGAAACGGTTCGGCGGTATGTAGAAAAAGAGTGATCATTACCATGCTTTTTTCAAAGAAAACATTTTTGCTTGCCTATTTGAACAACACCCGGCTGAAGGTGGCGTTGTATAGCGAGATCTCGGGAACGCTGCAGCGGATCCAATTGGAAACGCTGGAATTTTCGGAAGATACCGTTAAGGACGGTTCGATCGTAAGCGCATCGCTCTATTATGAACAGGTCACGGAAGCGCTTAAGGCCCGCCGCGAATGGGCCGGGATGGATCTCGTTCTGGTGGTGCCGGAGGAAAAGATCTATATCAAAGGGTTCGAGCTTGATCTGGGTGATTGGGAACATCGGGATGAATTGGTGCATACCTTTGAGGATGAGGCTCCGTTCTCCGGAGAGGAATTGGTCAGCCGCGAGCGTTTGGTTGGACGCGTGTTCGAACTTTCGGCATTGCCGCGGCAGTATATTGATGATGTGCAGCGGCCGTTCCTTGATGCGCGTATGCGCACCGTCGGCGTGATTTCAGTGCCGCATGCGGCGGCGCTTATTTTCCAGCCGAAGGAACGAAGCTTCCTTTTATCGGTGCATGATACCGATCTGATCATGGTGCTTGCGGAGAACGCAAGTGTTCTCATGTCGGGGACTAAGCGCATGGCGCGCCCGAAAGCAAAAGAAGAATTCCATGCATTCCAGCGATTCGTTCAATATGCGAAGGCCGGCGATATCAAATCGGTCAGTCTTGCCGGCGACGGAGAGGCGCTCGATGATCTTAAAACAGAGCTGGAAAAATCACTCTATGCCGTTCATGAAGAGAAGAAGGCGTATCTTCTTGACCTGATCGCGTCATATTATTTTGCGCACCGTGAGAACGAAAAAGAATGGAACATGCTCTATGCGGAATCCGCGGCAAGCCAGGGAAAGGCGCTGGGACAGCGAATAAAGACGGTCGCCTGGGCATTAGGAGGAGTGCTCGTTGTGCTTTTGGCGGGATGGTATGTATGGGGGCAGATCCGTTCCGGTATGCAGGCAGTACCAGCGCCTGAAGCGACGTCCACTTTGGCGACATCGACGGCGTCCGCCGTTCCTGAAGCGACGACAACGCCCGCCGCTCCGGTACTGGCAAAGTCTGATTTTCCGCTGACGATCCTGAACGGGACCTATGTAAGCGGTGAAGCCGGCCGGTTGCGGGTCGTTATGACGAATGCCGGGTATACCGTGCAGCAGATCGGCAATGCTTCGAACCAGCAGCAGACTACGACAACATTGAGCGTCCCGGCGACGATGCCCGCAGCTTTTGCGGCTGAACTTCGCTCATTGCTGGAGGCCCGGTATCAGACCGTCACCGTAGTGACCGGCGCGACCGCTTCGGCGACCGCGCAGATCACCATCGGAAAATTAAAATAATATATTCGTATGAAGTCATTGCGTCAGACGTTGCGTGAGGCAACGAAGCGGAAGGTTGCGGTCGGGCATTTTAATATCGCCGATCTTGCGGGGCTGAAAGCGATCGTCGGTTCGGCAAAGGACCTGGGTGTTCCGGTGATCATCGGGACTTCTGAGGGGGAGGCGGGATTTTTGGGGCGCAAAGAGATCGCGGCGTACATCCGTGCATTGCGCGAAGAGCTCCGGATGCCGATCTATCTGAACTCCGATCATACGCATTCGTTCGAAGAGATCAAAAAAGCGGTTGCGGCCGGTTATGATGCGATCCTGTTTGACGGCGGGCATCTTCCGATCGAAGAGAATATCAAACAGACGAAGAAAGTCGTTTCATATGTGAAGGCGAAGAACAAGAACATCATTGTTGAGGGCGAGCTGGGGAATATCGGGAGCGGATCGATGATCAGGAAAGAGATCCCGAAGGATGCGGCCATTCAGCTGAAGGACCTGACCACGCCGGAAGATGCCGTACGGTTTATGAAAGCGACCGGGGTGGATATGCTTGCCCCGGCGGTCGGAAATTTGCATGGGATGCTCGCGAACGCCCCGAATCCCGCATTGAATATCGGGCGTATCCGTGCGATCAAGGACGCGATCAGGATGCCGATGGTTCTTCATGGAGGGTCGGGTGTTGCCGATCGGGATTTTGTCGCCGCGATCGAAGCGGGCATCACGATCGTTCATATCAGCACCGAGCTGCGCGTGGCATGGCGCAAGGGAATGGATGAGGCGTTTCGGGCCGATCCCGACGAGATCGCGCCGTATAAGCTGTTCCCGCAGGCGATCGCGGGCGTGCGCGAGGTGGCCACGCGGCGCTTGCAATTGTTCAATAAGTTGCTATAATAGAACCTATCTTAATCAGACCCCCTTATGGACTTATCAGTACAAAAACGGGACACGGTGGGACGGAATGTAAAAGCGCTGCGCGAGCAGGGGCTTGTTCCGGGTGAGCTCTACGGAAAAGGACTGGAGAATATCCACGTTGCGGTTCCGGCAAAAGAATTCAAGAAGGTTTTCAAAGAAGCGGGAGAGAACACGGTGGTTACCGTGCTTTTGAATGAAAACAAATATCCGGTACTGATCCACGATGTATCCTATGATCGCTTGACCGATGAAGTGGCGAGCGTTGATCTGTATCAGGTTCGCATGGATGAGAAGCTCCGCGTTGCGGTTCCGATCGAATTCATCGGCGTTTCTCTGGCAGTGAAGGAGAAGGGGGGCGTGTTGGTAAAACCGCTTCAGGAACTTGAAGTGGAGGCGTTGCCGCTTGATATCCCGCATAACTTAACGGCGGATATTTCGGTGATCACTGAGATCGGACAGAGCGTGCACGTGAAAGACCTTGCGGTTCCGAAGACGGTGCGTGTTCTTGTGGATGCCGATGCGGTGGTTGCGACCGTGACCGCGAAGGTGACCGAAGAAGAGGAATTGGCGATGCAACAGGCTGCCGCAGGCGGCGTGGAGACGGTGAAGGTGGAAACCGAAGAAAAGAAAGCGGAGCGTGAAGCGGCGGGAGCTGCTGAAGCAGCTCCGGCAGAGGCCGGAAAATAGGTTGTCCGCGGCATCCACTCCGTTCCATGCCTTTGGTATACTAAAGATATGGAGAGGCCTCGTTTGGTAGTTGATCTTATACGAAATGACCGGAAACGTCTTGTTCCCGGTCATTTTCGTGTCAATCTTTCCCCGGCCCGGATCGTACGGCTGCCGCTGATCACGATCAGCAAATTTTTGGCGATCGGCATGGTCACTTCCTATCTCCTGTTCGGGACCGCGCTTGCGCCGATCGATCAGACTCAGCGATCGTTTGCCGCGCAAAGCGATGCGCAGCGGCAGCAATTGGAGCAGCAGTTGCAGAGCGTTGAAGCCGAGATCGCGAAGGACCAGGCGACGCTTGACGGTTATAAATCGCAAGGACAGTCCCTGCAATCGGAGATCGATCGTCTGAATGCCGAGATGAGCAAATTGAATCTTCAGCTGAAGGAGGTCCAGATCTCGCTTCAACAACTGAACGGCCAGATCTCGGATAATCAGGATAAGATCTCAACGACGCAGCAACAGATCGATGCGGGCAAAGAAACGCTGGGGCGCGCCCTGCAGGATACGTACGTCAATGAGAACATGAGCACGCTTGAGATCCTATTGCAGCGTCAAAGCCTTTCGGCTTTTTTCAACGATCTTGCGGATCTCGGAAATTTACAGCAGGGACTGCAGACGTCGCTTCAGACCATGGTGGATCTCCATGATCAGCTTTTGAGCGAGAAGGAAACCCTTGCGGTGCAGAAGAACGATGCGCAGCAGTTGCAGGTATACCAGGCGGCGCAGCGGCAGTCGCTGATCCAAACCAAAGATCAGAAAGCGAACTTGCTGCAGGTGACGAAGGGAAATGAAGCGAAGTATCAGGCCTTGGTTACGACCCAGCAAAAGACCGCGGCTCAGATCAGAAGCCAGATCTTCGAGCTGCTCGGCGGCGGTGAACTGTCGTTCGAGGATGCTTACCAGCTTGCAAAGGTTGCGGCGCAGGCGACCGGCGTCCGCGCCGCGCTGATCCTGGCGATCCTTGATAAGGAATCATCACTGGGACAGAACGTCGGAAAATGCACCTATGATAAGAACCCGTACTATCCGGCCCAAGCAAGCAACCCAACGACGATGAATCCGACCCGCGATATCCCGACCTTTTTGACTATCTTAAAGCAGCTGAATCTTGATCCGTCGACCGCCCTGGTGTCATGTCCGATCCCGCAGGACGGCGCGTATGGAGGCGGCATGGGTCCGGCGCAATTCCTGCCGTCGACCTGGAAGATGTACGCCGATCGCATCACTTCGTTCACGGGAGATGCGCCGCCGTCGCCCTGGCGGAATATGGATGCTTTTATGGGAACGGCTCTTTATCTGCAGGATTCCGGCGCGGCGAATGCGAGCCTGAGCCAGGAGCGGATCGCTGCCGCCCGTTATTATGCCGGATCGAATTGGCGCATGTTCTTGTGGGCTTATGGCGACCGCGTGGTCACGCAGGCGCAGCAATTCCAAAGTGATATCGATATTCTGAACGCGAGCGCATAGCCTCTTGTTTTTCAGGGCGGAGAGGCGATACTATAGAATTATGGAAATGTACGAACCATTAGAGAGGCCGAAGATAAAATTGAGCCAGCAGGAACGGGATGCAAAAAACCAGCGCTGGTCAGATCTCTCGATGAAGTTGAGGGATGAATCCGATGCGCTGAATCCCGCGGAAAAGACCGCGATCAGAGAGGAAATGGAGAGCCTGCGAAAAGAAATAACCCAATAAAAACACCCCGCATATGCGGGGTGTTTTTATTGTACGGAATTACTTTTCCTGCGATTTTCGTATTTTTTTCAGGATCGCGTCGAAGTTTCCGTTCAGCACTTCTTCGATATTATGGACTTTGACGCCGAAGCGATGATCGGTGATCCGGTCGTCGGGGAAATTATAGGTGCGGATCTTCTCGGAGCGGTCTGCGGTCCCGACCTGCTCACGCCGGGCGCTGGTGATATCGCCGAACTTCTTCGTCTGTTCAAGCTCATAGAGTTTTGCGCGGAGGACCTCCATCGCGCGTTCACGGTTCGCATGCTGAGACCGCTCTTCGCGGGAGCCTACAACGATCCCGCTCGGTTTATGGAGGATGCGCACGGCGGTTTCCACCTTGTTCACGTTCTGGCCGCCCGGGCCGCCGGCGCGGGAGAAGGTGACCTCGAGGTCCGACGGATTGACCGTGACCTGTGTCGCTTCGACGACCGGCAGAACCGCAACCGTCGCGGTTGAGGTGTGGACACGCCCGGCCTTCTCGGTTTCGGGGACGCGCTGGACGCGATGAACGCCGGACTCGTATTGGAACGCGTCATAGCAGCCGTCGCCTTCGACGCGGCTGATGAAGGTCTTGAACCCGCCGAGCGTTCCCGGACTGGTATCGAGCACGGTTATTTTCCAGCCGCGGCTTGCGGCATAGCGCTGATACATACGGGCGAGATCGCCGGCGAAGATCGCCGCTTCGTCGCCGCCCGCCCCACCCCTAATTTCCAGAATTAACTTTTGCATATGAACATCGGTCATAAGGGGAATATATTATATATAGTTTGCGAGGCTCGCCCTTAGGCGGCCCGCCCCGCCGCGGATTTCCAGAATGATCTTATCCATAAGATGTTCTATCTAAATGATAAAGTGTTCTAATTGTTCTAGTTGTTGTCTAAATATGAAAGGCGTATTGAGCTCTTAAACAAATAGAACAAGCAACCGAAGGTTGCGATAGATCAAATAGAACTTCCCGGCTACGCTTTCTTGTTCTTTGCGACCCGGACTTTTTTCGGAGCCTTCGGCTTCGTTGACGCTTTTTCGCGGCGTGCCTTGAACTTCTCGACGCGGCCCGCGGTATCGATCAGTTTTTCCTTGCCGGTGAAGAACGGATGGCAGTTCGAGCAGATCTCAACTTGGAGCTCCGGCTTGGTGGAGCCGACTTCGAACACCGCACCGCAGGCGCAGGTTACCTTTGCTTTCGGGAAATAGGTCGGATGGATATCTTGTTTCATATGAAACCCAGTATACATCATTTTTTCTTTTTGACAAGTATTCCATAAGTTCAGTAGGATGGAGGAAGTTCGCAAATAAGACAAAGAGGAAGCAGTCATGGTGACGCTTCGCAGGCTTTACCTGATCTGTCAGGTTGCATGGTATTTGTTTTCGCTTGGCGGCGGAACCATCGTGATGACGCATAAGATGCGCACCGCGCCTGAGCATAGTTTGTTCTGGGCCTTTTTCCCGGTCATTATGTTCGGCTGGCCGGTACTGATGGTACTTGGCGGCGTCCTCATTAATTCTTTGTTCGAGAAGATCGTAAAAATAAAGTCAGAACAAAAACCCCGGCCCTAGCGGCCGGTTTTTATTTGACCTCCTGCCGGTGCGCTCATATACTTTGAACAGCTGTTCTTTTCGATAAGGAGAGTTCAATGAAGACCTTTCCCGAAGGCTTTCCGATCGTTTTGGGATTCGGTATCTGTTTCACGCTGGATCTCTTCCGGCATCATTATTTCATCGCGGGATGTGCACAGAGCGCCCTCGTACTTTACGCCTCGTATTATTACGCCTGCTATCTGTGGCGTCGCCTGAAAGAAAAATGGAATTCCGTCCCGACCTAGGTCGGGACGTTTTTATTTATTTTTTCTTTTGAATTTTAAGTAAACGAGGATTTTATTCTTTTGCCCCACTACCGAAGCAAGGAAGTGTGGAGGGGGGAATTTTTCTAACGAAGTGAAGGGCTTTGTTTTTTATTTCCGCCTTTCCTTACCAGCGCGAGGATAGGTTTTACCAAGAAACTCTCGGAGGAGCGCTGAGCTCGGTGTCCGCAGTATTGCGGACTCAGCGCTCCGAGAGGTAGGGACCATCCGCCGCTGGAGCGGGTGGATCCCGGTTCTTGGAAAACCCATCCGAGCGCCCCTTGACTTATAAAAGCGGGCAGAGTATTCTTTATAAGGTAAATTTGAGCGCGGCTGAAAGAGCTCAAAGAGACAATTGAATACACACTTGTTTTAAGTACATCCATCCCGCTTTCGTTGGAGCGCAAGGGAATCGGGACGGGTGTATTTCTTTCATTACGGAAGAAGTACTCGCCACTTTGAAAAGTCCGACAATTTCCCGTTGAGGAAATTGTGAGAAAAATTAGCACTTAGTGAAGTGCAATTGCTTATCTGATCGAAAGATCAGAATAGCGCCGCTCCGTTTTTACGGAGCGAGCCTCGCCTCATACAAATGAGGCGGGAGTCCAAATTAGAGTTTAAAAAGATAAGAAGAAAAGGATCTATAGAGAATGAAAATTTTCTAGTTGTCCCTTAGCCCCTATTGCAAAATAGGCGGCACGAAGTCGGTTGCGTGTAACCCGTTCGAGGGTTCCATGCAACTGGCTTTTCATTAAGAGGATTTGATCCTGGTCCAGGATGAACGCTGGCGGCGTGGATAAGGCATGCAAGTCAAGGGGGTCGGATTGAGATTATATCAAGATCCGGCAACCGGCGAACGAGTTAGTAACACCTTAGTACATACCCCGAAGACGGAGATAGCCAGCCGAAAGGTTGGGTAATATCCGATGGTATCTGTCGCAAGACCGATTAAAGTCGCAAGACGCTTTGGGAGTGGCTTAGGTCTGATCAGCTAGTTGGTGAGGTAACGGCTCACCAAGGCTATGACCAGTAGGGGGGCTGAGAGGCTGATCCCCAACGACGGCACTGAGACACGGGCCGTACACCTACGGGTGGCAGCAGTCGAGAATATTCGACAATGGGCGAAAGCCTGATCGAGCGACGCCGCGTGCAGGAAGAAGGTCTTAGGATCGTAAACTGCTTTTCTACGGGAAAAACTTTTGTGATGGTACCGTAGGAATAAGACGCTGCAAACTTCGTGCCAGCAGCCGCGGTAATACGAAGGCGTCAAGCGTTATCCGGATTTATTGGGCGTAAAGAGTGCGCAGGAGGATTCCTAAGTTTGGTGTTAAATCTCGGGGCTTAACTTCGAGGCTGCATTGAATACTGGGAATCTAGAGTGCGGGAGAGGCTGATAGAACTCACGGTGTAGGGGTGACATCCGTTGATATCGTGGGGAATACCAAAGGCGAAGGCATTCAGCTGGCCCGTTACTGACTCTCA
>JAGWYA010000003.1 GCA_018969615.1 Patescibacteria group bacterium | reverse complement strand
AAAAACAAAACCTCTTTGAAGCAGTGTAAGAACCCGGCACTGCGTGAAAGAGGTTTTGTGTTCCTTTGTGCCCGAGTTCGAGTCTCGGGAGAATTAAAAAGGACCGGCGATGCCGATCCTTTTTAATTGTGCCCGGGGAGAGACTCGAACTCTCATGGGTTGCCCCGTACGATTTTGAGTCGTATGCGTCTGCCGGTTCCGCCACCCGGGCATTCATTTAAAATGTATACTGTATTATAATATATGTAACCTGTATACACAACTTCTTTTCAAACGACAAGAGGTTACGTTACTTTTATGGAAAATAATCAATTTCCCGCCCCGCGTCTTCCGGACCCTATCTTTCATATTGAGACCAATAAGATCAAACCGAACCCGTTCCAGCCGCGGAGGATCTTTGACGAAGAGCCGTTGCAGGACCTGGCGAACTCCATCCGCGAGTTCGGCATTTTGCACCCGCTGGTGGTGACAAAGCGGGAAGTGCCGACCCCGAACGGAACCGATGTGGAGTATGAACTTATTTCCGGCGAGCGCCGGTTGATGGCGTCGAAGCTGGTCGGCCTGGAACGCGTTCCGGCGATCATCAAAGCGGTGCCGACTGACCGGGAACGGCTGGAGCTTGCGATCATTGAGAACATCCAGCGTGAGAATTTGAACCCGATCGAAACCGCGCGGGCGTATTCAAAGCTGCAGGACCAGTTCGGGCTGACGCAGCGTGAGATCGCGGTGCGGGTCGGGAAAAGCCGTGAAGCGGTGGCGAACGCGATCCGTCTTCTGAACCTCCCATCGCAGATCCAGGATGCTGTTTCTCAGGGAAAGATCAATGAAAGTCAGGCGCGTCTTTTGCTGATGCTCCCTGATATGAAGGAGCAACAGATCGTTTTTGATGACCTGATGCTGAATAATTTAAGCGTACGGCAATTGCGTACCCGTATCCAGATAAAGAAGGCCGCGCTTGCGAAACCGATGGATTCGGCGGCTCCTGACCGGGAAATGGAGCAGATCGAAGAGCAACTCCGCGAAGCATTGGGAACAAAAGTGAAGGTTCAGAAGGAAGGGCAAGGAGGAAAGCTGACGATCAACTACTATTCGCCGGAAGAGCTCCAGGGGATCATTGATAAACTGACACAGGCAAAAGAGGCCGCCGAGCGCAGAATGGCTGTTCCGCCGCCGGCTGAGCCGCCGGTCCAGCCGAATGAGCCCGAGCCTGAGCATCACGTTGCCGAGCCGGCCTACACCGCTCCCGAAATGACGCCCGCTTATGCCGAAACGGAACTTCCGATGGTGACGCCGCCGGAATCAGCCGAACTTCCGATGGTCCCCGAGCCGCAGCCTGAGCCCCAAATGTACGAAGCGCCGACCATGCTGCATGAAATGCCGCAGCTTCCGGAAGAGAAACCCGACTTTTCAATATAAATAAAATAGGCTCTAGAGCCTATTTTATTTTTAGACTAAAAGGTCTACACTGGAAACAGTTTTTTATGAACAAGGAAAACCGCATAAAAAAAGTACGACTGGTCGCTTTTGACGTGAACGGAACGCTGTTCGACGATACGAAGATATTTTGGGACGCGATCAACGGGATCTTCCCGCGGTACGGGAAGGAGTCGTTGCCGATCGAGGTCTTGAAGGAACGTTTCGGACAGCCGTGGACCGCGCTGTACCGCGCTGCCGGCATTACGGAAGCGATGGCGAGCGACAAAGAGCTGTATGCGATCTATAACGGCTTATACCGTAATGGAGATGCTCCGATGCCCGTAGCCGGCCTTGCCGAGGTTCTCCGATGGCTGAAAGCGAAAGGGGTGCAGCTGGCGATCGTCAGCACTCAGCAGAATGAGATCACCGAGCCGCTTTTGAAAAAATATCGCTTGGACGGCCTATTCTCTCCGATCATGGGGGCGGTATCCGATAAGTCGGTCGCTTTGCGGGAGATCGCGCGATCAGCGGGCATTCCTCCGCAGGAGATGGCGTATGTCGGTGATCAGGAAGGAGATGCGCGGCATGCGAAGAGCGCGGGCTGCGTCAGCATCGCTTTTTGCGGCGGTCTGCACGACCATGCGCGATTGAAAAAGATCGGGCCTGATTTCATCATCGAGACCATGGGAGAGTTGAAAGACCTCCCGATATTTTAAGAACGGCGCAAGCCGTTCTTTTTTACGCCCTATGGCGTAGTGAAGTTAAACCAGAACAAAGCTGATCTCCTTGATCTCCTTCAGTTTTTTCAGTTTCACGATCAGTTTTTCGGTTTTGTCCTTATTCACGAAATCGCAGCGGATCCGGATGATCGGATAGCGCGCATTGGTGATCGTATTGATCGCGGTCATGTTCACGTGCGACCGGGCGATGATATCAGTGATATCTTTCAGGAGGCCGGGTCGGTCCTCAATGATCACGCGGAGCTCGGTCTCTTTTGGTTCTGTTTTATCAAGCCGCGCTGCTTTTCCTTTGAGCGCCGCTTTGATGTGATTTCGTGCGTTCGCGGTTTTGACGAACTCAAGCCAGGATTCGGACGGTTTTTTGTTCTTCTGGGTCATGACCTCGACGATATCGCCGGAATGAAGCTTGTGGTCGAGCGCGCTGATCTTCCCGTTCACTTTCGCGCCGGTGCACGCGTTGCCGACATCCGTATGGATCTGATAGGCGAAATCGATCGGCGTTGCGCCGGCGGGGAGATCAATAACCTCGCCTTGCGGCGTAATGACGAAGATGCGGTCCTTGAAGAAGTCGATCTTCAGCGACTCAATGAACTCTTCCGGCGTGTTGAATTCCTTCTGCCAGTTCCTGAGCTGCTGGACCCACTGAAGTTCTTTCTTGTCCGCGCTGATCGCTTTCTTTTCCAGATAGGCCTTGGATTGCTTCGCCTGTTCGTACGCCCAGTGCGCGGCGATACCGATCTCGGCTTCATCATGCATCTCCTGCGTGCGGATCTGAACCTCGGTGATGCGGTTGTCGACGCAGAAAACGGTCGTGTGGATGCTCCGGTACCCGTTCGGTTTCGGGAGGGCGATATAATCCTTAATGCGGTTCGGAAGCGGCGGCCAGAGATTATGGACAATGCCGAGCGCGGCGTAGCAATCCTCGATGCTTTTCACGATGATGCGGAGCGCGACCAGGTCGTAGATCTTATCGACATCCATATCATAGCGGAGGAGTTTTTTATACAGGCTTGAGTAGCGCTTTGCGCGCGAATCGATGCTGATGACCTCGATACCTGCTTTGCGTAGCGCTTCCATAATGACCGGCTTCACTTTGTCGGTATATTTTTCCCGTTCCTCGTATTTTTCTTTGACGTGGCTGAGGAGCCAGCGGTATTCTTGCGGGTAAATGAAAGGGAAGGCGAGGTCTTCGAGCTCGCCGCTGATCCTCTGCATACCGAGGCGGTACGCGATCGGGGAGTAGATCTCCATCGTTTCCAGCGCGATGCGTTTTTGTTTCTGCGGCGGAAGCGCACCGAGCGTTTGCATGTTGTGGAGCCGGTCCGCGAGCTTGATGATGACCACGCGGATGTCCTGGCTGAGCGCGAGGATCATCTTGCGGAGGTTCTCAACCTGGCGCTCCACGCCGCGGTAGCGGATCTTTCCGATCTTGGTGACGCCGTCCACGAGAAAGGCGATCTCGTCGCCGAAATCCTTCCGGAGCTGATCGAGGGAATAGTCGGTATCCTCGACGGTGTCATGGAGCAGGCCGGCCGCGATACTGGCCTCGTCTAACCCCCATTCGGCGATGTTCTCGGCGGTCGCGACGGCATGGTTAAAATACGGCTCGCCGGTCTTGCGCTTCTGGCTCTCGTGGAGCTTTTTGGAAAGGGCATAGGCCCTTTTGATCACATCGCTTGTTTTAATGAGTTCGTCTATTTTCGGAGCGCGCATAGGTTCATTATATACGAACTTCCCGGCAGAGAACACTAAAAATACGCTCGGCGTGAGCGTATTTTAGCGGATGAAGATCGTTATTTTGTTTTCAGTTTATGCGGATTGTGGTTCGGACAGGCCTTGTTGGAGCAGCGTTCGGGGATGGTTTTAGTCCCCTCCATCATCAGGGATCCGCAGAGCTCGCATTTTTTTCCGGTCGGACGCGCTTTCATCGCAAAATCGCATTTTGGATAATTGGAGCAGGAGAAGAACGGACCGAACCTGCCGCGGCGCTCCACGATCTCGCCGGTCCCGCATTTGGGGCAGGTGACTCCGGTCTTTGCCTTTTCCTCCTCTTCGGCGCTCTTCTTAATGTATTTGCATTTCGGCCAGTTGCTGCAGGAAACGAACTTTCCATAACGCCCTTCGCGCTCGACAAGCTTTCCGGTTTTGCATTCCGGGCACATTTCGCCGGTCTCTTTCGGGCCCTCCATGATGGAGCCGTCCAGTTTGCGCGCGCCGACGCATTTCGGGAAGTTCGCGCAGCTGAGGAACTTTCCGTTCTTGGCGAGCTTGATGACCATCGGTCCGCCGCAGAGCGGGCATTTGATCGACGGATCCGCGTCGCCGAGATTGGTCAGCTTTTCGATCTTTTCCTTTGCTTTCACGTCTTTCGTGAACGGGCCGTAGAACGTCCGGAGCATGTCCTCATATTCTTCTTTTCCTTCCGCGATCGCATCAAGCTTGTTCTCCATGTCGGCGGTGAAGGAGTCGCTGATATATTCGGCGAAGTTCTTTTCCAGGAAATCGCTGACGACCTCGCCGGTGTCGGTCGGATGCAGTGTTTTCCCTTCCTTCAGTACATATCCGCGTTCTTCGATCGTTTTGATGATCGAAGCGTACGTACTCGGTCGTCCGATCTCGCGCTTTTCCAGTTCTTTGACGAGGCCCGCTTCAGTGTAGCGGCCCGGCGGTTCCGTTTGTTTTTCCTGGCTGTCGACGGACCGCAGCGTAAGCTTCTCATTTTCCTGTATCGGCGGGATCTCGGTCTCTTCGCCGCGCGCGCCGATGTCGGCGGCGAGCCAGCCCGGGAAGACGGTCATGCTTCCGATCACGGCAAAGTCGGGGATCGTCTCCGTCCCGTCGATGTTCGCGGTCACTTTCGTTTTGAGGATCTTTGCATCGGCCATTTGCGACGCAACGGTCCGCTCCCAGATCAAGCGATAGAGCCTTTTTTGGTCTTCTGAGGAACCGGCGCTCTGGGTCGTGAATGAGGTCGGGCGGATCGCTTCATGCGCTTCCTGCGCGCTCTTACTTTTTGTTTTATAGGCGCGGGGCAACAGATGGTCCTTTCCGTACCGTTGTTCGATCTCGCGATAAATAAGCGGAAGCGCTTCGGCGCTGATCGTCACGCTGTCCGTACGCATATACGAGATCAAGCCCTGTTCATAGAGCTTTTGGGCGATGGACATCGTGCGTGACGGGGAGTAGCCGAGCCGGGAGCTTGCCGCCTGTTGGAGGGTCGAGGTCGTGAACGGAGCGCGGGGAGAGCGCTTGGTCTCGGTCTGTTTGATCTCCGTGACACTCCACGATCCCGATCGTCCCGCGGCGATGATCCGTTCAGCTTCCTCCGCGGTTTTCGGTTCTTCTTCGCAGGTGAGCTCAAGCGGTGCGCGGGAAGCGGTCGTAACCGATGCGGTGATCGTCCAATATTTTTCCGGAACGAACGCGCGGATCTCCCGCTCGCGTTCCATGATGATGCGTAATGCCGGCGACTGCACGCGTCCTGCTGAAAGGCCGTAGCGGACCTTTTTCCAGATCAGGCCGCTCAGATCATAGCCGACCAGGCGGTCGAGCACGCGGCGCGCTTCCTGGGCTTTACGGAGGTTCTGGTCGATTGTGCGCGGATGCGCGAGCGCGTCTTTGATGGCGTGTTCGGTGATCTCGTGGAACGCAATGCGCTTCGGGTCTTTGAGCCCGCATGTCTCTTTGATATGCCAGGCGATCGCCTCGCCTTCGCGGTCAGGATCGGTCGCGAGAAAGACGTGGTCCGCTTTCTTGGCGAGCGCCTTGATCTCGGCGACCACCTTCTCCTTTCCTTTTGAGATCTCATAGTGCGGAACGAACCCTTCTTTAATATCGATCGCTTTGCGGTTGTTCTTCGGGAGATCGCGAATATGACCGAATGATGATTCGATCTTAAAACCCTTTCCTAAGAATCGGGTGATGGTCTTTGCTTTGGTCGGTGATTCGACGATGATGAGGTCCATATGTGTAAATAAGCAGTAGTAAGTAGGGAGTGGCTCGTAGAAAATACTGCCTACGTTCTACGCCCTACTGCCTAGTTCAAAGAATATTTTCCGTTCAATTCCTTTAGTATACCTTTTATCGTAAGCGATGCGAGGAGTTGATACAATTCGGTCAGTTCCGCGCCGGTCGCTTCGAGCATCTTTTCGGCGGTTGTATGGCCGTCGCGAACCGCGGCAAGAATGCGCTGTTCGGGTTCGGTCAGGTTCGGAAGTTCCGTTTCTGTTCCGGGACCGGCGATGCCCAGATGCATGAAAATATCTTCCGGCGAGGTGACGAGTGCCGCACCCGCTTTGATGAGCTCGTGCGAGCCTTTGTAATTCCGCGAAGTGATGCTCCCCGGTATGACGAAGATATCACGATTTTGTTCTAATGCAAACCTCGCGGTCGCCAACGTACCGGAACGTTCCGGCGCTTCGACGATCAGGATCGCGGTGCTGAGACCGCTGATAATGCGGTTGCGGGAGAGGAAATTCGAGGCGTGGTAGGGATGTCCGATCGCGAACTCCGAGACCAGCGCCCCGCCGCTGGAGACGATCTCGTTCGCGAGCGCATGATGCTGTTTCGGGTAAACGGAGTCAAGCGGCGTACCCAGCACGGCGATCGTCTTTCCGCCGACCTCCAGCGCACCGCGGTGCGCTTCGGCGTCGATGCCGAGCGCGAGGCCGCTGATGATCGGAATGCCTGCTTGCGCCAGCGCCCGGGCGAACGATCGCGCGGTCGCTTTCCCTTCGGCGGTGGCCGCACGCGTCCCGATGACCGCAACGGCGGGCATTGTATAGTTCAGGTCTCCTTTACTATAGAGACCGAAGGGCGGCACCGGCGCCTCGCGTAATAAAAAAGGATAGGCGCCGTCTTCCCGGAGGAGCAGTTCGATCCGATGATCGTCGAGAATGCGCCGTTCCCGTTGCGGGTCCGGTGCGTCCTGAAAATGCGCCCAGGCGTCTTTCCAGGTTCCGTAGCGTGCCAGCGCGCGGGAAAGTTTTGCGTAACTTCCGCGGTAGGCGATCGCAAGCGCGTTATAGTAGGAAGCGTTATCCATGGATAGCGTCTTAATACCCGGCGTAACCCATTCATGGTAGACCGTTTATCGCTTGGGCGCAAATTTGCTACAATAAGAATGAACTTTCAGTCCTATGCCTACGAACAAAGAGTTTCAAGATTTTAAAAAGTGGATCCTTAAGAATGCCGGTATCGGCGCCGCGGTGCTCGCGGTGCTGCTCGTCGTTCTCTTTGTGCTGGGCGGAGACATTTCGGGGCGCGTTGCATCGATCCAGGAAAAGCGGCAGACTCTGATCGACCGCGTGGAGGCTCTGAACTCGCTTGCCGATCTTCGGACAGGCTCGGAAAAGGCAAACGCCCTCTTGCCGAAACTTCAGGAATCCCTCCCTACGACCGACCAGCTGATCGGATTCTCCGATTATCTGCAGACGACCGCTCAGCAGAACAATCTTACGTTCGCGTTCTCATTCACCGATGAGATCCCGGGAAATGACACCACGCCGAGCACGAACGACTTTATCGTGACGCTGACCGGCCAGTACACCGATTTCCTGGCATTCTTGAAAGAGATCGAAGCGAGCAAGTATTTCATCGGCGTTACCTCTGTCGATGTCACGGCCCGGCAGTCGGGATATGATATGCTGTTGAAGGGGAAGGTGTTCGCACAATAACCATGGAACTGAACATACATAACAAACGCGAATTGACTTTTCTGGGGATCGGTATTTTAATGTTAATCATAGTTATTGCGATGACCGTGGAGTCTTTCGGATTTCTCTTGGGGAGCGTGAATACAGCCGTGAACAGCGCGCCGGGAGGAGCATCGACGGCGATCCAGTTCAAGACCGATGCGGCGAACTCAGTGGTCAAGCAATAGGTATTCGGGTGACTAGTTCAGTGGTAGAACGCTGTCCTGATAAGACAGAGGTCGCAGGTTCGATTCCTGCGTCACCCACAGTCCTCGCGGAGGAAACGATCGGTTCTTTTCGAACGGACATATTGCGCCTTTAGCTCAGTGGTAGAGCGTTTCATTGACATTGAAAAGGTCGGAGGTTCGATCCCTCCAAGGCGCACAATCTGCGACAAGGTCTCTTCTCTGGATCGAACGGGAAGGGGGTCGGGGAAACGGGAGTTTCCCCGTAGCGGAGGCAGCTTCGTGAAACGAAGCGTTGGAACCGATGGGTTCCAAAGAGGAGCGAAGCGACGAGCGAGATTCCCTCCAAGGCGCACACAAATTTTTCCCAAGAACGCAGTGATTGGCTGAAAAATTTAGTGCCCCGCAAACTGCGGGGCAGATCACTGACTCTCTATGGAACAGAACGAATGGAAAGATGAAGAGGTTTTGCAGCGGGCTATTGATGACCCGTCTTATTTTTCGATCCTGGTAGACCGCTATCAGGCTGCCTTTTTGCGCAAATCAATGGGCGTGGTCCATAGCCGCGAAGAGGCGGAGGATATCGTTCAGGAAACATTCGCGAAGATCTACCGCTATGCCCATATGTTCAAAAAACAGAAAGGCATTGAGTTCAAGAGCTGGGCATATAAGATCCTGATGAACACGTCCTTTACGCATTACCAGAAGATTAAAAAACAGGGTGCGCATGTCGAATATCTCGATCCGGTCCTGTATGAAGATAAGATCGAAGTCCATCACGATTACGCCACGGTCCATGACGCAAAGGCGGCCGTGAACGCGGTCATCTCCCGCATGCCGGAACATTTTGCCCGGGTGCTTAAGTTATATTACTTGGACGATAAATCGTATGCCGATATTTGCAAGGAAGAACATATCTCGGTCCCGACCCTGAAGATGCGCCTGTTCCGCGCCAAGCGCCTGTTCGAAAAATTAAGCGCGGAACCCGATGCCCATGACCTCCCCTAATATGCCCGATAAAAAAATAACGCTCCGCGAGCTGCTGAAAGACCGCATCCTTTTGCGTGTCTATTTTGTGTGGTTCATCCGCCGGATCGTTCCGATCATAATCTTCCAGGTGGTCGTGCTCGCGCTTGCGCTCCAGCTCTTCGCTCAGAACGTGTTCGTTGCCCATGTTTTTTCGAATGTGGCGCTGGTCGCCGGGCAGGGATACTGGGCTGTCTTGTGGTATCTGCTCGCTTCTTTCCTGCATACCCGGCCGTTGGTGCAGCTCGCCATCCTGGTCCTTTTTGGGGTGGTCGCGCTTTTGATCAGGGATGCGATCCGTGCGGTCATTGCCTATCATGCGATGTGGATCCGGAAAGGGTCCGACGAGGGGTCCGCATCATGAAACTTTTGCGGCGAGCCGGCAGTTTTACTTTGTAGATCCAAGCATTTTAGAGTAGCTTGCCCGCGCTAACCACGCGAGTCCACCCTCATAAGTACTCTAAAGCTCTTGTATCCAGCATCGTTTTTGATGCGATTCATATTCTTTGCTTAAAGGCCCCGTACGGGGCCTTTAAGTTACGATGCTTTTTGCAGGGTCAGTTGGATGATCTCTCGCGCAGGCGTGTCCGCCGCGGTGAAGCGATAGGTCCGACCCCCTGATTCTTTCCAGAGATATCCTTGCGGAGCGGTAACGGTATAGGTTAATGCGCTCGGCACACCCGATTGTTTTTCAAAGATGAACGTATATGATCCGCCGTCCGCCGGCGCGTTTACGGCCGGCTCCTCATAGCTCATGGTCAGTGTTTTGTGCGTTCCCGGGTTCGTGGTGAGCCATGCGCCGAAGGAGAACTTCCCGAATTCCTGGCCGGCGAAGGCGGTGAACGAAGAGGTGGCTATGTTGGTCTGCCGGATCGCGAGAAGATCGGTGTCGGTCATTGCGCCGGAGAGAGGGGTTGGCGTCCGGGGCGCGGTTGTTTCGCCGCTCAGCGAAAGCAGGCGGCTGTATTGCGGAACCAGCACTTTCATATAGTTCGTATCGGGAACATGGTACCACCAGTCGCCCGGTCCCGCATCGCTATAGGTGCGGGTAACGGCAAGTTGGTTCGCGACGCTTCCGTCCGGCTGAAGCGCGCTGTTCAGAGAGATGTCTTGGGCGATCTCGGCGTCGGTTTTCCCGCCGGCAACGTTCGCATCGACGACCGCAAGATAATCGGCAGGCTGGCCCGGCTGAAGTTGCATGACATTTCCGGCGATCCCCGCCGATTGCATAAAGTTCTCCATGTACCAGTCAGTGAAGTAGACCATAATGTCCTTGTTCTTCATCTGGTTTGCAAAGCTGCCGATGAGATCGGAGCGCTGGGTGTCTGAAAGCGCCTGCAGTCGCTGCATAAGGATCGGCGCGAGGACCGAGAGGATCCGCTTCGGGTTCTGTCCCGGTTTCTTATCGGGACCCGTTTCAACTTCCCGCTGGAGCTCGGGGAGGAAGTTATCCGCGGTGACCGTCAGGCCGTAGTGGTCGAGCGTGACCGGTCCGGTTGCGGCGAGAATGGACTGCAGGACATTCGTGTTCACCGCGATCGCGCCCTGGAACGTGACCTGCTGCGGCTGTTGGAATAATTGCGAGGCCTGGAGAAGGTCCATGACCTTCTGCGCCGAGGTCGGGAAATCAAAGAACCAATTTGCATCCCGCGCACCCCAGGTCGGCGTGATACCGGCGAGCTCAGGCGGGGGAAGTACTTTGACCGTGAGCTGGCGGTCGGCATTATAGATGTCATCGATATGGACCGCTTCCAGGCTTCCGTTTTGCAGAACGATGTCGCCGAAGCTTCCGAGAAAGCCGCCGCCGGGACGGATCTCGGTCGGATTTTGGAGCAACAGCGCGAGATGGACCTCGCCCGGCTGGCGCAGGAGCGCGATCAGTGAATCGAGGAAGTTCTCGGCTTCGGCAAGATGGGAGTTGATCGTCATATATTTATCGGTCAGCGGACGGATGAGCGAGGCGAGCGTTGCGGAATCCCGTCCGAGCTGGTCCGATTGGGCTGAGAGCGCGCTGTCGGTCGCGCTGATCGTTTTCATATCCGCATCGGTCCGCGTCAGAAGATCGATCAGATCGGAGCCGTGCCGGCCCATAACCATGGCAATGCCGCCGGTTTTGAGCTCATTGATATCGTTCGCAAGCGCAAGGGTTTTTGTATTGAGCGTCGCGATATTGGAAAGCAGCGGAGGGACCTCCCGGAGCGGGGGAATGACGATCCCCAGGACCGATGCGATCACGGAGATCCCGGAAAGCTCCGCCTGCTGGGTGGCGGTATCGATCGTTTGTGAAATAGTATCGAGTTTGGCGACCGCAGCGCCGGTATCAAAATGCTCCGCCGCGGCCCTCAGTTCGGGAAGGGCGTTCTTTGCTGTTTCGACGGCATTCCATGCCGAATGCGCGAAGACCGCAAGCATGATCAGATAGCCGCCGGCCAGGATCCCCAATGCGGTGAGAAGCGCCTTGCGTGTCAGGCGCTTTCGGATAGCATGAACCATGCGCCGCGCGGAGTAGGTTTCCGGGAGCGGATACGGAAAGTTCGCGCCCGGCTTTACAGGTTTGCGGATATCGTGCATTGTTCTCCGCGGACGGGAGGGGCGTGGGTCGGCCATACCTTATCAAAATACCATTGTAAGGGGATTTTTCCCATTGATTTTTGATCATTGACAATCCCGGCGGGAAAAGGGTACTATAAATGACATTATGATCGCTCAAGCAATACTTCCGAAAATAAAGCCGGGTGCCACCGTTAAGGTGTTCGAGAAAGTGAAAGAAGGGGACAAAGAGCGCGTGGCTCAGTTCTCCGGCCTGGTCCTTTCCCGCAAGCATGGCTCTGAACAGGGCGCTTCGTTCATGGTTCGTTCGACCATTGCCGGCGTTGGCGTGGAAAAGGTGTTTCCTATCAACTCGCCGCTGATCGAAAAAGTGGAGGTGATCGATGCGCCGAAAAAGGTTCGTCGCTCAAAGCTTTACTATGTTCGCGAGCTTTCCCGCAAGGAAACGCGCCAGAAAATGGGAACGGCGAAATAACCCTTTCCTGGATCTATGCACAACGGCCCTTTCGGGGCCGTTTGCGTTTTTAGGATTTTGCTTTACAATACGGATAGCTTCAAATACCGATGCCCAGGTGGCGAAACTGGCAGACGCACTACCTTGAGGTGGTAGCGCCGCAAGGCGTGGAGGTTCGAATCCTCTCCTGGGCACCATAAATAGAAAGATTTTTTTATTCATGACTTGGATAAATATATCGAATTGGCTTTTAAATAATGCGCCAGCATTGGTTATTAGTGTTATGGCGCTGGTGATCTCTATAAAAAGCTGGTATAAAACGAGGGTTTACTATGATTTGGAAATGTACACTATTGCGGGAAGCGCAGGGAATGTAGTGAATCAACTTGATGCCGTAAGACAAAAATTAAATACTGGGAAATATACGATTATAAATACTTTTGAGGAAACTTACCAAGCAAACGGATTTGGAAGGAATAGAGTCAATATTCTTATTGGAAAAGTTAAGCAATAAAAAATGAAAAGACTTATCCCAACCATTATTACTGTTTTCATTACGCTGGGGATTTTCGTTTTATTTAGCAGTGCTCTTCAGGGATTCCCGGCAAATCAGCAGCGGACGATTTCTGTTCTGTCGGAAACTTCACCGTATACTGGATTAGGCGAATATTATCTTTATGTTCCAGGCGCTCACTCTACGTGTACGTGGACTTATGTTCAAAATGGTACTCAGCAGTCATTTACAACACAGCCCGATCCTAAGACGGGGCAACATGATTTTCTTTATAATGAATCAACTTCTAATATCCAGGTAATTTGCTTAAATGACCAAGGAATAAAATACACTGGTCAATTTTGAGTTGGCATTATAAAATCACCTTCTTATATTTTTTGGAGTATGCGTGAATTCAGATTTCGCTTCTAGGCGCAAAACTTTTTATTCGGCGCGTGAGTTACACATAATATGACTCATCCAAAATCAATTCTCGTGACCGGGTGCGCAGGATTCATTGGCAGTAATCTCGTGCGGCAGTTCCATAAGGAATTTCCGCAGACCAGGATCATCGGGATCGACGACTTTTCCTCCGGACGGCGGGATATCGTTCAACGGCTTTCGAAAGAGATCGGCGGTAAGTTCGTTTTTTTTGAATATTCTATTTTGAACGTCCGCCGGCTTGAAGCAACGTTTAAAAAATATAAGCCGGAGTATGTGTTCCATTTTGCGGCGATCCCGCGCGTCTCCTATTCGGTGGAGCATCCCCGCGAGACCAGCGAGGTGAATATTGTCGGGACGATCGCGTTATTGGAAGCCGCAAAGAACCACGCCACCAAGCGGTTCATTTTCTCTTCGTCGTCATCGGTGTACGGCGGCGCCAAACTGCTGCCGACTAAAGAATCGGAGAATCTCCCGAACCCGCAATCGCCGTACGGTGCGCAAAAATATGCGATCGAACCGATCTGCCGGGTTTTCTCGCGTTTGTACGGATTGGATACAGTATCGCTCCGATACTTCAATGCATTCGGTCCGTGGCAGTACGGTGATTCAGCCTATTCAACGGTCGTCTCGGCATGGCTGGAGGCGCTCTATTTTCCAAAGCATAAAAAAGCGTTTATTGAGGGCGATGGAAACCAATCGCGCGACTTCTGCTATGTCGACAATATCGTGCAGGCGAACATTCTGGCGATGCGATCGAAAAAGCCGTTCCACGGCGAAGTGTTCAATATCGCGCACGGCGAACGGACCACGGTCAATGAAGTGAAGCGCCTGATCGAAAAATACACCGGACGGAAGCTGGTACTGGACCGCCGACCGCCGCGGAAAGGGGATGTGCGCCATACGCATGCGGATATCTCCAAAGCGCGGAAATGGTTCGGGTACAAACCGACCGTTTCTTTCGATGAAGGATTGAAACGAACCGTCGCCTGGTTTGAGAGCAGGAAAAAATAGCTATCCGGTCTTTGCGACCACGAATGCGATGATCTTGCGCGCGCCGGCGGCGCGGAGCGCGCGGGCGGCGTCACGCATCGTTGCGCCGGAGGTATAGACATCATCCACGAGGATGATGCTCTTGTTTTCAAATGATACACCGTCCGGAACGGAAAATGCGTTCGCAAGATTTTCGGCCCGGGCTTGCCAATCAGTCAGTTCCGCTTGCGCGTGCGTTTGCCGCACGCGCTTTAAAAGCTCCGGCCGGAGCGGGGCGCCGAGCTTGTGCGCTACAACGCGTGCGATAAGAGCGGCCTGATTGAATCCGCGGTCACGAAGCCGGGACGGATGCAGCGGGATCGGAACGATCAGAGCGTCGCTTTCGTGCAGACCGCAGCGGTCAAGATAGGTTTCGATCAGCGGAGCGAAGACCGACATGACCGAGGTCCAGCGGCGGTATTTGAATTGATGGACGGAACTTTTGACGGCCTCGTCGTAATTGGTAACGGCGGCAAGAATGAAGGGCGCCGCCTTATGACACGTCTTTATATTCTCGGGAAGCCGCGCTTTGCATTCAGCGCAGAAAAAAGTGGTGTGCACAGTGATCGTCCGCATGCAGGCATCGCAGAGCAGTGCCGTGCCTGAGGGGGTCGATCTCGCGCAATGAAGACACGCCGGGGGAAAGAGGATGTCGAGCAGAAGCTCCTTTCCCCGCAACGCATTGCGTACAAGCGTTTTTATGCGGTCGCGCATTCTGATATAATAGAACTAAGCGCTTTCGCCGCGCAAGCTATGCCTAATCTTTTCAGCTCTCTTTTTTCAGAAAAAAGTTATCTCGGCGTTGATATCGGCACCACGTCCATTAAGGTCGTCGAACTTCGCCGCGCGAACAGCTCGTTCGAATTGATGAACTACGGATTTTTGGAGAGCTACGGACATTTGGAGCGCCTTAATAATGCGCTGCAGACGAGCACGCTGAAAATGCTGGACCGGGATATGATCCAGCTGCTGAAGATCCTGATCAAGAACAGCAACGTGAAAAGCACGCGCGTTGTCGCGTCGCTTCCGACCTTCTCATCCTTCACGACCCTGCTTGAGATCCCGCAGATGTCCAGCGAGGATACGACGAAAGCGATGCAGTTCCAGGCAAAGCAGTATATCCCGCTGCCGATCTCGGCGGTGACGATCGACTGGATCAAGGTTGGCGAGCGGAAGGATGAGCAGGGGAACACGATCCAGCAGGTACTGCTGGTTTCGGTGCCGAACGAACAGATCAAAAAATATCAGGCGATCTTCAAAGGAGCCGGACTGACGCTCGCCTCGCTTGAAGTGGAGGGCTTGAGCAATGCGCGCATCCTTTCATCGGCGAGCAAGCAGACGACGCTTATCCTGGATATCGGATCGCGCTCGACCAGCATCGCGATCGCCAAAAACGGCAATCTCTTGTCCATCGGACAGACCGATTTTGCCGGCGGATCGCTGACGCAAACCATCGCATCAGGCTTGAACATCCGCGTCCGCCGCGCCGAGGACCTGAAGAAGCTGCGGGGCCTCAAAGGTTCCGGCGGCGAGTTCGAACTGTCGACGCTTATGCTTCCGATCCTTGATGTGATCATCAGCGAGGCGCAACGAGTTAGGAATAATTATGAAAAAGGGTATACTGATAAGGTAGAGCAGGTCATTGTGACGGGAGGGACCGCTAATCTTCTGGGCATCATTTCGTACGTCCAGGACCAGATGGGACTTCCGACGACAAAAGCGAATCCTTTTTCACAGATCCATTACCCCTCATCGATGGAACCGCTGGTGGGAGAGCTCGGTCCGGAGCTCGCGGTCGCGATCGGTCTCGGGATAAAACCTTTAAAATAAGGTAAGATAAGTTTGTAGGCCCTATGGCTCAGCAATTCGTCCAAAATCCAATGAATCAGTTCGAGTCTGAGCGACTCCCGGTCGGCTGGCCGTGGCGTTTTTTCATGTTCGCATTCGTCGTTTTCCTTGCTTCCATTTTGGTGTATCTCGGACTGGTATTCGGCTACGAACCGTTCCTGAACAATCAGATCAATGCGGTGGACCAGCAGATCTCGCAGACCTCGTCCGTTGTGCCTCAGGCGGACCAGAACAAGTTCATCCAAGTGTATTCGCAGATCATTAATTTGAAGAACCTGACCGCGAATCATGTGTTCGCATCGAACGCATTGGCGCTTTTGGAAACCCTGACCGATCCGCAGGTGTACTTTACCGGCGCGACTGTGAAGACCGATCAGCGGACGCTTGATCTTGATGGCGTTGCCGCTTCGTTCCCGGTGCTCGCGGAGCAGCTTGAAGCCTTCGCCGAATCGAAGCAGATCGACCAGTATACGTTGGTGCAGTCTCAGTTGAACAGCGGAGCGGTTCAGTTCAAGGTGTCGCTTACGCTGAATACCGGTCTCTTAACAACTCCACAATAATGAAACCCTCCGTCAAACGAGCCTTAAGTCTTCTTCTCTCCGCCGCGCTGCTGGTCGGCGCTTTGATGGTCTATGGATTGCTGATCCAGGGAGAATACGCTGCGGTTCAGCAGCTGCGGGGAACGCTTGCGGCGAAGACGCAGATCCTGAACGTGGAAACGAAAGCGGTCGAGCAGGTGAAGAACCTGGTCGTCAGCCTTCAGAGCATCGGGAATATCAGTAATGCGCTTTCGGCGGCATTGCCTTCCGACAGTTCATTGTCGGCCGTGATGGCGCAGTTGAACGCGCTTGCGCAGGCTCATGGCGTGGTTCTGCAGGGCGTCGGCGTCAATTACCTTCCGATCATTCCGCCGCCGGTGAAGCTGACGTTCGCGAAAGGGATCGGGTCAATGCGGCTTGATATCAAGTTCGTGGGTCCGTATGCGGCCGGCAGAGATTTTCTGATCGACCTCGAGCGCAACCTCCGCATTATGGATGTACGTACGCTCCAAATGAGCTCCGCGGTCCAAAACCAAAGCGGGCAGGGGAACCAAACGGCGACCCAGGGAACCCAGGATCTGCTCAATTTCGGATTGACGGTTGATACTTATTATCAAGCAAATTAATTCATATCTATGGCGATCGTCCTTGAAGAACAGCAGCGATTCAATTGGAAGGCTTTGATCATTTTTCTCGCCGTCGTTATCGGCGTCTTCGGGCTTGCCTATTTCCTGTTCTTTGCGCCGTCACCTGCGGTTCAGCTGATCATCCCGCCGAGCGTACAGTCGACCACCGAGCTTTCGGGTGTTGATCTGAACGCATCGGATCTTTTGCAGAATAAGACCTATCAGTCGTTGAAACAGTATGGCGGTCCCGCGCCGTTGCCGCAGATGGGACGCACGAACCCATTCATCCATTATTGATCGATGGACGATAAGACGTTATTGGATAATTTGGTTTCCGGAGGTTTATTGAGCGCGGAAGCGGCGCAAAAAGTGGCCGCGGATGCCGCGTTGCTCGGTAAAAGCGCCGAGGACGTTATTTATGACCGCCACGTCGTTCCTGAAGAAGAGGTCGCCAAAGTGAAAAGCGCTCTCCTGAAGATCCCGTTCAAGCGCGTGCAGCCGGAGACGATCACGAAAGAGCTGCTCGCGATGATCCCTGAGGAGACGGCAAGCACCTATCATGTGATCCCGCTCTCGGCGACGTCCGATATGCTCGTCGTCGGCATGGTCTATCCGAACGATCCTCAATCGCAGGAAGCGCTCCGGTTCGTGGCGAAACAACAGAAGACCAATCTGGGCGTGTATCTCATTACGCCGGGCGATTATGATCTTGCGATGCAGAAATATTCGCCGTACAAAGATGCGGTTGATGCCGCGGTCAGAGGATTGAACTTGAAATCGGGCAAAGGATCTTCCGCCGGCGCGCGCATGGTTAAGCTTGATGCGGGTGCGACGGTTGCCGAAGAAGCGCCAATCATCAAATTGGTCGCCTCTACGTTGAAAGAAGCCGTGAATCAGCATGCGTCCGATATCCACATCGAACCGCAGCGGTCATCGCTTCGGATCCGGTTTCGCATCGACGGCGATCTGAAAGAGGTCAGCAAGATGCCGATCGAGCTCCATCAGCCGGTCATTTCCCGCATCAAGGTTTTATCGAACCTGAAGCTTGATGAAACGCGCATTCCTCAGGATGGCCGTTTTCGCACGGTGATCTTCGGCCGCGATATCGATTTTCGCGTGGCAACGTTCCCGACGCCGTCCGGAGAGAAGGTGGCGATCCGCGTTCTCGATCCGACAACCGGATTGAAATCGCTTGACGATCTCGGCCTTATCGGCAAGAACCTGAAGATCGTGCAGGAGGCGATCCATCGTCCGTTCGGTTTGGTGGTGATCAGCGGTCCGACCGGGTCCGGTAAAACAACCACGCAGTATGCGTTGCTGCAGCTGCTCAATAATGAGGCGTCGAACATCGTGAGCCTTGAAGATCCGGTGGAATATTTTATCGACGGCGTCAACCAGTCCCAGGTCCAGCCGGACATCGGATATGATTTTGCCTCCGGATTGCGCCAGATCTTGCGTCAGGACCCTGACGTGATCATGGTCGGTGAGGTACGCGATACCGAGACCGCCCAGCTGACGATCCATGCGGCATTGACCGGCCATATTGTGCTCTCAACCCTCCACACGAACAACGCCGTGGGCGTCATTCCGCGCTTGATCGATATGAAAGTGGACAGCTTCCTGATCCCGCCGGCGCTTAATATTATGATCGCGCAGCGTTTGATCTCCCGATTATGCCAGAGCTGTAAAGCGGCGGAGGAATTGCCGGCAGACATGGCTGCGGTGGTGAAGAAAGAGTTTGAGAAATTACCTGCGGACAGCCGTCCGGCGGATAAAAGCCTGCAGATCTGGCATGCGCCTGGCTGTGCGGTCTGCAAAGGCAAGGGCGTCAGCGGCCGCGTGGGTATTTTTGAGGTCCTTAAGATGACCGCCGAGCTTCAAAACATCATTACAGAAGGTATGAACGAGCAAAAGATCCTTGATGAAGCGAAGCGTCAGGGCATGATCACGCTCCGTCAGGACGGCATCCTGAAAGCACTGCGGGGAATGATAAGCATGGAAGAGGTGCTCCGCGAGACCGCGGAGGTGTAGAGCGTTTTCTTTCGGCATAGTGTACAATAGAGGTATGGCTGAACTTTCCTATAAAACGAAATTAGATGAATTATTGCTGACCGCGGCAAAGCAGGGCGCTTCCGATCTTCATTTGGCGGTCGGCCGGCGGCCGACGCTTCGGTTGGACGGTGTTTTGGTCCCGATCCAGAAAGAGCTGATCGTTACCCCTGAGATGATGGAGGGGCTCGTCACTGCTTTGCTGACCCCGGAACAGAAAGAGCGTTTTTTAAGAGAGCGTCAGCTTGATTTTGCGTATGCCTATGAAGATAAGGCGCGTTTCCGCGTGAATGTTTTCTTCCAGCGCGGTTTTATGGCGGCGGCGATGCGTTTGATCCCGGGTCAGATCAAGACCATAGAGGATCTGCAGCTTCCGTCGATCCTGCATGATTTTGCCCGGTTATCACAGGGATTTATTTTGGTGGTGGGACCGGCTGGTCACGGGAAATCAACGACCCTCGCCTCGATCCTTGATGAGATCAACCATCAGCGGACCGATCACGTGATCACGATCGAAGATCCGATCGAATATCTGTTCGTTCAGGACCGTTCCATTATCTCTCAGCGTGAAGTGGGGAACGATACGCCGAACTTCCATGATGCCTTGCGTACGCTGCTGCGCCAAGACCCTGACGTGGTGATGATCGGTGAAATGCGCGACAGCGAATCCATCAGTACCGCTATGACCTCGGCGGAGACCGGTCACTTGGTATTTTCCACGCTTCACACCAACTCCGCTTCCCAGACGATCGACCGTATCATTGACAGTTTCCCGGCTGATCAGCAGGGGCAGGTAGTTTCCCAGCTTGCCGCGACCCTGGTCGCGATCGTTTCCCAGCGTTTGATCCCGAGGATCGACGGCGGCCGCGTGCCGGCGAACGAGATCATGCTGGTGAACTCGGCGATCCGCAACCTGATCCGCGAACGGAAGACCTATCAGATCGATCTGGTCATTGAAACCAGCATGCAGGAAGGCATGATCACTTTGAACCGGTCGCTCGCGGGCCTGATCCGGAAAAAGGAGATCTCTTTGGAAAATGCGGAGTTGTACTCATTGAACCCGTCGGAACTTCGCATCCTGTTGGAGCGAAGCTAGCGTTCGGGCATCCGTATGAAATTTCAATATACCGCACGAACAAAAGAGGGAGAGCTGCAGACGGGTTTCATCGAGGCGGTGAACCGGGAAGCAGCGATCAACATCCTCGTTGGACACGAGCTTTTTATTTTATCGGTCCAGGAAGCTGATAAGCCGCATTGGTATGATCCGTTCCTTCGGTTGGTGAACCGCGTAAAGACGACCGATCTCATGGTGTTTACGCGGCAATTCGCAACGCTTCTTGATGCGAAGATCTCGCTTGGCGATGCGTTGAAGAATCTTCGCCGGCAGACCGCCAATGCGATCTTAAAGGAGGTGATCTCTGACCTTTCATCGGATATCGATTCCGGACTGCTGCTTTCTCAGGCGATGGAGCGCCATCCCCAGGTCTTTTCTAATTTTTATGTGAGCATGGTCCGTTCCGCTGAGGTCACCGGCCGCTTGGAAGAGGTGATGGGTTTTATGGCGGATTATCTGGAAAAAGAGTCGGGATTGATGTCGCGCGTGCGCGGCGCCATGATCTATCCGGTGGTTCTCATGGTATTGTTCGCGGTGGTCGTCGGCATTATGGTGGGCGTGGTCTTCCCGCAGCTTGAGCCGGTCTTTACCGAGTCGAACGCGAAGATCCCGCTGGTGACGCAGGTTTTACTGGGACTCGGACAGTTCATAGCGAATTGGTGGCTTGCGATCCTGATCGTCCTTGCGATCGTCGGTGTTGTTCTTTATGACTACTTCGACACCCCGGAAGGAAAGGTGGTCCTTGATGAGTTCCGGGTCCGTCTGCCGATCATCGGCGATATGTACCGGAAGCTGTATGTTTCCCGTTTTGCGGAATCGTCCGCGGTGCTTATTCGCGGCGGCATTCCGATCGCTCAGGCGCTGGAGATCTCCGGCCACACGATCGGCAGCTTGATCTATCGCGATGCGTTGCACGAGGTCGCTGAAGCGGTCCGGAGCGGACAGCTGATGTCTCAGGCGCTTGCCGCTCATGAGGACTTCTTCCCGCCGCTGGTCCATCAAATGGTGGCGGTTGGCGAATCGACCGGTAAGCTTGAACAGTTGCTGACGCGCGTTTCCGGCTTTTATTCCCGCGAGGTTGATAATACGGTCTCGAACTTGGTGGAACTGATCCAGCCGATCCTGATGGTGATCATGGGCGTGATGGTCGGCTTACTGTTCGCTGCCGTTCTTTTGCCGATCTACAACCTTGCCCAGACGTTCTAGGCTCCTGTGGATGGGAAATGAAGGGGGATATGGTATACTAGGAGAGAAGATCAGATAATAATTATTCTACGCATTATGAGATCACGCACCTCGCGGAAAGCCTTTACTCTTATCGAAGTCCTGATTGTTGTCTCGATCATCGGTCTTTTGGCGTCCATGGTCCTTGTCGGCCTTGGCGGGTTCCGTTCCCGGGGTCGTGACACGCGCCGCGTATCCGATCTGAAATCGCTCCAGAACGGTCTTGAGCTTTATTATGCGCGTAATAATTCCTATCCGAACACATTAACCGATCTTTTGACGGCAGGCATCGGCATCACGAAGCTTCCGACCGATCCGGGGACCGGGGGTGATTATCTTTACAGTTACCGTACCGCGGATAAGCAGGGGTATGTTCTTGCGGCAAAGCTGGATGCCAGCGCAGGCGATTCGATCTTTGCGGACAGCAATCAGGAAACGGTTGTCGGCGATTATACCGGCACGGTTACCAGCTGCACGCCGTCATATTATTGCGTTTCATTTTAGTGCATTAGCGTTAGCCTCTTTCGTATGATCCCGTGGCTCATTCCTGCGTATCTTTTTGCGTTCGGTCTCTGTATCGGCAGTTTTTTGAACGTGGTGATCTTGCGGTACCGGCCTGAGCGGTCCGCTTTCGCGCTCACGCCGCTGACCGGGCGTTCACACTGCATGTCCTGCGGGAAGACGCTTGCCTGGTATGAGCTGCTCCCGGTCGTCAGCTTTTTGGTCCAGCGCGGCCGCTGTCGATCCTGCAAGACGCGTCTTTCGCTGCAGTATCCCATTGTTGAGCTCCTGACGGGATTGATCTTCCTTACGCCGCTTTATTTTTATGATCCGTTCATGCGGATCTATTCGATCGAAGTCGGATGGCTCTGGGTGCTCGCATTCCTCGCATTCCTGGTCATCGCCGCGATCGATTACTATTGGATGATCATTCCGGACGAGTTGAACCTTTTTTTGGTCGCGCTTGGTTTCGGCCGTATCGCACTCCAGCAAATGAACGGTACCTTCGGGGTGTTTACCGGATCGTTCGCGGGAAGCTTTGCGGCATTGTTCGGATTCCGCAGCGACGTGGTGGTCAATCACTTTATCGGCGCGATCCTTGGGATCTTGTTCGTGGGTGCGATCATCCTCGTGACGCGCGGGCGCGGGATGGGCGTAGGGGACCTCAAGCTTGCCGGCGCTCTTGGTTTTCTGTTCGGATGGCCGGATATCGGGCTTTTGTTGATGTTCGCATTCATCCTCGGGTCAGTGTACGGGGTGTATGTCATTCTTATGCGTGCGAAGAAGATGAAAGATGCGATCCCGTTCGGCCCGTTCATTATTTTAGGCGCGCTAACCCTGATGTTCTATGGGAAATCGCTGCTTGATCTTTATTTCCGGATCTTCTCCTAGACGGCTCCGTTCCGGGCCGCTTCTGTGGTAAAATTGAATTAATGAGCGGGCGCACATCATCCACACGCGGATTCACCCTGATCGAGACACTGGTCGTGCTCAGCATTACCGCACTTCTTTCCACAGTCCTGATCTTGTATAGCCATATCGGCGAGAATCAGATCACGCTGTTCCGCGACCAATCGCAGGTGATCGGCATCATTGAAAAGGCGAAATCGCTGGCGCTGCAAACCTATGTCAGCGGCGGGGCAGCCTGCGGCTACGGCGTTCATTTCACGCTGCCGAATACCGTGATCCTGTTCAAAGATCAGGCGGCGAATTGTGCGAACTCAGACAACGTCTACTCGGGACCGTCCGAAGACTTTTCCCATATTATCCTTGATCAAAACATTACGTTCGCCTCAAGCGACATGACCGATATCCTTTTTGTTCCGCCAAATCCGACCGTTATTATGACGCCGCCGATCACGTCGGGGACCATTACGCTGCAGGCGACCGGGAGTACCTCCCAGGTGAAGATCAAGGTCAATAACGCCGGGCAGATCTCAACGAACTAGTTTTTATGAACTTCTTTTCCTATCTCCGTGATCGAAAGGGTCAGATGATGGTCGAGGCCACGATCGCGATCACGATCGCGATCATAGGGCTTCTCGGTATTTTTTCACTGACCTCGAGCTCGCTGGGTGAAACGCAGATCGTTACCAGCCAGTACGTCGGTTCCAACCTTGCTTCAGAAGGGATCGAGATCGTGAAGAATATGATCGACAAGAACGTTTTACAGAACCAGCCGTGGAACATCGGGATCACGGCGGGGGATTATGAGGGGGATTACAGCGCGACCGCACTGAGCCCGTTCACCGGAAGTCCGTTGCTTTTCGATCCGGTGACCGGTTTCTATCAGTACACTACGGGGAATACGACCTCCTATATCCGAAAGATCACGATCGATACGATCTCCGCGGATGAGATCAAAGTGACCTCTTATGTTTCCTGGACGACGCGCGGCGGCGGGGCGTTCAATGTCGATGCCGAAGATTATTTCTATAACTGGCGATAACATCATGCTTTCTTTTTTCTCAAAAATTCGTCGGGAGTCAGGATTTACGCTTGTGGAAATGATCGTTGCCATGGGGCTTTTTCTTGTCGTGATCGCGATCACGACGGGGGCGTTCATTCATATTCTGCGGACCCAGCATGAGACCGTTGCGATCCTGGCCGCAGAAGGAAATAGCAGCTCGGCGATCGAGCAGATCGCGCGTGAGGTTCGGACCGGACAGGGCTTTTCCGTCGTGAACGGCGAGCTTCAGTTTATGAATGCGCAAAACGATTCTGTGGTCTATCGCGTGAATAGCGCGACATCCGCGATCGAACGCAGTGCGGATGGCGGGACCACGTTTGAGCCGATCACGGCTGATAATGTGCTGGTGAAGAACCTGCAGTTCGTTCTTTTTACCGGAACCGCAGGGAATCCGTATCCTCCGCGCATTACTATTGTGCTTCAGGCAGGGGCTGCCGGCTCGCCGTTCACTGATCCAGTAGTGAATTTGCAGACCACGGTGAGTGCCCGCACGTTGCCGTAGGTCCAATACTATTTTACGAGTTTTTTCTCTTGAAAAAATAAAGATCAAGGTGTATAAAGTAAGTGTTGCGGGGTGATGCTTTGGCATTATTACTCGCAGCTGCAGTACTTTAAAGCCTCAAAGGAGATCTTATGACCAGAGGACCTGGCACCGACGACGGAACGGACGACACTCCAGCGGCCGAGCAGGGGAACGACGGCAACGACAGCGCGGACACGGCGAACGAGTCGGGCCCGTACTGATAGGTGCTTAAAGGACATTTCTGACGAATGTCCTTTTTTTATTGCATAAGAAATGGTAGATTTTTAATATGCGTTTTATACGAAAAGATACCAAAAGTGGCGTTCCCCTTTATATATTCCCTATGGCGGAAGCAAACTCGGTCGCTTCGGGTGTTATGGTAAATGTTGGCTCGCGAGACGAGCGTCTCCCGCATGAGGCGGGGCTGGCCCATAGTTTCGAACATCTTTTTTTTCAAGGAACAAAAAAATTTCCTGATCAGCGGTCGCTTGCTGAATATATCGAGGATGTCGGTGGATTTAAGAACGGTTTTACTTCAAAGGAACGAACGTTCTTTTTGAACCAGGTTCCTTTCAGAGAATTTGAGCGAGGAGTCGATTTTTTAAGTGAGCAGATCCAGCATCCCTTGATTCCCGAGGACAAGATCAAGAAAGAGGTCAATGTTATCTTGCAAGAAATAAAGAGGAAGCAGGATAATCCTTCCGGTGCATTATATGACCTTGCCTACGAGGCTATCTTTAAGGGGCATCCTCTAGCCCATCCAACCCTTGGAAATGAGCGCTCTCTTTTGGCCCTGCAACGAGAGGATTTTATTGATTTTATGAAGCAGTATTATAACTCTGCGAATTTCACTTTTTTTACCGCAGGTCGTATTGATCCTGATGCGGCAGTGAGGATGTTCGATTCGTATTTTACAGCACCGATATCCGGTGAACGGAATAAACGGGGAAAAGACGAGACTCTTTATTTCCCTTTAGAAAAAGAATATATTTTCCATCGACCGCTTAATCAAATGCATATGTATGTTGCCGTCCCGATCCTGAATGCAAGCATAAAAGAAAAGTGGTGCCTTGATCTGTTCGCGACTATGCTTGGACGAGGGATGGCGTCTCCTTTATTTCAAGAAATTAGAGATAGGCGGGGTTTGTGTTATTCAGCATCTGCCTCTTATCATTGGTTAACAGACCTTGGATTATTCGTTATTTATATGGCGACGTCAAAAGAGAAATATAAAGAAGCGATCGATACTGCTTTGCCACTTATAGATGCTAATAAGCGCAATGAGGCTCTTTTAGAAAAAGCAAAAAGAATGGAATTGGGCTCATTGGCGCTTCGTTTTGAGAACCCATGGAATATTATAATGGGAGCCAGTTCTTCTACGGTAACGCTGGGAAAGCCTTATGGCTATGAGGAGGTTCAGGCGGCAATTCAAGATATTACCATCCAAGATATTGAGAAGGCTGTGGGTGTTTACCTCGCTCCGGAGAGATTTACGCGGGTTTTACTAGGTCCCGAGCACAAATAAGAGGGAAGTTGACAAATAGCCTGTTTTGTGCTATCCTTATAATAAGTTCGTTCACAATTTCGTGCCCATAAGGGCAAGTAATGCCGAAAGGCAGGAGGAAGTATGAAAAACATGACCAAGGTCGTGCTGGCGTTTGCGCTCTGCCTCGGCCTGACGGGCCAGGCTTTCGCGTCGTGGGTGAAGCACTCCAAGCAGGAGTCACTCGAGGTCTCGGACGTGATGGGGGGAAGCTACAGCAGCACTCTCCTGATGGGCGGTCAGACCGTGCCCGTGCTCCAGGAAAAGGATCCGGTGCGCGGCGCCGACCTGAACTGGGACTTCCACCGTCGCTGGCTGTGTCTGTCGTGGGGTCTCGCGGTGCGTCAGCGCACGGTGACCACTTCGCAGAAGCAGCTGAACTTCACGGGCGTCGGCGGCCGCGTCGGATTCGTGACGAATCCGTTCGATGATCCGCATCGGTGGCCGGTCGGTCTCCATACGTTCATGACCGTGGCGGTCGGACCGATGTCGAAGCTGGATTCCGGAAAGTACAATCAGGGGATCCTGTCTTCGTACGCCGGTTTCGATGCCGGCGTGGATGTCCTGCTTCACGGCTGGAAGTCGGCGGACGGGACGAAGTATCGTTCGGCGGTCGTCGCTTCGTTCGACGTCGCGACCGAAGGAGTTCTCGCCAATCTTTCAACGAAAGGCGTGAATTCCGCGGCCGGTCAGCTGAATTCGGACGGCGGCGTGACGAAGGCTAGTCTGTCCTGGTACTGGTAAGGCATTACAGCCCCTATGATTGTGTACACACAGTCATAGGGGCCTTTTTTATTTTCTCCGCTTCCGTTTTGCGTTATGCTATGGATACAGGGTTTATGGATAAGATCTCTTTTCCGAAAATAAAGGAAGTTTTGAAAATGGTGTGGGATAGCCCGCATGCAATTTTTTATCGTAAAAAATACGAACAAGCAGGACTAACTCCTGACCTCCTTGTTGATCCCTCAATTTTTTTAAAACTTCCTTTTCTTGAGCGTTCTGAGCTTCAGGCAACTGATCCGCTGCAGCGGCTTTACATTCCCCGTGAAGAGATCTATTTTGCGGCGTATTCCTCGGGGACGACGAGTCAGATGCCGCTGATCACGTATTATGCGAAAATCCCGAATTATCAGTTTGATCCGACGCTTGGGCTTGGGGTCCAGCGATTATTCTTTTTATTCCCCCCGATCAATAAGCATTTTAGCCATACACTTGCTCAGCAGTGCGACGAGGCGGGGACGGGGTCTTACCCTATTTTCGGGGATATCTATAATTTGCCGAACAGTGCGGTGATCGCCCAGCGGTGTGAGGCTGATGCGCTTTTTGCAACCCCGACACTGGCATTTATGCTTCATCCGTATGTGCAGAAGTACTATGATCCCGGAAAGCTTCATTTAGTCGGTCTTTGCGGTGAAACGCTATCCGCCGCACGAAGGGAACAGCTTCAGAAGCTCTATCCTGCCGCGAAGATTGTTAATTTGTACGCTTCTTCCGAGATCGGACAGTATATCTTGTTTCCGTGCAAAGAGCTCATTGAGAAGGATCTTGAATTGTTCCATCCGCATCCGGCGCTTTTAGCGACTGAGCTTTTGGATACCGGCGAGCTGGTTATTACCTATGCTGGAAATGCGGCGATGCCGTTGATCCGCTATCGGACCGGAGATATGTTCGCGTATGCCGATGCGCAGTGCTCTTGCGGAAAGCCTACTCTACAGTGGAAGGGAAGGGTCAATGCGGACGTGGTCAGGATCGCGGGTATGGAATTTAAACTAACCGACCTCGAGCGGATCATGGTTTCGTTTGCTGATACGATAGGTGATCGCTACCAGGTTCATTTTTATCAGAAATTACAGAGCGGCGGTGTGGAGACTGAAATGATTGTTGAGCTCGCTGTCCCTAGTAATAATGAGCTTGGCGCATCGGTGATCGATACGTTAATGCATACATGGCATTTGACGTCTTATGTAACGCTTGGAGATGCGGTGATGAAAGGGATGATCTTGAAGCCGCAGGTGAAGTTTGTTGATGCACTTTCAACAAAAACCGAGAAAACAAGGCATTTGATCAATCATATTGATTAGTCCGGGTATGGAATTTCTTAAAAAGATCCTGTTTATTTCCAGGCCGAGGATCTGGATCTATACGGTCGGCTCTTTTGCTTTAGGTGTACAGGTGGGTACCGGTAATATAATACATGTATTTTCACCTGATCTTATTTGGCTTACGCTTTGGCTGACCCTCCCAGCGAATTTGTTTCTCTATGCATTCAATGATGCTTATGATCTTGAAACGGATCTTCATAATCCTAAAAAGGATGAATTCGAACATCGCGCATCGTTCGGAGAACGGAAAAGCTTATTGACCCTTGCGGCTTTCGCATTGGTTCCGGCGTTTTGGATCATTTCTCAGTTTTCAAATGCAATAAAAGCATTGTTTTTGCTATGGCTGCTTATTGTGGTCATGTATAATATGCCCCCTTTGCGTTTTAAGGGCCGGCCATTCTGGGATCTCTTCTTCGCTGTTAACTTTCCACTATGGGGCGTGATGGGTTATATGGCGACTATGGATAAGGCCCCGCCCTTTTTGATACTCCTCGCTTTATTTGTTTTTGCGATCGCCATGCATATGTATACATCCATCGCCGATATACGATCCGATAAAGACGCAGGACTTATAACCTCAGCTGTTTTTATAGGCTCTGAGGGGCGTAATTTGCTCGTATGCATCATTCTTTCCTTTATTTTCTCCGGGGTCCTTATTCTAGCGAATCAGCCCCTTTTAATGGTTTTGGGTATGGCATATGCGCTTTTTTTCCTTATTCATTTTATGCTCCGAAAAAAATATACGGATCAGGTTAGGTGGTACCGTTATTTCATTTATCTACATTACGTTATCGGCTTCATTGCGTCACTGCTGCTTGTGCAGTAATATAAGCATATGCGATCTTCCGCAAAGCAATCCCTTGATCTTTCTCGGATCATACGCATCTCGCGATTCCCTCATTTTTGGGTTTGGAGCTCGGGATTTTTTTTATTGGGAGGCATTTTAGCAAATAAGGGCGCATCATTTGGAGAACTGCCGTACCTCCTTCTATTTTTATGGTTTACGGTCCCGGCGAATATTTTTTTAAATGGACTTAATGATATTTTTGATTATGAAACTGATCGCCGGAATCCGCGAAAGCAAGCTCTTGAGCCGACTATCGCTCTGGAAGAAAGGCGAAGCGTTTCAGCGGTAGCTGCGGTCAGCTTGCTTCCAGCGTTTCTTCTTTTCCCGTTTATTTCAAATCTTACTGCTTTATTAGTTGTGGTATGGATCTTAGTTGTTGGCGCCTATAATATCCCTCCTTTTAGGTTTAAGCAGTATCCAGTTACCGATATCCTTTTCGGAGGCGTCGGTCATTACATGCTTATTAGCATGATCGGATATGCGGCAGCTATCAATAAGATGCCCGGCGCCTATCTTATTTTTCTTGGAATTCTTTTTATGGCAGGAGGACACTGTTTAGGGGCTGCCCTTGATATGTCTTACGATGCGGCTGCCGGGATTCAAAACTCGATAGTCCGATTAGGATCGGAGCAAAAAGGGCTGGCTTTGAGTTTGACCTTTTATATATTTTTCCTGCTTCTCTTAGTTTTCGGCGGATTCTATTTTATAGCTTTATTGGGATCCATATTCCCGGTCTTTATACTGTGGAACATGCATGAGGGGCACTTAGAGGAAAGGGGCGTTGAAATATTCCAATGGATGATCTATATCACTTATATATTTGGATTTATTGTAGGATTGATCTTAAGTTTGGGAATCTAACTATAAATTATTATGGAGGAAAATAAAAAAATAAGCTTATATCTTGCAGGATCTATTAAGTTGTGGCGTAAAGAATTTACCGAGCGCTATTCAGCCTTTTTTAATCGAACGCTTGATCTTTTTGAGCCCGGAACGCTTGGCGTCCCCGATGATCATACGAAGATCGCGCCCGGGGTCGCGTTTTATGATGTCGATAGAATAAAAAATTGCGATGCCGTCCTTGCCTTTATGAAGGAGTATGTTCCGGATAAGAACGGAGGTCCGGCGGGGACTGACAGTTCATGGGAATGTGGTTATGCATTCGGCTTGGGAAGGCCGACGATCGCGATCGTCGAAGACCTTGAACATCTGGCTTATTTTGAAAAACAATGGATGCTTACATATACCCTCAGTGCGTTCCTAACTTCTTCGCAGGAAGTCGTTGATCGTTTGAAGGGACTCAAACGATTTCAGAAAACAGACCTTATTTTTTATAGCGACTCGCAGTCCATTGAAAAGGAGATCAGGGCATATTTAGAAAATAAGCTGAGTGATCGATAATTCTTATTTTAGCGAATAATGGTGTATCTTTTGTCTTTATTGTCGGCAGGGCTTCTGTATGCATCATTTTATCCGCTTGATTGGTGGTGGCTTTCGTTTATTGCGCTTGTTCCCTATGCAGTGATCCTGTATGACAAGAGACGATTTTCTCTTCGGCAGGCTGTTTTTGCAGGGGCTCTCCTCGGACTTTGTTTTTCGTTAGGGATCGCCTTCGCCGTGGTTATGCAATTCCATTGGTATGCCTTTGCGGAGATCGTAACGATCGCAATGCAGCTTCTTTGGATCCCAATCGCTCTTTTTTCATTATGCCTCGGCGCGTTAGGTTCCTGGATCTTCCGGAGGCTATCACGAACGCCTTTGGGCGATATCTTTCTTTTCGCCGCGATGTGGACCGCGACCGAGATGGTCCGCCAATGGCTTCTTGTTTATTTTGACTACGGAATGCTTGGGTATACGATGCATGCACTTCCGTTCTTTATGGCCTTTGCCGGTATCGGCGGCGTTCTTTTAGTTTCGTTTATCCTTGTTCTGATCAATGCGGTTTTTGCCTATGCGATTGTGTACCGCTCTTGGGTTAAAAAAGACGCTTTCATACTCATTGGCATTACGGTGATTATTTGCGCGGTATTCGCAGGAAATATGGTGTATCTTCAGAGTGTTCATGCTCCGACAAAGCAGATCACTATTTCAACCGCCCAGCTTAATGGTGAGAGCGATCCTTTTGGCTCGATCGCTCCTGACGGAACCTTTTCTTTCCCGGCGCGGACTGAGTCGCTTTTGCGCGCGGCTGTGTTCCAGGGGCCTGATTTTCTGATCTATCCTTTTAATCCGGTCGGAGGTGTTTTAACCGATGGGTCGAGCTCACAGCAGGGAAAAGATTTTTTGAGCGGTACTCTTGATCAGTTTGGATCATGGATCCACTCATTTGTTCCTGCGGGAACCACCTTTGTTACGTGGACCAGCACGCTTCGTTCCGGGAAGGGGATCATGGCTGAGATAGAATTCTGGGACCACTCAGGCCTTTCGTCCGCCTATGCAAAAAGAGACCTTTTCCCGTTCCTTGATTTCACGCCGGAGTTCATTGCCCGGCGGGGATATTATACGACCTTCTTTGATTATGTGCCGGGCCCTCAGGATCAGCTGGTTACGTCTCATGGAATAACGATCGGAGATCTGATCTGTTCTGAGTTGAATAATGCTCCTTTGGCGCGCCAGGACGGTTCTCGGGCCGATGTGATCTTTGCGATCGGTTCGGATGCCGAGTTCCGTGATGCAACGATGGGTGAGCGCAATGTGGTTCTTGCGCAGTTTCGCGCAGCTGAAAACAATGTGTTCGTTGTGCGATCAGATCGTAAGGGGCCCTCTGCCATCATCGCCCCCGACGGATCTATTCTTGCGGGGATGGAGTTCGAGAAAAATGGGATCTTATCCGATCAATTGTCGGTTCCTACTCAGCGTGCGGTTGCCATTTACGATTATGTCGGCGAGTGGCTGATCGGGTTCTTGCTTCTTGTGATATTCCTTTACCACAGTTTTAGAAAAAGGCTTCCGACCCGGCGGGTATAAACTTGATAGAGCTCGCCATTGATCTCGAGTAATTTCTTTTCCTCAAGTCGGATCTGTTTCTTGATCAAGGGCAGAAGGATGGCGCCCATGAGGATGCCAAGGACGCTGACGAAGATCAGTGATGATCCGAGCCAGATCAAAATTTCAGCAAGCTGAATAGGGTGACGAACATAGGCATAAGGCCCCGACTCAATGAGCGAATAGTTCGTCGGGATCGCGCCTGAGAATGTTACAAGTTTTCCCAGAGTCCACGTCGCCCACGCGCCTAGAAGTGTTCCAATGGCTAAGAGGATGTAGCCAAAGAAAATAGAGACGAGGATCCATTGAACGGGGAAAATAGCCTCGATTGGAAAAGGGATCCAAAGGACTGCATAGAGAAATATAAAAAAGATCATAACTCCCCACGGAGAGATGCGGGTTGGATTTTCGGCATACATGGGTTCCGGCATTGCTGCATGGGTCTTTTTGCTCGTCCATGAGCTAGCCCAGATCGCAATCCACGCTCCGATAGTGGCTATTTTCGCAAAGGTAAACATATTTATAGTATACTATATTTGATCATTGTTAGGGGTGATATTTATTTTTTATGAAAGAAAAGAAGGGCAAGAAAATAGTATTGGACGGACGATCTCTTTCGATCAAGGCGTTTGTTCATGCCGCGAGAAATAGCGGCCCGGCTATCGTTTCTTTAAGGGGGATAAAAAAGAGCAAGCGCGGCAGGCATTTTTTGGATCATTCTTTGAGAACAGGTAAGACGATCTATGGTACGAATACGGGCTTCGGTAGCAATGTTCGTTTTACGATCCCTTTGAAAGATCTTGCTCGGCATCAGAAAAAGCTTGTTTATTCGCTTGCGGCAGGCAGTGCGCCGTTTCTCAATGATGAGATCAGTCGCGGATTTATGGTGGCGCGCCTAAATTGTTTCGCGAAGGGGTATTCGGGTGTTCGCCCCGAGATCATTCATGTGATCGAGAGGTTGCTCGCAAAAGATATGCTTCCGTTCGTTCCACGTTATGGTTCGCTGGGCGCGAGCGGCGACCTGGTTCTTTCTTCTGGTCTTGCGTTAGCGTTGATGGGCGAGGGGAAAGTTCGCCATAACGGAAAAGCCATTTCTGCAAAATCGGCGCTTCGAATGATCGGCGCTTCCTCGCTCGAATTTATGCCGAAAGAAGCCTTGGCAGTTGTGAATAATACCTCGGTTATGACGACAGTCGCGGCTTTTGTGGTCTCTGATATGGAATACCTCCTTACGGTTTTTACAAAGGCTGCGGCGATGTACACCGAAGTGCTTGGCGGGATCACCGATCCGTTCGATGAACTTCTTCACGAGCTTAAAAATCATCCCGGGGCTACGGAGGCTGCGCGGGAATTACGAAAGCAGGTAAAAGGAAGCAAGCTCGCACAATCCACGGAGAATATCCATGGCGAAGTACAGGATCCGTATTCGATCCGCTGCCTCCCGCAATTCCTGGGTCCGCATCGTGAGCTCCTTTCGCTTTTGCGTCTGTGGGTGACGCGGGAGTTGAATTCGGCGAATGATAACCCATTGATCGATGGTGATGGAAAAAAAATACTGCATGGCGGGAACTTTTCCGGATTTTATATCGGTCTCGGGATGGATTTTGCGAAGATCCTCCTGGCGCATCTTGCCAATATGGAACAGACCATGATCGACCGGTTGTTGGACAGCGATAAGAATCACATTCTTCCGCCAAGTCTTGCGGGTATTGACCCCGGGTTGAACAGTGGATTGAAAGGAGTGGGAATTTCCGCAGGATCGTATTTTGCCGAATCGGTCCAACGATCATTCCCGCATTCGGTTTTGTCCCGCCCATTCGAGTCGGGGAATCAGGATATCGTGAGCTTTGGGACGCTGGCGGCTGAAGCAGCGTACGACCTCGTAGATCTTAATCGGGCACTCCTCGCGCGTCTTGTCATGGTGGTTTGTGCCGCCGCCGATCTTCGAGGGTGGCAGAAACTATCTCCTGAGGGTAAGAAGTTTTATAAGAAGATCCGGTCAATTGCACATCCGCGCCGGGAAGATTCAGTTGGTATTGATTTGGATCTTGCGCACATTGCTGAACTTATTAAGAGGCGTTCCTTATAGCATATAAAAGAGGATATGGTATACTGGAGGAAAGGTCATTTTTATATAAATACATTATGAAAACGAACGAACAAGCAATTAAAAATACAGGTCTAGCGGTATTGATCGGTTTTTTGATTATGACGGCAGCGATGTTGGTGCAGCGGACAGTGGTTGCGGTAAAGGCTGCGCTGACCGATAGCAGCAACTTACGCCAGACGGCTGATCGTTGTGCAGCGACGGCGAATGATGAGCCGCATTTCACGGGGTGCAGCAGCATTTTGTAATAGTACCCCTTAAGGATTTTGTATTTTTATGTTCACAAAATCTCTCTCAGTTTTTTTAATGGTCACCCTGCTCCTTCTTTCGGTGCAGGTTCCTCCGGCGCATGCAGCGCAGGTACTCAAAGCAATAGGTTCAGGCAATCTTAATGCGCTTGTTAATTTTGTTAAAAATACTATTGCTGTTGCAGTTACTTACACGATTCAGACCACGGTTACTATTATGACTTCGGGAATCTGTAATCCTAAGATTGGCCCCTGCGGCGGTGGCTTAAATCCATTTAAAACAAGTTATAATTGTTATCTTAACAATCCGACGGGTAGCAATACGGGTTTCTCCGGTAGTAGTTGCAACTCTCCTTCTGGCGGCGCTCCGAGTTCGTCTTCGCCAAGCTCAACTTCAACGTTTTCTTCTTCGTCGGCATCTCCAACGTGTACCTCATTAAGTTTTAGCGGCATTAATCCAAATGGGCATAATTATGCGGTATTGCGGGATAATGTCATTGTTCTCAAGCTAACTTCAGCTGATACAAGTTTTACTGATACCGGGCTTACGCCGCACACCACGTACTCGTATAAGATCCGCATTCCATATCCTTCGGAGTCTGGATATGCAACCTCTGATACCGCGCCGGTGAGCGAGTATACGAAATGTCTTCCGCAATGCGGATTCGGTTCTGCAAGTTCAAGCGTGGTCACTCACGGATCAACAACCCTTCAATGGACATGCTTGTATAATGATCCGGTCGTGGATACGGGGAGCTGCAAACTTACGGATTCTCAGGGGAATACACAGACGGTGAATGCGACGAACGGCTCGGTCACGATCACGCCGACGGCAACGACGACTTATACACTTTCGTGTACGAACGTAGATGGTACGATATCTATCCCGCAGACCGTGAGTTTATTCACGCCGAGTATTCAGGAAGTGAAGCCGCAGTAAAATATTATTGTCTTAGTTAAAAAATAAAAAATTATGGATAAGTTCACGCTGTTTCATAAATGGTTCTGGGTTGGTCTTTTAGTTGCGACCATCGGCGGTTTTAGTGGGATCATTTTTGGCCTTGCGCTTCTTGCCGAGCCTGAGCATAGGAAGGAAGGATGGATCCTCACTATTTGGTCACTTATTGTAATGGGCGCTCTTTCTGTGTGGATAGTTAGGGGCGCATAGGAGAAAGATTTTAGAAACCGCCCCAAGGTCTGATCGGGGCGGTTTTTTATTGGTCAAAATTGCCGTATAATAAGACTATGAACATTTTTCGTCCTCGATCAGGACAAGTCCTTCGGCGGGTTTATGTTGAGGAACAACCGAAGCGCTCAGGACAAGTGATGCTGATCACGGTTTTGGCGCTCTCAGGAACGCTTCTTGGCGCAACCGCGATCGCCGGCTATTTGATGCTGAACCAGGTGCGGCAGACGACGGATACGGTTAATTCGACCAAGGCTGTTTTTGCGGCGGATGCGGGGATCGAGTGGCGGCTGTATAAGTTCTTTAAAGTAGACGGTGAGGTATGCCAGGATTGTCCAGCCGGCGGTGCGTGTCCTGCGCCGGCATTGACGAACAATGCGACGTTTACGACGACGTGCACGTCGTCGACCGCGAGCACGACACAGACCGTTGATATTCAATCGAAGGGACTTTCCAATAATTCAGCCCGTGCGTTCGATCTGACCTTCAGCCGCCAGGTTCCGGCAACAACTACCCCCCCCTAGGTTCAACGAATACGGGTAGCGGCTCAAGCGGGCTAGCTCCTGGATCGTGCCCTCCTGGTCAAAGTCATCCTTTAATTTGCGCGGCCGGCGATACGGCATGCCCACAATCGTGCGTTACTCCTCCCTCGGGAACAATAATAAAGGGAAGCGGCGTCTTTTCCCCCTTTTGATCGTATATGATAATTGAAAAAAAAGAAGCACAACAACGGATCAATAAGCTCAAAAAAAGCATCGAGCATTACCGGTACGAGTACCACGTGCATGACCGGTCGCTGATCTCCGATGCCGCGCTCGACTCCTTGAAGAAGGAGCTTTTTGATCTTGAGCAGCAGTTCCCGGACTTGATCACGCCGGATTCGCCGACGCAGCGGGTCGGCGGCGAGCCGCTGAAGGAATTCGCCAAGGTGACGCATCCGACGCCGATGATCTCGTTCAATGATGCATTTTCGGAAGAGGATATGCGCGCCTGGCTGGAGCGTTTGGAAAACTATCTTGGCCGGCCGCTCAAAAAAACAAAGGATACGTTTTATTGTGAATTGAAGATCGACGGCTTGGCGATCGAGCTTCGCTATGAGGACGGCATATTGGTCCAGGCGGCAACGCGCGGCGACGGCGTGGTCGGGGAAGATGTTACGCAAAACTTGAAGACCGTTGAAGCGATCCCGCTTTCCTTAGTCAAAGGTCACCTGTCAAAGGTTGAGATCCCGAAGTCTCTTGTTGTCCGCGGCGAGGTTTTTCTGACCAAAAAGGAGTTCGATCGGATCAATAAAGAGCAGGAGCGGAAAGGCGCAAAGCCGTATGCGAATCCGCGGAACGTTGCGGCCGGTTCGATCCGCCAGCTGGACCCGAAAGTGACCGCGAGCCGGAAACTCGATTCATTTCAATATGATATCGTGTCCGATCTTGGGCAGGCGATGCACGAGGAAGAGCACGTGAAGCTCCATGAGCTTGGATTTAAGACCAATCCGCACAATAAGCCCGCCGCCGATCTGGGGGAGGTTTTTGCGTTCCGCGACTACTGGGCGAAGCACCGGGATCGGCTGCCGTATGAGATCGACGGGATCGTGGTGATCCTGAACAACAATGCACTGTATGACGATGCCGGGATCATCGGGAAGGCGCCGCGGGCGGCGATCGCGTATAAGTTCGCCGCGCGGGAGGCAACGACGGTGGTGGAGGATATTCAGGTGCAGGTGGGCCGGACGGGTGTTCTGACGCCGGTGGCGGTTTTGAAGGCGGTGAATGTCGGCGGCGTGACGATCACGCATGCGACGCTGCATAATGCGGACGAGATCGCGCGGCTTGGCGTGCGGATCGGCGATACGGTTATTGTGAGCCGGGCGGGTGATGTCATTCCGAAGATCTCAAAGGTGATGACCGAGCTCCGTCCGCGGGGAACGAAGGAATTTGCGATGCCGAAGAAATGTCCGGTGGACGGATCGCTGGTTGTGCGCGACGCCATGCCTACCGGCAGGCAGGGCGTGGCGTATCGGTGTAGCAACAAGAACTGCGGTGCGCGGCACCGGGAAGAGTTGTATCATTTCGTATCCCGCGGCGCATTCAATATTGAAGGCCTGGGTCCGAAGATCATTGATCGGTTCCTGGACGAAGGATTGATCGCTGATGCGGCGGATATCTTTACGCTGCAAAAAGGGGACGTGGCGGTTTTGGAGCATTTCGGAGAAAAGTCGGCGCAGAACCTGATCGCCGAGATCGCCGAGAAGAAGACCGTTCCGCTCGCGCGATTTTTATACAGCTTGGGGATTGTGCATGCCGGCGAAGAGACGGCGCGGACGCTTGCATTCCAGCTGCATGCGCGGGGCGTGAAGATGCGCGTTGCTGATGTTCAGAAACAGATGGAAGCGATCTCTTTGGAGGATCTGCAGAACATCCCCGATATCGGCCCGGTTGTGGCGAAAAGCATTTATGACTGGTTCCGCGATCCGCGCCATCAAACGCTTTTGAAAAAAATGGACGAGAACGGGATCATGATCGTTGCCGCCCGTGCGCAAGGTCCCCGTCCGCTCGCCGGGAAGTCGTTCGTGCTGACCGGAACACTTGAAGCGCTCTCACGGGACGCGGCAAAGGAGAAGATCAGGGCATTGGGCGGTGATGCCAACGAATCGGTCTCAAGAAAGACCTCATTTGTCGTTGCCGGAGCCGAGCCGGGATCTAAATTGGACAAGGCCAAGAAACTTGGGGTGACGGTGCTTGATGAGAAGGAATTTTTGAAAATGCTTGCGTAACCCTGTATCCTATACATATGCTTACGAAAAAAGAACTGGAGCATCTCGCCGATCTTGCGCGGATCGAGCTGAAGGAGGGCGAAGAGGCGAAGCTCCAGCATGACCTGGATGAGGTCCTCGAATATTTCAAAGAGCTTCAGGTTCTTGATACTGAAACGGTGGCGCCGATGACCGGCGGAACCGATGTCCGGAACGCTCTTCGCGATGATGCGTCGGTCCTTCCTGAGCAGGTCGGAAAAGGTCCGGCTGCTTTTCCCGAAAAGCACGACGGGTATTTAAAGGTTCCTCCGATCCTCTAATATGCATCCGCTCCACGATCTGACGATCAAAAAAATGCATGACGGGCTCCTTGCCAAGGAGTATTCATCGCTGGAAATGACCCAGGCATTCTTTGCATGGATCGAAAAGCGCGATCCGGAAGTGGGGGCGTATCTTTCTTTGCATAAGGATCTGGCGGTCCGCCAGGCGGAAGCCGCTGACATTGCGATCGCGCAGGATACGCCGGCGGGGATGCTGGCGGGAATTCCGCTTGCGATCAAGGATAATATCTTGATCGAAGGCGAGCGCGCTTCGGCGGCGTCGAAGATCCTGGAGAACTATACCGCCGCGTATGATGCGACGGTGATCGCAAAGCTTAAAAAAGCCGGATCGGTATTTCTTGGCAGGACGAATATGGATGAGTTTGCGATGGGATCGTCCACTGAAAGCTCGGCGTTCCAGCTGACCAGGAATCCCCATGACCCCACCCGGGTCCCCGGCGGTTCTTCAGGAGGGTCTGCAGCCGCGGTCGCGGCACATATGGCGGTCGCTGCGCTTGGCTCCGACACCGGCGGATCGATCCGCCAACCGGCGGCATTTTGCGGTGCGGTGGGATTGAAGCCGACGTACGGATCCGTATCGCGCTTCGGATTGATGGCGATGGCATCCAGCCTGGACCAGATCGGTCCGTTCACGAAGACCGTTGAGGATGCGGCGATCATGTATCAGGCGCTGCGGGGTCATGATCCGATGGATGCGACCTCGTCGCCGCGGGCGAACGACGATATCGCGGACGCGCTTTTACATCCAACCCTTGAGCGGGTCCGGTCGCTTCGCGTCGGCATTCCCGATGAATATTTCATCGAAGGTCTTGCACCGGAGATCGCGCAGAAAGTGGAAGAAGCGATCGCTTCGATAAAAAGCCTCGGCGTCGAGATAAAGCGCATCAGTCTTCCGCATACGAAATATGCATTGTCCTGTTATTACATCGTCATGCCGGCGGAGGTCAGTTCGAACCTGGAACGCTTCGAAGGGATCCGTTACGGCTCCCGCGAGCACGCCGCATCACTGAGTGATCTGTATCGGAAAGACCGCGAAGCGGGGTTTGGTACGGAATCGAAACGCCGTATTCTGCTCGGGACGTTCGTGCTTTCTTCGGGATATTACGACGCGTATTATGCGAAAGCCCAGAAGGTGCGTCGGCTGATCGCACAGGATTTTGCGAATGCGTATAAAGAGGTGGATGTGATCCTGACACCGGTCACGCCGACTCCCGCGTTCAAGATCGGTGAAAAAATGAGCGATCCGCTGTCCATGTATCTTTCCGATATCTTCACGATCCCGGTGAACCTTGCCGGACTTCCGGCGATCTCCATTCCGGTCAAAGGGGGACTGTCGGTGGACGGCAAGACGCTTCCGGTCGGATTCCAGCTCATCGGAAAGCATTGGGGCGAAGCGGATATCCTTGGGCTCGGACAGTACTACGAAAAGTTGTAAACTAAAGACATGGCTGACAGAAAACCAAAACCCGGCGGAGGAGGAAGTAATAACTCGGCATTGGAGCTGATCGTGTTCGGCGGTCTTGCGCTGGTCATTCTGACCTATTTCAGCGGTATCCTTGAACCGTTCGTCCAGCCGGTCGTGTTCCTGGAGGGGATCAGGGCTTATTTTGCGCCGTGGTTCTCGGAGAATCTGTGGTGGCTCGAGGTCGTCGCCGTCCTGCTTTCCGCGCTGTTCCTTTGGGGGATCATTTCTATCTCGCATGACACGCAGTATATGAACCTGAAAACCGAGCAATTCCTTGATACGCTGGGTAAGGACCATGTTTCGCGCCGCCGGTCGCTGATCGCATGGAAGGAGATCCAGAAGCGCATGCGAGCGCAGGACCAGAACGAATGGAAGAAGGCGATCCTGGTCGCCGACCGCATTCTGCATGAGATCTTGAAGATGTCGGGCTATATCGGTTCGATGAAGGACGTCCTCGCCGATCTCACCGATGCTCAACTGAAGAATATCGAAGATGTCCGGAGAGCTCATGCGATCGCCGTGAAGGTCCAGAGCGATCTTTCTTACGAGCTTTCTGAGGCGGAAGCGCGGGAAGCGATCGGGGTGTACGAGCAGTCGTTCAAGGAATTGAACCTGCTTTCTCCCGACGAGGAATAACCCGCGCTTGAGATGGCGCGGGTTTTTTTATAGACTGAACATAGTTTTTGTAAGGAGGTTTCATGCGCGTAAAAAGGGGTTCAGAGAATGAATACCGGGCATGGCAAGCGCGCCGCCGGATGACGCGCGGTGAGGAAGAAATGATCGATGCGTGCGAGAAGATCGCTGCTCATCTTGAGAATGAACGAATAAAGGTATCACCTGGACAGGATGCGCTTGATGAAGCTCTGGACTTTGTAAAAGAGATGTCGTTGTATGATGTGACGCAGGTAGTTCTAGTGATATCGCTTTTCCACGAGCGCGGAGATGTTCTCCGGTTTGCATGGAACAAACATTATTGCGGAGAAGACTGGGCATTGGAAAGAGAGCGTACCAATAAGCGTCTCTACGACCCGAATTGACCCGATATCCCTCGCACTGCGAGGGATTTGTTTTTTCCAAAGAGTCTGATATAGTAAAACGGAAATAGAAGCGGTGGTAGCTTAGCGGCCTAAAGCGCCTCCCTGTCACGGAGGAGATCGTGGGTTCAAATCCCATTCACCGCGCAATTATAAAAGCAGAGCTAAAGCTCTGCTTTTATAATTCATGAATGTGAGGGATTTGAAGGGTATTCCAAAAACATAAACTGCTTTATGTTTTTGGAAACCCCGGCTCTGAAGGAGGAGCGAGCCTGCACGTGGTGCGCTGCGAGCGACGGGCGAGGAGAAATCCCATTCACCGCGCAATGAGAAAAGAAAAATGCCCTATGCGGGGCATTGTTTATTTATCGATCGTATATCCGTTCATATTGATGATAGATGAAGCGCCGAGTTTCTTGGTCTTTCATGCTTCTGAGAAAGATCGGTAGAGGCGACATGAGCCGATTTCCGGGGAGGACCGATTCGATCTTGAGAAAAATATCGATCTTCTCGAGGGCGAGCCTTTCGGCCTCGTCATCGTCCATCGCGAGGATCTCTGCATTCTGATAGTACTTTTTTTCTCCAGTTACCGGATCGAGCGTATCGTATACGGCAATGTAAAGGTGCCCCATGAGCTCTCCGCTTGAAAAGATGCTGATCTGAGCATAGGTTATCTTTTACCTTCGCGTCAATATTCCTTGCGCCGGCAATGTTTTTATACTATTATGGACACGCGGGGAAGAGTACCGGTTGCTCGCAAGGCTCATAACCTTGAGGTAGTGGGTTCGACTCCCACCCCCGCAACAAAAATGAATACGCCTGTGTAGCTCAGTGGTAGAGCGAGGTCTTCATAAGGCCGAGGTCGCAGGTTCGATCCCTGCCACAGGCACAAAAATAAATATCCCGCAGAGCGGGGTATTTATTTTTGTGTTTGGGATCGAACGGGAAGGGGGTCGGGGAAACGGAAGTTTCTCCGGAGCGGAGGCAGCCCCGCATTTTGCGGGGCGTTGGAACCGCCGGGCCTGCCTGCCGGCAGGCAGGTTCCAAAGAGCGCGAGCGTCTTGTCAGTGAGATCCAGCGAGCGCGAGTGAGATTCCCTGCCACAGGCACAAAACAAAAACATCCGGATAGCGGGTGTTTTTGTGATACGATGTATCTATGAATCTCAAAATATATTCGTGGAATGTGAACGGGCTCCGTGCCGTGCATAACAAGGGGCTTTTCGATTCTTTTATCAAAAAGGAAAAGCCGGATATCGTGTGCCTCCAGGAAACGAAGGCGATGCAGCACCAGTCCGAGGTCGATCTGCCGGAGTATGAGGAGTATTGGAACTCGGCCGACCGGAAGGGGTATTCAGGCGTTGCGATCTTTACGAAGATCAAACCACTGAGCATTATGAACGGTCTGCCTGCCGCGATCATAAAAAAATATAAGCTTGCCAATGATCAGTACGGCGATTCGACGAAAGAAGGAAGAGTGCTGACGGCTGAATTCAAGGATCTTTTCCTGGTGACGGTCTATACGCCGAATGCGAAGGGCGACTTGAGCCGGTTGCCGCTCCGGGAGAAACGGTGGGATCCGGCGTTCCTTATGTACTGCAAGCAATTGGAAAAGAAGAAGCCGGTGCTTTTTTGCGGTGATCTGAATGTGGCGTATGGGCCGGATGATCTTGCGAACCCGAAAGAGAACGAAGGGGAGCACGGATACACTGCCGAAGAGCGGCAAGGGTTCCAGCGGTTCTTGGATGCCGGTTTTTTGGATACCTTCCGCCTGTTCCATAAGGGGAACGGCCATTATACCTGGTGGTCGCATTGGGCGAACGCCCGCGCGAGGAATGTCGGATGGCGCATTGATTATTTTCTCGCTTCGGAAAAGTTAAAAAAGAAGATCATCGCGGCGGATATCCATGCGAATATCACGGGGTCCGATCATTGTCCGGTAAGCGTAACGCTTAAGCTTTAAATTGAAGCAGAGCTGTTTATTTCGTATACTAAAGGGGATACAGCTATGACGAAGCACCTTGGAAAGATCGCGGTAGTCGGATTGTTACTTGGCGTAGGATGGTTTTTACTGAGCCAAAAGAGCGTCTGGGCCTATACGGCCCCGTTCCTTTCACCGTCCCAGCAAATAACCCTTCAGCAGGGGGTTTCCCAAGTGAACGATTCGGTGCGGAGTACGGTCGGTACTCAATTGAGCGCTATTACCAATGCCGTCACTGACCAGGTCAATGCGTTCGTGCAAAGCACGGTTTCGGCGGCAAAGACCCAGGCGGTCACTGCCGTAAAGACGACCGTTGATGCTAAGCTTAATGCGCTTGCCTCCGACATCGGCGCAACTTCATTGTCGGCAAGCGGCGGATCGGATCAGTCGGGAGCAACGCCGATCGTCGTCGCTCAGCAGCCGGGGGTGCAAGTGTATTTTACGATCGATAACACGAACGGCGGACCGATGACCTATACCGTTGATTGGAAAGATGGAACTACCGGAACCGGCGAGGTCGCAAAAGGGGAGACGAAGATCGTCTCGCATGCCTGGGCGCAGCAGGGGGCGTATGTCCTGAATTTTATACTCACTCCGGATTCGGGCGCCGCCCGATCATATCAAGTGGCCATTTCTATTTTATAAAGTATCATGAAAAAAACCGATATCACGCAATTATATCAAGAGATCTCCGAGCAGCTTTCGGCCGCAAAGGATGCGCAGGCGCTGGAGGCGCTCAGGGTCAGGTATTTGGGGCGTAAGGACGGCGAGGTTACGAAGCTTGTGAAGCAGCTTCCTCAGATGTCCGTAGAGGAGCGCCGGACGATGGGTCCTGCGTTGAATACGCTGAAGCGTGACGCCGAGGCGTTGTTCTCGGAAACGCTCGAGCGTCTTTCCGGTGCAAAGAAAAAACGAGCGATCGACGTGACGATGCCGGGGAAAAAAATTCCGGTCGGACATTTGCATCCGCTCACACGGGTGGAACGCGAGATCCGCGAGATCTTTTTAGCAATGAACTTTTCGGTCGTTGAAGGTCCGGAAGTGGAATCCGAGCACTATAATTTCGATGCACTGAACATTCCGAAAGACCATCCGGCGCGCGACATGTGGGATACGTTCTGGCTCAAAACAAACAGCAAAGAACATCAAACAAAGCGCGCGGAACGACTGTTGCTGCGCACGCATACATCGCCGGTCCAGATCCGCTATATGGAACAGCATAAGCCGCCCTTCCAGATCATCGTTCCCGGCCGGGTGTTTCGGTATGAGGCGACCGATGCCTCTCATGAGGTTAACTTCTATCAGGTGGAGGGCCTGATGGTAGGGAAGGATGTGAGCCTCGCGAATTTCAAATTTGTGATCACCGAGTTCTTTAAGCGGCTGTTCAAAAAGGATATCGCGATCCGTTTGCGGCCGAGCTATTTTCCGTTCGTAGAACCGGGGCTTGAGGTTGACGTCGCCTGCGTGAAGTGCGGCGGGAAGGGGCGTTTGCGCGACGGCGGAGCCTGCACGCTGTGCAAGGAATCGGGATGGCTGGAGGTGATGGGCGCGGGCATGGTGCATCCTCATGTGTTCGAGGCGGCGGGCTATAATCCGCGCGAGCTGCAGGGCTTTGCGTTCGGGCTCGGTTTGGAGCGCATCGCGATGATCAAATACAATATTCCCGATATCCGCCTGTTCTATTCCGGCGATCTCCGGTTCATTAAGCAATTCTAATTATGGAACATCCTGAAAAAAATCATCCGGAAAAAGCGTCCGCAGCCGAACAGGAGGCGAAGCTTATTGAGGCTGCGCGCGCGGAGATCATAAGACTTCAAGAAATCATCAAAAAAGCAGACGCAGAAGGAGCTCCTTATCCAGAGACTCCCGAAATGCACTATGCCTATGCACTGAAAAGAATGCAGCCTGATCTTATTAATATCGAAGAGGCTCGGATTTTAAATGCGATCATGCATGCCGATACGATGGAGGCATTTCAAGAATGCACTGCTGCCATTAGGGCGTGTCGAAGAAAAGTTGATGCCATGACTTCTGAGGGCGAACGAGAAGAGCAAAAAGCGCGAAATGACTTTTTAGATTTTGCTTCAAATCGAGTAACCGCTATTTTTGGTAGAGCCTCGAGAAAAGGAGAAAAATAATGTCTATGAAATTCAGCTTTGCATTGATCAAAAAATTCGCACCGGGAAATTACACGAAGCAGGACCTCGTAAAGGGTTTGAATTTTCATGCGTTCGAGGCCGTTGATATCGGCGGCGATGTGCTGGATATTTCGGTCACGCCGAACCGGTTCTCCGATGCGAGCTCGCATGCCGGGATCGCTCGGGAGGCGGCGATCATTATGGGGGGTGTTTATAAGGATCCGGTCGCAGGCGCGCTTCGGTTCGCCCATAAAGACCGCGGTGTGTTCCGGGTGAATGTGAAGAACGCCCGTTCCTGCGCCCGATACCAGGCTGCCTACGTTGATGGGATCCATATCGGTCCGTCGCCGCGATGGTTGCGTGACGCACTGGAGGCATGCGGTTTGCGCTCCATTAATAACGTCGTGGATGTGATGAACTACGTGATGCTCGAAGTGGGGCAGCCGCTCCATGCGTTCGATGCGGATAAAGTGCGGGGAGGCTTGGTCGTCCGGAATGCGAAGCAGGGAGAATCGATCGAGACGATCGACGGACAGAGATTCGCGCTTGATCCAAGCGTTCTGGTCATCGCCGATGCCGATGCGCCGCTTGCGATCGCAGGTATTAAAGGCGGCAAAGCGAGCGAAGTGACCGCCGCGACCACGCGTTTACTGATCGAGTCCGCATCGTTCCGCAGCGCGGAGATCTATGCAACGTCCCGCAAATTAGGACTTCGCACCGATGCTTCGATCCGCTTTTCCCACGCGCTAAGCGCTGAGCTTGCGGCGCGGGGGATGAAGCGGGCGCTTATGCTGCTCCAGGAAGTCGCCCAGGCGCAGGTTCATCCGCCGATCGATGTCTATCCGAAGAAACAGACGAAAGAAAGCATTCTTTTTGATCTCAAAAAGATCGAAGCGATCATCGGCGTGCCGGTCCGGAAGACCGCTGCAGTGCGTCTTTTGACCGCGCTTGGTTTTACGGTCCGCGGGAAAAAACTTGAAGTGCCACTGCTGCGGACGGACCTTGAGGATATCGAGGATGTGGCCGAAGAGATCATCCGTTTTACCGGATATGAGCAGTTGCGGGCGCAGCCTCCGCATATTGCGCTGGGAGCCGCGACCGCACAGGAATTAGTGACGGTCAAAGACCAGCTTCGCGATCTTTTGACCGGCGTCGGGTATACGGAAACCTATAACTATTCTCTGGTTTCCGAACGGGACTGCGGCTTGGCTCCGGAGATGATCCGCGCGGCCGCCGGCAAACCGGTCCGGCTTGCGAATCCGATGAGTGCGGAGACGGCGGTTCTGCGCGACAGTCTCTGGCAGGGACTTTTCAAGAATTTGAAAGAGAACAAGCGGTTTTTTCCCGACGTGCGGGTCTTTGAGATCGGCCATGTTTTCCAGCAGCGTGAAGCGTCAGTCTCGGAAGAGACCGTTCTTGGGATCGCGATCGCGGCCCCGAACAGCGTTTTGGAATTAAAGGGAGTCGCCGATATGCTTTTCCGGCGCTTGGGCATGACCGATGTATCGCTAGTGCCGCTTGCGCACCGATGCGATCTTATGCGCGCTGATGAGGCGCTGCAGATCGAGATCGACGGCCGTGCGATCGGATATCTGGGTTCATTGCGCGATATTGCCGGAGCGATCCTTGAGGTTGATGTTGAAGCGCTTCTTGAAGAAGTGGACGGTGAACGTGAATACGAGCCGCTGGCGAAATATCCCGCCATCGTCCGCGATCTTTCTTTGCTGATCGATCAGAGCGCCCGCGTCGGCGAGATCATCGCATTTATGCAGGCGGCGGATACGGCTCTTGTTGAAGATGTGGACCTGGTTGATTGGTATGAAGACGAGAAGCTCGGCGACGGGAAAAAGAGCATTACGCTGCGGATCGTATTCCGCGCCGATGATCGGACGTTGACGGACGCCGATGCCGACCGGGAGATGGCGAAATTGCGGTCTGCCATCGAGGATAAATTTGACGCGGAGATCCGCTAGAGACTATGAGCGAAAATCCGTTCGAAAAGCATCCTGAGCCGGAAAGCGAGAAGATGCCTCATCGTGGACAGGAGCTATCGAATTTGAGCGCCCGGGCGCTTAAGCTGATCGACGCCTGGCTTCAGCGCAAGAAGAGTCTGCAGGCGTCGTTACAGCAAGCGATCCAGGCGGGGAACACCGAAATGCAAAAGAGATTGGAGGGGAAGCTTGCCGCCGCTGAAGAAGAGATCGCTGAAGGACTTCGTGTCGCGCGAGGCATCGGACAGGAGCTCGATCGTGACGCTAAGGCCCGCGTTATGCTGAATGAAGCGATCAAAAAAGTGGAACAAAATACGGATAAAAATGAGGGAGAAACGCACGAATAAACCCGTGCGTTTTTTGTTTGCGTGAAGGGGGTATTTTTGGTATACTGATAAGGAAAAATAATCAGTAAGGGCGCGGCCTTTTTTTAAATTATGGCAAAAGAACCGGAGGGAAAAGGAAGTTCATATTCAGCAAAGGATATTTATGTTTTGGAGGGGCTTGATCCGGTGCGGAAGCGTCCGGGCATGTACATCGGTACGACCGATTCGGCCGGTTTGCATCACTTGATCTGGGAGGTCGTGGATAACTCCATCGACGAAGCGATGGGCGGGTATGCGCATAATATCCGCGTGGAGCTGCTTCCGGGGAATAAGATCAGCGTTGATGACGACGGCCGCGGTATTCCGGTTGAGACGCATAAGCAGACCAAGAAATCGGCGCTGGAAACGGTTCTTACGACGCTGCACGCCGGCGGCAAGTTCGGCGGTGGTTCGTACAAGGTTTCCGGAGGTCTTCACGGCGTCGGTGTTTCCGTCGTGAACGCGCTTTCCGAATGGGTGATGGTGGAAGTATCCCGCGAAGGGTATGTCTGGGTGCAGGAATACAAGCGCGGCAAGCCGCAATATAAAGTGAAGAAGACGGTGAAGACGTCGCGGACCGGAACCCGCGTGACGTTCCTTCCCGATGCCGAGATCTTTGCGAAGATCGAATGGGACCTGAAGCGCATTGTCGACCATCTTCGCCAGCAGGCATTCCTGACCAAGGGCGTGAAGATCGAGATCATCGACCATCGTAAACTTCCCGCGCTCTATCAGGGATTCTATTTTGACGGCGGACTGCTTTCGTTCATCAAATACATTACGGAAGGGAACAAACTGATCCAGAACGATCCGTTCTACGTCCATAAATCGCTTGATGAGATCGAAGTTGAGGCGTCATTCGTGTACAACGAGGATATTGAGACCCAGGAGCTGAGCTTTGCGAACAATATTTACACGCCGGACGGCGGTATGCATCTGACCGGTTTCCGGTCGGCGCTGACCCGTACGCTGAACGATTATGCGAGCGCTGAGGGGTATATCAAAGGCAAGGATGACAACCTGACCGGCGATGACGTGCGTGAGGGATTATCGGTGATCATATCGGTGCGCCTGAGCGAACCGCAGTTCGAAGGACAGACCAAGGCTCGTTTAGGGAATCCGCCGGCGCGTACCGCGGTAGAGTCGGTCGTGAATGAGGCGATGAAGGACTGGCTGGAACGCCATCCGGCAGATGCCCGCCGCGTTATCGAGAAATGCTTGCTCGCGGTGAAGGCCCGTAAGGCCGCCAAGGCGGCAAAGGAGACCATCCTCCGAAAGGGCGTGCTTGAGGGGCTGACGCTTCCGGGAAAGCTTGCCGATTGCAGTTCCCGCGACCCGGGAGAATCGGAACTGTTCATCGTTGAGGGTGACAGCGCAGGCGGCAGCGCAAAACAGGGGCGTGACCGCAGAACGCAGGCGATCCTTCCGCTTAAAGGGAAGATCTTGAATGTGGAAAAATCCCGCATTGATAAGATGCTGGTGAACAAGGAGATCAAAGCGCTTGTCGTTGCACTCGGAACCGCGATCGCGGAGTCCTTCGATATCACGAACCTCCGGTATCACAAGATCGTCCTCATGACCGATGCCGATGTGGACGGCGCGCATATCCGTACGCTTCTGCTTACGCTTTTTTACCGGTACTTCCAGCAGCTGATCACGAACGGCAATATCTACATCGCCCAGCCGCCGCTGTTCAAAGTGCAGAAAGGAAAGGATTTCCGCTACGTATTCAGCGATTCGGAAAAAGAACGGGCGGTCAGTGAGCTCTCTAAGGGTGCAAAGGAAAAAGAATCCGGCATCAGTATCCAGCGCTACAAAGGTCTCGGTGAGATGAACCCGGAGCAGCTGTGGGAAACGACCATGAACCCTGAATTTCGCGTCTTGCGGCAGGTGACCATTGACGATGCCGTTGCTGCGGATAAACTGTTCGACATCTTAATGGGACAGGAAGTAGGCCCGCGCAAGAACTTCATCCAGGCCCGCGCCCTTTCGGTGAAGAACCTCGATATTTAGGCCGCGGCGCTTCGCATTGACACTCGGGCGATGAGTGGATATACTATATAACAATGTTTACGAAATTATCATCCTTTTTAGGGGAATCCCGCCAGGAGCTGACGCGGGTGAATTGGCCGACGCGCGAAGAGACGATCCGTTTAACGATCGTCGTGATCGGTATTTCATTATTGGTTGCGGCTCTTTTGGGCTCGTTCGATGCGTTCTTTACGTATCTCCTCCAATTAATCGTGCTTCGCTAATATGGCAGAAGGATCTACTCATAAAGAGGAAAAAAAGCAGGCGGTTGAGATCAAGGATAAGGCGCGGCACTGGTATGCCGTGCATACGTATTCCGGCTATGAAGATGCCGTGACCCGGTATCTGAAGCAGCGCGTGGACTCGCTGTCCATGAACGATAAGATCTTCAATGTCCTCGTTCCGAAGGAGACCAAGATCAAGATCAAGAACGGCAAGCGCCGTACGGTCGCGGAAAAGATCTATCCGGGCTATGTGCTGGTGGATATGGTCCTGACGGAAGATTCCTGGTACGTGGTGCGTAATACGCCGCGAGTGACCGGCTTCGTCGGTCCTGACTCGGTGACCCCGACCCCGCTGTCCAAGGATGAGATCGATATGCTGATGGCGAGAATGGGAACCGGCGAGGAAAAGAAGTTCAAGATCGATGTGACGGTGGGCGATGTCGTGAAGGTCATCGACGGGCCGTTCAAGGATTATGAAGCGAAGGTTTCCGAAGTTGATAACGAGCGCGCGAAGGTGAAGGTCTTGGTGCCGATCTTCGGACGTGATACGGTGGTAGAATTGGATTCGTTACAGATCCAGAAGTTATAAATTTAAAGTACGGGTACGACGGGCGCCTCTCCTGTCCGATCTCATCAAACATATGGCAAAACCAATCAAAACAATATTGAAATTGCAGATCGAAGCAGGGAAGGCGAATCCGGCTCCGCCGATCGGTCCGGCCCTCGGTCAGCACGGCGTGAACATTCAGGATTTCTGCAAGAAGTTCAACGACGCGACCAAGGATATGATGGGTGACGTGGTTCCGGCAGAGATCACGATCTATGAGGACCGCAGCTTCGATTTCCGCCTCAAGACCCCGCCGGCATCGGCATTGCTGAAGAAAGCGGCCGGTATCGAGAAAGGATCCGGTGATCCGCTGAAGACGAAGGTGGGTAAGGTCACGAAAGAAGACCTCCGCAAGATCGCTGAACGCAAGATGGTTGACCTGAACGCCTATGACGTGGACGCGGCAATGAAAGTCATCGCCGGTACCGCGCGGAACATGGGTATCGAGATCGTTGATTAAAAAATTCCCCCAAACGGGGGAATTTTTTTCTGGACAGCACCCGCTCCGGCATGGTATTTTTGAGGAAGCAACTTTGCATAGAGGAGTATACTAAGACCATGACCACATCCACGGGGAAGTTCGTCGTTCTGGAGGGTATTTCCGGATCGGGCAAGAGCACGATCCATAAGCTTCTGGAGAAGCGATTTCCGGATGCGTTCTGCAATGTCGAGCCGACCCATCTTTTGTTCGGCGCGGTGATCCGCTCGGTGTACGAGCGCCGGCCGTTCCCGGCTCATGACCTGGAGCAGGCCCTCGAATACACGAAGAAGGGCTACGGCCGCGAGGGCGAGGATTTCTGGCTGTATATCGCGCATGTCCTTGATCAAGTGAAGCTGGGCCAAAAGATCAGCGAGCTCGATATGCAGTTGCTGTTCATGGCCGACCGCGTCTACGACCTCGTCGAACGGATCGGCCCCGCCCGTGCGTCGGGGAAGATGGTCCTGCAGGACCGCTACTTTGCCAGCACGCTTGCCTATGGAGGTTCCGGCGGCGTGGACAGGGAGAAGATGGTCGAATGGCAGATGAAAGCGTTTAATTCGTTCGGTCTTACACCGGCGGATTGGCAGCCCGATCTGATGATCATGCTCGATCTCGACGCAAAGATCGCTATGGCGCGTCTCAAGTCGTCCGGGAAGGTCATCGATGTTTTTGAGGAGAAGCTCGAGCGTCTTATCCAGATCCATAAGAACTATCGTGCGCTTATCTTCCGAAAGAATCTTTTTCCGAAAACGGTGCTGTTGGATGCCAATGCTCCCATTGAAAAAGTACTGGAACAGGCCGTGAGCCTGATCAGTCCGACCACTGCCCCGATCTAGATCGGGGCAGTTTTATTTTTATTTAAAGCCTACAAAGACGCTCTAAAATCCTCTATACTGGAACTATGCACATGAAGATCCCTTCGCAAAAGATCGTTTCCGACCCGATCCTCGGACTGATCGATATCGGCAAATATTTGCCGATGATCGACGTCCGCCAGTTTCAATCGCTTGCCTATAAATACCAGCTCGGCCTGGCGTTCTTATTGTTCCCGTCGGCGACCCATACCCGCAAGCAGCATTGCCTGGGCGCCCATCAGCGGACGAAGAACTTGATGCGCCGCTGGGTGGATGCCGGCATGGTGACGCAGGAAGAGGCAACCGCCGCGAATGCGTTCGCGCTGTATCACGACATCGGCCACGGACCGTTCTCGCATACCGTGGAGCCCCTGTTCGATCTGTTGCCGGGATCCAAGAAAACAAAATTGCGCGCCGATGACGCGATGGGCATCGAGATCGCACGGAGCCTTCGCGAGAACGTGGAGAAATGCGGCGTGAACTTCGACCTGTTCATGGAGATCTTTGAGCATAAGAATCCGCTGTACCGCGCGGTCCATGACAAGAACCTCGGCATGGAGAAGTTCGATTATCTGACGCGCGACGCGTATTACACGATCAACGAGCTGCCGGGCGTAGAATATCTTTCGCGTTTTATTTATTACGTGGACGGCAAGGTTGTCGTCGATGAGCGCGTGATCGACCAGGCGAAAGCGATCCAGGAATTTTATATCAAGATGTCGAAGCATGTGTATCTTCGGAAGAAGTCCGCGATCCTGCAGCGGCTGATCCAGAAGATGGCGTTCGCGCTGGTGGAAGAGGGCATGAGCGTGCAGGATATCTGGAAACTGACCGATTTCGGTTTGCTCGGCCGTTTTGAGATCTCGGAGAATCCGCTGATCAAGAACTATTACGCCCGGCTGATGACTGGACAGTTCCCGAAGACGGCGATCGAGATCAAGTATGCGCAATTCGTGCAGGGAGACCGGAGCTCTGAAGAAAAAGCGCTGCACACCTTCGGTTTTCCGGAAGAGACCCTGAACAAGATCCTGGAGCAGGAAGAGGTATCGAGCATCAAGTTGCTTGCCGATTTTGAGGACGGGATCGCGAAGCTTGCGGGGATCCCGCGCGAAAGCGTCGTGGTCGTCCCGGCGATGTCGCATCACCGGTTCGTGCCGGAGGATGTGAACGTCTACGGCAAAGACGGGAAGATCGTGAAGCTCAGCGAGTTCTATCCGCACCACTTTGCTTCGCTGGTGGAATACGGCCGCTCGCATCAGGTGCTGCGCATCTGCACGTTCCCTGAATATCGTGATAAACTGAACACCAATGCCGAAAAGATCAAAGAATATCTGTTAACGTTCGCCCAATAACCATGAAATACGCGCCGACCATCGGTCTTGAGGTCCATGCGGAGCTGAAGACCGCAACTAAGATGTTTTGCGGTTGTCCGAACGATCCGGATGAAAAGCATCCGAACACGAATGTCTGTCCGGTGTGCTTGGGCCATCCCGGCGCTTTGCCGACCCCGAACAAGAAAGCGCTTGAGCATATGATCACCATTGGGTTCGCGCTCGGAGGGAAGATCAATGAGGTCTTTGCTTTTGACCGGAAGAACTATTTTTATCCAGACCTTCCGAAGGGATACCAGATCACGCAACTTGAGCATCCTACGGTCCTCGGCGGAACCATTAACGTGGAAGCGCGTCTTGGATCGCCGAAAACGGTTCAGATCCATCATGTCCATCTTGAGGAAGACGCGGGCAAGCTCGTTCACGCCGATGATGGAAAGTCGTCACTTGTTGATTTTAACCGCGGCGGCGTACCGCTGATGGAGTTGGTGACCGATCCGGATATGCATAGCGCAAAAGAAGCGGTGGCCTTTGCAAAGGAGCTGCAGCTGATCCTTCGCTATGCAGGTGTTTCCGAGGCTGATCTCGACCGCGGACAGATGCGTGCGGACGCGAATATTTCGATCAGCGCGACCGATGCGCTGGGAACGAAGGTGGAGATCAAGAACCTGAACTCGTTCCGGGCGATCGAGGATGCGATCAATTACGAGATCAAGCGCCAAACCGATCTTTTAGAGGCGGGCGAGCGCATCAAACAGGAAACCCGCGGCTGGGACGACGTCAAGCAGAGGACCGTGTCTCAGCGCTCGAAAGAAGAGGCGCAGGACTACCGCTATTTTCCGGAGCCTGATATCCCTCCGCAGGACCCGTCGGCATTCGATCTTGCGGCGCTTGAGCGCGCCGTACCGGAATCGCCGGACGCGAAACGCACGCGCTTTAAAGAGCAGCTCGGCCTTTCCGCTGAGCAGGCGAACATCCTCGTGGAGGATCGCGCCGAGTCCGAGTATTTTGAGGAAGCGATCTCGGAATGGGAAGAGGATCTCCAACATCAGCTTGATGCGGCGCAGGTGGCGCTTTTGTTCAACTATTTGAATACGGACCTGAAGGGATTGATGGCGAATGCCGGTATTTCGTTCGCGGACCTGAAGGTGACGCAGGAGAACTTTGCCGACCTGATGGACCTTCTTTCAAAGAAAGAGATCAACAGCCGCACCGCAAAGGACCTTTTGGCGCGCATGTTCGAGTCAGGAGCTGATCCGCGGAATCTGGTGAAGGAAGAAGGCTTGGGGCAGGTCTCAGGCGAAGGCGAGCTTTTGGATGTGATCAAGGCGGTTATCAAGGAAAACCCGAAGGCGGTGGAGGATTATAAGAAGGGGAAGATGAATGCGCTCCAGTTTATGGTTGGGAAATCTATGGCGGCCCTGAAAGGAAGGGGGAACCCAGCGGTCCTGAAGGACCTCTTGCAAAAAGAGCTATAAGATGGTATAATATCCTTATGAAATTTGGAAACTTTGAACAACCAAAAAAACCGATCGCAACTCCTGAAGAGATCCTTGCGGCACAGCGTGCTGCGGATGTTGCGGCTCGCGAGAAGGAGTTAGAGCGCCAGAAACTTGAAGCTGAACGCGCAAAAGCTCGTGAAATTGAACAAAGAATGCTGGAGGAAGACGCGGAGAAGCAGCCTCGGATTGAGATCACGGAAAATGACGTAAAAGAAGCTGAGAAGCAGGTCGGAAAGAAGTTCGAAAAGCTCGGCTAATCCCGTTGCCTCGCATCGTAAAATACACTACTCTGAAAGGAGTAGTGTATTTTTGAGGTCCTTATGGACTTTGAATGGTACTTCGAACTTCCGGACTTTAAAAATTTAAATGCATGGGCGGAAGTGAAGATCATGGATCTTTATTTCGACCCTAAGAAGAAGAGCGTGCTTGAGGATCGCGCCTATGGATGTGCGGAAGAGTCGCTTCTTATCGGCATGGCGATCATCAAAAAAAGCATCCAGAACCCGTCATTACGCCTTATGGAATACCGTCTCCCGGACGGTAAAGGCCCCTTTGCATTGCGGTGGTGGGATGAACAGGATTCTAAGCGCTATGGCGTTGCGCTGTTTCAGGACGGCGCATGGCAGATCAGGGGTACGGACGAAGAGTTTAGGTGCGTGGTCAACTACGATCGTAAACTCTGCCACGTTGTTTCGGCTTATTTTTACTTTAAAAAGATCGAGCTTCCGCCTTCTTCAAACTAAAACCCCCGCATGCCGCGGGGGTTTCTTTATCCCTTCTTTTCGATCTCTTCCCTAAGTTTCGCGGAAAGTTGATCGAGCGAGAGCGTCCCGAGAACTCCTTCTTTATAGTGCCGGACATTGACCGCATTCTGTTCGATCTCTTTGTCTCCGACAACCAGGACGTAGGGGATCTTCTGCATCTCGGCTCCGCGGATCTTCTTGCCAAGCGTTTCGTTCTCTTCGGCGATCTGAACGCGGAATCCGGGAAGCTTTTTGGCGATCTCGCGGGCGTAGTCGATATGCTTTTCCGATACCGGGATGACCGCGACCTGGACCGGCGCGAGCCAGAGCGGGAATGCGCCGCCGAAATGTTCGATCAGGATCGCCAGGAATCGCTCGGTTGAGCCGAGGATCGCCCGATGGATGACGACCGGCTGCTTCTTGGTGCCGTCGGCATCCGTATATTCAAGGTTAAAACGCTTAGGGAGGTTCATATCGAGCTGAATGGTCGAAAGCTGCCATTCGCGGCCAAGGACGTCTTTGAGGATGAAATCCAGTTTCGGGCCGTAAAACGCCGCTTCGCCGACGCCGATCTCATGCTTCCATCCGCGGTTCTTAATAAGCTTTTCAAGCGCCGCTTCGGATTCCGCCCAGATCGTTTTGTCGCCGATGTATTTCTCTTTATTCTCCGGATCATGCGTGGAGATGCGGACCCAGAAATCGGAAAAGCCGAAGGTCGTGTACGCTTCATTGATCATATCAAGCATCAGGTTGATCTCCGCTTCGATCTGGTCCGGACGGGTGAAGACATGGCAGTCATCCTGGGTCAGCGCGCGGACGCGGGTCAGTCCGGTCAGTTCGCCGGATTTTTCATAGCGGTAGTTTGTGGTCGTCGAGGTGTAGCGGATCGGCAGTTCGCGGTAGGAATGAGGGAGCGTGTTATAGAGCATCATGAAATGCGGGCAGTTCATCGGCTTGAGGTAGTAGGCGTCCTCATCCGGAAGCTGCATCGGCGGGTACATGGCGTCGTATTTTTGGAGATGGCCTGAGATCTCATAGAGCTTGCCCTTGGTGATGTGCGGGATCCAGATCGGCACATAACCGCGCTTCTCCTGGAGGTCGGTAATATAATTCTCAACAAGCCGGCGGAGGATCGTACCCTTCGGATAGAACAAGGGGAGTCCCGGGCCGATCTCATCGATGATCGTAAAGAGACCGAGGTCTTTGCCGAGCTTGCGATGATCGCGTTTTTTTGCTTCTTCCATCATCTTCTCATAAGCCTCCAATTCTTTTTTGGAAGCGAAGGCGAGTCCGTAGATACGGGTGAGCATCGGGTTCTTTTCGCTGCCGCGCCAGTAGGCTCCGGCAAGGCGGGAAAGCTTGAAGCTCTCCGGATCGATCTGTTTCGTGTTTGTTACGTGTCCGCCGCGGCAGAGATCGGTGAAGACATCGCCGGTATGGTAGGCGGTGAGCTCTTTGCCGTCCTTGGAGAACTCTTCGATCAGCTCCACCTTGAACGGCTGATCCTTGAACATTTTCTTTGCGCCCTCAGCGGTCAGTTTCTCGCCGGTGAAGTCCAAATGCCGGTGGGCAAGCTTGCGCATGTCCTTCTGGAGATCCTTCAGGTCGTCTTCCGTGACCGGCTGGGAGAACAGGAAATCATAATAAAAGCCGTTGTCGATGACCGGACCGATGCCGAGCTTGGTGTCGGGGTATTTTTGGAGGACCGCCGCCGCTAAAAGATGGGCCAGCGAATGACGGATCTCATCCAGGGATGCTTGCGGGAGTTTATCGCTCATGCGTTTGATTATATCGGATTCCGGCACCGAGCTCAAGGAAATATCTTGAAGCGGACGGAACTATGATGCTATGCTGAAAACAGCACGTTCTGACAAAAGGACATAGCATGGACACTCGCGAATCGCTCTCGAGCATCGCTACGTACGTGGAAAGACGGCTCGGACGGAAGATGATGCTTTATTGCGCCGGCTGCGCCCGAAATGACTGGCCGAAATGGCCGTCCGTGCGTCTTGCGGTTGAGATGCGCATCCGCTATCTTCATCAGATCACTAGGATCTTGGTTGAGGGATATGGCGTCGAAAAGGCAAAGGAGTGGCTCGAAGAGCGAAGTCATGTCCTCGAGCGGAACCGCGTCCTCCGAGATAAAGTTCCGCGTACGGCGATCCGTCATGCGGCATCCATTGCCGACCTGGAAGAGATCCTCGCCGCCGCGCAGGCATTCGTCCGTCCCTGATCATTAATATCCGACAAACGTCGGATATTTTTTATTGAATTTATATTTTTTCCTTGGTATTCTTTCATATAGCAACTTGAATTAGAGAGGCATTCAATGAATAAAAGCGATCAGGCCTTAGCGCTTTATTTGAAGGATGAGATCGATGCGGTCCTTACGAAGGACTTTGAGCGGCAAGCTCGGATATGCAGAGATATGTACGCGCCGGTTTCCGGTTTAGTGCATATAACGGTTCTTATTCCCGATAGAAAGTTGTCCAAGATCTCGAAGGAAGTTGCCGCGGAGATAGAGCGACTCTATGCATTAAAGGGTCAGAATATCCGCTTTACTGTATCCGATGAAAAGACGATGCGTTGGCCTCATTCCCTTTGGTTCCTAAAAAAGGATAATTCCGGAGTTGAGTTCACTGTGATGCTTTTGGGTCAGCGCTACACAGACCGATTTCTGACCAGGCTTAAGAAAGAAGTCGATTCCTGTTTAAAGGATAGCCGCTTCCTGCGGGCCGGCAATTCTTCGCATATCGTCGGCCTTTATCGCAGAGAATACGATCTTATTACTCCGCTGCAGATGGAGCGTTTGGCGGCGATGTATCGGAAGAAATGGAAATGTGTAGAGGCAAAAATAAAGATAAGCGATTTCGGAGATGCTTCTCCTAAATTATATTTAGGGAATCGGAATGGTTTGCATACGTTCCTTTTTTCATAAAACTGCACATCGTGTGCAGTTTTTTATATTCAACGAATTAAAAAGGCAGCAGCCTTTGCTTCTTTATAAGATCTGCAGTAAGCTATTTTTAGCTGTTTAGGAAAGGAGTCCACAAATGTCTTCACCAAAAAAAGACGAACCCCAGGTGATCAAGGGCGTTCTCGATCCGTTTTTTGAAACCGGCACCGAAGGGATCGTGTGGTCGCTGGAAGAGGATGGAAAAGAGGGCTACGATGCCCTAAAGATCATCGACTCCGGTGATCATTTGAAGGTGTACGGAGAGAAAGGAAACATTCTTTTTGACGGCGTGATCGATCCTGACTGGAGAGCAGGGTGGAAAGAATATCCGAAAAATCCAGGCCACGGCCAGCCGTGCGCTTTGGGGTTTTGGATCCACTGGACGCAGCGCGGATGGGAGCCTGATCTGTGGGCTCGCCTGTTCATTCGCCGGAAAGATGAGAATCCGCTCCGGGCGGAGCTTATAAAATGCAAAAGAGCCTCATAGGCTCTTTTTTATTGATTTCCCGGCAGGAATCTGCGATATTCTAAGAAGTACTTCCCAAGGGAGGGACCATGAAGAAAGCTGACAGGAAAAGGCTGGAGGATCGCCTTAAAGACATCGAGAACGATGCCCGAAAGGCCGATCCGGAGACCGTCCGCGTTTTTCTTCGGAGAAAGGTCGGTCGCTGGCTGATCGCGACGCTTCTCGGCGATGAGCAGGGGAAGAATATTGCCAAGGCTGACGCCTATCTGTATAAGAAGGCGACGTTGGATAATTTGGATATGATGCATGTGGAGGAATGCTACCTCGCGGCGCTCATCGTCAATGAATCCCGCTTCTGGGCGAAGAAAGGGCAGGCGATCGATCGGAATATCGCCAAGAATTGGCTGATGCTCGGTTGCTCCCATCTTGAAGACCATGCTCCGATCTGTGTGATCAGGGATGGCCGGACCTATAACCATCTTTCGGCGATCGGCGCCGCAAAGACCTTCTTTTTTGAGGTCCTGGAATAAAAGACATCCCCCGCAAGAGCGGGGGATTTTTATTTATATTTCGCGGACGTTATCGCAGATGAATTTCGGTTCGCCGCCCCGCCAGGACATCTTGCCGTTGACCTGAAGGATCTTGTTCTCGCCCCAGACGAGGTTGGTCTTTTCGAGGGTATCCGAGAAGACGATCACCTCGATCGCATCGCTGAGGTCCTCAACACGGGCGAACATCATCGGCTGGCCGAGCTTGGTCGTGATGCGTTTGAGCTGTGAAACGAGCCCGACGATCTTGGTCTTCGGGTAGAAGTCGGCATCGGTTTTGACGAGAAGGTTTTTGATCTGCTGGGCGCCGGTCTTCGCGATCATGTCTTTGTATTGATTAAGCGGATGGTCGGAAACATACAAGCCGAGCAGTTCTTTTTCCCAGGCAAGCCTTTCCGTCGGGGTTGCGGCCGGTGCCTGTTTCAGTTTGAGCGTTGCGGTCGACGGCGTGCCGAGACCGAAGAGGGAAGCCTGCGCGGAAAGCTTGCTCTTGCGAACCGTGCTTGCGAACTTCACGATGTCCTCAAGGTTGCTCAGGCCCATATTGCGCTCAATATCGAGCGAATCAAGCGCGCCCGATTTCAGCAGGTTCTCCAGAGTTTTCTTATTGAGGTCTTTATGATCAACGCGCTGCAGGAGATCGACAAGAGACTTAAAGGGACCGCCTTTGCGCCGCTCATCGACGATCGCATTCACGATGTTCTGACCGACGTTCTTGATCGCGAGAAGTCCGAAGCGGACCGCGGGACCTTCCGGCACGAACGAGGACATGCTCTTATTGATGTCCGGCGCGAGCACGGCGATGCCGGCTTTTTTCGCTTCGCCGATCAGGATCGCGATGCGGTCGGTGTCGTGCGCATCGGCGTTGAAGAGGCTTGAGTAGAGCTCCACCGGATAATGTGCGCGGAGATAGGCGGTGCGGTAGGCGATCATGGCGTAGCAGGCTGCATGTGATCGGTTGAAACCATAGCGGGCGAACGGTTCGAACCAGTGCCAGATCTGCTCAGCGGTCCGCTGCGTAATGCCGTTCTTCACCATACCGTCGATCATTTTCTGAGACTGCTCGTCCATGAGCGCCTTGATCTTCTTACCCACGGCTTTGCGGAGCGTATCCGCTTCACCGAGTGTAAAGCCGGCAAGCGTGCGCGCGATCTGCATCAGCTGTTCCTGGTAGATGGCGACGCCGTACGTTTTTTTCAGGATCGGCTCCAGTTTCGGATGGAGGTAAGTGATCCGTTCGCGTCCGAACTTGCGGTTGATGTATTGCGGGATCAGTTCCATCGGGCCCGGGCGGTAGAGCGCGACCATAGCGATGATGTCCTCCATTTCATGCGGTTTCAGTTCTTTGAGATAGCGCCGCATGCCGCTGGATTCCAGCTGGAATACGCCGGTGGTGTCGGCGGCTTTGAGAAGTTCAAAGGTCTTTGCGTCATCAAGCGGGATCGTACCGATATCGACTTTCGTGCCGTGCAGTTCATCAAGCAGGCGCAGGGTGTCTTCGATGATCGTCAAGTTCTTCAGGCCGAGCAAGTCCATTTTTAAAAGACCGAGGTCTTCAACGCTGTGTCCTTCGAATTGAGTGATGATCGTGTCCTCATCCTGCGGCGCGTATTGGATCGGCATGTATTCGGTCAGCGGCTTCGGCGCGATCACGGTACCGCACGCGTGCACCGAGGCATGCCGGGCGACTCCCTCAAGGTTCTTTGCGGCGTCAATGACGCGGCGCGCATCCGGGTTCGTGTCATAGAGCGTCTTTAATTCCGCGACCGTTCCCAGTGCGGTCTCGAGATCGGCGTTGAAGGGGATCATCTTTGCGACCTGGTCGCAGAATCCGTAGGTGAGTCCCAGCGCGCGACCGGCATCGCGGATGGCGGCGCGGGCGGCCATGGTTCCGAACGTAATAATATGAGCGACGCGGTCTTTGCCGTATTTTTCTTCTAGATAACCGAATACCTCGTCGCGCCGCTTATCGGCAAAGTCGATATCGATATCAGGCATTTGGATACGGTCCGGGTTCAAGAAGCGCTCGAAGAGCAGGTCGTAGTGGATCGGATCAAGATCGGTGATGTTAAGGATGTAGGAAATAATACTGCCGGCGGCAGATCCGCGGCCCGGGCCGACGGCGATGCCGTGGTCCTTCGCCCAGTTCACGAAGTCCTGAACGATCAGGAAGTAATCGGCGAAACCGGTCTTATTGATGACGCCGAGCTCATACTCGATGCGTTCGCGGATCGCGGGCGTTACTTCGGCGTAGCGCCGCGGCGCTTTTTCTATGACCATGTCGTGCAGCATGTCCGCGGCGGTCTTGCCTTCCGGAACGTCGAACTTCGGCAATTGGGTCTTCCCGAGCTCGATCTCAACGTTGCATTGTTCGGCTATTTTTACGGTATTTTCGAGCGCTTCCGGAACGTCCTTGAAGAAAGCCTCCATTTCCTCGGGGGAGCGGATCGAAAAATCGTCCTCTTTGAGCGTAAGGCGGTTCTTGTCGTAGATCGTGTTGCCGGTTTGCACGGCAAGGAGAATGTCGTGGTACTGCGCGTCCTCAGGCTTCACGTAGTGCGTATCATGCGTAGCGACCAGCGGGATGCCGGTTTTTTTGGAGAGCTCGATGAGGCCTTCGTTCGCGGTGATCGTTTCAGGAATGCCCGGATGATGCCCGATCTCGAGATAATAATTCCCTTTGCCGAAGATGGATTCGTATTCGCGGGCGAGACTTTCCGCTTCTATCATCTGATGATTGAGGATCGCTTTGGAAACTTCGCCGGTGATGCATGCTGAAAGCGCGATCAAGCCTTCGTGATGTTTGCGGAGGAGGTCTTTGTCGATGCGCGGCTTGTAATAGAATCCTTCCAGGTGGGCGACCGTGACGAGCTTGATGAGGTTTTTCCATCCGGTTTCGTTCTTGGCGAGGAGGATGAGGTGGTAATAGCGCTCGCCGCCGTTCGATTGTTTGACCGTATGGTCGGTCGGAGCGACGTAGGTCTCCACGCCGAGGATCGGTTTGATGCCGGCCTTCTTTGCTTTTTTATAGAACTCAACGGAACCGTACAGCGCGCCGTGATCGGTGATCGCGATCGCATCCATGCCGAGCTCTTTGGTGCGCGCAATGATATCATCGATTTTCCCGAGTCCGTCGAGAAGGGAGTAGTGAGAGTGGTTATGGAGATGGACGAATTTTGCCATGAGCGCTAGCGGATATTAAAAAAAGAAATCCCCGGAAGATGTTGTGTGATGTTCATAAGGGATCTCATATCAAAATAATATCGCAGACGGGCAGGTAGTTCAAGAAAATTTGTGCATAGGTATAAAAGCATAAGACCTCTTTTCTGAGCATTGAATTCTTACACTCAGAAAAGAGGTCTTATGCTTTGATCGTGCAGTTGTTTTTTAAAAAAACTTTGTCGACCTGGCTGAAGTAAAAAAGATCCCCTGCATGAAGCAAGGGATCGGTACTATTTGAGGATCTTTTGGATCTTTTTGATCTCATCGATCGGGACGCCGACGTACATTGCCGAAGGCTCTTCCGGATCTTTGTAGTATCCATCAGCGATACCGACGACTTGTCCGTACTTGTTCAGCAGCGGACCGCCGGAATAGCCGTGGAAGATGACCGTATTGATGAACATGACCTTTCCATTGTAGAGCCAGGGCGCGAACGGGCCCGGATCGCCGACCTTTGTGTAGAGTCGGCCGACGCTAAAGTGGAAATCGCTGTATACCGGAGACCCGATCGCATAGATGGGATCGCCGGGAACAAGCGCTGCAGAACTTCCGAGGACGGCGACGTGCTTCGGAACGTAGTGCGGATCCGCGAATCGGAGAACCGCATTGTCGTAGGTCGTGGTACCGTAGACCACTTCGAGCAGCTGATCAGGCGCACCATCGTTCGTTTCAGCGAAGAAGGTCATCGAACTGTCGCTGACGACATGAAACGCCGTGAGCACGCAGTAGCCGTATTTCTTGCAGCGCACGATGGAGCCGGAGCCCCAGCTGTGCATGTCGCTATATTTCACCTGATGCGTTACCGGGATGGTGATCTTTCGGAATATCCGGACCTTTACGACGAAACGCACGTCCCGTTTATAGATCGTCTCGGGATCAAGCACTCTCAGCCGAGAGTGCTTTGTCGCGGTAGACTTGCGATGATGAGGGCGGGCTTTCACAACAGCGTTGTGATTGTCCGTCATCGCCGACATCGGATGCTGAGGGACCTGAGGGGCAGTGACTTGCCGCGATGCTTTCGCATAAGAAAAAAGCATGACGAGCAGTACGGCGAGTACGGCCAGGGATCGTTTCATATGATCCTCGTTTCAAGGTACGAAAGGAAAAAGACTCCTTTTCTACACGGCTCGAGCCATAAGGAATCCAAGCCGTGAAGCTTTTCATCCCCAGGGATAGAGTCGGAAGACCAGGAGTCCTTGCCCTTTCCTTTCTAGGATTACATTTACTGTACCATACTTGTATAAAAAAGAGGAGGTGTGGATAAGTTGACACGGGGGTGCGGAGCGGATATGATAGGAACTATATAAAAGTAAATTTTAACTCTTATGGGAGGCGTACCAGTAAAACATCATTCGAAATCCAAAGTAGGCAAGCACCGCTCGCACCAGGCATTGAAGAAGATCAATCTCGTGGTGTGTGCGAACTGCAAGTCCCCGATGCTTCCGCATCGGCTCTGCGTGAACTGCGGAACCCGCGGCGCCCAGGCGTAGTATAGGATCGGTTTCTCGCATCAGCTCTTCGAACTTCAAATGGCAACTCGACAATTATGCAGATCAATAGTGCTCCAGTCGCTCTACGAGTGGGATTTTCATAATCAAAAAGAAGATCTTATCAAGGTGATGGAACGCAACATGCAGGAGTTCGGTCCCGGGATCGACGAGCCTGAGTTCGCCTGGAAATTATTGAAGGGCGTGATCGATCATAAAAAAGAGATCGATACGATCATCGAAAAAGCGGCGCCGGACTGGCCATTGCCGCAGATCGCCGTGATCGACCGCAATGCGTTGCGGATCGGCCTGTATGAATTATTGTTCGCGGACCGGAACGAGGTGCCGCCGAAGGTTGCCATCAATGAAGCGATCGAGATCGCGAAGAATTACGGCGGCCCGAATTCCGGGAAGTTCATTAACGGCGTCTTAGGGACGATCTATCGCGAGATCGGCGAGCCGGGGAAGGACGACAAGCCGAAGCCGAAGGAAAAGAAAGAAGAAGAAAAAAAAGAAGAAGCGCCGAAAGAAAAAAAGCCGGCATCGCCGAAAAAATAACCGAACAGCATATTTTTATCATTAATCTATTGCGCAGATGCGTAAGCGGGGGATGGTCCATTGCCCGATTACGCACCTGTCCAATCGCATTGCATGTCAGCCGTCTCATTGGAAAAAAAGATCAAATATACCTTTTCTCAGCCGAGCCTCCTTCAGGAGGCTTTGACGCACCGTTCCTATCTGAATGAGAATCCGTCCTGGAAAACGCCGCATAATGAACGCCTGGAATTCCTGGGCGATGCGGTCCTTGAACTGGTGGTGACCGAAGACCTCTATGCCCGTTTTCCGCACGAGCCGGAAGGGAAGCTGACCACGCTCCGGGCGGCGTTGGTGAACTATCAGATCCTGGCGGCGATCTCGGCGCAGCTCGATCTTGAAGGGAACATCCTCATGTCGAAGGGCGAGGCCAAGGACCGCGGCCGCGCGCGCGAAGTGATCCTGGCGAACGCCATGGAAGCATTGATCGGCGCGCTGTATCTCGACGGCGGTATGGCCGCCGCAAAACCGTTCATCGACCGCTTTATTCTTCCGGAGATCCCCGGGATCCTGGCAAAGGGGTCGTACAAGGACCCGAAGAGCTTGCTGCAGGAAAAGCTTCAGGCAACAAAGAAGATGACCCCGGTATACAAACTGATCATGGAAAAAGGCCCGGACCATAAAAAGGTTTTCGTGGTTGGCGTGTACCTCGGCGAGGAAGAGCTTGCACGCGGTGAAGGAATGTCAAAACAGGACGCGGAGATCGAAGCGGCGAAGAAAGCGCTGGAGAATAGGTAGTAGGGAGTGGCCCGTAGACAGAAGGAATAGTCCTATAGAAAGTAGGCAGTGGGCAGTAGAAAATAGAAAAGAAAAATAAAAAGTTCCGATTGTGTATCGGAACTTTTTATTACTGCCCACGTGCTACTGCCTATTTATCATTGCGTTTGCAACGGTTTTATAGTTTGATTAAAGGTAGACTTGAACTTTGAAAACTAGGTGCACCATGTCCAAGCAAGTGAAGAGCCTTTTGATGTGGTTTTGTGCCGGCTGTCTTCTGTTCGTTCTGTTTGCCCGGCTCAATCCGCAAACGATGGAGATGACTCCGAAGCAATTGGAGTCTGCCATCGAATCGGGGCAGGTGAAGGATCTGTCCTTCGACCCGAACACGTTCGAGATCACGGGGACGCTCGCGCCTGCAGAAAAAGGCGCTCTTTCCCGGGAGCTTTCGACGCGTGCGATCGGATCAACGCAAATGGACGAGATCCGAAAAGATGCCGAGACGCATGACGTTTCGTGCGTTGCTCAAAAGGTTCCGAGCGCTTTTTTGACAATGATCATCGAGATGGCCCCTTTCGCTGTCTTGATCTTTCTTTGGATCTGGATGATGAAGGGTCAGGTCAAGGATGTGAATAAATTCGTTTCGCGTGGCGGAAAGCGGTTTACGGTCGCAAAAGATAACATGGACCGAAAAACGTTCGCCGATGTGGCGGGATGCGAGGAAGCAAAAGAAGAGGTTGCGGACATCGTTGAGTTCCTCAGGAACCCGAAGGTGTTCTCATCGCTCGGCGGCAAAGTGCCGCGGGGTGTGCTCCTCAACGGCGTTCCCGGAACGGGGAAAACGCTCCTTGCAAAGGCGGTCGCCGGCGAAGCCGGTGTGCCGTTCCTTTCAGCGAAGGGGTCCGAGTTCATCGAGATGTTCGTTGGCGTCGGTGCGTCGCGCATGCGTGCGCTGTTCGATGAGGCTCGCGCAAGCGCGCCGTGCATCGTGTTCATCGATGAGATCGATGCGATCGGCAAGAAGCGCGGCGTCGCTATTGGCGGCGGCCATGATGAGCGGGAACAAACGTTGAATCAACTTCTCGTCGAACTCGACGGATTTGAGAAGACGCGGATCCCGATCGTTGTCATTGCGGCAACGAATCGCCTTGATGTTCTTGATGAGGCCTTGGTCCGCCCCGGTCGTTTTGACCGGGAAGTGGAAGTCCCTCGTCCTGATGTGATGGGGCGCGAAGCGATCTTGAAAGTGCATGCGATCGGCAAGAAGTTTGCCGCATCCGTGAATTTTGTGGAGATCGCGCGTGATACTGCCGGTATGGTTGGCGCTGATCTTGAGAACGTCTTGAACGAGGCCGCGCTGAGCGCTTCAAAACAGAGGAAAGTCGAGATCGACCAAGCCGACCTTCATGAGGCCGTTGATAAGGTCTCAATGGGGAAGGCGCGGAGGTCGATGAAACTTTCCGATAAAGAAAAGAAATTGACCGCATACCATGAGGGCGGGCATACGCTCGTCGCCAAGTTGATACCGGGCTCTGATCCGGTGCACAAGGTGACGATCATTCCGCGGGGTCCCGCGTTGGGATTCACGAAGCAGCTTCCCGAGGAAGACAAGCACAGCTACAGCAAGAAATATCTTTTGGGCCGGTTGCGGATCCTTGCCGGTGGCAAGATCGCCGAGGAACTGGTGTTCAGCCCGGAAGAGGTGACAACCGGTGCGTCCAGCGATTTTGATCGCGCGACGCAGATCGCCCGGAGGATGGTCTATGAGTTCGGTATGACCTCCGCGGGTTCTGTGGTCTATAAGGACAACAGCGACTTCTGGGGTCGCTCGACTGGTACGGATATTTCTCCGGCGAACAAAGAGAAGCTCGAGAACGAAGTGAAGAAGCTTCTGGATGACGCTATTGCGGATGTCCGAAACATGCTTCAGGAAAACCGTGCGAAGCTCGATGCGCTTGCCAAGGCGCTCCTGGAGAAGGAGACCTTGCATGCCGCCGAGATCGATGCGGCCATCAACTCCATCTAGTACAGATGGAGTTTTTATTTTCCTCAAAACGGCTGATGCGGTATACTATTCCTATGTATTTGAAGCGTCTTGAGCTTCTCGGATTCAAGTCTTTTGCCCAAAAGACCGTTTTGGATTTTCCCGGCGGTATTGCCGGTATTGTGGGACCGAACGGCAGCGGCAAAAGTAATGTCATTGACGCGGTTCGCTGGATCCTCGGCGAACGGGAGGCGAAGAACCTCCGCGGCGGCAAGGCGGAAGACCTGATCTTCGCCGGTACGCCGAAGCGTCCGCGCATGGGCATGGCGCAGGTGAGCATGACCTTCGACAACAGCTCGGGATTCTTTCCGGTGGATTATAAAGAAGTGACGATCATGCGCCGTATCGAGCGGGACGGGAATTCGCACTATTATTTGAATAAGGACGAGGTTCGCCTGAAGGATATCATCGATTTTTTTGCGAAGGTTCGCCTCGGTACGCGCGGTCTTTCCATTATCAGCCAGGGTTCGAGCGATCTGTTCGTGCGGGTGACTCCGGAGGAGCGCCGCGCCATGATCGAGGAAATTCTCGGTTTACGCCAGTATCAGTTGAAGAAGCATGAGGCGGACCGGAAGTTGAAGAACACCTCCATCAATATTGAAAAAGTGAAAGCGACGATCGAAGAGATCGCGCCGCATTTGCGTTTCCTGAAGCGCCAGACCGCGAAGTGGGGGAAGCTTGGCGATCTTGAAAAGGAACTGCATGATCTTGAGAATGCGTATTATGCGAACCGTCTGAAGGAGCTTGCCGAAGGAAAGAAAAAGTTCGACCCGGAGATCGCGGCGCTTGATGCGGCGATGGCGGCAAAGCGGAAAGAACTTGAGGCGCTGAAAAAAGATCTTGAAAAGACCGAATCGGCGAAACCGCAGCATGCGGGCATGGGCGATATCCGCAAACAGCGCGACCAGCTTTTGGCGCAGCGCTCAGAGATCGAGCACGAGGTCGGGAAATTGGAGGCGAAGATGGAATTCTTGAACTCAGTGGTAGCGAGCGAACGCGTTGACCTCCGCGCCGGCGAGCTTTTGACCGCGCTGGAGGAAGTGAAGGATAGCATTGTGAAGCTTTTGAAAGAACAGACGCTTGAGGCGGTTCATGCCGAGCTGCGTGCGTTGCAGGAGAAGGTTGCCAAGTTCACCGACCGGAACTCAAAACAGAAGAGCGAGATCCAGGACCTGAAAGGAACCAAGGATGCGCTGATGCAGAAGCTCGGTCCGATCCGCGAAGAGCTGACGGCGCTTTCGAAAAAAGAAGAGGAATCTGCAAAAGGGTACGAACAGTTCAACGCGGAGTTCCGTGCGGCGTTCGAGAAGGTGGAAAAGAAGAAAGAGGAGATCATGAAGCTTGAGAACGATAAGAATCGTTTATTGTTCGAAGTGGAACGGATCAATTTGCGCCGCCAGGATGTCGAGGTCCAGGTGGGGCAGATCGGCCGGACCATGGAAGAGATCGAAAAGCTTGCGTTGAACCCGCCGGCAGTAGAGGACCTTGCGGGAACGGAACGGAAAATGCTCCGGCTTCGCGGCGAGATCGCGGGGATCGGCGATGTCGATCACGCGCTCATTAAGGAAGCGGAGGATATTGAGACGAGGCATACGTTCCTGACCGGCCAACTGACCGATCTTGAGAAGGCGGCAAAGGACCTCGAGGTGCTTATCAAGGACCTCGAGCAGAAGATCGACCATGAGTTCCATGAATCTCTGGATAAGATCAATAAAGAGTTCGATAAGTTCTTTAATCTGATGTTCGGCGGCGGCAAGGCGAAGCTGGTGCTGGAAAAACCTGAGGAGCCGAAGGCGGCCGATCTGACCGAGGAAGAAAAAGAGCTTCGGATCCATCAGCAGGAAGCGGATGATCTTGAGACCGATGAGTTGAGACAGCTCGGTATTGAGATCGAGCTCAGCTTGCCTCGCAAGCGGATCCACGGGCTTGATATGCTGTCCGGCGGCGAAAAAAGCTTGGTGTCCATCGCGGCGCTGTTCGCGCTTATTTCCGTAAGCCCGCCGCCGTTCCTGGTACTCGATGAGGTGGATGCGGCGCTTGATGAAAAGAACACGAAACGCTTCGCGGATATTGTCCGGGATTTTTCCGAAAAAACGCAGTTCCTGATGATCACGCATAACCGCGCGACGATGGAAGCGGCGAATGTGCTGTACGGCGTGACGATGGAAGAGGACGGCGTTTCAAAGGTATTGAGTTTGAAGTTGGAATAAGTTTAAGAATTCAGTATTTTTTATTTTTTTCCTTATCGAAGCGAGGAAGTATGGAGAGGTGAGGGAAGTTCCGGAGCGCGACGGCGCGAGGCGCAGAGCCAGTCTCCAGCAGGAGAATGAGCTCGGTTCCCGAATCCTTCTCCATACTTCCGAGCACCCCTTGACCAAGGAAAGAAGTTCAGTTAAACTAGACACTATCTTATGTTAATGATCCGATTACAACGCAAAGGAAAGAAGCACCAGCCGTTCTACCGGCTCGTGGTCGGCGAGAAGCGTTCAAAGCTCAACGGCCAGCAGGTGGAAGAGCTTGGATGGTTCGATCCGCTGCAGAGCAAGAACCATGTTGACGCAGAGCGCGTGAAGCATTGGCTGAGCATGGGCGCGAAGATGAGCCCGACGGTCAACAACCTTCTCATCAGCGCAGGAGTGGTCACCGGCAAGAAGATCGCGGTCCACAACGTGCCGAAGAAAGCAGCCGAAGCCGCAGCGCCGGCCGAAGCGAAGGCATAACATTCCCCTCACGCAGAGGGGAATTGACTTTTTGCCTTTTTATGGTATGATGCTTTTATCATTCATGAAAGGTCGGCAGTAACGAACGTAATTCTGAAACTCATCTATGGCACAAAAACCACACGACGAAGAATTTCTTGAATATCTGGTCAAATCCATTGTCGAGAATCCTGATAAAGTGAAGGTAACTCGGAAGGTGGATGAAATGGGCGTGCTCTTGTCCCTCGCGGTCGATCCGAAAGATATGGGTCTGGTCGTAGGACGGCAGGGCGCGACCGCAAAGGCCATCCGCTCTCTTTTGAGGATCGTCGGCATTCGCAATAATGCCCGCGTGAACCTCAAGATCGAAGAACCGGAAGGTTCCACCCGGGGCCACGGCGCTCCGCGTGAAGAAAGCGCAGAAGCGGCTTCCTAACGGACCGCTTCACGAATAAAAGATCTCCGAAAGGGGATCTTTTAGTTTTTATTGACAGAAAAAATCCATTGAATTATCTTTAGTGAAGATCGTTCATTCCAAAAAAGGAGTTGCAATGAATCAGGCTACTCGGAAGCGTCAAGCGATCCGGTCAAAAGTCTTGCGGGTATTGTCGAGCCAGAAGAAGGGAGTTAAGCTTCTGGAAAAATTGAGAGGCGAGTGCAAGCATGAAGAGGTAGTGATCACGCTTTATCTGGGAGAGGTCGTTAACGCAACGGCTGCTGCATGTCTTGTTTGCGGGCTTGAAGAGGCTCCGGGTCCCGATAATCCCCATGTGAAATTTTCGGAAAAGAATATGAAGAATGCGAGATGGGTTTCCAATGAGGTTTTTCGAAAGAAATACTCTCTTACTGAGAAATTTCTCGTTGCAGCACAAAGATCGGAAAAGCATTAAGAGGCGAGAGATGCATTTGATCAAACTGCTTGGTTCCCCCAAGCAGTTTTTCTTTTTTAAGGAATAAGCATACTATAGTATCAATATGAAAAGATTCGACATCATTACCATATTTCCCAATATATTAGATTCGTATTTCGGGGAATCGCTGCTGAAGAAAGCCCAGGAAAAAGGATTGCTGACGATCACGACACATAACTTGCGTGATTTTACGCACGACAAGCATCGCAAAGTGGATGATACGCCGTATGGCGGCGGTCCGGGGATGGTGCTGAAGGCCGAACCGATCGCGGAAGCGGTCCAAAAGGTTCGAGCTGATGGAGCTGTTCGAATGAAACAAGTGAAGCGATCGAACAAGCGAAGCGGTAGATCAACTCGATCACGGGTCATTCTCTTTTCGCTGCGGGGAAAGAAGTTCGACCAGAAAGAAGCGCATCGCCTCGCAAAATATGATCAGCTTATTTTTATCTGCGGCCGGTATGAGGGAGTGGATGAGCGCGTGGCGCAGCAGGTCGCCGATGAGGAGATCTCGCTCGGCGATTTCGTCCTTTCCGGCGGCGAATTGCCGGCCGCGATCGTGATCGAAGCGGTTTCGCGCCTGGTTCCCGGCGTACTGGGAAAGATGGCATCCCTGGAAGAGAAGAAGGGGAGTTATCCGGTCTATACGAAGCCGGAAAGCGTGAAGTTAAAAGTGAAAAGTCGAAAGTCGAAAGTCGCCGGGGTACCGAAAGCGCTTTTGTCGGGCGACCATAAGCAGATCGAGGCATGGCGGGAGGAGAACTCTTGATTAAATTTTCGACATCATATATACTCTAATCCTATGAGTACGGCGATGGAAAAAGACGTGGAATTGAAAGAAGAGCAGGCGGCTCCGGTTCAGCACGATCCGGCGAAGTTGGCGTTGCTCGAAGAAATGATGAAAGCGGGTTTGTTCATGGGGAAGCGTCACGCAAAGACGCATCCGCGCATGAGACCGTATCTTTTTGGCGTTCGGAACGGCATGGAAGTGATCGATCTCGAAGAGACCGCGCGTCTGTTGGATGAAGCGATGGAGTTTGTGAAGAACAAAGTTGCCGCGAAAGGCACCGTATTACTGGTAGCAACGACCCCGGTCGCAAAGGATGCCGTTGCGGAACTCGCAAAGAAACTTGGCCTTCCGTCGGTGACGGAGCGCTGGCTCGGCGGAACGCTGACCAACTTCAAGACCTTATCGAAGCGCATCTCCTATTTCCGGAAATTGAAGACCGATAAGGAGGCGGGACGTTTGGAAAAATACACGAAGAAAGAACGCCTGAACTTTGACCGTCAGATCGAAAAAATGACCAAGATGTTCGGCGGCATTGAACTGATGGACCGGCTTCCTGAGATCGTTCTTGTTGTCGATATCAGCAAGCAGGGGATCCCGGTGCATGAAGCGAAGCTTTTGAAGATCCCGGTTGTCGGCGTGATGAACTCCGACACTGATCCGGAAACGGTGCAGTTCCCGATCCCGGCGAACGACCGCAGCGAAGCAAGCGTATTGTGGATCTTACAGCGCCTGGAAAAGGCGGTTGCCGATGGACGGAAGCTTGCGGCCGAGAAGGCTGCACCGGCAAAGGTATAAGGTTTATTTCTATGAGCAATCCAGTCGTACAACTTCGCGAAGAGACGGGCGCCGGCATCATGGACTGCAAGCGCGCGCTTGAGGAGGCGGGCGGCGATCTTGCGAAGGCAAAGGAAATTTTGAACGAAAAGGGTATCGCAAAAGCCGCAAAGAAGGCCGACCGGGCTACCGGCGCGGGGCTTTTGGAGGCCTATATCCACAATGGCCGCGTGGGCGTCTTGTTGGAATTGCGCATGGAGACCGATTTCGTTGCGCACTCAGAGCCGGTCCAGCAGCTTGCCAAAGACCTTTCTCTGCAGATCGTTTCCATGGATCCCGCTACGGTTGAGGACCTGCTTCAGCAGCCGTTCGTGAAAGACCCGACCCTGACCGTTGAGGCTGTTTTGAAAGGCGTGATCGCAAAAGTAGGCGAGAACATGAAGATCGCACGGTTTGTGCGCTATCAGGTATAATAAAAGGGATGTATAACTTCATCTTGCAGACGGTCGTCATGGTGAGCCTGGCGACGATCATTTATTTATTCGCCCGCGCGGTTCCGCGCGTTCAGGAGACTTCGCCTGAAGAGGGTTCGCTGGAAAAGCTTCTGGAAAAGATCCCGTTTGAAAAGGCGGACGCTTTTGTAAGCATGGTTTTTGAAAAGACGCTGCGGAAATTAAAGGTGGTCGTTGCGCGGCTTGATGCGATCCTTTCCCAGCGATTGCGCGGCTTGAAGCCCGGCATGCTGGCCGGGAAGAACGCGGCGGCGGAAAAGCTTTTCCAGCCAGTTTCTTCTTCATCTGAAAAAGTTGAAAAAAAATAGATTGATGGTACTCTGAGATGAGCATTGCCCGCCTGCGGCGAGGCTTTGCGGGAGCAGTAGTTTAAAAATACATGGGCGCTTCGCATAGCGGCAATTGCATCTGGCTGTAGACCAGACGTCTTTATGACTACGGGGGTTCGAGTCCCTCAGCGCCCACAAATTCTAAACCCGCCATTTGGCGGGTTTAGAATTTCTTGGAAGGGCTTGAGGGGCTCGAACCAGCCGCACCCCGTATTAGGAAGGCAGGAGCGAAGCGACGTTGGAAACCGAACCTGCCTGCTGGCAGGCAGGGGTGTCTAGCGAGCGTGGTTCGAGTGAGCGAGCGAGTCAACTGCTTGACTTGGGTAGAGACGAGGTAAAACAGTGCTCTCGCAGCAGTACCGGGTTCTTATACTGCCGCGAGAGCACTGTTTTTTAGGTTTGAAAATAAAGAGAATCTCTGTAAGTTATTTCTTGCGCTAAACTTTTATATTTTTCCGTATTGAAATTCGGGGCGGAAAAATATAAGGGTTCAGTGCGCAGAGCCAACGCGCCACCCGAATCTCCTTGCCCCGCATCTTTTTTTCTTATATCCTGGGAGCAGGCTTCTTTGTTCTTTACCGCGCATCGGCTGGTGTGCGGTAAAGACAGAGCCTCAAAGCCACCTTAGCTCAGCGGTAGAGCAACTCTTTTGTAAAGAGAAGGTCCCCGGTTCAAATCCGGGAGGTGGCTCACATTGTTTTTTTATACGAACAATGTACAATAGAAAAACAGAACGCCGATGTAGCTCAGTGGTAGAGCAACTCCATGGTAAGGAGTAGGTCGTCGGTTCAATCCCGACCATCGGCTCAGTATTGCTTTTTTAAGGCAAAAGTGTATACTACATTCGCATATGGCAGAATCAAAATTTTCCAAGAACCTGATCCGCCTCCGCTGCGAAACGTGCAAGCAGGTGAATTATCATACGCGGAAGAACAAGAAGAAGGTGGAGCGCAAGATCGAAATGTCAAAGTGGTGCAAGCATTGCCGCAAGCACACGAAGCATAAGGAAGCAAAGAAGTAGCCGAAAAACCCGCGTCTTGCGGGTTTTTCATTTTAGGGTACAATAAGGAAAGCTTAAAGGGGGTGTCGTCCAACGGCTAGGACTCTGGTCTCCAAAACCAGGTATTACGGTTCGAATCCGTACGCCCCCGCCAAGTACAACTTGGCGAGGCTCGCCTTCGGCGACTCGCAAATTAAAACACCGCTGATCAGCGGTGTTTTAATGCCGGTGCTATACTGAAGGCATGAACCCGAAGATCTCAAGTGCCTTCATTTTTACGATCGTGCTGGCGACATTCATTACCGGTGCGCTGGTAAACCCGTATCTCAATAATTTCCGTCTTTCGTTCGGCTTGCCGATCGCACTCCTTATGTTCTGGGGCCTCTGGGCGCTGCTGCCTGCGATCGATCCTATCGCAAAGGGGTTTCCGGGATTCCGGTATATCTATGATCTTATCTGGATCATGCTTTCCGCTGTCCTTGCATGCGGATATGCGCTCAGGCTTGGCGACGCGCTTGGTTGGAAGATCGACATCGCGCGCGCAATGATGCCGCCGATCGCGGTGCTTATTTTTACGGCCGGCGCGCTCCTTCCGCGCATTCACCGCAATTGGTTTTTCGGCATTCGCACTCCGTGGACGCTTTCTTCTGATGAGGACTGGAAGAGAACGCATCAGTTCGGTAAGCCGCTCTTTATGACTGCCGGCATACTTATTTTTCTGGGCGCTTTTTTGCCGCGGGTCTGGGGTTCCGCGATCCTGATCGCTGCGATTCTTGGCGCGGCACTTGCGAGCGTTGCGTATTCCTATTTTGTTTTTCATCGTAAATAACCGGAGAGCCTCCGTTGATAAATGGACTTTTAATAAAATTGAGTTTTTGAAGCAAACGTCCTATCGTTAGAGTGTATGGCGCTGTGGAACGACCTGCGGGAGAAATTCTTTTTGATCGATGTTCCTTCCTACGGGAACAGTATTTTTTATTCGCTCGGGTTCCTGGCGCTTGTCTCGCTGACGCTGTTGGTGGTGACCGGTATCGTAATGGTGTTCTTCGGTCCGGCATGGTGGCTGACGACCGGATGGGGGATCTTTTTTAGGAGCATGCATTTGTGGTCGGCGCAGGCGTTCATCTTTTTGATCTTCTTGCATCTTCTGACCGTGTTTTTGACCAGCGGGTTCAAGGCGCCCCGGCGGCTGACGTGGATGCTCGGCGGATTCGCGCTTTTCCTGGTTCTGATCGAGGCGGAGTTCGGTTATGATCTGCGGGGAGATTTTTCATCCCAATATCGCGCATTGCAGGGTGCTGATCTCTATAACGGCGCCCATTTGGGCTGGTTCATCAATACGCTGAATCAGGCGCAGGTGTACGGATTGCATATCATTGATATCCCGCTTATTCTGTTGGCGGCTGTTTTCTTCCATTACACGCTGGTGAAGATCAGGGGCTTGGCGAAACCGTATCGGAGCGATGTTTCATACCGGATGGTCAAAGCCGATCACATCAAGCTTTTCGCCCGCGGCGGTGTGTTGGCGGCGTTGATCGTCTTATTTGCCGTTTTGTATCCGTCGCCGCTCCTTGAGCCGGCAACGATCCAGGGCGTAGCCAACGATAATCCGGCGCTGATGGGGCAGACACTGATGGCGGAATTTACGCGGACCTCGGATACGGCGACCTATTTTGATTCGATCGATCCATATGCCTATGACACGCGCGAGGTATATATCGCGATCCCGTATGCAAAATATCAGTCCTTGACCGGCAGCGGGAACGCTCTTCAGGCATTTGCGGCCTTGAGCCCCGCGGCGCAGCAGCAGGCGATCGAGCAGGCGACTGCCTACTATACCGCAACGGACACGCCCGCCGCTCTTTCGCAGGGGCCGGTCATCAGTGTGATGGATGCCCTGATCGCAATGGCGAAGAGCGGTCTGTATCAGACGACCGTGGACGGGGAGAACCCTGCGATCCAGCCGACCTATTCGCTGCGTTTTCTTGCGGATACCGGCGTCTTGGATACGGAAGCGGCGCAGCTGCATATGACGACCGACCAATGGGGAATGTTGCGCGAGGAGCACGGCGCGGTTCCGCCGGGCGCCTGGTGGCTTGCGCCGATCGGTTTTTTGAACCATACGGTCCTTGCCAATGATCCGAACGGCGACCGAGACGGCGCCGCGATCCTTGGCCTTCTGGTTTTGTTACTGGTCGTTTTCCCGTACATTCCGTACCTGAACCGCCTTCCGGAGAAACTGCATATCGCTGAATGGATCTGGCGCCGTTAGCGGTGCGCGGCCGATTTGGTGAAGCTTGGACGATACAGTACAATAAGGACAGACACTAAACTGATCAAGTAATCTTTTTATTGCTATGCAACGGGATCCTTATGATCGGCGTCATCTCGCGATCTTCAAAGAAAAAAAAGAGGTCGGGAAAGATACGTACGAGTTTTTCTTCCAGATGGAGGATGCGTTTTCATACCAGCCGGGCCAATATGTTTGGCTCGAGCTTTTGAATGCGGATCCCGCGGTCCCGGGAGGGAACAGGCGCGCCATGTCTCTCGCGAGCCTTCCGGACGGTTCCGGTCTTTTGTCGATGATCTTTCGGATAGGGAAGACGGCATTCAAACGATTGGCGCTCGAGCTGGAGCCCGGCGCTGAGGTCATGATCGAAGGCCCCTTTGGGTCCTCTTTTTTGTTCCCTGATGATGAAGCGACTCCCTTGGTGTTGATCGCCGGAGGCGTCGGTGTTGCGCCTTTTATTGCGCTCATGCGCGCCGCGATCGATTCCGGCTCTTCGCGCAAGATCACGATCATCTGCTCCGACGATTCGCCGGAACGGATGCCGTGCCATAATGATCTGCGGGATGTGATCAAGCGAAGTGCGACGATCACGAGCCATGTTTTCTATCGCAAGTTGGAAAAGGGCGATCTGGGGGCGGTTGAAGATCTGTCAAAGGCTCTGGTCTATGTTGCCGGGCCGTCGGGAATGGTTGACTACACCGTCGATCTTTTGCGCAGCATCGGCGTTAAGGATGATCAAATGCGTTTTGAGGCGAATTATCCTTCGGCACGGCACGGGAGCATCGGCGAGTTGATCGATGCCGCCTATCATCGCAATCCGGAGTGGAGCCCTGAATACATTTTTCGCGCCGCGCTGGAAGATTCATCGAATCACAGCATTATCACGGATACGAACGGCTATATTGTGTTTGCGAACCGAGCCGCGCGGCAGATCACCGGCTATTCGTTCGAGGAGATGAAAGATCGAACGCCGCGGCTGTGGGGCGGGCTTATGTCGAAGGAGTTTTATCAGGATATGTGGAAGAAGCTCGCGGCCGGGCAGATCTTTCACGGAGAAATAGTAAATCGGAGAAAATCCGGCGAGCCGTATTATACTCTTGCCCATATTTCACCGATCTTCGGCCCTGAAGGAACCGTGGTCGGTTTTATTGGTACGGAAGAGGATGTTACGATGCAAAAAATGGCGGAGCGCGAGCTCGAGGAGGCGTCCCGGATGGAGTCGGAGTTCATTTCGATCGCATCCCATCAGCTCCGGACCCCGATGACCGCGATCAAATGGGTGATCGAACGTTTTACGAAGAAGGAGCAGATGTCGCCGAAGGGGAAGGAGTACTTGAACGATATCCATACCAGCGTGAACAGTCTGACCGCCCTGGTCGATCTTTTGCTGAACGTTTCCCGCATCGAAGGCGGCGAGGTTTCCATTTCTCCCCAGGCGATGGACGTTGTCGGTTTTTTGCGGAGCTATTTTACCGAATGCGCGCCTTTGTGCGAGAAAAAAAATATCAAGTTTACCTTCACGGCATCCGACGAGACCATCCAGGCTGTGACCGATACGACGGCGTTGCGGAACATCATTCAATCCATTCTTTCCAATGCGATCGAATATACGCCGCAGGACGGGTCCATCACGGCGTCGATCAAAAAAGAAAAAGACACCTTCCTTCTTACGGTGCAGGACACCGGGATCGGCATTCCGCCCGAGGAACAGGGGGGTATCGGGCAAAAGTTCAGCCGCGCGAGCAATGCAAAACTTATCAAAGCTGACGGGACCGGCCTGGGAGTTTTTATCGCGTATCAGGCGGCAAATCTTTTGGGAGGGCGGATCTGGTTTGAGAGCGAACTCGGGAAGGGGACGACGTTTTTCGTGCGGCTCCCGCTGAGGTCTGAGGGGAAAGAAGGGAAAAAAAGTCTCGCGTAACTGTTCATAAAATGGTATGCTCATAGGTATCATTTTGCAGATACGGGATTGCAACGTATACTAAACATATGGCGCGAAAAACAAAGATCCTTTTAGTGGAAGACGACGAGATCCTTTCGAAGGTGATCTACGAAGAGCTTGAAGAAGCCGGCTTTGAGGTGCTCCCGGCCTATGACGGAGAAGAAGGCTTGAAATCGGCCCAGGCGCACCGCCCCGACCTTGTTTTGCTTGATATCATGCTGCCGAAGAAGCTTGGTTTGGATGTGTTGAAGGAACTGAAAGAATCGCCGGCGACCAGCGGGATCCCGGTCATTATTTTGACGATGCTCGGCAAGGACGCTGACATTAAGCGCGGGCTCCGCTTGGGCGCGAACGATTATATCGTGAAATCACAGCATGCCGTGGGCGAGATCGTGGATATGGTGAAGGACTTTTTCAGCAAAGAGCAGCACCCGGAAGCGAAGCATCCGCACGGAAAGTTCTTCGAAGCGGAGGATTCCGCTTCGGCGAGTGACAGCGGAATGATGGGTTAGATAAAATAGTTTTGAATAAAATTATTTTCTCTCTTTTAAAATCAACGCGACCGATCGTAAGAGCAGGCCTTTTTACACTGGTTGTTTTTTTGGGTGTCGCCGTAAGCGCTTCCGCGCTGTATGCTGCTGACGGGTCGGGTACGAACTCAGTGAGTCCCACGACGGTGAATACAAGCTCAACCGGAAATACGCTTTCGTTCACGTTTACCGCCGCGGAGACCATGGATAGCGGCGAGGTGAGCGTGGCAGTTCCTACGGGCTGGAGCGCGCCGCAGGGAACCAGCGGAACCGCTGGGTATACAACCGTAACTTCCGCAAGCGGCATGGTGGCGAACGTTGAGGATGCGCTGGATACGGTGACGGGCTGGACTAAGAACAAGTGCGGCGGACTTACGGCGGATTCAACGACATTCCATGAAGGGACAGCCTCGATGTATTGCTCTAATTTGAACGGATCTTCCGTAGGGGCTAGTTGGTATAAGAACGTCACAGAAAATTGGTCGGGGTATACCAAGATAGGTTTTTGGATCCAATCCTCGGTTGCGATCAGTAGCAACCTTCAATTTTTCTACGATGATTCCACAAACGGAGCATCGCCGCTTGAGCAGATCGATATTCCCGCGGTTGCGGCAAATACCTGGGCGTATGTCGTATTGCCGTTTGGTTCCACGACGCGGACTTCGATCGCGAGCTATGGATTTATGGTCAGTAATACGAGTATCAACCATGCGAATATCCATGTTGATGATATGCTTATCGGTCCGGGATCGCCGACGTTTTTGACGAATGTGATCCATGCACGGGTTTTGCAGCTTGCAAATACGCAAACCCTTGCGATAACGTACGGTTCCGGCGGGGGAACGAGCGGCGCAACCGCTCCTTCGACGGCGGGGACCTCTACTTTTACGACGCAATCGCGGGTATCCGACTCCGGCACGCTTACAAACATCGCTTCTTCGCCGACGGTGAGCGTTTCTTCGGGGCCTGACACCACCGCCCCGACCGTCACCGCCTTCTCGATGCCCTCAACCTCCTCGTCGCTTACGGTGAGCGTTTCCTCCTTTACTGCCACTGACAACGTCGGCGTGACCGGATATCTGATCACGTCATCGGCAACAGCCCCATCAGCGTCAAACCCAAGCTGGTCCTCAACTGCTCCGACATCTTATACCTTCGCCTCATCGGGAAGTCAGACCGCGTATGCCTGGGCGAAGGATGCGGCGGGCAATATCTCGACCAGCATGAGCGCAACGGTGACGATCACGCTTCCCGATACCACGGCTCCGACGGTCACCGCTTTTTCAATGCCGTCAACGTCGTCTTCGCTGGTGGTAAGTGTGACGTCATTTACCGCCACTGATAATGTCGGCGTCACGGGCTATCTCATTACAAATTCCGCCACGACTCCGTCTGCATCTGACCCAAATTGGTCATCCGCTGCGCCGACCTCATACGCCTTCGCTTCTGCGGGTACGCAAACTGCGTACGCCTGGGCAAAAGATGCTGCGGGGAATATCTCGACCAGCATGAGCGCAACCGTGACCATTACGCTTCCCGATACTACGGCTCCGACGGTCACCGCTTTTTCAATGCCTTCCACCGCATCATCATTGGTGGTGAGCGTTACTTCTTTTACGGCAACTGATAACGTCGGCGTGACCGGGTATCTTATTACGTCGTCTGCGACGGCCCCTTCCGCCTCCGATCCAAGCTGGTCGTCGACCGCTCCGACGTCCTATGCATTTACTTCGTCAGGATCCCAAACTGCCCACGCGTGGGCGAAAGATGCCGCAGGAAATGTCTCAACGAGTTTGAGCGCTACCGTCACGATCACGCTTACGGATACGACCGCCCCGACCGTCACGGCCTTCTCCATGCCATCAACCTCATCGTCATTGACCGTTTCTGTCAGCTCTTTTACGGCCACCGACAACGTCGGCGTGACCGGATATCTGATCACGTCATCGGCAACAGCCCCATCAGCGTCAAACCCAAGCTGGTCATCCACGGCTCCGACTTCCTATACCTTCGCCTCATCGGGAAGTCAGACCGCATATGCCTGGGCGAAAGATGCGGCAGGAAATATTTCTGCGAGCGTCAGTGCAACCGTGACGATCACGACCGCTGACACCACCGCCCCGACCGTCACCGCCTTCTCGATGCCCTCAACCTCCTCGTCGCTTACGGTGAGCGTTTCCTCCTTTACTGCCACCGACAACGTCGGCGTGACCGGATATCTTATCACGTCATCGGCAACAGCCCCCTCAGCTTCAAACCCGAGCTGGTCATCGACCGCTCCAAGTTCGTATACGTTCGCCTCATCAGGGACACAAACGGCTTATGCCTGGGCAAAGGACGCCGCCGGCAATATCTCGACCAGCATGAGCGCAACGGTGACGATCAGCGTTTCAACGGTTACGGTGCCGGCTGCGAGCGTCGGCGGCGTATCGCCAACCAACGTCAGTTTTTCGGGGCAGGCGTATCCCGGCGGCACGATCGCCGTGCTGGAAAAAAGTATTCTGGATGCGATGTATCAGAATATCCCTATCACTTCATCGGCCATTCAGCCCGATGGCACTTTCTCTTTTTCCTACACCGCTCTTCTGCAGGGGAAGTATCTTTTTGTCCTCCGCGCAAAAGATAAGGATAGCCGCGAGTCGGGGATCATGTCGTTTACGGCTGACCTGATCTCCCGGAACACATTTACCGCGAATGATCTCTTATTCGAGCCGACGGTCGGCGTAGCTACGAGCACGGTCACCAAAGGGGATCCGCTCCAAATTGACGGCTATGCCGCGCCGGGCAGTTTGATACAGTTCGCGATCGATAATATAATGAGTGGAGAGACGCGGGCGAACCAGGATGGGTCCTATTCGTTCGCAACATCGACCGTTTCGTTCGCGATCGGCTCTCATACAATCCAGGCGCGCCAAACCGCGGCGTCCGGACAGGTGAGCGATCTGTCTCCCGCGGCATCGTTCACGGTCTCGTCGCTCCCGTTCCCGAAAGCCGACCTGAACGGCGACAATGTGATCAATATCACCGATTGGAGCATTTTCTTGTATCGCTGGAGCTCGACCGACCCCGCTCTTCATTCGGCGATCGACATGAACGGCGACGGAAAAGTTGATATCACCGACCTCAGTATTTTTCTCAGCGCGCTTCGAAAATAATTTCTATGCAGTACATCAAATATAGTCTTTCGTCGCTTCTTCTCTCCGCCGCGCTTTTGTTGGTTCCGGCGGCTTCCGCGCACGCGGCGACCTTGTCGCTCCAGCCGAGCGCGACCTCGTTCAAGATCGGCGACCAGTTCACGGTTGATATGAAGATCGACAGCGCCGGGACGAATATCAACGCCGCTCAGGCGACGGTGAACTATCCGACCGGCATGCTCCGGCTCGTAAGCGTCAGCAAGGCGCAGAGCGTCTTTAATTTTTGGGTGGAGGATCCGACCTTTTCGAACGACACCGGCACGATGAGCTTTATCGCCGGAACATCTTCGGGGATCTCCGGGAGCGCGCTGGAAGTTTTGCAAATGACCTTCCAGACGACCGGTGCCGGTTCTGCGTCGATCTCTTTGAGCAATGCCACGGTGACCGCAAATGACGGCAAAGGGACCAATGTTCTTTCTAGTGTGCAGGGCGCAAGCGTGACGGTATCGACAGCGGTTTCTTCCGCTCCGACTCCGGCGCAAACAGCCGCGCCTTCGGGGACGCCTGCTCCGGTCCCGGTCCCGGTTGTTCTTCCGCAGCCGGTCACGCGTACCGCGGTTCCTGCAAAGGGATCTCCGGAGACGCCGCAGATCACCATTGCCTTATACCCGGACCAGTCCCGCTGGTATAGCCTTATCGGCGATGTGATCGCTCTTTGGAGCGTCCCTGACGATGTGGAGGCCGTAACGGTAAGTCTTGATCAGAATCCGAACGGTGTTCCGAGCACGGCGAATGCCGAGCCGATGCTGGTGAACGGGAAAGACTTCGGTTCCTTAAAAGAGGGGATCTGGTATGTCCATGTGCGGTTTAAAAATACTATCGGCTGGGGAAAGGTAGGAACCTATAAGATCTCGCTTGATTTCACGCCGCCGCTTCCGTTCACGATCGGGATCGACAATGCGAAGAGCGATGACCCGACGCCGGATATCACCTTCCAAACGCAGGACAGCCTTTCCGGCGTCGATCACGCCCTTATTTTCGTTGATTCACAGGATCCGATCACGTCGACCTCAACGAGCATGCTGCTGCCTCCTCAGAAGCCGGGTCCTCATGCGCTCGCGGTTCGTGTCTTTGATAAGGCGGGGAATGTGACCGGAAGCAATATGACGTTCACGATCGTGCCGCTGCCGTCTCCGACGATCGACTTTTTGACCAAGCGTATCGCTCAGGGAGAGATCGCATTTATTTCAGGCCATGCGCTTGCGAACGGATCGGTCGAAGTTGATGTTTTGAATGGAAATAACCGCGAAGTGGAAAAAGAGACGGTAGCTGCGGACGCCTCGGGGGGCTGGAAACTTCCGTTCGGCGATAAGCTCCCGCAGGGCGATTATACCGTGTCGGTCATCGTGCGCGATGCCCGTCAGGCGGAAAGTCTTCCGGTTCAGCAGGCATTCACGATCGGCGAGAAGATCATCCTTTCGATCGGCCCGATCGCGCTCGGTTGGTTTGAGATCGTACTGCTCATTCTTTTCCTGCTCTTCGCGGCCGGCGGATGGGGAATGCATTATTACCGTGGCCGGAAGATAACGCGTACCGCCTACGAAACGATAGTGGGACGCGATATTGATAAATACACGACGATGCTTTTGAAGGATGTCACGGCATTAAAAAGAGAAGTGGACGGGATCGAGGCGATCCCGCCGTCGGCGCGTCCCGAACTGAACATCTATTTTGACCGGATCATTGAGAACGTGAAGAAAGCGGCGAAGTATATCGGCGAAGAAGCATCGCGTTTGAAATAACCCTCCCGGACTGAAGTTTGCTTGACGCCCCTCATTTGAGGGGCGTACCATAAATGTGGTTCATCTCAGAGGTACTTAAGGAGGGTAGCGATGAGTTCACGCTCAAAGAAGGTCGTGATCACATATGATCACGCGTCGGCGAAGTTCGTCGTAAAGGCCATGGGGTACGAGGTCGATCGCAAGGGGTTCGTGATCGACGGAAAGACCCGGCTGCGGGTTCTGGCGAACGATAAACGGATGATCAGGATCGAGGAGGTCGGCGGGATCTGCAAGGGTCCCGACGGGAATCCTCAACTGGTCCGGAATGACCTCTCTTCCCTTATTCGGCTTGCCGACGCGCTCGGCTAGTCTGTTGTTACCGCTCCGAGCATTCTCGGAGCGGTTTTTCTTTGCATAAGTTCAATCGAATTTTCATTGACTTTGGAGGCTAAAAATTCTATTGTATAAGCAGAAGTCTTGAGAACAAAATAGCAAGGAGAAAAGACAATGAAGAAGAACAAAAAGGCTGCGCAGGACGCGGGCCCGAGTTCTTCGGTCCTGCAAAAGCAGTTCGGCTACGACGACGTCGCGTACATTTCGCGCATCGACATCGGGAGCGACGGTTACCGCAAGGGGCTGTTGCTGCTGACCGAGGATCGCGCGCGCGTCGAGAACGTCGACTGCCTGTATTTGGTCGGCGGTCTCGTGAACAAGTTCGGCGTCGCCGCCCGGATCCGCAAGATCCAGGCGGAAGAGAAGGAGGAGCACGGCAAGGCAGTCACTGCCTTGATGGAGCTCGTTCCGAAGCGCCTGCCGTTGGTCGCTCAGCTCAAGGAGCTGAAGGCCGCGAAGAAGGATTGCCAGAAGCTCGAACAAGAGCTGAAGGAGCTCGATGAGAAGATCCAAGCGGCGAAGGAAGAGGTTGCGCGGCTCAAGCCCCGCACGGCTTCCCTCATCATGGACATGCTCGTCGAGGAGATCGCTCAGGAGCTCGATGAGGATCTTCCTCATTTCAAGAAGAGCACCGGCGAAAAGGTGAAGCTGTACATCGTGACGAGCCCCGCCTACGACGGCCAAGTCGGCCATCGGGTCGCGGATCGTCTGGTGGAGCTGCGGCGGAAGGACCGGGACGTCCTGTACTTCGGTCAGGTGCGTTCCTTCGTGAAGCTGAAGAAGTCGGGACAGGGAGTCGTGCTGCTGACGCCTGAGAAGGCGGTCTGGCGGACGACCGCGTACAGCGCGTATCCTGACCGGCTGGTCGTCGACGACCTGAAGCGGGGATCGAAAACCCCGCCCGACATGTACGTCGTCGGCTGCTTCGGCTCGAGCCTGAACCGCGGCAAGGGTTCGAAGAAGTTCCAGCGCATTTCGTTGCCGGTCCTCCACAAGCTGGAGAACACGACGACGGGCGAGAACATGGTCGGTATGCGTATCGTGCGGCACCACCGCAACGGCGCGACCGAAGTGCGGACGTTCGACTTCAAGCATTTGCTGACGAACGAGCGCTCCATGATCACGCTGCCTCCCAGCTGCACGAAGGTGCAGGCCAAGATCCTCGAGGACTTGAAGGTCCATGGGTCGCGGAGCATCGGGCAGATGGAGGACGAGCTGGAGATCCCTCGGGATGTTCTCGATAAGGCGCTGAAAAACCTTCTCGAGAAAAAGAACGTGAAAGCGAGCATCTTGTTCAACGAGAACTCGGCTCAGTATTCGTTCAATCCGAAGTGGCTTCAGAAGAACCTGCGGTTCACGTGGCCGGAGGCTGGTCCCCAGTGGATGAAGGATACCATCGTTGGTTTTTCCTGCATGCATGCGGGTTCCGTCCATACGGCCGAGGAGTTCATTCTGAATGACCTCCCGGAGATCGTCGTGAACGAAAAGGCGAACGTGCTGTTCAGCGCCGGAGATAACATCGAAGGCATGAAACACGACCTCCTTCTCAGGAAGGAAGTGCTCGCCGGGTTCAATTATTCGAAGATGGAAGAGTACGCGGCGAAGTTGCTTTCGACCGTGATGCTCAAGGCCTTCGATAAGCGATTGACGGGGGCGTTGAAGGATAAGGATCCGAAGAAGATGACGCAGGCGGAGGTCAAGGAATTGATCGCCGAACTGCTCGTGATCTTTATCTACATCTGCGGCAACCATGACGAGTGGGAGCTGGACATCGGTCTCGATCCGCTCGCACATTTCGACCTCTGTATGAGGATGATGCTGCGGGACGGGATCGGTAAGATCCTGATGGGTCACGGACTGCCGTCATTGTCTTCACAGGAGATCAGCGAGCTCGTGGATAAAAAGGTGATCCGTTTCACCGAGGATGATCACTACACGCTCCCTTCGGGGCTGACGGTTGGTGCCATCCATTACCACGCCGGACGGACGGCTACGAACAGCGTCTGGCCGGAGCGCGCTCTGGCGCAGTTCCGGGTGCATCACGAGTTGGTCGGCAATTTCCACGTGGAAGAGCACGTGGAAGAGTACGACGCGGAGCTCGGTCTCCGCGCATCGGACATGCTGCCCACCTTGAAGTGCAAGAGCGACTTCGAGAGCAAGAAAGGCAAGATCGTCGACTTCGGCGTCGGAGTGAGAAAGCTCATTTCCTATAAGGGAAGAGTCCTCATCACCGAGGGCGGTTTGCACGGGAAGAACCCGCACAAATCGGCGCCGCCGGACGAGGCGTATCAGGCTCACCTCAAGCGACTCGGCTTGGATAAGTGAGTTCAGGGGCCACTGAAAAGTGGCCCCTTTTTTATTGCTTTTCCCGCCACGGAAGGGCTATAGTGAATGATAAGTACTTTGAATAAGAAAAGAGGAGCGTGACATGAGCAAGCAGCGGGTTCGTCTTGATGCCGATCGTATGAGCGATGAAGGAGAGAAGCTCCTTTCGTTCCTCCAAGAACGTATCAAGGGGCAAGATGATGCGATCAAAGATATCGTGAAGGCGGATGAGATGAGCCGGTCGGGATTGCTGCAACCGGATCGTCCCATTTATGCGGGGCTGTTCCTTGGCCCTTCGGGTGTCGGTAAGACCCTGACGGCTGAAATGCTGGCGGAATACTGGTTCGGATCCCGCAGCGCGTTCACGAAGGTGAGCTGCGAAGCGATGTCGGAGCCGCATGGCATTTCGTCGCTGATCGGTTCGCCGCCCGGCTATGTCGGGTTTCACAGCCCGAAAGACAAGGAAGGCTCTGCGCCCATCTTGGCTCAGTCCCGGATCGATCGGCATGATCTTCGATGCGTTAAAGATCAGGAGGAAATAAAAAAGCTTCTGAGCGATCTTGACGATCAGTTGCGCAAGCTGGATAAAGAGATCGATTCCGTGGCCCGAGCGGGTTTTAAGGATCCGAAAAGCCATGATCGTCTGATCAAGCTTCAGGACGAACAAGATTCCCTTGAAAAAGAAACAAGGAAGCTTCTTCTCCGGCTTCGTGATCGGCAGAGATCATATCGATCGATCATTTTGTTTGATGAGCTTGAGAAGGGGAATGAGACCCTTCATAATCTGCTGTTGACGATCATTGATAAGGGCAAACTGACGCTTGCGAACGGGATGATCACTGATTTTACGCGATCGGTCATTATGCTGACGTCAAACGTCGGCTCGAAGGAGATCGCGAGCCTTATCGGAAATAAGAAGATAGGTTTTGCAGCTTCGGCTCAAGCAGGAGAGGATGAGGCGCTGAATGATGAGATATACCGACGCGCCAAAAAAGCTGCGCAGGACCGTTTCAGGCCCGAGCTTCTTGCGCGGATGGACCGCATTAGCGTGTTCCGGCCGTTGAGCTCATCGGTCATTCGGGAAATTATGGATGCTGAGTTGAAGCGGTTTGTCGATGAGATGAAGGGTCTGTTTAAGATCTCACTGATCATCGGCGACGAGGTATGCGAGCATATTCTGAACGAGGCGTTGGATAAGCCTCAGGAAGGTGCGCGTCTCCTCCGCCGCAAGATCAATTCGAATCTCCGGGAACCGATCAGCCGCTTGAAGCTTCGGAATATGCTTCCGCAGCCAGGTGGAAAACTGTACATCTCCCTGCAGGACAAAAAGGTGATATTCTCGAAGTAATTCAGATTCATAACAGCCGCAAGGAGCGGCTGTTTTTTATTGCTTTTTGACACTAGGAAAGGCTATAGTAAAAGATAAGTGCATTGAAAACTAAAAAGAGGAGGGATCATGGACAACGACGAGTGGATCGAAGTGGATGCCTCCGGATTCGGACCGGTCGGTGAAAAGTTTTTTAAGTTCGCTACCGCACGAATGAGGGGGCAGGATAAAGCGATCAGAAAGCTCGCACGAGCCCTTGATCGGTATTCCTCGGCTCTCAAGGTCGATAATCGTCCCATCTATATCTCGCTCACGATCGGTGAAGCGGGATCCGGAAAGACCCTGCTTGCGCAGATCCTGGCGGAGTTCTGGTTCGGTTCGCCTGATGCGTTCACAGAGATCGCTTGCAGTAAATTTTCGGAATTTGAGCTTTCACAGGACTTCATTGTCCGGCATGATCTTGAATATTCAAAGGCTAACAACGAGCCTTTCAAGATGCTACTTGATGAGTATATGAATGCCCGGGATGATCTTCGGGCCGCGAAGGAGGCAGCGAAGGACGTGGATGGTCCTGATGACAATCAGCGGAAGGAACTGATCGAAGTCGTGGAGAAGGCGGCGAAAAAGTTTGAAGGAGCGATCGATAATTTTATCCCGAAGTTTCAGATGCTCCGTTCCATCATTGTCTTCGATCATATTGAAGACGGTCCTTCGCGCCTGCAGGACGAGCTTGCCATGATCTTTGAAAATGGCAAGCTCCATAGCCGGTCAGGGGATGAGGTTTCTTTTAGAAATTCGGTCATTTTTGTCACGTGTAATAACTATGTCCGTTCCAAGTCCAAGGGATCAATAGGCATCACTGCTAGCAAAAATACCGGAAAGGAGACGTATCTCGATAACATCAATGCGGTTAAGGAATATCTTACACCGAAATTTCTCAGTCATCTGGATCGAGTAGAGATCTTTTCCGAATACAGTCACGAGATGCTTCGGGAGATCCTTGATGTCATTATCAATGATTTCAAGAAGAGGATCGCTTCGATCTTCCCATTGACGATCGAGCTCGATGACGATGTCAAGGATTTCCTTATCCGCGAGGGGAGCGATCATCCCGATCACGGAATTCGGCTGCTCAAACGAAAGTTTGATCATTATATCCGTGATAAGATCTCTGTTTTGATCTCTCATAATCGCATACAGCGGAAGGATAATATCAAGGTGACGCTCAAGAAGGAGAATAAAGATGACCCCGTCGTCTTTTCTAAAAAATAAAAGACGCGAACCGCCCCCAGGGGCGGTTTTTTTATTTCAGGCAGACTGGAAGGGGTTTTGACTTTTTTATCGGCATCGGCTATTCTATATATGTTCCGTAGACAGCAGGCATTCCATAAGTCCTGCCGAGGATATCTCTCAATGACCGCT
>JAGWYA010000013.1 GCA_018969615.1 Patescibacteria group bacterium | reverse complement strand
AATCGAACCTGGGACCATCTCCTTAAGAGGGAGCTGCTCTACCAGCTGAGCTATGGATGCATATTTTCCGTCAGTATAACCTACTTTTTGGATTTTTCCAGTCCCCTTTGTAATTTTTCAAAAACTGGTATAATATATACATTCTCTCAAGGGAGAGCACTGCTATGGCAGGGACCCAACTTACAACTGAACTGAGCGCACTTCAGGGCGTCGGCCCTAAATTTAGCGCGAAGCTTCAGCGGCTCGGGATCCGCACCGTCGGCGATCTCCTCTGGCATTTTCCGTTCCGATACGAAGATTATTCGAAGGTCGTCCCCATCGGCGAGCTCGGGATCGACCAGTCCGTCACCGTCCAGGGCATGATCAATCAGATCACGACCCGCCGCACGTGGAAAAAGAACCTCCTCATCACCGAAGCGATCATTGTCGACGAGACCGGCGGGATCAAAGCCGTCTGGTTCAACCAGCCGTACGTCACCAATATCCTCAAGCAGGGGCACTATTATAATTTCGCCGGCAAGATCACGCGCTCCAATCGCGAGGTGTATCTCGCCAGTCCTTCCTATGAACAGATCGATTCCGTGCGCAAAGGCGATGCCAAACACACCGCCGGCCTGATCCCGATCTATCCCGAAACACGCGGCCTGACCTCAAAAGGCCTCCGGTTCCTCATTAAACCGATCCTCAAAAACCTGGAGCCGCTGCAGGACTTCATTCCTGAGGAGATCCTGAAAGAGAATAAACTGCCGAGCTTGCATGTCGCGCTTAAGCGGATGCACTTCCCGCTTCAAACGGCGGACGCCCAGGGCGCGAAAAAACGATTTGCGTTCGAGAATCTTTTTCTCCTCCAGCTCAATAACCTCACGCTCAAGATGCGCCTCGCCCAGGAACCGGCACTGCGGCTTTCCATTCCTGAAGCCGATCTTGCCGCGACCGTCCAAAAACTCCCTTTTCAACTAACCACATCTCAAAAGGAAAGCTTGAATGAGATCGTCAAAGACCTCAACCAGGATCGTCCGATGAACCGCCTCCTCCAAGGGGACGTCGGCTCCGGCAAAACCATCATCGCTGCGGTTGCCGCGCTCATCGCCAGCAGAAACAATGCGCAGACCGCGTTCATGGCGCCGACCGAGGTCCTTGCCTCACAGCACTACCGGACGATCACCAAGATCTTCCCCGACTTTGAGGGCGGCATTGCGCTCTTCACGGCGACCAAGACCCAGCTCTATCGCGGGAACGGAGCCGAAACAGAACTCACTAAAGCAAAACTTCGGAAGGAGATCGCGGCGGGAAACATTAAGATCATCATCGGAACCCATGCGATCATCCAAAAGAGCGTTTCCTTCGCTTCGCTCGGTCTCGCGATCGTCGACGAACAGCATCGCTTCGGCGTGTCTCAGCGCGCCGCGCTCCTCGCGCAAGCCCCCGGACACGATACGAACCGCGCATTGCCGCATTTCCTATCCATGAGCGCAACGCCGATCCCGCGCACGCTTGCGCTGACCGTCTTCGGCGATCTTGATCTTTCCACGATCACCGAACTTCCGCCGGGCCGCAAAGAGGTCATCACGAAGATCGTCGATCCGGTGAATCGGAAAAAAGCGTACGGCTTCGTCCGCGAACAGATCACGCAGGGACGCCAGGCGTTCGTCATCTGTCCGCGCATCGAACCGGGTGCGGTCAAAGAGGGCGAGATCCTGACCGAGGCGAAGAAAAAAGCGCTCGAGCTGAAGTCCGTCAAAGAAGAGTTCGAACGATTATCGAAAAAGGTCTTCCCCGACCTCCGCGTCGTCATGCTCCACGGCAAAATGAAGGGGGCTGAAAAAGAATCCGTCATGAAAGATTTCCACGACGGGAAATATGACATCCTCGTGTCCACCTCGGTCATCGAGGTCGGCGTCGATGTGCCGAACGCGACGATCATGATCATTGAAGGCGCGGACCGTTTCGGATTGTCGCAGCTCTATCAGTTCCGCGGACGCGTCGGCCGCAGCACGCATCAGTCGTTCTGCCTCCTGTTCTCGGGATCGGAATCAGCCGGGACGATCAAGCGCCTCGAATCGCTGCTCACCGCCAAGAACGGATTTGAACTTGCCGAGAAAGACATGGAGATCCGCGGCCCGGGACAGTTCATGGGCGAACAGCAGACCGGCCTTCCGGACGTCGCCATGGACGCGCTCCAGGACATCCTTTTGGTCAAAGCGACGCGCGATGCGGCGAAAGAGATCCTTTCGAATGACCCCGACCTGTCCGGCCATCCCGCGCTTCTGAACAAATTTACGGAGTTCCAGCGCAAGGTCCACCTCGAATAAAACGCCGCCTTGCGTTTTCCCTCAGTGCGCCGTAGAATAAGTGGAGCAAAAAACTTTGCCGCAGTAGCCTGTCCGCCGACAGGCGGGCTCAGTGATAACGGCAAAATAGTTATGCCGCGGTAGCTCAGTGGTAGAGCGCAGCCCTGAAGAGGCTGGCGTCGAGTGTTCGATTCACTCCCGCGGCACACGCGATACGCGGATGCGGGTATCGTATAATGGTAATACAGCAGGTTTCCAACCTGCGGACGGGGGTCCGATTCCCCCTACCCGCTCAGATAGCCTTCTAACATCTACTCTACTATGCGATTCACTAAAAATCTGAAAACGATCACGACCATCAGCGGCATTGTCATTTTGATCTATGCCGGCGTTTACATGCTTGTCGGCCGCGTTTTCGTGCCGGCGAACTTCATCGAATCCCGGGCTGCCGCTACGGTTACCTCCCGCCAGATCATGACGCTTATCAATAATTCACTGGCGACGCTCTCGGATATCGACCAGCTCGACCAAAGCCATGACTACACTAAGGCACTGCCGCTCGTAAACCAAGAGATCGCGACCTCGACGCAGAGCATTGCGCTCGCGCAAACGTTTGCATCCCAGATCGACGCGATGGACAACGCAACGCTCGGGATCACTCCCGACAACGTCAAAGCGGTTGCGGTCAATGCGATCAAAGATCAGATGATCCCGCTGATCCAAAGCCTTATTGCCTACAATACTTCCTTTAAAGCCATGCTCAGCGACCTCAAGCTGAAATTCTCAGGAGATCCGCACTATGATCCTGCAGACTTCCAAACTCAGCTTGATACGCTCAATAAAGCTGTGAATGATATTAATACGTATAACACCAGCTATAATCAGCAAATGACTCAGTTCGATTCGATGACGAAATAAACATAAGAGAAAATAAAAGATCCCCGAATTCCCGGGGATCTTGCGTTTTAATGCAGGCGATCAGGATCTTTTCCATCGATCCCTTTCTCCTGCTTCTCGATAAGTAGCTCAAGCGGATCAGTGATCGCTTCTTTCTGATCAGGGGTCAGTGCAGCTTGCGGAAGCGGGAGCATCTCCTCGCCTAATCCCATTTTTGTCAGCCGATGATCGGTCCTCTTCACCTGTTCGCGCTCTCCCTTCTTCCATGCCTTCTGCGTGATCGCTTCGGCATCGATCGGAAGCTTGTCCTGGCGTTTCATAGGCCCCTCAAAGAACTGATTCTCCATTACTTTTACTATAAGCTTCTCCTTTATTTTTGCAATAGAAAATCCCCGACGTTTGTCGGGGATGCATTTCCGCTTGGGGGTCCCTGCAGGGAGCGAACAAGGCGTTTCTTGCCCTGTCCGCTCCCTGCGTCGGGAAACCGCTTAGTCCGGCTGCAGCTCATGAAGCCGCCGGAACCGGTACTCCAGGTCCACGACGTCCCGGCGGACGCTCGGCTGGAGAAACCCCTTGGCCACGGTCTCCGGGTTGACCTCGTCGGGATCGACGACCGGATGGTACGGAACGGCGCAGCGCACCTCCTCCTCGTCCTCGGGCAGGTCGCGCTGACCGCCGACCATCATGCTCGGCGTCAGGCTGTCGTCCTCCTCCCGGTGCACCATCCTCGGCAGCGTCTTGAAGCTCGCCCGCATGGCTCGCGAAGTCATGTTTTCCCTCCTCCTTACGGAGATATATACCTCTAAAACGATTGGAAAGAACACTGCTAATATACCATATAAATATGCTTTTGTCAACTAATAAAATACTCTCTCTAGAGGTTCAATTCCCAGCAAATTACAACATCCCCTAAGGATCCTGAGACTGCGGCATTTCGCCGTTGAAAGATCCTTAGGGGATGTTCTAAAAAATAAAAACGACCCGATAGGGCGTTTTTATTTTTTGTCGGAGTGCTGGGAATCGAACCCAGGCTTCCTGCTCCCAAAGCAGGTATACTACCATTATACTACACTCCGTTTCTGATCTGTTCCTATAGTACTGCGTTTCGGTGCGAAGCGAAAGTGCCGATCGCTCATTGCTGCCCGCGATATTTCTTGCTATAAAGAGAACGACAGTGCTCTTTGCCCTCGTAGCTTAATGGATAAAGCAGGACTCTTCTAAGGTCTTGATGGGGGTTCGATTCCCTCCGAGGGCACCATCGGGTAATGATGTCTCGGATTCCGACGTAACGTATTCAAAAACAGGCTCCAGGACTAGCTTCCGCTGATTCAGCGCACGGTTCGAGGTGAACATCTCGATAAGAACCCGTTTTTCTTCACTGTTAGCGCCCGCATAGCTTGATTTCAAGCTCTCCGCCAGTTCGAGGAATTTCCGGGTCCTCTCCGCCGCCGCATCCGAGTGCTGGTTCAATTCGCCCAACCGCTCCTCTACTCTCTTTTGCTCCATGAGGAGTGATTCGCGCCGCTCTCGGTACACGGGCTCGTCAACGATCCGGTCAAGATAGGCATCGGTCAGGCGATGCAGACGCTCTTTGTTGTTCTGCAACTGCAGCATCATGGCGACTTGCTCGTCTTTCCGTTTCCGATTCACATCCTCCCGAGAGCCCTCAAGCTTCTCTCTCAGGATGCGCGCCACCTCCGCCGGCAACTCCATGCGCGCGAACAGTTCCGCAGCCGCCAGCTCGATCCGGTCTTCCCGGATCGTTTTTGTTGGACACGCTTTGGTCTGACAGCGGTAGTAGATACGGCCTTTTTGGGATTCGCCGATGAGCGCATGGTCGCAGAGTCCACAGCGGATGAGCTTGCGGAAACTGTAGGCATGGCGGGTTGTCCGATGCGGGACCTTGCCCATACGGACCGCCTCGACCGCCGCGAACAGTGCAGGGGTGATGAGCGGCTCGTGAACGCCCGCGTAGGTCTGCCCATTCCTACGGATGCGGATGATCCCCATGTAAAACGGGTTCCGCAGGATCACGGACACGCCGTTGAGGCTTAGCTCGCTTCCAACGATACCCCGCAGGCCGCGCGCCGCCATTTCATGGCGGAGCCGGTGGAGCGGGTACTTCCCGGTGGCATAGAGTTCGAACATTTGGCGCACCAGCGGTCCGGTGACCAGATCGATGGTTTTCACCTTTCCGCCTCCGTTGTTCTGGTAGCCGATGGGAGCCGAAAATGGATAGATACCCTGCTTCAGTCGGCCGTACAGCCCTTTAATGGACTCCTCACGCAAGTTGCGGATGTAGTCGGCGGCGACCACTGCCTGGATGTCGGCCGAGAGGCGTCCGCCCCGTGAGTGAAGATCGAGCCCTTCATTTGCGAAATGGACCTCGATTCCTTGGTCTATCAATTCCCCGAGATCCGCCCAGTCCTTAAGATTGCGCGCGCTCCGGTCGATCTTGTGGATGAGAACGCCCCGCACCTTCCGTTTCCGGAGGAGCTGAAGCATCCGATTGAAGAGCGGCCGACCGCGTGATGCGGCCGTCTCGCGCTCTTCGAACCACTCGACGATCGCGTAGCTATTGCGTTCAGCGTATCGCTCGATCGCAGCTTTTTGTTCAACAAGGGAAACTCCTTTCTCTCCTTGTTTGGCCGTCGAGACACGGATGTATGCGTAAAACTCTGTTCCGTTCATACATTTTGATCTCGACGATAAATTTTCGACCTTTGGTGTGAAGGTTCTTCCTCCACGATAGAGCGCG
>JAGWYA010000009.1 GCA_018969615.1 Patescibacteria group bacterium | reverse complement strand
CTGGGGATGGGTGTATTACAATGGTTTCTATGGATAGGAACGATCAAATGCCGATCATCGATGCGCATTCGCATGTCCAATTTCCCGCTTATGATGCCGATCGCGACGTTGTTTTAGCGCGTGCGCGGGAGGCGAACGTCAAAATGATCGCGGTCGGGACGCAGTATGCGACCTCGAAGGCTGCAGTGGACTTTGCGCATGCGCATCCGGACGAAGTCTGGGCTGCGGTGGGTTTTCATCCGAACCATTTAGCCGAACAGTGGCATCATGATCTGAAGGAGCAGTCTTCGGCTGCGCCGGAACAGTTCGATCGCGAAGCGTTTCTGCGGCTTGCGGCCGATCCGAAGGTGGTTGCGATCGGTGAGTGCGGGCTCGACTATTATCGGATGGAGGGCGAGGATGTTGTTGCGGTAAAAAAAGCGCAGCGCGAGGTGTTCAAGGAACAGATCGCGATCGCCGAAGCGGTCGGGAAGCCGCTGATGGTCCATTGCCGGCCCTCAAAAGGTACTGACGACGCGTATGAGGATCTAATTTCCATAATTCATGATTCCAAATTCACGATTCCCTGCATTATTCATTTCTATGTCGGAGGTCCGGAGATCACTAAGCGGCTTGTTGCGGCGAGTTGTTCATTTACGTTCGGCGGCGTGATCACCTTTGCGCGAAACTATGACGCTTCGATCGCACTGATCCCGCTTGACCGGATCTTATTGGAGACCGACTGCCCGTACGTAGCTCCGCAGTCACAGCGGGGGAAGCGGAACGAGCCGGCATTCATCCGAGAAACGGCCGAAGCGTTGGCGAAGATAAAAGATATTTCCGCAGAAGAATTTTTACGTCAGGCTCATAAGAACACAAGAGAAATTTTTAAGATCTAGAATTATGAGCGCCCCTTTGTCCACAGGAGCCCTTCAATGAGCGGGGGTTTACTGTTACTTTAAGAGGTGTACACGCACATATCATATGGCATCGTATAATCCGAAAAAAATAGAATCGAAGTGGCAGAAGGTTTGGGCGAAGGATGATTTTGCCGTTTGGCATGCCGACGATAAATTGAAGGACCCGAAGACCTATGTCCTTGATATGTTTCCGTATCCGTCCGGTGAGGGTCTTCATGTCGGCCACGTGGAAGGATATACGGCATCGGATATCGTGACCCGGTATTATCGCATGCGCGGAAAGCACACGCTCCATCCGATGGGATGGGACGCGTTCGGCCTTCCGGCGGAGAACTATGCGATCAAGAAAAAAGTGCATCCGCGCCAGGTCGTTGAAAAGAACATCAAGAACTTTACAAAACAGCTCCGCAGCCTCGGGTTCAGTTATGACTGGCAGCGGGAGATCAATACGACCGATCCCGAATACTATCGCTGGACGCAGTGGATCTTTTTGCAATTGTATAAGCAGGGATTGGCGTATGAGGCTGAAGTGCCGGTGAACTGGTGCCCGTCGGACAAGACCGTGCTTGCGAACGAAGAGGTGATCGATGACCGGTGCGAGCGGTGCGGAAATCTGGTGGAGCGAAAGAACCTTCGCCAGTGGATACTGAAGATCACGGCGTATGCGGACCGTCTTTTGGAGGACCTTGAGCTGCTCGACTGGCCGCAGAAAGTGAAGGAGATGCAGCGGAATTGGATCGGCAAGAGCGAAGGAGCCGAGATCGAGTTTCCGGTTGTCGATTCGAATTTGAAGGTGAGAGTGTTCACGACGCGCGCGGATACACTGCCCGGCGTGACCTATATCGTCCTTGCGCCGGAGCATGAGCTGATCTCGCTGCTCAATGCGCGGATCGTGAACAAGAGCGCGGTATTGGACTATCTGGAGAAGGCAAAGAACCGTTCCGACCGCGAACGCGCGGCCGACGCGAAAGAAAAGACCGGCGTAGAGATCAAGGGTATCGCGGTCGTGAATCCGTTCACGAAGAAAGAGGTTCCGATCTGGGTTTCGGATTATGTCCTGGGGAATTACGGGACCGGAGCGGTCATGGCGGTGCCCGCGCACGACGAGCGTGATTTTGCGCATGCGAAAACGTTCGGATTGCCGATCGTCGAAGTGGTCTCACCTGACGGGAAAGAGCATCCGGAGATGGCCGAGGCGTTCACCGGTGACGGCGTGATGATCCATGCGGGCGAGTATGACGGTTTGCCGAACCATATCGCCAAAGACCGCATCGTCGAGCATGTCGGCGGAAAGAAAAAAACGAATTATAAATTGCGCGATTGGGTCTTCTCCCGCCAGCGCTATTGGGGCGAGCCGATCCCGATGATCAAATGCGGGGATTGCGGGACCGTTCCGGTATCCGAGAGCGATCTGCCGATCATGCTGCCGCGCGTGAAGAACTATGAGCCGACCGGCGCGGCTGAATCGCCGTTAGCCGGGATCAAAAAATGGGTGAATGTGCCCTGCCCGCAATGCGGACAGCCGGCGAAACGGGAAACGAACACGATGCCGCAATGGGCGGGATCCTGCTGGTATTATCTGCGCTATCTCGACCCAAAGAACCCTGAAGCGCTTGCCGAAAAACCCAAAGAGAAATATTGGATGCCGGTGGATATTTATATCGGCGGCGTCGAGCATGCGGTGCTGCATCTCCTGTATGCGCGGTTTTGGCACAAGGTTCTGTTCGATATCGGCGCGGTCTCGACCAAAGAGCCGTTCCAGAAGCTCGTGAACCAGGGCATTATCCTGGGATCGGACGGGCAGAAGATGTCGAAGTCGCGCGGGAACGTGATCAATCCTGATGAGCTGATCGCGAAGTTCGGCGCGGATTCGCTGCGCCTGTACGAGATGTTCATGGGGCCGCTTGAGGATATGAAGCCATGGCAGCCGGACGGCATTATCGGCGTGAACCGCTTTTTGCATCGGGTCCATGCGTTGGTGACCGCGACCGTTGCGGCGCATAAGAAAAAGAACGCTCCGAACGGAACGCTTTCGGACAGCGCTGACAAGCTGGTGCATAAAACGATCAAGAAAGTGACCGCTGACATCGAGCATTTTCGTTTTAATACGGCGATCAGCGCCTTGATGATCCTTATGAACGAGCTTGAGCGGGAAGCGGGTCCGTTGCCACTGGCGGTTCCGGAAGCGCTGGTGAAAGTATTATTCCCGTTCGCACCGCATCTCAGTCAGGAGCTTTGGCAGAAGTTAGGACATGAAGGGCTGTTGGACCATGATGCATGGCCGACGTTCGACGAAGCAAAGACCGTGGATAATGAAGTGGAGCTTCTGATCCAGATCAACGGAAAATTACGCGATAAGGTCCGCGTGCCTGCCGGGATCACGCAGCCGGATGCCGAAAAAATAGCATTGGAGAGCGAGCGCGTGAAGGAGCATTTGGGAAAAAAGAAGCCGCTGAAGATCATTTTCGTACCGGGCCGTCTGGTCAATATCGTCGTCGGCGCATAGCGCGGACCGATTGCGGCGCGATTTTGGATGCGTTATAGTGAGCGGTATGAGCCATCAGTTCATCGGACTCTTATTACTGGTTCTGGCGGTCGCCGCCGGATTCTATGTTTCAAGCCATTATCTCCAACTGACGAGCCTTCAGCTGCCGGTCCCGTCGGCGCTGAATTCCGTCCAGCTCCCCTCATCAGCGGTATTGAATCCCGCACCGGCTCCGGTCATATCGACGGCGTCGCAAACGGTCACGCAGAAACCGGTGACGATCTCCTATGTCACGCTCGCAAGCTCCGGGCAGTCATATACCGAACTTGCGCTGGTGGCGGACGGCGGATCGCAGCAGCCGGTCGATGTGACAGGCTGGCATATCGCGGATAAGAGCGGTGTTTCTTTTACGATCCCGCAGGCGCAGCAGCTGTATTCTTTTAACGGACCGCAGTCGGATATCGCCTTGAAGCCGGGCGATACGCTGCGTATCTTTTCAGGTCCTGCGAACATAGGGAACTTTCGGATGAATAAATGCATGGGATACATTCAGGACCGGACCTCATTTACGCCGCCGATCCCGATGACCTGTCCGACAACCGATCCGTCAGCGACCGTTGATTTCAGCAGCCAGTGCCAGGACTACATTGCATCGCTGAATGCATGCCAGAATCCCTCCGCGAATCCGCCGGTACCGCCGAGCGATGATAAGTGTTTTGCCTTCCTGCAGACCCTGAACTACACCGGCTGCGTTGCAGCGCATCAGCAGGATACCGATTTTTATTCGAACGAATGGTGGGTTTGGGTCGACGATAAAATGAACAGTTTCGATCCGACGCACGATAAGATCCAGCTGCTCGATACGTCAGGAACCGTGGTGGATGAATATACGTACTAATAAAATCCCCTCCGATCGGAGGGGATTTTATTCTCTTAGCGCCGTTCAGCGAGTTCGACCGTGATCCCGATCTCTTTCCCGTTCCGGATCACGGTAAGGTTCAGGCGGTCACCGACCGTATATTCTTCGAGAAGGTCCTGAATGGTTTTATCCATGGTGAGCGGGGTCCCATTGCACTCGATAATGATATCTTTTTCTTTGATGCCGGCAACGGACGCAGGCGTGTTCGGGATAACTCCTTCATGATGGGGGATCCGGCCGCCGACCAGTGCACCGTGATCCACCGGGAGACGCAGCTTTTCCTGAAGATTCTCATCGATATTGATATAGCGGAGCCCGAGCAGCGGACGGCGGACGCGGCCGTATTTTTTCACGTCATCGAGATCGCGTTTCGCGGCATTGATCGGGATGGCGAAGCCGACGTTCTGTGCACCGAAGACGATCGCAGCGTTGATGCCGATGATGTTGCCGTTCAGATCGACGAGCGGACCGCCGGAATTCCCCGGATTGATCGCCGCATCGGTCTGGATGAGCCCCCGCAGTTCCTGGACCGGTTCTTTCGGGTCCGGTTTTGCGGCGATGGAGCGGGAGAGGCCCGAGATAATGCCTCGGGAAACGGTATTCCGGAAAATACCGAGCGCATTTCCGATCGCGAGCACGTCATCGCCCAGTTCCAGGGTCGAAGAATCGCCGAGCGATATGGTCGGGAGGTCCTGGGCATTGATCTTGAGGATCGCGACATCGTCGACAGGGTCGCGGGCGATGATCTCCGCGGGATAGCGCTTTCCGTCATTGGTCACGACAAGATATTCCGCGTCTTTATCGGCGATCACATGCTTGTTCGTCAGAACGACGCCGTTCGAATCGACGATGCAGCCGGAGCCGCCGCCGATCTGCACCATGCCATGCGCATCCACTTTATCATCGGGGATCGGAAGACCCGCCGGCCCGAAAGGCATGAGCGGCGTTGTATCCGCAGGCATTTCTTTCTCGAGCTCCTCGATGCTTTTGGAGATAACGATCGAGACGACCGCCGGCATGATGCGTGCGATCGTTTTATTGAGCGGCGTTGCCATAGTGCTTCTATTGTAGCATAGGAGCGCAGAGCTCGAACAGAATCGGCTTAGCGGTGGTTTCGGTTGAACCACCATTTACCGGCTTCGATGGCGAGGATATTTAAGAGGCCGATACCGCCGACCGCGAGAAGCCATGAAAGCGGAAGCGCGGTCGTGTGGAGCAGGTGTTGGAGCGAGGGGAGATAAATGGCCGCGATCATGCACACGATGCCGAGCGAGGCGCCGGCGACAAGGTACGGATTGGAGATCGGATTGAAGGTGAAGATGCTGCGTTGAAGGCTTCGAACCGCGAAGACCAGGAAGAGGGAATAGGTCCCGAAGGTCGCGAAGGTAAAGGTTTGTGCGAGGAGCGGCGCGGTTCCGATCTTAAGCAGATAGAAATAAATGCCAAAGAGCAGGGCGCTGCTGGGAATGCCGATCAGCGTGATCAGAAAGCGCATCTCGCCGTCGATCAGTCCTTCGCGCCGTTTCGCCGGACGCTGCAAGAGATAATCGATGCCGTCTTCGAATGCGAGCGCGATGGCGGGGAAACTGTCGGTGAAAAAGTTGACCCAGAGGATCTGAATGGCGGTCAGCGGAAGCGGGAGGACGAAGAGAAGCGCACCACCGATCAAAAAGAGCTCATCAAGGACCGACGAGAGGAAATACGTGATCACTTTGCGGAGGTTCTCCGCAATGCGCCTTCCTTCGTTGATCGCCGCGACGATGGTCTGATAATTGTTATCGAGCAGTACCAGATCGGCGACGTCCTTGGCGACATCGCTGCCCGATCCCATGGCGATACCGATATCCGCCTCTTTCAGGCTCGGAGCGTCATTGACGCCGTCGCCGGTCATCGCGACGATCGCGCCGGTCTTTTGATACGCATCCACGATCTTCACTTTTCCTTCTGGGCTGACGCGCGAGACGATGCGCAGGTCGGGGAGCCGCTGCTGGAGCTCTTCATCGGTCATGAGGTCGAGTTCGGTGCCGTTGATGGTGCTGTTCTTCCCGATCGTAAAACCGAGCTCTTTCGCGACCGCCTCCGCGGTTCCGCGGTGATCGCCGGTGATGATGACGGTTTTGATGCCGACCTGTTCGATCCGATGGATCGTATCGCGGACGCCGTGCCGGATCGGGTCCGTGAAAGAAACGGTCGCAAGGAACCGGAATCCGTCGAAGTGATGCTTCGTTGCAAGCTGGAAATCCTTTTCCGGGTCCGGGGAGGAGGTCACTTCGTGCAAGGCAACGCCGAGAACGCGTTCGCCTGCATAGGCCATGCGGTCGATCTCCTTCAGGATATTCGCCCGCGCATCGTCGTCGGCGTGCATGGAGAGCTTTACGAGGATCTCCGGCGCGCCGAACAGCGCAATGAATTTTTTGTCCTTGTATTCGAACAGCGATGCCGAGAATTTATTCGCCGAATTGAACGGAAGGTAGTTCAGTACCTTCATTTCTTTTTTGATCGTTGCGGGGAGTACTTCCATTTTTGCCGCCGCCTTGACCGAAGCGACCTCGAGCGGCCGGCCGATGATGTGCCATTTGTCGTGCGGGTCCTTCGGATTTTCAATGATCACGTCCGAGTTGAGCGTTGCGAGCCGCATCACGCATTCTTCGGTGACCGGCTCCGGATCGATCGCGCTTTCGTCGGGATGGAAGAGCGTCACTTTCGACAGTTCTAATTTTGCTTCGGTCAGTGTCCCGGTCTTATCGGTCAGAATGACCGTCGTATTGCCGAGCGTTTCGGCGGCAAGGAGCTTCCGGATGACGCCGTTCTTCTTGGCGAGGCGTTGGACGCCGATCGCCAAAATGACGGTCATGGCGACCGGCAGGCCTTCCGGTACCGCGGAGACAAGGATCGCGACCGAGGTCAGGAACATGTCGAGGATCGAATAGCCGCTGAAGATCCCGACAAGGAAGACGACCGAAGTGAGGATCACCAGCGCGATCGTTGCGATCAGGCTGAAGCGGATGATCGCCTTTTGGAGCGGGGTTTGTTCGCGATCCTGTTTGCGGACAAAGGCTGCGATGCGTCCGATCTCGGTCTTTCCGCCGGTGCGGCAGACGACTGCGTTCGCGAATCCTTGAACGACGGTTGTGCCGCTGAAGACCATGGATTTTTGATCGCCGATCGATGCATGGAAACCTACCGGATCAAGCGATTTGATCGCGGGGAGTGCTTCGCCGGTCAGAATGGTCTCATCGACCATGAGGTCGTTGATATAGATAAGGCGCGAATCCGCGGGAACGCGGTCTCCTTGTGCGATATGAATGACATCGCCGGGAACGAGGTCCGCCGTATCAAGTTCGATCTCATGTCCGTCGCGGATCACACGGATGCGCTCTTCGATATAGCTTTTGAGATGCGAGAGCGCTTCTTCCGCTTTGTTTTCCTGATAGAATCCGAGAATGGCGTTCACGAGCGCGGCGGTCAGAATGACCGCGGCATCAGAATAATTGCTGAGCATCAGCGTGATCGTTCCCGCGATGATCAGAAGGAAGATGAGCGGGCTGGTGAATTGGCTCAGAAAAAGTTTGAGCGTTGCGGTCCGCTTGCTGTGAACGATCTTATTTTGTCCGAAGGTCCCGAGGCGTTCTTTTGCCTCTTCTTCGGAAAGTCCCTCTGCAGTCGTCTCTAGGGATTCCAGCGCGTCGCCGGCCTTGATCGCCCAGAATGATTTTTGCGTGACGTCGGGTAAAAGCATAAGAAACCGGGTTTCTCTTCAGTATATCAGAGAATAAAAGATCGCCCTGAAAGGCGACCTTTTCTTATTTGCGGAAGCGGAAGGATTCGAACTCACGGTACCCTTTCGGACGGTATTTACTAATCAGTGCGGAGGCGGAAGGATTCGAACCTTCGATGCCCTTTCGGGCATAACAGTTTTCAAGACTGTCCGTTTCAACCACTCACGCACGCCTCCGCACTGATTACTAAATTTTTCTCCCTTCGGGAGATCTCCCGTAGGGAGACAAGACAAGCCCATTCAACCCCTGTCTACCGGCAGGCAGGGCTCTGGCACGCTTCCATATCTATTGTATTTTTGTATCAACCGTAGCATAAAAAAATGAGCGAATCCAGCTTTATCTGTAAAGGACGGGGAAGTTAAAACCTTCTTATGCGCAGTATGGAATTTCTACACTGCGCACAAGAAGGTTTTGACTTTGTTTACAGAGACTTCGGCGTGCAGTATACTCATGATGCTATTGGAATTTTGTAAGCAAAATCATCCATGGTGAGCACGCTCACACCACAACGCATCACGCTTCTTTTCGCGATACTCCTTCTCGGCGTATCCCTTTTTATATACGGACGGCAGCAATGGGGTGATCTCGACCGCGCCGACCGCCTTGCGCTTTTATTATCCGTAACCGACCCGCGCCCGCTGGATGCGCGCACGAAAGCAGCGCCGTGCGTTATGAATGGTTCGTTGCCTGATCACGCCTGTACGCCGGGTGCCGTATTCGTCCATGCGACCGTGGACGCGATCTGTGCGCCGGGATATTCGCGGTCGGTTCGTAATGTTCCGCAGAAAGTTCATGAGCAGGCATTTTATGAATACGGCTTAAGCTATGCGCAGCCGTACGGCTCATTTGAGGTTGACCACCTTGTTCCTTTGGAGCTTGGCGGAAACAACGATATTGCGAACCTTTTTCCTGAAGCGGCGGATCCGCAGCCGGGATTCCATGAAAAGGACCTGGTTGAGAATTATCTGCACGAGGAAGTATGCGCGGGCCGGGTCGGGCTTGCGGTTGCCCAGGATCGGATCGCGAACGATTGGCTGAGCATCTATGAGAATCTGTCGCCGGATGATATCCGGCGGCTCAAAGCCGAGTTCTCAGGCTGGGCGAATTAAGGATGCGATCCATGGCTCCGCATCTTATTTTCTTTACCTTCGGCCTTGCATTCCTTTCCGGTGTCGCATTCGCCGGCCTTGGGCTTTCCGCGGGGGCGGTCTTCATTCCGGCGGCGATCCTTTTTGCGGCACTGTATCTTTTACGCGCTGACGGACGGGTCGCTGCACTGGTGGCAGCGATCATGATCTGCGGCGCCGGTTATTATGCGATCGCCGATGCGGGCTATCAGGCGCGCGTGGCCGCATTCCCTCATACCGGAACGATCACGGGAATGATAAGCACTGATCCGAGCAGGATGCTGGATGCGCAATCATTTTATCTTCGGACCGCTGCAGGGACGGTTGCGGTTACGGCGGGGGCCTATCCGCCGTTCCGATACGGCGATCTGATCTCGGTCGAAGGAAGCGTGAAGCGACCGCCGGAGAGCTCGTACGGCGATTATCTTGCAAAGGAAGGCGTGGTGGCGACGGTCCAGGCTGAGCGTATCGCGCTAACCGCTCCGAATGCCGGGAATCCTGCGTTGCGGTTCGTGTTCGCGGTGAAAGACCGCATCCATGCGGCGTATGTTTCTTTGTTGGCGCCTGAACAGGCTGCGCTGCTTTCCGGCGTCACGCTTGGCATGAACAATGATCTTTCTCCCGCTTTTTTGCAGGACCTTTCCGTAAGCGGGACCCGGCACGTGACGGCGGTCTCCGGATTGCATATGGCGATCCTGTTCTTTGTTGTTTTTTCGCTGGGCGCTTATTTTTTCTCGCGTACGTTTGCGGCGATCTCCGGTCTTCTGATCGTCGGCGCGTTCGTCGCCTTGACGGGATTCTCGGTCTCGGCGATCCGCGCTGCGTTCCTGGTCGGGGTTGCGAGCCTGGCGATGATCGTCCAGCGGAAGTATGAACCGCGGAACGCCTTGGTGCTGGCGGCGCTGATCCTGACGTTCGCGAACCCCAAAGTGCTTGTGTTTGATACGGGGTTCCAGCTTTCGTTCCTTGCGGTTCTGGCCATTATCTATTTGAAGCCGATCCTCATGCGCGCCGCCGGCGGCGAAGATCGGAATGGTCTGTTCGGATTACGGGATGCGCTTGCGGTCACGATCGCGGCGCAGATCGCAACGGCGCCGATCCTGATCGTCCAGTTCCAGAACTTTTCGCTGACCGCGTTCGCGGCGAATATGCTGGTGGTGCCGGCGGTTCCATACGTCATGGTATCGGGTCTGGTGATGGCTGCGGTTGCCGCGGTTGCGATGCCGGCCGCGCACCTACTGAGCTTCATCGTCGCGCCTCTTGCAGGATATGTGATCGCCGCTGTGACGATCACTGCCCGGATCGCGGTCCTTTTCGATCCCGATCTGGGGACGCTCGGGATGATCGGCTACTATGCCGTTTTATTCGGACTGATCTATTGGTTCTCGGAGCCGCAGCCGGTCACTGCGCCTGAAATGATCAAGCCCTATGTTCGATAAAAAACGGATCGGCACCGCTCTTATCGTTGCGCTCGCAGTATCGGCTGCAGGCTTTGCGGTCCAGCGATATCAAGGTACGGCGCAGCTTTTCGGATACCTTTCAGCTCCGCCATCGTCCGGGGGCGTTATTTTCGCGGCTTCAACGACGACTTCAGTTACTCCCAATATCGTTCCCTTGAAATGTCCGCAGGCCGCACCTTCGCCGCCAACGCATACGGTGATCATTAATGAAGTTGCCTGGGCCGGCATCGCGCACAGCGAAACGACCCGCGAATGGATCGAATTGAAGAACGCAGGAGCTTCTTCCGTCTCGCTCGCAGGCTGGCAGATATTGAACGCTGCGGAATCCGTCGAAATATTTTTCAGCGATACCGACCGTATCGATCCCGGCGGATATTATCTTTTGGAACGGGGAAGTACCGATCCGATCGGCGGCGCGGCGGCCGACAAGGGGTTTTCGGGCGTGATCAAAAATAGCGATGAGTCGTTGCAGTTGTTCGATCGCGATTGTCATGTGATCGACGCGGTAACCGCCGATAGCGCCTGGCCGGCGGGAACGGCGGCGCCGGAGTACCGTACTGCGGAGCGGTCAGCCGATCTTTCATGGCATACGTATTCCGGGCCGGGTGATCGGGGTGTTTTTGGCACGCCGGGCGCAGCGAATTCTCCGGAGATCGAAACCACTCAGGCTCTTATTGAGACGGTTCAGGCCGGCGATGTACAGGATCTTCCTGCGGTTGCGACATCGAGCCTTGTCATGATCACTGAAGTGATGGCGGGCATGGCGCAGAACAAGAGCTATCAATTCATTGAGCTGTATAACCCGGCGGCAACGGCCGCCGATCTGACCGGCTGGTCGATCAAAAAGAAGAGCGCGACCGGGAACGAATCGCCACTCGTCGCGCCGTCGCGATTGAAGGGCATGAACATTCCTGCGGGCGGGTATTTCCTTATCGCAAAAGACGGGGGATATACCGGTACGCCCTCGCCTGCGGCTGTGTGGCCGGCAAGTTATTCGCTTGCTTATGCGAACAATGCAGTGGTCCTGTACGATCCCAACGGCCGGGCGATCGACGCCGTTTCATGGGACGCTATTTCTCCCGATAGGAGCTTTGCGCGCGCCGCACTCGAAGGCGATCCATTCCGCATCGTTGATCCGACGCCGGGGGCGAGGAATCCCTAAGAAGTTTGGGCGCGAGAATGGGAAAGGGGTATACTGAACATATATGGAGAGAAAGCGATCGTTTTTTTTCGGCATAGCAGCTTTTGTTGCGGGCCTTCTGGGCATTGGCTTGCTTCCGCAACTTGCGCAGGCGCATGAGGCGTATGTACTGACCTCGAACGCGTTCCATGCCGGATTGCAGGTATACAGCACCGATCCCTTCGCGGGCCTGTTGGCCGGCGCGCATTTGAAATATTTCTTGATCATCACGGGATTGGTCATTTTGTCCTATCTGGTCATTTTGATGCTGACGACGACGAAGGCGTATGATTGGATGGAAAAAGGACTGTACAAGATCGGGCTTGTCGGTCCGCTGATCATTCGGCTTGCGATCAGCGCCTCGTTCTTCTATGCCGCGCAAAGTAACGTGATATTCGGCCCTGAATTGGGATTGTCGCCGCTGGCCGGAAGCCAGATCATCCGTTTCACGCTGTTCCTTATTTCGCTGATGATCCTTCTCGGTGTGTTCACGGAACTTGCCGCCGCGGTCGGATTGCTGATCTTCGCATATGTGACCGCGCACTATGGCTGGTACATGCTGACCTACGCCAATTATTTCGGCGAGCTGATCGTTCTGTTCCTGTTCGGGTCCCGTTTTATTTCCATTGATCGGTGGACGCGCGGAAAAGAACGATGGCTGCCGGTGCTGGAGAAATATAAATGGCTGGAGATCCCGATCGTGCGCATTTTGTACGGCATTGCGCTGGTCTACGCCGGCGTCTCGATCAAGTTTCTGCATCAGCAGCTGACAATCGATGTCTATAACCAGTATCATTTGGTGAATTTTTTCCATGCCAGCGCGGCATTCATCGCCGCCGGCGCCGGGCTTGCGGAGATCCTGATCGGGTCGTTCATTCTCCTCGGGTTCATGATGCGCTGGACCGTGCTGATCTCCCTGGTTTTTATTACGATCTCCATTTTGTATTTCCGTGAGCTGCTATGGCCGCATCTTATGTTGTACGGCATCTCTCTTTCGCTGCTGATCAATGCCCGCGACCCGTGGACGGTGGACCATTATGCGATCCCGTGGGCAGACCGGATCATGGAACGGTATGTGCGCCGGCATATGCGCTGGCTGGCGGGAACGCTTTCCGAACGATGGAAATAAAAATACGCCCGCGGGGGCGTATTTTTGCGGCTGTTCAAATGGTTATGGCGAGGCGGTATAAGTAAGATCGTAGGTCGCATTGGGAATAAGGGCGGTAGCGGGGCCGGTGGTGACCGGATCTCCGTTCTCGGTGATCGCGAGCGCATGCGTCCCGTCGATCGGGTAGCCCATGAAATGCGTTGCATCGAACTTTTGGCGCCAGACACCGAAGAACGCGCCAAGCGTATAGGCGGACGAGTCGTTCGCGGTGACGTTCACGACCCCGGATGCGTCATTGGTATAAAGAACGCGAAGGCAATCGCCCGGATCGTGGCCGATCGTCGGAGAGAGTGGGGCGTCCGCGCCATTCACCGTGATCGCGATGCGGACGGTGAAATTTTGAACAAGCGGTTTTGTGGAATCAACGCAGGGAGCTGCAGGAAGTCCGAGATATGCTGCGCTCTGCTGAGAGTTCTTCAGAAGCCAGAACGATGCGCCGCCAAGTGCGGCGATGATCATAAGGGAAATAAAGAGAAGGATCGGCCGCTTCATATACGGTCAGTATACCTTTTTTATTTTTGGCATCAAAATTTTTAATGGAACCACCCCGCCGCGGCGGGGTGGTTTTTGTGTGGACCTAGGGAGAATCGAACTCCCACCTCATCCATGCCATGGACGCGTAATACCATTTTACTATAGGCCCCTATAAAATTTTTTACCTGCCGCCTACGGACTGCTTCTCACTTGCCGTTCAAAACTATAGTAGAGGATATTTATCAAAATGTGAAGCCGTTTCCTCTTGGCAAGCGCCGCATTCCGATTTATTGTGAAGGGAAGAGCGTTCTTTGAGAGGGTATTATGGCCTTCAAGAAAATAGCCGTGCTTGGCCTGTTGTGCCTGCCTTCGCTGGCGTGTTCGGAAAGTCATCGGTTCAGTTTCAGTACGCATGATCCCGATCAGGGCGATGTCGTCATCGTCAGCGAGCGGGGATCTGCGGAGCCGTTCTCGATCATGCTCGGGAAGATGCGATACGATTCGTTTTTGTTCCGCCGCCGGCAGACAGTGCTTCTCGGCATTGATTACCGGCTTTCACCGGGACCGCATACGGTTCGTGCGCAGTTCGCGATCGTAACCGGAACGGCGACGTTTCGATACCGGATCACGGTGAAGGAGCGGTTTCCTCCGCTGCAGTATAGGATCATGTCCCGTCCGCCCGAAGTGCAGACCCGGATCGATAAGGACCAGGCAGCGGACCATCATGCGGCGCAAAGCGCGCAGCTGGTGACTCGTGCACTGGGGCCGTTCTCATGGCCGGTCTATCCGGTCGTGGTGACTTCGCCGTTCGGCGACCGCCGATGCAGTACGTACCGGAACCACCGGTGGACGAACTGCACATATCATCTGGGCGTTGATTACCGGGCATCTTTCGATCCTGAGCATCATCGCCCGGTCCCGATCCATGCGATCCAGAGCGGACGCGTAGTGCTCGCGGTCCGGCATGAGCTCGACGGGAACGTCGTGTTCATCGACCACGGGAACGGGATCCTGTCCGAATATCTCCATCTTTCAAAAATGTTCGTGAAGAAAGGGATGATGGTGCGTTCGGGCCAGGTGATCGGGATTGCCGGAAAGACGGGCGAAGCCGCCGGCATTCATTTGCATTTCGTGATCAAAATGGCGCACGGATCGGTCCTGATCGATCCGCAGCGCTTCTTGAAAGCGATGATGAAGTAGGCTTATTCCCCCGGAAACGGGGGAATTTTTTATTGAATTCCGGACCGGAATGCCGTAGATTGGAGGCAGCAGCTTACAAGGGGTTTTCATATGAAATGGGCATGGGAAAGGATCAAGATCGGCGTGGTGCCGCTCGTGATCGTCGGCATCCCGGTTTTCGGACTGGTCTCCATCTGGGGTTTTTTCGGCCGGTGGGGGCTCCATATGTTCCATCGGTCATGGATCGATATACCGTTGAGCACGGCGATCGTGGGATTGCTGGCGCTCCTCGACGGCATGCTATTGCTCCGCCCGACCTTGCAGCGGTTCTTCAAAAACCTATTGCCTGAAATTCCGATCATCGGTCCGATCCTGCTGAGGATCATGGTGCCGAAAGATGATCTGGGACTCGTTGAGATCCAGACCTTCGATGGAAACTGGGAGTACGCGCTGTGTCTTCATGTCTGGGAGGACAAAGATGAGACCTGGTATCGCGTTCATACGCTCGGCGTCGGATCGGGGCGGCTTTTCTCGCGGGTGCGGGCAAGGAATATCAGGTTGATCGCCACCTCAAAGCAGCATGAGGCATGGATGATCGTTCTTTCGATGGGGCTGCTGTCGGGAGATCATAAAAGCGTTTAAAAAGTAAAACCGCTTCTTCGGAAGCGGTTTTTTATTTATATCCTCTGAGAACAAGGGGCACTCGCCGCTATGAGGGCATAAACGTTTTCCGCCACCGGGGTCTTACGGCGGAAAACGTTTATGCCCTTTCCCGGCTCGTCAGTAAAAAATGGATGGTCTTACGGAACAGCATAAGAACCCGGCGCTGTTCTTTAAGACCTTATATTTTATGATGGTTCGATTCCCTAAGAAATAAAATTAATAATAAACCGAAAAAATCGGTTTATTATTAATTATGCGTCCTCGGAGGGAATCGAACCCCCATTTTGTCCTTAGGACGCCTGCCTGCCGGCAGGCAGGGACTTGTTCTATTTTACCCCCCCCACGCCAGAAGTGTCTCCCCGGAGAGAATCGAACTCCCATTTTATCCTTAGGACGGATCTGTTCTATCCATTGAACTACGGGGAGGTATTTGATTTGGCGTGGGAGGCGAGTTGAACTACGAGGACAGCGCTTACTTTCTTAAGCTTACTGTAACGTAAAAGGACCCCCTTTCACAATCCGGGCGGAGAGGGGCTTTATGCGCGTTATGCGATAAAGGCCAGGAGTTGTCCACACGTTATCCATTTACAGCTTTTCGGCGCATGTTGCTATAATTGATTTTAGTATTTTCGAAAGCGGATATCGCGCGGATAAAAGGGTCGTGCAGCCGGGACATCGTTCGTCAGGGCCGTATTGTGAGGATAGGGCGTTGATGGGCACCGTCTCGAGTGCCGACAGTCAAGTGCGGAAGATCGAGTGGCAGGTCGAATAATAATCTTTTTACTTTATTTCATTCACCGGCACGAGCATCTTCACGGCACCGTACTGGCGCAGCAAGGTTTTTGACTGTACCGAATTCGGAGTCAAAAGGTTTGCCGACCCTTTTATAGGCGTGATATACTGAAAAAAGAATGAGGCATGGCACAACTGTCTCAAAGGTCGTGGAAGTTCACAATTAATTCTCCTTTCTTATTTATATGGAAGCGTATTGCGTCAAGTGCAAGGCAAAGAAGGAAATGAAGGACCCGAAAGAAGTGACGATGCAGGGCAAGGGCGGCAAGCCTCGCATGGCTATGACCGGCACGTGCCCGGTGTGCGGTACCAAGATGTTCCGCATCATGGGTGCCAAGAAGTAAGGTTTAGAGCTCTGGATCTTATGCCGCAGTGCTGCGGCGAAGACCGAAAGATCCGTCCCGCTTTGCGCGGGGCGGATTTTTTGTTACGCTAGGGAAAGCCGAATGGAAGCGTGCCAGAGTCCTGCCTGCCGGCAGGCAGGGGTTGAATGGACCGCCGCCGAAGATAAAATAGAAATAGTAATAAAGATTGGAAGCGTGCCAGAGTGGTTGAATGGGCCGCACTCGAAATGCGGTATACCCGAAAGGGTATCGGAGGTTCGAATCCTCCCGCTTCCGCAAATAGAAACACCCCCGCTAAAGCAGGGGTGTTTCTATTTTGTGAGTTGGATTCGAACCAGCCGCACCCCGCATCAGGAAGGCAGGAGCGAAGCGACGTTGGAAACCGAACCTGCCTGCCGGCAGGCAGGGGTGTCCGGCGAGCGTGGTTCGAGTGAGCGAGCGGGCTATCTAGCCGCGAGTGAAACTGTATCCCTGGTGTTAAATTAGTCTTGGTCTTAAAACATAACCTCATGCAGCAGCATTGAAATTCTACACTGCTGCATGAGGTTATGTTTTGAAGGATAATTTTTCTTCAATAGCCACAAGTGAAACTGTATCCATGGTGAAAAAACGAATCAAATTTACTGTAATTTTAAATTGACATTACATCTTAATTACTTTAATATGATTTTCAGCAGCAAGTTCTTTACAAAGAGGTAAAAAGTGGACAAGAACAAGAAGAAAGTCGGCGAAAAAGTTTCGGTCTTGCTCGGCCTGACCGCATGCGCGCTGGTCGCGTTCTCATTCGGTTTTTCTTCCGGGAAGAAGCACGAGGCCTCTCAGGGCCTTACCGTTAACGGTAAGGCCTATGCCGAGCTATCTTCTTTTCAGAAAGGGGTGAGCTGCCAGATCAGAACTCAGCTTGATAATGGCGATTGGATAAATGTTCCGATTCAAAGCGAAAAATCCTGCTATAACCTCCAACAGCGTTACAGTCATTACATTTGCACTGGCAACACGTGCATCATGGGACGGGTAAGGGTCCACATGTTTTTTCAAGAAGGCCATCTTCGCATGAAGCTCTCCTTACTTCATTCATTAACCGCTCAGCATTGAGCGGTTTTTTATTTTACAGCCGCTCCTTGAACAGCCGCGTCACGACGCGTTCGAAGATGAAAAGGATGACGATCGCGATCAGGATCGAAAATTCACCGAACTGGATATAGTTATGGAAATAACTCATTGATGCGCCCGAGAAATAACCGAGACTGGCGACAATGGCCATCCAGAGGAGCGTCGCAAGGATGTCGCTTTCCTCGATCTTTTTCCATTTGAGGTTTAGCATGCCGGCGCGGGTGATGATGGCGCGGTTGAAGCCGTAGGTGAACTTCGAGACGAAAACGGTCCGGAAGGTATTGTCGCGGAGGTGGGCATCGAACGGTTTGGCGAGATGCTCCGCCCAGCGCGAGATGAAGTCGAGCATTCCCGAGTTCCGGAGATGGAGCCCCAGCGAATACCAGAGATTATCGCCCAGCAGCATGCCCCACAGCGCGGTGAGGAGCATCGGAACCAGCGCAAAATAGCCGGCATGCGTCAGATAGGCTGCGATAAAAAGAATCGTATCGCCCTCGAGCATCATGCCTACGAACAAAATGACATATCCGATCGGCTGCCATGCCGTAAGATAGTGCAGCAAAAGATTTTCCATAAATTGCATTATCGTGCCCATCGCACGATAATATATATAAGTAGTATACCACTCTATGGAACCCGTCCAGCAGGAAACAATGCTTTCGGTCAAAGGCCTTTCGGTAATGCTGAAAAATGCGCGGGTGTTGGAAGATATCAATTTTGAGATCCGCCGCGGCGACGTTCTTGCGGTCATCGGCCCGAACGGGGCGGGGAAGACGACGCTGTTCCATGCGCTCCTCGGCATGGTTCCATATGCCGGGACGATCACGTGGAAAAAGGACCTTCGGATCGGTTATGTTCCGCAGCGCATGGAGATCGAGACCGATCTTCCGCTGACGGTGTTCGAATTTTTCCGTTTGCGCGGTCTTCCCGATCTTTCGCGCGATAAGGCGCGTGAAGCCCTGGTCACGGTCGGGCTCCCGGAAAGGGTTCTCGATACCGGTTTGGGCGAGATCTCGATCGGTCAGCGTCAGCGGGCATTGATCGCCTGGGCACTACTCGGAAAACCAGACCTTCTGTTGTTCGACGAGCCGACCGCGGACGTCGATGTGCGCGGACAGGAATCGATCTATCAGCTCCTTGCTCATCTGCAGGAGGTCTATCATCTGACGATCATTCTGATCTCGCACGATCTCAATGTGGTCTATAAATATGCGAAGCAGGTTCTGTGCTTGAACCATAAGAAATTATGCTTTGGTCCGCCGCGCGAAGTTCTTAGTCCGGATCAACTGCAAAAATTATACGGCGGCGAGCACGGGTTCTATCATCACATCCATATGCACGGGCAGGAACACGAGGAGGGGCATCATCATTCGGCGTAATCATTTATGACGACCATTATTGCCTATCAATTGATCACCGGTATCTTCATTGCCGTCGCGGCAAGCCTGCTCGGCGTGTTCGCGATCCTGAAGCGGATGTCGCTGGTCGGCGATGCGCTGTCGCATGTGGCGCTGCCGGGGATCGCGCTCGCGCTGTTCCTGCAGATCAATCCGTTCTACGGCGCGCTGGCGTTCCTGTTCGTCTCGATCATCGGGATCTGGTTCCTGGAATATTACAGCAGCCTCACCATTGATACGCTGGTCGGCGTGTTCTTCACTTCGGCGCTTGCGCTCGGGTCATTGATGCTTCCGCAGGTCGAACTGCTCGATGCGCTGTTCGGCGATATTTCCAAACTGACCTTGAACGATGTTTTGATCTCGGTCGTTCTGTCTTCAGTGCTGATCGCGGTCCTGATCGCGATCCATAAGCGGCTGGCGCTCAATATGGTCTCGCAGGAAATGGCGAGCGCGATCGGCGTGAACGCGAAGCGGCTTGAGCTCATTTATTTGATGCTGTTCGCGCTCGGCGTTGCCCTTGGCATCAAGTTCGTCGGTGCGTTGCTGATGGGCGCGCTCATTATCATCCCCGCCGCCGCGGCGAAGAACGTCGCCGGCAGTCTGCACGGATTTATGGCGCTCAGCGCGTTCTTCGGTGCGGTCCTTGCGGTCATTGGCGTTCTGATCTCCGCGAGCTACGGGTATCCGCCGGGTCCGATCTTTATCCTGACCGGCGCGGCATTTTTCGTCTTTTCGCTTTTTGCGCGGAGCTACTTGAAGCGCTGATCTTCTCTTGTCTTTTATATTCCATTCTCGTATTCTGGGAACAGGTCTTCGTACACCCTCAAAAACAGAACGGAGGACGCAATGACGAAGCTGGCCCTGGCGTTGGCGGTGGCGTGTCTCATGCCGTCCCTCGGGAACGCGGCGACCTCTGCGGTTTCCGCGGTGAATCCTTCGACGAGCACGGCGGTGCAGTGGCCGGACTACCACGCGAAGCCGTGGGTGGTCGTTCGTCAGGCGGATATGCTGGTCGGCGCGGAACAGCCCGTCGCCCACAGCGACTTCATCGTCGGACCCGGACGGTTTCTGGTCCGCGTCGGCACGAAGCTCCTGATCCTCGATAATCCCGATCCGCAGAAGGCGGATATGGAAGTCGTCGAGATCGATCTGCTCGGCAATGGCCCGTCGCTTCGGATGTTGATCGATCGTGAGAACAGAACGGTTCTCGATCTTCAGCTGAAGGTGAACGGTTCCTGGTGGAGCGTGCCGAATGAGGATCAGGTGCAACTCCGCCTACTCGACCCGAACGCTCTTTTCAAGAACGATCAGATGGCCGGCGTTTCGGCAACGGTCGTGGATCCGGGCGGCAACACCGTCAAGGTGGTCCGTTACGAGAACAAGACGAAAAAGTAAGTTCTTCAGCCCCGACTCAGGTCGGGGTTTTTTCTTGCCTTTTTCCCTTTATCTCTGTACGCTGGCATCAGGTCTTCGTATACCCTCAAAAACAGAACGGAGGACGCAATGACGAAGCTGGCCCTGGCGTTGGCGGTGGCGTGTCTCATGCCGTCCCTCGGGAACGCGGCGACATCCGCGACTCCCGCGGTGAACCCCTCGACGAGCACGGCGGTGCAGTGGCCGGACTACCACGCGAAGCCGTGGGTTCTCGTCGGCAAGATAGACGATGTGACCTCCGTACGCAACACTATTGCACGCGACGATTATCCCAGGCTCATGGAGCTTATATCGAAAGATGAGTCGCGCGGACATTCGATGATCCGCATCGGAGCCGAGCGAATCTTCGACAATAACTCCGATCCCGAAAAAGTCACGATGGAAGTTTCAGAGGACACTCTTTTGCTGGCTAACGGCCCTATGCTCAAAGAGGTTGTTGTTCTTCGCGTGTTGAAGAGGTTTTATCGTGATCGATTGCCTCAAACCATTATCTTTCAGCAGAAGGTGAATGGTTCTTGGTGGAACATTTCACCCGAAGACGATGTAGCGTATAGAGTGGTAGATCCCTATGCGCCATGGAGAGATTCAATGGTGGTCACTGATCGTTATGGGGAGGCGATCAGTAAACCGGTTCATTTCATGAGCAACGAGAAAAAGTAAGTTCTTCAGCCCCGGCTCAGGTCGGGGTTTTTTATATCTTAAAAAACTGTTGAATTATTTATAATGAGCCTGCCGAATTATCCCCATTTTTTCTATAAAACCGCCGTCTTTTTGGCTATACTAAAGAGGTATGTTCGAAGTCACCACGGAAGCGATCGTATTGCATAAGGAGGATGCGCGGGAGCAGGACCAGCGGGTCTATTTGTATACCCGTTCGCTCGGCAAAGTGATCGCCCGGGCGACGAGCAGCCGGAAGATCGTTTCGAAATTGGCGGCGCATATCGAGCCGTTCAATCTGGTGACAGTGAAGTTGGTCTCCAAGAATGACGGCGCGGAAGGAAGAAATCTGCAGCTTACCGATGCCCTTAGTATCGATGCGGCGTCGGGTCTGAAAAAAGATCCGCAGCGGCTCATTCAGGCGGTGAAGGTGTGCGAGTTGGTCCAGAAAAGCATTCCGATCGGCGTTCCCGATGAGGACCTGTGGGACCTGCTGCAGACGCTCCGCTCCGGCAACGGAAGCATTACGCTCCACCGTGCATTGCATGCGCTCGGGTTCAACGCGCAGTTTGCGCGGTGCCAGCTGTGCGACCGGACCCAGCCTGAATATTTCGCGCCGGGGGAGAACTTCTTCATTTGTACCGCCTGTACCTTCAATGCGCAGCGGCATGACGCGGGTTTTATTAAGGTAGCGATATAGAGTATTGTATAACCATATGGGCTCACGGCTTATGAAATGGGCGATCGTCGTTTTTATCGGTGTCGCGCTGATAAGCGCTTTTTATATTTGGCGCCTGCAGACCGAAAGCGGCCTTGACCTCGCTTTGAACGTTCCGGACAATATCATGAGCGGCGTCCCGTTCTCGGTGCAGGTGAATTTCAGTAATAATTCAGGATCGGTCCTGAATAATGCGAAGCTGACCGTCACACTGCCTGACGGAGTCGTTTTTTATAATACGTCGGCGACCGATAAGACCATGCAAACGATCCCGCTGGGAAATATCGGCCAGGGAAGCCTGATCCAGCAGTCGGTCACCTTGATGATGGTGGGGCCGGCGCAATCGGTTCAGACCATCAAGGCTGCGGTGGATTATGAGCCGGCATCGCTCGGCGCGCAATTTGAAAAAGTGGCGACCGCGGATCTGCAGGTGCAGTCCTCGGGGATCGACCTTATGGTTTCCGCTTCGAGCACGGTGACGAGCGGCGAGAACTTTGAGACGACCGTGTCCTACACGAACGTGTCGGATACGGATTTCAGCAATTTACAGCTGCAGATGAGCTATCCGCCGACCTTCTCGTATGTGTCCGCCTCGCTTCCGCCGGATACCGGAAATAATACCTGGAACCTCGGCGCGCTGCGGCAGGGCTCTCAGGGCAGGATCATCATTAAGGGGAATCTGATCGGCGGCGAAAATGATTCCTATACGATGGGCGCCCAGCTTTTTGAGCAGGCGGTAAGCGGGAATAACTACCTCGTGAGCAGCGGTTCGGCGACGACCAGTATCGCCGCATCGCCGCTTGCGATCGCGGTCCATCTGAACGGACAAAATGATTCGTTCGTTGCGCATACCGGCGATGCTTTGAACTATACGTTGAGCTATGTGAACGGTACGAACGCAACCGTGCATAATGCGGTCATTACCGCACAGCTCGGGGGAGATATGTTCGATCTGAGCTCGGTGTCGGCGCAGGCGGCTTCGCAGTCCCAGCCGGGCGTGATGATATGGAATGCGGCGAACACGCCGGCGCTCGCATCGCTGGCTCCGGGAAGTGCGGGTGTGGTAACGTTCTCAGTGAATGTGAAGAAGGCGTTCGCGGTCCAGCAGTTCAGCGACAAGAACTACAGTTTAGTGGTGAACGGCGGCATTGCGGCGCCGGCGCCGACGACCGATATCGGTCCGCTGATCAGCAAGGCGCGGATGGAAACAAAAGTTGCGGGAACGATCGGGATCCGGACAAAAGTGCTTTTCCGCGATGCGGCATCGGGTATTTTGAATCAGGGGATCTTCCCGCCGGTGGCGAACCAGACGACGCAGTTCACCGTGCACATGCTTTTGAGCGGGGCTGCGACGGACATGTCGAATATCACCGTCCAAAGTACGCTGGGACAGGGCGTAAAGATGATCGGTACGCCGCAGAGCAACAGCGGCTCGCTTCCGCAATTCGATCCGATCACCCGGCAGATCACCTGGAACGTGAACCAGCTGCAGGCGAATCAGGGCGTGGTCGGCGATCCGATCGAAGCGGTCTTCCAGATCGAAGCGACGCCGCAGGAGAGCCAGGTAGGAACCTATATGCCGCTGATTACCGGGACGACCGTCCAGGCGACGGATACGTTCACCGGCGGACCCGTGACCGGAAGCGCGCCTGATGTGACTACGCAGCTGCCGGACGATCCGACGGTTACGGTGCAGGGCGTGGTGCAGCCGCAGGGCCAACAGTCGGCGCAAGTAACAAACGGAACACAAACACAATAATTATGACCCACGATAAAGACACGGCGAATTTAATGGAAAAGGTTGTAAGTCTGTGCAAGCGGCGGGGTTTTATTTTTCCCGGATCGGAGATCTATGGCGGTTTGGCGAACTCATGGGATTACGGCCCGTTGGGCGTGGAATTAAAGAACAATATCAAGCAGGAATGGTGGAAGCGGTTTGTGCATCAGCGCACGGATGTCGTCGGGATCGACTCGGCGCTCGTGATGAATCCGAAAGTGTGGGAGGCTTCCGGCCATTTGTCGAATTTCAGCGATCCGCTGGTGGAGTGCAAGAAATGCCACAATCGGTTCCGTGCCGACCAGATCGAAGGAAAGGACTGCCCGGATTGCGGCGGCGAACTGACGAAACCGCAGCAGTTCAATTTGATGTTCAAGACCTTCATCGGCCCCGCGGAGGAAGAAGCCAACGTCGCGTTCTTTCGTCCCGAGACGGCGCAGGGTATGTTCGTTGATTTTAAGAACGTGCTGGAGACGACCCGCCGCCGGCTTCCGTTCGGCATTGCACAGGTCGGTAAATCGTTCCGGAACGAGATCACGCCGGGGAACTTCATTTTCCGCACGCGCGAGTTCGAACAGATGGAGATCGAGTATTTCATTGAAGCAAAGGATTGGGAGAAATATTTCGATCACTGGCTCGGCGAAATGAAACAGTGGCTGACCGATCTTGGCGTGGCGAAAGAAAAACTGCATTTTGACGATATTCCCGACGGTGAGCGGGCGCATTATTCGAAACGGACCGTGGACATCGAATACGATTTTCCGTTCGGCAAAAAAGAATTGTACGGCTTGGCATACCGGACCGATTTCGACCTGAAGAATCATATGGACAAGAGCGGGGAAGATCTTCGCTATACCGATCCGGTGAGCGGCGAGAAATTCCTGCCGCACGTGATCGAGCCGACCTGGGGCGTGGACCGCTCGGTCTTGGTCGCGCTTTTGGAGGCGTATCATGAGGAAAATATCGAATCTGGCACGCCGCAAGAAAAAGCTCTTCTAAAAAAACAAGGTAAGTTACCTACCACTCCTGCTGCAAAAGCTCTTGCATCAGCGAAAGGTGAGGCGGAAACCCGCGTAGTGCTGAAATTCCCGAAGTGGCTTGCACCGGTGAAGGTTGCGATTCTGCCGTTGTCCAAGAAAGAGAACTTATCCGCGAAAGCGAAAGAGATCTATGCGATGCTTGCGAAGGACTTCGTCTGCGAGTATGACGAAACGCAGAGCATTGGAAAGCGCTACCGCCGGCAGGATGAGATCGGTACGCCGTATTGCGTGACCGTCGATTTTGCAACGCTCGGCGAAGAGGGTGATGAACAGAAAGATACCGTGACCGTCCGCGATCGAGATACGATGACGCAGGAGCGGATCGCGCTTGCTGATCTTTCGGAATATCTTCGGAAAAAATTATCATAACCTTTTGTCCTATGCACGATTTTTCAAAACACGTATTACCGAACGGACTCCGCGTCGTTCTGGTGCCGCAACCGAAAGCGCTGACGGCGACCTGCCTGGTATTGGTGGAAGCGGGTTCGAAATACGAAACGAAGAAGAACAACGGCGTCTCGCATTTTTTGGAACACCTTTGCTTCAAAGGGACGACGAAGCGGCCGACGGCGCTTGCGATCACGTCGGAGCTTGAATCAGTGGGAGCGGTTTATAACGCGTTTACCGGCCATGAGTCGACCGGTTATTTTGCCAAGGTCCGGCAGGAAAAGCTCGATCAGGCGCTCGATATCATCGCCGATCTGTATGTGAACCCGGTGTTCGACGCGGCGGAGATCGAGAAGGAGAAGGGCGTGGTCATCGAGGAGTTGAACATGTACGAGGATATGCCGATGCGGAAAGTGGGCGATCTGTTCACGGGCCTGTTGTACGGCGATCAGCCGGCGGGATGGGATATCGGGGGAAGTAAAGAAGTGATCCGTTCGCTTGGCCGAAAGGATATCGTGACCTACCGCGGACAGCATTATGTCGCAAAGGCCACGACCGTGGTCGTTACCGGAGCGTTTTCCGAAAAGAAAATGCTTGCCGATATCACGAAAGCGTTCGCGGATATGCCGACCGGGAAGAAATTTTCCAAGGTTCCGACGAAGGATGCTCAGCGCGCTCCGAAAGTGCTGCTGCATCACAAGGCGTCCGACCAGACCCATATGGTGCTTGGATTCCGCGCCTTTGACATGTTCGACGACCGCCGGTATGCGCTCGAAGTGTTGTGCGATATTCTCGGCGGCGGCATGAGCTCGCGCCTGTTCCAGCGGGTGCGCGAAGAGATGGGTGCGGCATATTATGTCCGTGCCGGAGCCGATTTTTTCACTGATCATGGATTCTTTGCGGTGTCGGCTGGTTTGGATAATACGCGCGCAAAAGATGTGATCGCCGCGATCCTTGCCGAACTGAAGAACATCGCGACAACCAAAGTGAACATCGACGAGCTCCGTCGGGCGAAGAACCATCTGACCGGGACAATGATGATCGGCCTTGAGTCATCCGACGAGATCGCCGGATTCTACGGGAACCTGGAATTGTTCCATAAGAAGCTTATCGATCCGAAGGAGGTTGCGGCAAAGATCGAAGCGGTCACCGCCGAAGACATTCTGAAGGTGGCAAAAGCGATCATGGTCCCGGGGCATTTGAACCTTGCGATGATCGGTCCTGAGACCGATGCGAAAAAGCTCGAAGCGCTTTTGAAGACCTACTAAGCGGGCATGAAACAATGCCGTGCTGCGCCTCGTTGTACTGAGTGTGCGGTTTAAGCTACTATAAACATAAGTCATCATACGATATGGAACGCGGATTTGAGATCACATGGGCGAGCCTGTGGCGCATTGTCGGCATGCTGCTGTTGTTCAGCGTGCTGTATTTTGCCATGGACATCTGGATCGCGGTCCTGTTGGCGATCGTCGTCTCATCCGCGCTTGATCCCTCGGTGAGCTGGCTGGAGAAGCGGCGCATTCCCCGGATCGTCAGTACGCTCGGCATCTTTATTCTGTTGATCTTCATTCTTGCGCTGATCCTGTACGCGGTCGTCCCGATCGCCCTGTCTGAAGTCACCGTGCTTTTGAAGAGTGTCGGCACGATCGATATTCCCGCCCTCGGTCTTCAGTCGGTGTCGAAGGTCATTGCGATCATCAACGGCGGCCTGGAGAACCTGACGAACGTGCTTCTGAGCGGGAACGTTTCGTTCGGCAGCATTATTTCGCAGTTCGTCGGCGGTGCGACCTTGGCCATCTCGACCTTCGTGCTTTCGTTCTATCTGACCGTCGATCGCGACGGCGTGGAGAAGTTCCTCCTTGCGGTCCTTCCGCCGGCCTATGAAGAGAAGGTCCTGGATGTCTATTTCAAAACGCGTAAAAAGATCGGCAGCTGGCTCTACGGACAGATCTTTTTGAGCTTGAGCATCGGCTTTTCGGCGTTCATCGGCTTATGGCTCATTGGCGTGAAATACAGCCTGGTGCTCGGCATTCTGACCGGTATTTTTGAGATCGTGCCGTTCGTCGGCCCGATCGTCAGCGGTGCGATCGCATTCCTGATCGCTGTCACGGCCTCGTTCACGGCCGGCGTGTACGTGTTCCTGCTTTATCTGTTGATCCATCAGGTGGAAAGCTTGGTCCTGACGCCGATCTTTATGAAAATGACGACCAGTCTTCATCCGGCAGCGGTCCTGATCTCGCTTTTAGTGGGCGCAAAGCTTTTCGGCGTAGTCGGGTTGATCCTGGCGGTCCCGGTGACGGTGATGCTGCAGGAGCTGATCGAAGGATGGTCGGTGGAGAAAAGCAAACGCCGCGCATCCGTTTCAAGCGTTTAAAAAGTCCCCGGCCGGGGACTTTTTCGTATACTATACTAAAGAGAGAGCGGATATGGCATAATCATGCTGATTTCAGTACAGTAGGGATATGGCAAAGACATTTTATATCACGACGGCGATCGCCTATGCGAACGCAAGTCCGCACATCGGGTTCGCCCTCGAGTCGGTCCAGGCGGATGCGATCGTTCGGGCCCATCGTTCCTGGAAAGAGGACGGTTATTTTTTGACCGGCACCGATGAGCACGGTTCCAAGATCGCGCGGGCGGCAACAGCCGCGGGCGTGACGCCGCAGGAATTTGTTGACACGAATGCGGCGGAGGTTCGCAAGCTTAAAGAAGCGCTTAATCTGTCGTGGAATACTTTCATCCGCACGTCCGACCGGAAAGCGCACTGGCCGGTTGCACAGGACCTGTGGCGGCGGATCGAAGCGTCGGGTGATCTCTATAAAAAGACCTATGAGGGTTTATATTGCGTCGGCCATGAGGCGTTCGTGACGCAGAAAGATCTGGTGGACGGAAAATGCGCCGACCATCAGAAAGCGCCGGAAGTGGTCTCGGAAGAGAACTGGTTCTTTAAGCTTTCCAAATACGGCACAGAGATCGAAGCGAAGATCAAAAGTGATGAACTGCTGATCCTGCCGGAGACGCGCAAGAATGAGATCCTTTCGCTCCTCAAAGAAGGATTGGACGATATCAGTTTTTCCCGTCCGTCCAAAGATCTCTCATGGGGCGTGCCGGTGCCGGATGATGCGTCGCAGACGATGTACGTGTGGGCCGATGCCCTGAGCAATTATATCAGCGGGTGCGGCGGGACCGTGCGCTGGACGGCGCATCCTGCCGATGTGCATTTAGTTGGTAAAGATATTCTGCGGTTCCATGCCGCGATATGGCCGGCGATGCTGTTGTCAGCGAAGCTGCCGCTTCCGAGATCGATCTTTGTGCACGGGCATATCCTGGTGAACGGCGAAAAGATGTCGAAGTCGGTGGGTAACGTCGTTGATCCGTTCGAGCTGGTGAAGCAATACGGCGCGGATCCGGTCCGTTATTATCTATTGCGAGAGATCCCGTCGGGGAATGACGGCGATTTCAGCGTGGAAAAGTTCATTGAGCGGTATAACGGCGATCTCGCGAACGGGATCGGGAACTTTGCCGCGCGCGTATTAACCTTGGGCGCGCAAGCCGGCGAACTTTCCGTCGTTGCCGAGGACCCTGCAGTGGCGAAAAAGATCGCCGATGCCCGTACGCATGTCCGGGAAAAGATCGAGGGCTTTCGCCTTCATGAAGCGGTCGCCGCGGCATGGGAGCTGATCAAGTTCGGCGATCAGTATGTGAATGAGAAAAAGCCGTGGGATAAAACCGTCTCGGAGGAAGACAAGCGGGCGAGCATCGCGAACGCGGCGCTTATCCTTGAAGCGTCCGCGCAGTTGATCGAACCGTTCCTTCCCGCGACCGCCGCAGCGATCGCGCAGGGGATCGTCCGAAAAGATCGCACACTTCAGCTTTCAAAGATCGGTAACTTATTTCCGCGTCTCACAAAATAAAATGAAGTTCATCGCTGATAATGCCGGCGAGCGATTGGATATCTTTCTGGTCGCCCGCCTGGAGGGGCTCTCGCGCTCCCGCGTGCAGCGGCTTATTGAGGATAAGCAGGTGGCGGTGAACGGAAAGGTTTTGGAAAAACCAAGTTATCGCATGCATGCTGGAGACGAGGTTGTTATTTCCGCCGAAGATCTCGCGGACGGCCGGGGTAGCATTACAGTAGAGCCGGAGGCGGATATGCCGCTTCAGGTCGTCTATGAGGATAAAAATATTTTAGTGATCAATAAACCGGCGGGGCTTTTGGTTCATCCGACCGCGAGCCAGCACCGCCATACGTTGGCGAACGCTTTAGTAGCGCAGTATCCGGAGATGATCGGCGTTGGCGAAGATCCGCTGCGTCCGGGGATCGTTCACCGGCTCGATAAGGATACGTCGGGGCTTATGGTTGTCGCGAAGAACCAGCGCGCCTTCCTTTTTTTAAAGGATCAGTTCCTGCATCGGACGATGGCAAAGACCTATCTTGCGCTCGTTGAGGGTATCCCTGAGCCGCGTGCCGGTGAGATCACCTTTGCGATCCGCCCCTCATCGGTGAACCCTTTGAAAAAGATCGCCGTGCGGATGCCGGATGGAGCGGAGGATCGGTCTGCACGCGCGGCCGAAACGCAGTATCGGGTAAAGCGGGTATTCGGAACGGAATTCGCCTTAGTGGAAGCATCGCCGAAAACGGGACGGACCCATCAGATCCGCGTGCATTTGCGCGCGATCGGACACGCTGTGCTTGGGGACCGCGTGTATCATTCTAAAAATCCGAAAGACTACGGTGAACTGCAGGCGCTCATGAAGCGCCAGATGCTCCACGCCTACCGTCTTCAGTTCACGGCACCGGGCGGAAAGCGCATTGATGTGAAGGCACCGATCCCGAAAGATATGGCGGCATTGATCGCGCAGTTGCGGAAACGTTTTAATACCAAATAAAAACCCGCGGAGTTATTCCGCGGGTGCAATGAAGTAGCGCTGCACTTTTTCGACGTGAGCCCGATAGTCGTCGAGAGATCCTTCGTTCTGGATGATGTAATCGGCCTTTGCGCCGATGGCCGGGATCATCTGTTCGATCTTTGCGTTGTCCTGGGTGAGGAATTTTTCGCGGGTAAGCGTTGCATCACCCACCTTTTCCGCCGCTTTGATCGCCCGCTGGTAGCGGGTTTCAAATGATGCGGTGACATAGACGAGCAGGTGATGAGGGAGCGTTTCGAGCATCGTTTTGTCGGGAATGGTCCGAATGCCGTCGAGGATCGCGATATCGGTATCGAGTTTTTCGATCCGGCGTTTCATCGCATCCGTGATGATCCCTTTATTCCCGGATCCCTCGATGAGCCAAGTGGGGACTTCCTGCATATTGTCCCGCGTGCGCGGCAGGCCGAGGATATCGCAGATCTCACCGACGATATCGCCAAAACCGAGTCGCGTGATCTTGGCATGGGGAAGCAGTTGGCTGAGTAGTTCCGTAAACGTTCCTTTGCCGCCTCGTTTTTCACCGGTCAGACCGATCACGATCATGATTTTCTCCTGGAAAAGAAGCTAGGCTTATTCTACGCTATCGGAATATTTTTGCAATAAAAAACCCCGACAGGGGTCGGGGATCAGTAGTTGAACGCATCGCGGCTGCGCAACCGATTGAGCCGAGGATTTTCGACAAACCAACTCATTGTTTGCTCGAGGCGTTCCAGATCATAGAGGATCTGACAAAGTGCCATCCTTTTTTCTTTTGGGAGAAAAAAGTTTTGCCACCATTCAGTGATCCCGGGCCGTAACTTCTTGATATAGCGTCGCGAGAAAAGCTGCGTGAAATTCCGATAGGCTCCGTATTTACGAATGGAGTCCTGAGTTTCACCGGCGACAGGATCAAGAATGATCTTTTCAAATCGGACCGCGGCGAGATCTACAGGGTCTCCTGCGGTTTTCATGAGGTCGAACGTTCCTACCGAGATCAGATAGGCCGTATGATCATTGCCATGCGTACTGATCAGCGAGAGGGACAGTGCTCGGGGAGAACGGGAAAAAGGATGGATCAGTGTGTATGACGATCCGGATACGTGAAAAGCGCGGAACATATCCGCCGAAGGTTCACGAAAACAATAGATATCGAGGCCTTTGAGCGTAGTAGCACCGAGCCGGTTGAGGAAATGATACACTTGGTAATCCGGATCCTCCCGGAATTCTTCGGAAAGCCTCTCAAGGAGCTGTACAATGGAGTTTTTTTGTTCCATCGAGCGCCACTTTTTTCCTGACTAATACTGAGTATACGCCGTTATGCGACATTTGGCAATGTTTTTCTGGGGATGGGTGTATTACAATGGTTTCTATGGATAGGAACGATCAAATGCCGATCATCGATGCGCATTCGCATGTCCAATTTCCCGCTTATGATGCCGATCGCGACGTTGTTTTAGCGCGTG
>JAGWYA010000001.1 GCA_018969615.1 Patescibacteria group bacterium | reverse complement strand
GAAAAACTTTTGTGATGGTACCGTAGGAATAAGACGCTGCAAACTTCGTGCCAGCAGCCGCGGTAATACGAAGGCGTCAAGCGTTATCCGGATTTATTGGGCGTAAAGAGTGCGTAGGAGGATCTTTAAGTTTGGTGTTAAATCTCGGGGCTCAACTTCGAGGCTGCATTGAATACTGAAGATCTAGAGTGCGGGAGAGGCTGATAGAACTCACGGTGTAGGGGTGACATCCGTTGATATCGTGGGGAATACCAAAGGCGAAGGCATTCAGCTGGCCCGTTACTGACTCTCAGTGCACGAAAGCGTGGGGAGCAAAAAGGATTAGATACCCTTGTAGTCCACGCCCTAAACGATGCAGACTGGCTGTTTCGAGTATCGACCCTCGGAGTGGCGAAGCTAACGCGTTAAGTCTGCCGCCTGGGAAGTACGATCGCAAGATTAAAACTCAAAGGAATAGACGGGGACTCGCACAAGCGGTGGAGCATGTGGTTTAATTCGACAGTAAACGAGGAACCTTACCAGGGCTTGAAATCCAAACGAAAGCTTCCAGAAACGGAAGCCCTCTCTCAAGGACGGTTGGACAGGTGCTGCATGGTTGTCGTCAGCTCGTGTTTTGAAATGTTCCCTTAAGTGGGGTAACGAGCGCAACCCCTACCTGATGTTACAAGTGTCATCGGGAACTGCCCTCTTTTTGGGGGAGGAAGGCGGGGATGACGTCAAATCAGCATGGCCCTCTGATGCCCTGGGCTACACACGTGCTACAATGGCTAATACAATGGGTTGCCAAGCCGTAAGGCGGAGCTAATCCCATCAAAAATAGCCTCAGTTCAGATTGAGGGCTGCAACTTGCCCTCATGAAGTCGGAATCGCTAGTAATCGCGGATCAGCTATGCCGCGGTGAATACGTTCTCGAGTCCTGTACTCACCGCCCGTCACTTCAGGGGAGCCGGGGATATCTGAAATCTCATTTCGGTGGGATAAGGGTAGATTCGGTGACATGGAAGAAGTCGTAACAAGGCACGCGTAGCGGAAGCTGTGCGTGGATCAATTAAATACAAAAAAAGATCGATTCTGCCGCAAGGCGGAAAAAGGTGTTGATCGTGGAGCCTCAAGTCACGATCGGGGCAACTAGAAAGTTTTCATTCTTATCTACCGTATTTTCCCGAGCGCTCAGCGCTCGGATGAAAGTACAGGCGTCCCGCCATCGGCGGGCGAGACTCAAAATCAAAAAAATAAACCTGTGCCAGGCGGCGGAGGGCTGTTTTTGTCTTCACGCCGTGCGCGGTTCTCGGTAAAAAATAAAAATACCCCGAAGAACCGAGCTTTCACTCCTTTTATTGTGCGGTTTGGCTCAGTCGGATCCGCCGGAGGTGAGCGCCAAAGGCCGCATAAGCCCGATGTGCGAATACGAATTGACGTTCGACTTTGCACTTTTGACTTTCAACTGTATACTTATGTATATATGGCAAAAGTACTGCTGGTGGAGGACGATATTTTTTTGTCGTCATTATTGGGAAATCGGCTCCGAAAGGAGGGGATGGAGGTTTTAAATGTGAAATCGGGGAACGAAGTGTTGAAAGCGCTGAAAGAGTTCCAGCCGGATCTGATCTTGCTCGACCTTATTCTGCCGGGGAAATCGGGATTCGAGGTGATGGAGGAGATCAACGGGGATCCGCAGGCTCCGAAAGTGCCGATCATTATTCTCTCAAACCTGGGGCAGGATTCGGATATTGCGAAAGGGAAGGAATTGGGCGCGGTGGAATATGTGGTCAAGGCGCGGATCACGATCGATGACCTGGTAAAACAGCTGCACGATTTCTTGGTGGCGCCTCATTAAGCCATTCTTAAGCCTCTCATCCACAGAGTCCGGAGTGAAAAAGGAGGGGTCGTGCTATACTAAGAAGACATAACTAATAACTTTTTATCTCTCTATTTATGTTGAAGAAAGGATTTACCCTTCTTGAGCTCATTATCGTCATCGGTATCATTGCCATTTTGGGTACGGTGTCCGTCTTGGTATTAAACCCGGCGCAGCTTTTCGCGCAGGCGCGTGATACGACCCGCTTGTCTGATCTTGATACGCTCAAGAGCGCGATCAGTTTGTATCTTTCAAGCGTGGCAAGTCCGTCGCTCGCGGGCGGAGCCGGTTTTACGTGCGGAACCAACTGGGGAAGTTCGTATGCATCGACGGTGACCAAGAAATTCCTGGGGGCCAGCGGTACCATTGCGCATGCAGGCCTTTTTACGATTGATGGCACTGGGTGGGCTCCGGTAAATCTTTCGGCGATCACCGGAGGATCTCCGATCGGTATCTTGCCGCGTGACCCGACCAATACTGATACCTATAACTATCAGTACTCCTGCAACAGCACGAACCTGACCTTCGAACTGGATGCGAAAATGGAAAGTACGCGCTATGCGAATGGCGGTTCCGATGACAAGGAAAGCACCGACGGAGGCGACGTAACGGCAGAATATGAGACGGGAACGGCATTGAATCTCTAAGGGTGTGGTATACTAAAAAACATAACCATTAATCAAAATCTATGGATCATCAATTAAAAAATAAAGGAGTTTTCGCAAAGGGATTTACCCTTCTTGAGCTCATTATCGTCATCGGTATCATTGCCATTTTGGGTACGGTGTCCGTCTTGGTATTAAACCCGGCGCAGCTTTTCGCGCAGGCGCGTGATACGACCCGTATCTCGGACCTTGCTTCGGTCAGCAGCGCGATCGGATTGTATCTCTCGAGCGTTTCGAGTCCGAACCTTGGCGCAAGTTCATTTACCTGCGGTACTAATTTCGGAAGCTCGTATTCCGGCGCAACGGGAAAGTTTTTGACCGCGGTCGGCGCAGAGGCGCATGGCGGTGTCGCAAGTACGACAGGAACCGGCTGGGTTGCAGTTGATTTTACACAGATCACCGGCGGATCTCCGTTGTCGGTATTGCCGAAGGATCCGACTAACAGTGCCACGTATAACTACCAGTATTCCTGCAATAGCACCAACCAGACCTACGAATTGGATGCCAAAATGGAAAGTACGCGGTATTCCCAGGGTGGTTCTGACGACAAGGAGAGCACTGATGGCGGTGACGTAGCGAATGAATACGAGACCGGAAGCTCGCTAACTCTTTAATTCTTTTGGATGGACAGCGTACTCGTATTTTTAGGGATCGCTTTCCTCGCACAGCTTGTGTTTGCAAAAACCCGTTTCTCAAACCGGAGGAACGGGTTTTTGTTTTCCGCGGCGGCGGTCGCGCTGGTATTCGGTACGGCTCTTACGGAGTCGTACCTGCAATATAAGGCCTGGGAAGGGGATGCGCTTTCCCGCCTGTTCCTGCCGCCGTACCGGGGATTTGATTATTTTGTGTATTATGCGCGGTATCATTTTTTCGATCCGTACCTTCTTTCGTGCGCAGCGGGTATTTTCTTTTTCGCCGTAGCCCGTTTTCTGAACCGGCGATACGGATGCCGTTTTTTTGAAGTGATAGAACCTTACCTTATTTTCATCGCTCTCTTCTGCGCCTCGACGCCGGGATGGATGCTCTACATTATTGGTTTTCTCCTGACGTATTTGATCGGCAGTATCGGCGCGACCGTCTACGAGATGGGTATTAAAAAAGCTCCCGCCCCGCGTCTCCCTGCGTATTACTTTTGGCTGCCTTCGGCAATATCGACTATACTAATAAGTAGATGGCTGACCAGCCTTCCGCTCTGGAACGCGTTGACGTTCTATAGCGCGAAATAAAATAGTCCGTAGCGAGTAGCACGTAGGCAGTAGAGATAGTAAGTAAAATATAGGCAGTAGAAGGTGGTAGAAAAATTTCATCTCCTACGAACTACTTCCTACGTACTACTGCCTACTCGCTACTTTCTAAACTTATGCAAATGCCCGATGAAAAATTGAAAGAGTTCCTCGTCGCCGACGGCCTGATCACGTCGGGAGCGTTCGATGAGCTTGCGGCGGAAGCGCAGCGCATGGAACAGAACATGGCTGACGTCTTGATCTCACGCAATGTGATGACGCAGGAATATTTCGATGAGCTCCTCTCGAAATATTTCGGCGTGAAGAAAGCGAACCTGTCCTCACAGAACGTTGATGAAGAAGTGCTCCGCCTGGTGCCGGAAGAAGTATCGCGTGAAAAGAAGATCGTTGCGTTCCAGCGCGAACCGGATGGATCGGTCGCGGTGGCCATGGAAGATCCGGGCGATCTGGGAACGATCGAATATTTGCGCCGTTTTTTGAGCGCCGAGATCCATCCGTTCCTTGCGTCCGAGTCTGACCTGACCTATGCGCAATCGCTGTACTCCCGCGGCGGCGCAGAATACTACCGCAAGATGATCGAAGAGAACGTAGCAACGTCGCTCCGGTCGCAGGTGAGTGGAGGGGCTGAAGAGGCCGCTCAGGACCTTCCGATCGTTGCGATCGTTGATAACCTCATCGCGTATGCCGCATCGTCCCGCGCATCCGATATTCATATTGAGATCTTCGAGGATATGCTTCTGGTTCGGTATCGCATCGACGGCGTCTTGCACGAAGTGTTGCGGCTGCCGAAGCAGGTGCATTCGCCGATCACCGCGCGCATCAAACTGCTTGCGAACCTGAAGCTTGATGAGCACTCAAAACCGCAGGACGGCAGGTTCCGTCAGACGGTCGGCAATGAGACGATCGATCTCCGTGTCTCGATCATTCCGACGTTCTACGGCGAGAAAGCTGAAATGCGTTTATTGACCGCGGCCCAGCGCCCGCTGTCCTTTGAAGAGATCGGCATGCTGGACGATACGATCGCGATCATCAAAGAGAACATCGCCAAAAGCTTCGGTATGGTGCTCATTTCCGGTCCGAACGGTTCCGGTAAAACGACGACGCTCTACTCGATCTTGAACGTGCTGAACAAGCCGGACGTTGATATCGTGACCGTTGAAGATCCGGTTGAATATAACATCAAATACGTGAATCAGACCCAGGTGAATCCGGCGGCGGGGATCACGTTCGCAGGCGCTCTTCGCGCCTTCCTCCGTCAGGACCCGAACATCGTTCTCGTCGGTGAAATCCGCGATGAAGAGACGGCCGATATTTCCGTGAACGCGGCGTTGACCGGCCACTTGCTGCTTTCGACCGTTCACACGAATGACGCGCCGACCGTGATCCCGCGTTTATTGGATATGAAAGTCCCTCCGTTCCTGGTGGCTGCGGTTTTGAATCTGGCGATGGCACAGCGTCTGGTGGGCCGTATCTGCCCTGATTGTATCGAGTCGTATGCGCCGGACCAGACGACGCTCGGCGTGATCATGGAGCAGATGACATCGCTTGGCGTTGAGGGATACAAGCCGCCGAAAGCCATCTATCGCGGGAAAGGTTGCGCGAATTGCGGTCATACCGGTCTCCGCGGCCGTATCGGTATCTTTGAAGCGATGAGCGTGGACGAGGAGATCAGAAAATATATCGCTGACCCGAGCTTTTCGCTCGACCAGCTTCGTAAATTAGCGCGCAAAAAGGGGATGATAACGATGTTCGAGGACGGCATGCGCAAAGTCGAGCGCGGCAACACGACGGTCGAAGAAGTGCTGAGAGTGATCAGGGAATAATCCAGTCTAAAAGTCTAAAAGTCAAAAAGTCTAAAAGACTAAAAGTCAAAAAGTCAAAAAGTCAAAAAGTCATCTTCTGCTCTAAGGTATTCTACTTTCGACATTCGACTCTTTGACTTTCGACACTTATCTTTCATGCGTTTCCATTACGTTGCAACTGAGATTGACGGCCATATCACCGAAGCCGATACGGACGCGGCTGATCCGAATGAAGTGCTCCAGATCCTTATTGGGAAGGGTCTTCGTCCGATCTCGATCAAGCCGGTCAAGTCAAAGCTCCAGATCAGGGGGAACATCTTTGGACAGACCATTTCGACATCGGACAAGATCTTTTTGACCCGGTATCTTTCTTTGATGCTTAGGTCGGGAACCGATCTTTTCAGCGCGATCAATATTTTGGTGAACGATTTTGATAAGCCGGCGCTGAAGGCGCTGCTCATTGAGATCCGCGGGAATTTGGAAAAGGGGAATCCGTTCTATACGACGTTCGCGAACTATCCGAACTATTTTTCGCCGGTCTTCATCAATTTGGTGAAGTCGGGCGAGCTCTCCGGGAACTTGAGCCGCGTGCTTGATAATTTAAGCACGTCGCTGACGAAAGACCAGGAGCTTCACAGCAAGATCGTCGCGGCATTGGTGTATCCGGTGATCCTGCTGGTCATGGCCTTTTTGATGATGCTGCTGCTGGCAACGTTCGCCTTGCCGAAGATCGCAGCGGTGTTCAGCGGATCGGGTTTTACGCCGCCGCTGTTCTCCCGGATCGTTTTTGCGGTCGGATTGACGTTGAATGCTTATGCGGCGATCGTGTTCCCGGGCATCGCGATCGGCGCAGTGGGGATCTGGTATTTTTTGGCGCGGACCTACAGCGGAAAACGCACGATCGCCTGGGTTGCGGCACGGACGCCGGTTATTCGTGATGTGGTGGATCGGATGGCGCTCCAGCGTTTTGCGAGTACGCTCTCATCGTTGATGAAAGCCGGTTTGCCGATCGTGAACGCGATCGAGGTCACTGCGGAAACAGTGGGGTCGGACAGGCTGAGAGAGGCTTTGCTTCATATCTCCCGGGAAGGTCTGACAAAGGGTTTGACGATCGGTGAGGCGTTCCGCCGCGAAGCGGTATTCCCGCTCGTGGTCAGCAACCTGATCGCGATCTCCGAAAAGGCGGGCCATATTGATGATATTTTATTGACCCTCGCAACCTTTTATGAATCCGAGGTCGATGCATCGGTGAAGACCATGGTGTCGTTTATCGAACCGATCCTTCTGTTGATGATCGGTTTGCTTGTCGGAACGATCGCCCTCTCGGTCATTGTGCCGATCTATCAGTTGGTCGGAGGACTGTAAAAAATAGTCAAAAGTAGAAAGTCTAAAAGTCCTCTCTTCCTCTAAGGCATCCTCCTTTTGACATTGGACATTCGACGTTCGACTATCTTTCTACTGCCTATTTTTGTGATAAGCTAATAAGGTATGACGCCTAAAAGATCATCCTTGCGGACTAAGCACGTTGCCGGCTTCACGCTGTTGGAGATCGTTATCGTTACGGCGCTCACGGCGATCTTGGGTACCGCCGCGGTTATGAGTTTGCCGACGGTGTTCCGTTCGACCACTGAGCTGGATGCCGCTGCGAAACAGCTTCAGGATAATTTGGTCGCTGCGCAGCAGAATGCGCAATCGCAGTATGAGAATTCCGCCTGGGGGGTTTATTTGGATGCCGCGCCGGCAGTAGGGGGCCATTATTATAAGGTTTTTTACGGAGATTCGTATGCGACCGGAACGGTGACTGATACGGTTTATTTGCCAAAGTCGGTCGAATTTTTGACTCCGGCGCAGGGAAATACGGAAGAGATCGACTTTCCGAAAGTGACCGGGATCCCGGCGATAGATCATGGGATCACGCTGGCGTTGACGGCCGACACGTCAATCGTCCGATATATTTCGGTTTTAAGCGGAAGCGGATTGATCACAACCTCAAAGAGCGCATCGGGTGAACAATTGACGATGAGCCTGTCGCCGACGACCGCGACGATACAGGCGGGCGGATCGACGCAAACAACCGCGACCGTGACCGTTACTGCGGGGATCCCGCATGCGGGTGCCTTTTCCGTCAGTAATTTGCCGAGCGGTGTCGTGGCGGTGTTTAATCCGGCGACGTGTACGCCGAATTGCAGCGCTACCTTGAATTTAACGACAAGTATTTCAACGCCGTCGGGAAGCGTGACATTGCCCGTGCAGATCGGGGATGGGACCGCGACCACAACCGCGAATTTTATTCTGACCGTGAATACGACGTATGTGCCGATGTCCGGTTTTGCCTGGTCGTCGAACAGCGGCTGGATCAGTTTTAATTGCAGTAATACGACAACGTGCGGAACGGTGAACTATGGCGTGAACGCTGATGCGAGCACGGGGATCCTGAATGGGTATGCGTGGTCGCCGACGATCGGCTGGATCGATTTCAATCAGAACGATCTCACCGGCTGTCCGAGCGGGAATTGTGTGGCGAAGATCACGAACGGTCTTGCGGGTCCGTTCCCGACGGCAATGACCGGATGGGGGAAGATCATCTCGACGGGAAGTTGGCTCCATTTAAGTGGGACGGCGCAGAATGCAAGTACATACGGCGTGTCGTTGGCTGCAAATGGAACGCTGTCAGGCTGGGGCTGGGACTCGACGACGCTTGGATGGTTGAGCTTTAATTGTAGTAATACCAGCGCCTGCGGAAGCGTGAGCTATGGGGCGAGAGTGAACTAGATAGTAGCGAGTGGCTCGTAGTGAGTAGGCAGTAGAGAATTTTTTCTACGTACCACTGCCAACTTACTACGGACTATCCCCACTGCCTACGAGCCACTTACTACTAACCATTTCTACTGCCCACGTGCTACTTCCTACGTACTATTCCTATGTTATACTAAACATATGAAACGCTTTCTTCGTGAAACGATCCAAATGTTTCTGGTAAGTGCTTTATTGCTCGCATCGGCGTATGTTGTTTTTGCCTCGTGGACAGAACCGACGGTGGCGCCGACAGGCGGGAACGTATCGGCGCCGCTTGATGTGAGCGCGACCGGCCAAACGAAAGCCGGCGGCCTCATTTTGAACACCGGCGGCGCGGCGAATGGACTTATTGTGAGTTTAGGAAATGTCGGCATCGGGACATCGACTCCGCAACAGGCATTGGTGATCGCTCCTAGCAGTGCGAATGCATGGGTTAATTTGGATAGAACAAATAACAGCAGCTATATCGCTTGGCTTGAATTCCTCACTGCGGGCAACGGTCAGTGGGGTATGGGCTTAGGGAATGAATCGGGCAATGAAGATTTTTCCCTTTTTAATTACGGCACTTCAAGTCATCCATTGACGATCCTTAAGTCCAATAACAATGTCGGCATCGGGACGACAACGCCGAACTCGGCATTGGATGTGAAAGGGATTATTTATTCAGAAACCGGCGGATTCAAATTCCCCGACGGCACCACGCAGACGACAGCTTCATCGGGAGGCGGAGGGTGGTCAACGTTAGGATCAAATATCTATAATACGAATACACCTGTCACAACAGGGGATCTAGGAACTTGGACGACTGCTGCGAACTTTCCCGATACGCGCTATGGCAACGGACTCGTATCCGTGAATGGTTATTTGTATGTCATTGGAGGGAACGTCAGCGGTACTAACTCGACCACGGTATACTATGCAAAAATTGGGAACGACGGAACCCCTGGTACATGGACGTTAACAAGCGCCTTGCCGGTCGCGGAAGGCGGTGTTGCGGTGACGTTGAACGGTTACATCTATATGCTAGACAGCGGTTACAATACCGTTTATTACTCAAAAGTAAATAGCGACGGAACGTTGGGAGCTTGGGGAACGACAACGGCGCTGCCCGCTACCGCGAGCGAGAGCGTAGTTGTTACCGCGGGCGACTATATTTACGTGATCAGCGGCCAGATCGGCGGCGGCAGTTCGACAACGGTTTATTCTGCAAAAGTGAACAGTGATGGGACGGTTGGTACGTGGGGGACGACAACGCCGCTTCCTACATTTAGAAATGGCGCCGAGGGCGCTGTCGTGAACGGGTATGTGTATGTGATCAGCGGGTGGGATTCATCGAGTATATATCAAGCGACCGGCTATTATGCAAAGATCGAACCGGATGGAGGACTCGGCGCATGGGGTAATACTACGTCGCTTCCAAGTCCTCGGGGCGTAGGCGCTGCGGTTGCATCAAACGGCGATCTCTATGTGCTTGGCGGTGATTGCAATAACTGCACCGGAAGCTATTCATATTCATCAGTCTATTATATTCATATCAACAGCGACGGCACGATGGACAGCGCTTGGAGCTCTTCAACGAATATGCCGGCGAATATACGTAATTTTGCAGCGACGATCGTCAATGGCTATGTCTATATTGTTGACGGTATTGGTGATCCAAGCAACGTGACTACATTGAACAGCGTCTTTTATGTTCCGATGTCGCATATTCTTGCGACCGGGCGTTTGGGCGTGAGCCGAAATGCACAATTCTATGACGACGTCGGAGTGCAGGGGAATTTGTCGGTAAATGGGGATCTGAATGTTAGTGGGAGAAACATGAGTTCTATGAATGTTGTATCAAATGAGTTCATGACTGTGTTTTCGACTACGTCGACAACATGGGTTGATGTCACTGGTTTTTCTGAAACGATAACGCCGAATTCGGCGTCGAGTAGGATACTCGTGATGGCGAATGTGAATATTGGAATGGGTGGAGCTGACGCCGGATATTATAGAATTGTTAGGAATGTTGGCGGCGTAGATACGGTTGTAGCAGTTCCGCCTACAGTAACTGGGTATCTCAGCGTTTCTTCGCCAAGTTTCTACGGAGGATCATCCGACCCAAATAATAATAAGGAAGGATCAGCTATTTATTTAGATTCTCCGGGGACTGCGAGCCCAGTGACATATCGGATACAAGTAGATTCTCCACAGGGCGCTGCTTTGAAAGTTAACGCGCTGGGAAGCGATGCCAGCGGTAATGTTTGGTCAGCAAGAATGCGATCGTCATTGACGTTAATGGATGTTAATTAGCGGAAACATGGATAAGCCCATCACTTATTTCCAAAAATACCGCACACAGCTGAGTGTTTTATTGGTGATCGCTGCGATCCTGGCGGCGGGGTCATGGCTGGTGGGCTGGTGGCAGTCGGAGTGGGCGCGGTCTTCGAATCGGATACCGCCGGGATTCACGAGCCCGACGCTTCCTCCGCCGCAGTTAACGCCGGAAGAGAAGGCACAGATCCAGGCATCCATCAATGCGCCGGCGCCGAGCGCGACGAGTACGGTTCAGGCTCCGACGCCTCAGCAAATGCAGAATATCCTCCAAAGCCTTACAGCTCCGACGAAATAGTAGGTAGAAAGTAGCACGTAGGCAGTAGTAAAAAATTCCGACTCTTCGTCGGAATTTTTGTATCTCATCCTTTCTACGCGCCACTGCCTACTCGTTACTTACTATTTCTACTGCCCACGTTCTGCTTCCTACTCACTATCCCTACTGCCAACTGCCTACTCACTACTGCCTATGTTAGAATAAGTTCATGAGAAGCGGACAGTCAATAGTGGAAGTATTGGTGGCGCTCGGTATCGGCGCGCTGGTTTTGACGGGGATCGGCGGCGCGTATGTGGTGAGCGTCCGCACCAATGAATTCAATACGAAGAGTCAGAGCGCAACGATCGTCAATAATTCACTGGGCGATGAGGTGCGTTCATTTTCAGGCGGGAATTGGCCCGATCTGTATGCGCTGACCACGGGCTCGGCGAACACCTATCATCTGACGAATACCGGCGGGGTTCTGGCATCCGCTGTCGGCCCTGAGACCGTCACGGTGAATAATATTTCGTTCACGCGCTCGTTTTATGTGGACCCGGTTTCCCGGACCGCGGGGTTGATCGATGCCACTTATAGTTCAAGCGGGGATGATCCCTATACCCGGAAGGTAACCGTGACGACCTCGTTCCCGGTCTTGGGCGCCGCACAGACCGTTTCCACTTCTTTTTATGTGACGCGGTGGCAGTCGTTCGCCGTGACGCAGACCGATTGGTCTAACGGGTCGGGACAAGCGGGACCGATCACGCGTACGAACGGTCAGTTTTTTTCATCAGCGAATGTCAATTATACCGGTACGCCGGGATCGATCTTGCCGTCGCTCACGACCTGTAACGCCGCTTCCGAGCAGTGTGAAGTGGTTTCCAGCACGTATGATACGCAGGAAACGAACGGAGCAGGGTATAATTATTTTATCTGGCAGGGGACCCAGCCGAGCGGATCAAAAGTGGGATTTGAGATCGCGACCTCGAACAGTTCCGGCGGTCCATGGAGTTACGGATCGCTTCTGGAGCCCGCGGGACCGAATGTGCAGGTTCCGATCCCGGCATCTCCTTATATCAATGCGCGCTATTTCCGGTACAAGATCATTTTTGATACCGCAAACGCCACGCCGCAAGTGGATAGTGTTTCGATAGGGCTTAGCAAGTAGTCCGTAGAGAGTAGGCAGTGGGCAGTGGAAATAGAAAGTAGAAAAGTAGATCGTGCGCAGTAGGGAGGTATGATATATAGACAGATTATGGAACTGAAAACATATAAAAACTTAACCGTATGGCAGAAGAGCATCGATCTTGTTGATGAGATCTATTTGCTGACAAATAAGTTTCCTGATAGTGAGCGATTCGGTCTTGTGTCTCAGATGCGTCGTGCGGCGGTTTCTATTCCTTCGAATATTGCTGAAGGATACCGAAGGAATTCTGACGGATCGTATATTCAATTCTTATCTATCGCTTTTGGTTCCGGCGCTGAACTGGAGACTCAACTTGAGATAGCAAAGCGGAACATGCTTATGAATGAAAGTGAATATAAAAAAGTTGAGCAACTTCTTGAGATGGTTATGAAAATGCTGAATGTGCTTTTGAGAAAACTTCGGAGCCTGAAAGTATCTTTTCCTCCACTGCCTACTGCCCACGGACTACGGGCAAAGCGGGGCATCGCCGCTTTGCCGCTTGTCATCATGATCGGCGGGCTGGTTATTGAGATCGCGGTCGCGTTATTGGTGGGCAATGCATTGACCAGTAAAACGGAGCTGAATGCGCGGTTGAACGCGCAGGCGCTCGCGGCGGCGCAATCAGGGATCCAGGATGCAATGCTGCGGATCGCGCGCGATAAAACATTTTCGGGCCAATATGCACTGTCATTCCCCGACGGCAGTATCGCAAACGTGACCGTGTGCGCGGACCAGCCGGCGCCGAATTGCGTCGGGTTGAACAAGGACCAGATCATTTCGCTGGGGAGCATGCAGAACCGCACGCACCAACTGAAGGCGATCCTCGATGTGAACCAGGCGACCGGTGAAGTGAAGGTGGAATCACTGAGTGAAGTGGCGTATGGCATTCTGACGCAGAGCGGTACGAACGCGATCTCCGGATGGGCGTACTCGAATCTCGGCTGGATCAGCTTCAGTTGTTCCAATCAGGGGAGTTGCGGGACATCGAATTACGGTGTGACGGTGAACGCGACGACCGGCGTGATGGACGGCTATGCCTGGTCGGATGTTCTCGGTTGGATCAGTTTTACGGCATCCGATCTGGTGGGTTGCCCGAGCGGAACCTGTAATGCGACGATCCCCGGCGGATTGACCGGCACGTTCCCGAAAACGCTGACCGGTTGGGCGAAGGTGATGGGATCGGGGAGCTGGATCCATTTGGCGGGCACCGCGCTTGATAACAGCAGCTATGGCGTCTCGATCGATTCCGGAGGGCGCTTCAGCGGTTGGTCTTGGGATGATGCCGATCTCGGCTGGATGCACTGGGGGGATGTGTATTATTACGTGCATACGAACTAAATAGTAAGTAGGGAGTAGGCAGTAGGTAGTGGGGAGTAGGGGTGGCAGCCACATTGTCATTCCGCACTTGATGCGGGATCCGGGGCGAAATTAAATTGTTTTTCCTTTTGAAGCGTGTTATTTTGAAAGTATGACAAAGCGCTTTACCGCCAATTACAGGAAGGGCAAAAAATGGTATCTGGGCTGGATCGAGGAGATTCCGGGCGTGAATACTCAGGGTAAAACCTTAAAAGAAACAAAGGAAAATCTTAAGGAAGCCTTGCTGCTGATCTTGGAGACGAACAGGGAGTTTGCCCGGAAAGAAGTTTCCGGGAAAATAATCAGAGAGCCTCTGACGGTTTCTCAGAAATAACAAAATAATGAAGCGGAACGATCTGATAAGGCGTCTGTTCAAGAACGGATGCGTCCTTGCCAGAGAAGGCGCAAGACACAGCGTCTTTTTAAATCCGTCGCTCAATCGAACCTCTACGGTTCCCCGGCATAGCGAGATCGATGAAATTTTGGCAAAGAAAATTTGCAAAGATCTGGGGATCGCATATAAAAAATAAATGGAGCTTCGGTTAGGCGCATCCAATCCTCGACTGGATGCACTGGGGGTGTGTACTATTACGCACTATATTTCTACTGTCCGTGCACTACTTCCTGCTTACTATCCCCACTGCCCACGGGCTACGGACTACTGCCCTAAAAAATGGTACAATAAGAACATGTTGCGTTTAGTGAAGAACACGGCAACTATTTTCCTGGTAACGACGTTGTTGCTTCTTTCGTCATACGTGGTTTTTGCGGCTTGGACTGAACCGAGCACATCACCGCCATCGGGAAACTTGCCGGCATCATTGGATATCGGAGGCGCGGCGCCCACCACAGGAACGACCCTGTATGTTCATGGCGGGAATTCTCTTTTAACTTCAGCCTCTTTTCCAACCAATAACCCGCTTCTGGTTGAGTGTCCGAATTCATCGAATTGCGGCATTGGTCTTGCGGGCGCCGGCGCCGTGCTCGGATATTATTTCCATGATAACAGCGCCGCCTGGGATGCAGGCATGGAATTGAACACTGCCCATGATCTTGCATTCCGTGTGAATCAGGGTACGAAAATGTCGATCCTCGCTGCGAACGGCAATGTCGGTATCGGGACGGCTGCCCCGCAGCACCTTCTTTCCGTGAACGGCAATGCTCAGCTCATTGGCACCTCGCTTTCATCGGTTGGTCTCGGATTCGGAACGGATGACGGCGTCAGCGGCTGGACGATCGGAAATGGTTTGACCGACTCGACACACACATTCCGTATTTATGACAATACGAGCGGCGTAACTCGGTTATCAATTGATTCGAATGGCGGTGTTGGGATCGGGTCGGCTGGAGTTGGCACGAATCCGCTTAGTATCAATGTGGGTGCGGGATATGCGGTAAAAATGTACACCGATCCTTCGGTAGCACCTGATTATAATAAGAGTATTCAGATGTTCGGCCCCAGCGGTGCATTCGAGGGCGCGGTGGGATATATCGGAGGTGATGGCGATATGTATCTTGGTCGCGACGGTGGCGCCGTGCTTGGGATTAACGTCAATAGTTTGGGATACGTCGGTATCAACACACAGAATCCGACAGACGCACTTGATGTAAATGGCGGTATTCGCGCCGGGACGCTTCAGGGTATCGCGATCGGCGGTAACGCGATCCCGGTGGAAGGGATTTCGTTCCCGAATGCGTCAACGATCCAAGATGGCGGAGCCGCTCCGGGTGGATTTTTTACGATCAACGGCGGAAGCCAGCCGGTTGCCTTAAGCGAAGGTGGGGCGCAAAAACTGGTCGTATTGACGAACGGGAATGTTGGTATCGGGACGACAAACCCGGGATCGCTCTTGGATGTGAATGGGATCAGCTCGGCGAGTGAATTCCGTCTGGGCAATCTTTCCTACGCGCGTGTTGCGACTTTAGATAACGGCGGCGGTCATGGCGGCGGATATAATTTTAACTGGAATGGAATTGCCCAAGCGACGCCTTCTCATGATTCAACCGGTAACCTTGCTGGGATCGGCTATCCAAGCGATGGATCGATCCGTTTTTATACAGATGCATCTCAAGTAGCGGGTACTGCAGCGCCGGAGAGGATGAGAATAGTGAATAACGGCAACGTCGGTATCGGAACCACTTCGCCATCACAGGCGTTGAGCGTCGCCGGAAAGGTCTATGCGACCGGCGGGATCCAGTATCCTGACGGTTCGCTTCAGACTTCGGCGGGAGGGTTATGGGTTTCAAATGGCTCGAATATTTATTACAACACCGGCAATGTCGGTATTGGAACGACGAATCCAGCCTATAATCTCGATGTTGTTGGCACAACCGGAAGGCTCTCGGTGAGTGCTAATAATGCCGATTATCTAGGGACGGTGCTTGTTGGGCAATGGACTGGTGCTAACGGCGCAGGCCCGCAAGTTCGTTTCCAGGGAGCAGGGTCTGGTTTTATCGATATAGGCCAAGATTCAGTCGGCAATTTCGTTGTTCAGGGGACTGATCAGACTCGGCTTACGGTTACGGATGCCGGAGCTGTCGGTATCGGGACAACGAATCCGGGAGGAACTCTAGAAGTTTCTTCGTCTACCTCGAGCACGTCCCTTTTAGTAACCTATCCATCAAGTTTGACAGGATCTTTGAGATTATTAGCTTGGGGGAGTGGCGTTAATATTGATCCGCAGGCGAATGGCGGGAATCTTTACTTTGGCAGGGATAATACATTTGCTAATACTGTTTTTATGAGCGGCAATGTCGGCATCGGAAATATTACGCCGAACCACCTTCTTTCTGTAAATGGTAGCGCCGAGCTAGTCGGCACCGCGACCGGCTCGGTTGGGCTTGGCTTTGGAACCGATGATGGCGTCAGCGGTTGGACGATCGGGAACGGCCTTATTGATGCAACGCATAATTTCCGCATTTATGATAATACGAATGGCGTGACGAGGCTGACGATTGACGGAAGCGGTGACGTCAAGTTTACGAATGCAAATATTATACCGTTGACCCGCACCTTGCCGTTGACGGTCAATAATGAGGTTGATATCGGCAGTTTTGCCTTTACGGACGGTGGAGGATCTTTGCGGATCTCGGTGACGGTACCATCAAACGGTTATTCGGCCGCGAAGCAGTATATTCTTCCGATCCAATATGGCCAGCAAAATGCTACATGGGAAACAGTTTTGCCTATTTCAAGTTCGGGGGCATATTCCGGGAATGATTTTGCACTTGATGAAATGATGTCAGGAACTGTTTTGTCGCTTCGCTTGCGGGTAACGGCGACTGATGGGGCAAACGTGGGAACGGCTTATATCGTTATCAAGCAGGAGGGCATTAATGCCGACGCCTTTACGGCTTCAACCGCAACTTCGGCCGTGACGGCACCGACAACATACGCTCAAGAAACGGCATTGACGCAGGTTGGCGGAAAAGTGGGTATCGGCACAGCGAGCCCAAATGCCACGCTTGAAATTTATAAACCAACGAGCGACCCAGATCCCTGGATCAGAAATGACAATGCAATTGCGGGCGATACGCAGACATTGAGTTTTGCGGATCACTTAGGGCCGATCTCTTCAATCGTTTCAACAACGCTCGGTGGTTATCTGAGCACGCTTGATTTCGACATTTCGAAGACGGCCAATAATCCGGTGAGCGCTCTGCATATAGATTCAAGCGGCAATGTGGGCATTGGAACAACAACGCCGCAGGGGACCTTAGCCGTGGTCAACCAATCGGTAGGTGCCTATCTTTCTCTTATGGGAACGCCTGGTTATGACAATGGATTTTCTATTGGTAATGCAGGAACCCAAACGTTTGCGATCAATCAATCTCCATCCGGTCATCGTACGGATATTAAGAATACGATAAGCGGAGACTTGATGCAGGTGCTGACAAACTATGGCGATATCTACTTCAATACTGCTAATGGCGGAGGAACACCAGTCTTAGTCGTGAAATCAGGCAATGGAGATGTCGGTATCGGAACCACCTCGCCTTCGCAGGCCTTGAGCGTAGTCGGGACGGTGTATACGACCGGCGGCATCCGGTACGCCGATGGAACGACTCAGACATCGGCGAGTCAGGGCGGATTGTGGACCCAGAACGGGACCAGTGCGTATTACAATACGGGAAATGTGGGCATTGGAACGACGAATCCGGGAGCGGCGCTCGAGGTTGATACTACGGCGGAAGCAAATCCGAGCACGGCTGGAAGCACTGAATTTCAAATACATGCTAATACAACGGGGAAAATAAACATGGGATTGTTAAACGCACCTCCATGGACAGGGTACCTCCAAGTAGGTGGTGGGGCAACATATCCTTTAGCTCTTAATCCAAACGGCGGGAATGTCGGTATCGGGACAACAGGACCCGATCATATGCTTACCGTTGATGCGACTACCGGTACTACGCCGTTCCGGATCAATTCGACGGCGGCATCGCCTGATTGGGCGTTATTGACCTCCGGTGCGACAACGATGGGAAGAGTATTCCGGACCGGAAACGATCTCGGCATTGATGCGTGGACTGGAGGCGGTAACCTTCTTTTGAATAGTACTGCAGGAACCGGTAATGTCGGCATCGGGACGGCGGCGCCCGGGAGTATCTTGACCGTTAATACGGGGGACAGCGCCCCGCAAACGGCAGCATCCCCGGTTACCGTAGGTGCGCAGTTTGGGTCTTTGAGCGTTGGAGACCCTGAGGTTAACATCGGAGCTGCTTACACAGGAGGAGCATACGGATGGATCCAAGCGCATTATTCGAATCGCGCTGATCTGACGCATCCGCTTGCGATCAATCCAAACGGCGGGAATGTTGGTATTGGGACAACAAATCCTCAACATCTATTATCGGTTAACGGCAGTGCTCAGTTGATCGGTACTTCGGTTTCGTCAGTTGGCCTTGGTTTCGGAACCGATGACGGCGTCAGCGGCTGGACGATCGGAAACGGCTTGATTGATGCGACTCATAATTTCCGGATCTACGATAATACGAATGGCGCGACTCGTTTGACGATCAATAACAGCGGTTATGTCGGCATTGGAACCACGACGCCGGGAAGTCTTTTGCAGCTTTCCGCGCTAAATTCTTCGGCACCAACACTTACCCTTAATACGAGCAATACGGCGACCGCGAACGGTTTAATAAAATGGACGAACAATCTTGGCACGCTCCAATCAGCGGTTGCTGACAACTATAATGTTGGAGATGCTGCGGGCAATCTCGAGTTTATGACCGGCGGAGCGAATACACATATGGTTATCACTTCTTCAGGTAACGTCGGCATCGGGACGACGACGCCGAATTCGGCGCTGGACGTGAAGGGGACGATCTACTCCGAAACCGGCGGTATTAAGTTCCCCGACGGTACGATCCAGACGACGGCGGGCGGGGGAGGATCCGCACTTCCGCCAACTGAAACAGTGCTTACCTCGGGAACCGGGACATATACAACCCCTGCAAACGCTGCCTATTTAGTGATACAGATGGTCGGTGGTGGTGGTGGTGGTTCGGGTGCTCATACAAGTGCTGGCCCTGGATCAACCGGAGGCGCAACTTCATTTGATGGGGTTACGGCAAATCCCGGCGGCGGTGCGGCGGTGACTACTGGTGGCGGTGGTGCTGGCGGAACTGGCGGAACGGGAACCGCTTTATTGCGTATCGCCGGTGGTGGCGGCTCGACTCCCGATGGTTATTCTACCGGAGGCGGAAACTCATTCTTCGGCGGCGGCGGCCGTGCAACATATAATGGATCTGAGGGTAACGGCGTAGCCGGTGCGGCAAATTCAGGCGCCGGCGGCGGTGGCTGTTATTGGAATGCCGGATCACCTGCTTATTCCGCCGGTGGTGGCGCGGGTGAATATGCAAAATTCATGATCACGAGCCTTGCGTCGTCTTATTCTTACGCCGTTGGCGGAGGCGGCTCAGGCGGAACTGGCGCATGTCAAGGAGGTGCCGGTGGTTCCGGCGTGATTATTATTGATGCATACTACGCCGCAACTCCGGTTGTCGGTTCGGGTGCTTGGACGACTGTTTCGAATCAAACAGTGAGCGGAGCAACCACTATTACATTCTCGGGATTAACCACGGGTACGGTTTATCGGTTATCCGCAAATTTAACTCCGACGACAAATACTGCAGGAACATGGTATTTCCGTGTTAATAATTCTTCAACTGCCGCATATCTTTATGCCGGGAATTACAGCAATTCAGCGGCGGCATCCGGCGGCATCGGATCTACTGCTGGGACCGGCTGTCCGTTCCAGCTAAGTACGGGAACGATGACGGCAAGCGTTGATGATATAAATTTGATCATAGATCCGTTTACGTCATCAGCGGCAAATTCGGCTCGCCAAATGTTCACCTACAATGCCGCAAGTACCTACGGAAGTGAAACGTCTGTCTTCAATGAGCACACGTCTTGTTATGCCAAAATCGCTGCGATGACCTCGCTTACGATCGTCCCTCCGGTTGCGGTTTCGGGAACTGCTGTTCTTCAGGTAATGAATTAAGGAACGGCTATTATGAATTCCTTTAAAAAACTTTTAGAACAGGTCAATGGCTTTTTCCAATGGATGATGCTTCCGAAAGAGCCGTTGGTCGGCCTTGAGTTCAGCGACTCATCGCTGCGGATCGGCCAGATCGTAAAAAAATCGCTGAAGAAAGAGGGGTTTCTGCTGGAACCGGGGATCATTCAGGAGGGGGTCGTGAAGGATAAGGGACGCTTGGTCGCGCAGCTCAAGACCTTGAAGGCGCAGTTCGCGCCGGAGCGCAAAGAAAAATTGTCGGTCATCGCGATCATTCCGCCGCCGCGCGTCTATGCGCAGGTTTTTACGCTTCCCAAGCTGAACGAAGCGAAGGAAGCGGAGGCAATTAAATTGAATCTCCAAAGCCTTACGCCGACGGAGTATGCGCAAGTGTACGCGGACTGGGAGCGGCTGCATGAAAAGGACGGGAACGTTGAATATCTTGGTGCGTTCGCGCGGCGGGAAGTGGTGGATCTTTACGTTGATGCGCTTCAGGAAGCCGGTTTTACGACGGTTGCCGTTGAGTTTCCCGCTCTTGCGCTCGCCCGGGCTATCAGAATGTTCGGCGTCGGCGTTGATGCCGAGCAGCCGTATATCGTGATGAATATCACGAACGACGGGATCGACTTCATGATCTACCGGTATGGCAACATGTATTTCGATTATTTCACGCCGTGGCATCTCATGCCTTCCGGCGATACCGCGAGGGAGATCTCGTTCGACGATTTCAAGGCGACGATCTACCGTGAGTTGAAGAAGGTCAGTACGTTCTATGCGAACCATTGGGGCGGCGGATTGTTGAACGTTGCTTTGATCGCGCCGGCGTTCCAGCAGGAGACTGCGCAGTTCATTGAGGATCAATTTCATTATAAAGTGACGCAGCTTTCCTTCCGCGGATACGAAGCCGTGCCTCTTTCCTGGGCTGCCTTGATCGGCGCTGCATATCGTGCGACCGTCAACCGCGCTTCGGATATTTTCATCAGCTTGATGGCGATCGGAACGGAGGACGGCTATTTCTACGCCCAGGTCATGTTTTTGATCACATTTTGGCGGAATGTCCTGCTGACCGCCGCCATGTTTTTTATCCTGATGTTCGTGGTCGTTGATAGCTTCCTTGCGCGGACCTATGTTGATATCGTGCAGCAGGTGCAGGGGACGACCCAGCTTCCGACCGGCGTTGAGGTGACGCAGCTTGCCGCTCAGGCGAAAATGTTCAATGCGCTGGTGACGAAGACGCAGTATGCGCGCCAGAACAGCAATGTCTGGTCGCCGTTCCTTGAGAAGATCAATTCAGTGGCCCAGGGCGTCAGCTTCGTACGGCTTCAGCTCGATACGACAACTCGAACCGGCTTCATCATCGCCAAGGCGGCGACGCAGACCGATGCGATCGATTTCAAGAACAACCTGACAAAAGCGGGATTGCAGGATATCGCGCTTCCGCTCGCCAAGATCCAGCAAAACATCGACGGAACGATCTCGTTCACGATCACGTTTTCCGCTTAAAAATCTCCGGCAGCAGCCGGAGATTTTTACCTTTGACCTTTAACATTTAACTACTGCCCACTGCCTACTCCCTACGTGCTATTACAGCTGTTCCATATGCGCGCTGATCGCAGTGAAAACTGTTTCCAGCAACCGCCGATGTGCGGCTGAGATCCGTTTGAGGACGAATTCCTCCGCTTTTTTACGCGGCGTGCCGGCGATCGCCGGAGGACGGATGCCGATGCGGAGCCGCCAGAATTTCTTTGTTTTGAGGTGCTGGATGATGCTTTCAATGCCTTTGTGCCCGCCGGCACCCCGTTCATACGAGAGCTTGTATTCGCCGATCGTGATATCCGAATCGTCATGGATGACGAGGATCTCTTCCGGAGTCGCTTTGAACTGCTTGAGCGCGTTCTTTACGGCGACGCCGGATTCGTTCATATAGGTCAGCGGCTTAATGAAGATGATGTTGCCGTCCGCCGCATATTGGAATTTCTTGGAAACGTTCTTTTTCAATGTGAGCGGCCGCGTTTCCTCAATGAGATGATCCACTGCCAAGGCGCCGACGTTGTGGTACGTGTTCGCATAATCAGGACCCGGGTTTCCCAGGCCGACGATCAGTTTGTACTGCGGCTCCTGCGGATTCATAGAATTGATTCCAGTGTAGCATAAAATAGCACGTAGGCAGTAGACCGTAGGCAGTGGGGATAGCGCGTAGAAAGTAGCATGTAGACGGCCTCAACCCTTGTCTGGGAGCCGACTCAGGTCGGCTTAGAAATAATAATTTCCAAAACAAGGAAAAAGCTCCAGCGTTATTATGAGGCCTTTGATTCCGCGCCTTCTTTACTACGAACTACGCGCCACTCACTACGCACTATCCGAGCGCCCATTGTATTATCAAAGCGAGGGTATTAAAATAGATAAATACACACAGTATTCTTCACGCCATGAGAACATTTTTACTTGCAGTTTGGGAGGTGGTCGAGGTCGTCTTGGTCGCGGTCGTGACCGTATTCCTGATCCGTACGTTCCTGGTGCAGCCGTTCTTGGTGAGCGGTGCGAGCATGGAACCGAATTTCACCGATGGGAATTATCTTCTGGTGGATGAAGTGACCTATCATTTCCGCGCTCCGCAGCGCGACGAGGTCATCGTGTTCCGATATCCGGAAAATCCGTCGATCTTCTACATCAAGCGCATCATCGGCCTTCCGGGCGAGACGATCAAGATCGGAAACGGGCAGGTCGGCATCATGAACAAGGACGGCTCAGAGACGATGCTGCAGGAACCGTATCTTCCGTACGGAACGCAGACCTCGGGAAATATGACCGTGACGCTTGGTCCGACCCAGTATTTCATGCTGGGCGATAACCGGAACTACAGTTACGATTCCCGCGGCTGGGGACCGATGGACCAGAAATATATCATCGGGCTGGTCCGTGCCCGGCTGCTGCCGTTCTCGAAGGCGCAAATTTTTTCATACCCTTTATAACCTATGAGTGATCAAAATAAACAAAAAATGCAGAACCTGCAGTCTCCGAAAGGGATGCACGATATCCTTCCGCAGGAGCAGGCGTGGTGGGACAAGGTCCGCAAAGAGCTGCAATACATCGCCGACCACTATCATTTCAGCCGGATCGAAACGACGCTGATGGAGCGCGCGGAGGTATTCGAAAAAACATTGGGCGAAACGACCGATGTCGTTGAAAAGCAGATGTTCGTTTATAAGAGCCGGAGCGGCGACCGTTTGGCGCTGCGTCCGGAGGCGACCGCATCGATCGTGCGTTCGTATCTGCAGCATGGCTTGGCGCACTTGGGCCAGCCGCTGAAGCTGTTCTACCTGGGCCCGATGTTCCGCAAAGAACAGCCGCAGGCCGGCCGGTTCCGCCAGTTCCATCAGATGGGCTTTGAGATCATCGGCGGCGATGACGAACCGGTGTATGATGCGCAGATCATTTTGGCGATGGTCAGGCTTCTTGAGCGGCTGAAGGTCAAGCAGATAACGGTCAGAGTGAACAGCATCGGATGCCGCATCTGCCGCCCGAACTACCGCAAAAAGTTGATCGAGTACTATAAGAACCCGAATTTCAAGCTGTGCAAGGATTGCCGCCGGCGCCTGCGCGAGAACCCGCTGCGCCTGCTCGACTGTAAGAATCCGACCTGCCAGGAATATAAGCCGGCCGCGCCGATCTCGCTTGATAGCCTGTGCGTCTATTGCAATAAGCACCTGAAGGATACGCTGGAATTCTTGGACGAATTGAAGATCCCGTATCAGGTGGACCACCAGCTTGTCCGCGGCCTGGATTATTACAGCCGGACCGTCTTCGAGATCTTCACGGAGGCGACGGCAGCAGACGGGACGAAATTCGATTTCGCGCTCGGCGGCGGCGGCCGGTATGATTATCTGATCGAAATGTTCGGCGGCAGGCCGGCGGGAGCGGTCGGCGGCGCGCTCGGCGTGGAGCGCGTGCTGGAAGTTATGAAGGCGCTGAAGAGCGGCTCCGCACCGAAAGAGAAGGCGACCGTGTTCTTTATCCATATCGGCGATACGGCGAAGAAAAAGAGCCTGGCCCTGATCGAGTCGCTCCGTGAAGCGGGGATCCCGATGCAGGAATCGCTCGGCAAGGATTCGCTCGGCGCTCAGCTTCGTGCGGCGAACAAAGAGGGATCGCGCCTGGCGCTTATCTTCGGACAGAAGGAAGCGTTCGAGGATGCGATCATCATCCGCGATCTCGACAACAGCGTTCAGGAAACCATTCCGCTCAAGAAAGTGGTGACGGAAGTGAAGAAGCGGCTCAAATAACAATTAACAAAAAACAATTGACATTTGACCGGTAGGACCCAGAAAGCAGAGCGTCCTGTCGATTGAATCGACTCTTGTTTATTGTCAAAGGTTCTATGTCAAATGTTGAATGTATCTTCTGCAAGATAACCAAAAAAGAAGTGCCGGCTGATATCGTATTCGAGGACGATACGCTGATGGTATTCAAGGATATCCATCCGTCCGCTCCGATCCATGACCTGGTGGTACCGAAGGAGCATATCCAGTCGATCGCGTCGCTGGAGGGAAATCATCGCGATATCCTCGCGCATATGATCTATACCGCCAAAGAAGTTGCGGCGAAAGCGGGATTGAAGGGGTATAAGCTCGTTTTTAATGTCGGCCGCGACGGCGGGCAGGTGATCGACCATTTGCATCTGCACATTCTGGGCGGCTGGCACCCGGTCAAGGATAAAACGGCGATCGATGCGATGCCGCATCCTCGTCATGATCCCCGCACCTAAAGACAGGCATCAATAGCGATCAGGTGAATGAAAAAGTCTCTTCCCCTATTCTTCCCGCATATGCGGGAATAATAGGGGAAGAGGTATGTAGGGGGGGGTTGATAAGTAAAAGTTAGTTTGCTATTATATACTCTTATGCAGGTACGACGCAAAGAAAATGAATCCTCGGGCTCGTTCATCTACCGCTTTACCAAGAAAATGCAGCACAGCGGCGTGTTGATCGAAGCGCGCAAACGGCGGTTCCGCACTCGTCCGAAGAGCCGGATCAAGCTGAAGGCGGCGGCGCTCTATCGCGAAGCGAAGAAGAAAGAGGTCGCACGGGCGCGCAAGCTCGGCGTGATGTAAATTGACCAAAACAGACCGAAGAGGTCTGTTTTCGGTTCCGATATCTATTTTGGTTCTGGTATACTGGAAAGACAATAGTATTAATCAAAAAATAATCTTTATGATGCAGGAAAAGATCATGAGCGATCTCAAGGAGGCGATGAAAGCGGGGAACGCCGATAAGGTGGGGCTTTTACGCATGCTGAACTCGGCGCTCAAGAACAAGGCGATCGAAAAAGGAAAGGACGCTCAGTTGACCGCGGACGACGAGATGCAGGTTTTGCTCCGCGAGGCGAAGAAGCGGAAGGAGTCCATTGAAGCATTTATGACCGGCGGCCGCGCCGATCTTGCGGACAAAGAGAAAGTGGAACTGGCGATCATTGAGGGATATTTGCCGAAGCAGATGTCGCGTGAAGAAGCGGCGGCTCTGGTGGAGAAGATCCTGGCGGGCGTTGCGGATAAGAGCAATACCGGCCTGGTCATGAAGGCCGTGATGGCCGAAATGAAAGGCAAGGCTGACGGCAAGATGGTCAGCGAGCTGGTAAAAGAAAAGCTGGGATAGAAAAACGGCCTTCGGGCCGTTTTTTTATTCCGGCGCCCTTGGTATACTTTGAGTACTATGATCAAGGAGATCCGCATCGAGGTGATCGATAAAAAATTGCAGTCCTATAAGCCGGTATTGGTAAAGAAGGGGAAGGCGATCGCCGCGGTATTGAAATTAAAGAAGCCGATCGATGTTTTTTTGATCGGCCCGCACGCGATGCGCGCGCTGAACAAGAAATACCGCAAAAAAGATAAGACAACGAATGTGCTTTCGTTCGTTTCTCCTCCGGGATTTCCAAGCGATGCGCTTGGCGAGGTCTATCTTGACCCCCGCTATATTGAACAAAAGAGGGAGGATCTGGTGTTTATGCTGGTGCACGGAGTTCTGCACATTTTGGGCTATGACCATGAGCGAAAGAATGATAGAATAGTTATGGAGAAACGAGAACGATCCCTCATGCGGAAGCTGAAATAAGGAGGGCGGGCTGAGCTCCGGCGCGTTATGGCGAATACTTTTTTACTCGGTTTAGATATTGGATCAAGCAACCTGAAAGCGGTCATCGCGGAGGTAAAAAATGACGGCGGATTGGCGTTGGTACGGCTCATCAAACAGCCGTCCGGCGGCATGCGAAAGGGAAGCATCGATGATCTGGGTGAAATGACGCGTTCGCTCAATGTTTTATTCAGCGACATCAAGCGGGACCATAAGAGCGCGCTTAAAAATATCTTTGTGAACGTGGGCGGCTCCGATATTCATATTCAATCGTCCCGCGGCATTGTTGCTGTTTCGCGCGCCGACAGCGAGATCTATACGGATGATATCGACCGGGCGAAGCAGGCGTCGCAGGCGATCCATCTTCCGCCGAATCGCATGGTGCTTCATGCGATCACGCGCGAGTTTATTGTCGACGGTATCGGCGATATCCGCGATCCGATCGGGATGACCGGTAACCGGCTTGAAGTGAACAGTGTCATTATCGATGCGTTCGCACCGGCGGTGAAGAATTTATATAAATGTATTGAGATGGCGGGCGGGACGGTCGGCGGACCGATCTTTACGCCGCTTGCGGATGCCGGGGCGGTGCTTTCCAAGAACCAAAAAGAACTTGGGGTAGTGCTGGTGGACATCGGATTCGGTACGACGAGCATGTGCGTCTACGAAGAGAACAAGCTTCTGCATTCGGCGGTGTTTCCGGTAGGGTCGGGGAACATTACGAACGATCTCGCGATCGGACTGAAGACCTCGATCGATGCCGCTGAGGTCGTGAAACTGACCTTCGGCGCCGCTTCGATGAAGGGTGTTTCGGGGCGCGAGCAGATCGACCTCAAAAAGATCGATCCGCATGCGAAGGGTTCCGTATCCCGCAGGTCAGTGATCGATATCATTGAAGTTCGACTTGCAGAGATCCTGGAATTCGTCGATAATGAATTGAAGCTTATCGGCCGTGCGGGAAAGTTGCCGATCGGCGTTGTCCTTGTCGGCGGAGGAGCGAAGCTGCCGGGGATCATCGACTTTGCAAAATCGGAAATGAAACTGCCGGCGCAGATCGGTATCTCGGATACCTCGTCTTTAGAGGTCCCGAGCGGCGAGCTGAGCCTCCAGCTTGAGGATCCCGAGTTCGTCTGTGCGATGGGACTGTTATTGCAGGCCCGCGAGCGGACGCTTGGCGAAGGATCGTTCGGCGGCGGAAACGTGACCGGTTGGGCAAAACAGATGCTGAAGAACCTGCTTCCGTAATCTATTGGTATGGCACACAAATCGAACGAACTGAAACACGAAATGGCGACGATCAAAGTGGTCGGCGTCGGCGGAGGCGGCAATAATGCCATCTCGCGCATGCGGAAAGACCTTTTTAAAGGGGTTGATTTTATTGCGATCAATACGGATACGCAGGACCTGGAGCTCTGCAAGGCGGACACGAAGATCCATATCGGCAAGAACCTGACCAAAGGATTGGGAACCGGCATGAACCCGGAAATGGGGCGGCAGGCGGCCGAAGAGACGCGCTCCGAGATCAGCGAAGCGCTCAAGGGCGCTGACCTGGTGTTCATCACCGCGGGCCTTGGCGGCGGGACCGGCAGCGGCGCATCAGCGGTCGTTGCGGAGACCGCAAAGGAAATGGGCGCACTGACGATCGCGGTGGTCACGAAGCCGTTCACGTTCGAGGGCGCGCATCGGTCGCGGATCGCACAGGACGCCCTTTCAACTTTGAAAGAAAAAGTGGATACGCTCATCGTGGTTCCGAACGACCGTATCTTCTCGGTGATCGAAAAGGATACGACGCTTATCAAGGCGTTCGAAGCGGTGGACGATATTTTGAAGTATGCGATCCAGGGCGTAGCGGAACTGATCGCGATGCCTGGCATCATCAACGTTGATTTCGCCGACGTGAAGGCGATCATGGAAAATGCGGGAAATGCGCTGGTGGGTATCGGTATCGCATCCGGACAGGACCGCGCGATGGCCGCCGTGACGCAGGCGCTTAACTCGCCGTTGCTCGAGGTTTCGGTTGATGGAGCGCGGGGGGTTCTGTTCAGCGTTTCGGGGACGAAGGACATGAAGATGAGCGAGATCAATGAGATCGCAAAGACGATCTCGGATGCGGTTGACCCTGCGGCAAAGATCATTTTCGGCGCTTATCAGGACAAGAATATGAAGGCGAGCGAACTGAAAGTAACGCTGGTCGCGACCGGATTCACCGGCGGCCCGTCTTTCCAGCGCTCCGCACCGGCCTTATCGAACTTGTTTGCCGCCCCTGCGGAAGTCCGTGTCGAAGAGACGCTGACGATCAGGAGCGAAGTGCGCGAGCTTCCCGAACCGAAGAAAAAGAACGAAGAAGCGCGTCATGGGAAAGGAGAGCCGCCGAAGAAATCGTCCGATATCTGGGATATCCCCGCATTTTTAAGAAAAAAGAAAAAATAATCTATTGATCATTATGGCGATGTCCGAAGGGATCCGCGAACTTTCCGAAAAAGAACGGAAAGCGCTCCGGAAAGAATTACAAAAATATACCGACCTTGCTTTTGAGAGCGACGCTCGCATGGATCTGAGCGATGAAGGCTCCGAAGAAGCGGGCATGATGTAGTCAAAGCCTCCGAAATGGAGGCTTTGACCGTTCTTTTTTCGCACTGCGCGTTTCGGCGCCGTTTCTATCCACAGAATTCTCTGGGAGTCGGCGGATATTTGGCGTATGATGAAAGATAATAATTCATCTTTTCAATTTCATGTCGTCAACTCAAACAGTGCGGAAGCGGGATGGTCGGGTTGTGCCGTTCGATCAGACGCATATTACCAACGCGATCGCGAAAGCGATGCAGGTGACGCATGAAGGGGGAGCGGAGGATGCGGCGATGGTTTCCGACCGGGTCGTGAAAGAGCTGCGGAAAAAATATCCGAGCCATGCCAGCATCGGGATCGAGAATGTCCAGGACACGGTTGAAGAGAATCTGATCTTGTCCGATTATGCGAAGACCGCAAAGGCCTATATTTTGTATCGGCAGGAACGCGCCGCGCTGCGCGAGAAGAAAAAAGAGGTTCCTGCGCATGTAAAAGCTCTCGCGGAAGAGAGTAAAAAGTATTTTAAGAATCCGCTTTCCGAATTCATTTATTATCGGACGTATTCGCGCTGGATCGACGCCGAGGACCGCCGCGAGACGTGGATCGAGACCGTCGACCGCTATATGACCTTCATGAGAGAGAACCTCGGATCGAAGCTGACGAAGAAAGAATATCAGGAAGTGCGCGAAGCGATCCTGCGCCAGGAGGTGATGCCGTCCATGCGCCTGGTGTGGAGCGCGGGATATGCGGCGAAAGCGACGAATGTCGCGGGGTATAACTGTTCTTATGTCGCGCCGACGAAGCTGCGTGATTTCGCGGAGATCATGTATGTCCTGATGTGCGGCGCCGGCGTCGGCTTTTCAGTGGAGCAGCAGACGGTCCAGCAGCTGCCGCAGGTAAAGCCGCAGACCGGAAAGAAATTGCCCGTGCATGTGATCGAGGACAGCAAGGAGGGGTGGGCGGATGCCCTGCTTTTGGGCATGGAAACCTGGTTTGGCGGAAAGGATATTTCGTTCAGTTTTGAGAAGCTCCGCCCGGCGGGTGCGCGCTTGAAGACGATGGGCGGGAAGAGCTCGGGCCCGGCTCCGCTTCGCTCGGTCCTGACGTTCGTGCGTGAACGGATCCTTGCGAACCAGAACCGCCGCCTGCGCCCGATCGATGTCCACGATATCGTCTGCAAGATCGGCGAGGTAGTGGTCATGGGCGGCGTCCGCCGCAGTGCGCTGATCTCGCTGTCCGATCTGGATGATGACGGGATGCGCGATGCCAAGAAGGGTCAGTTCTATCTCACGGAACCGCAGCGGAGCATGGCGAACAATTCGACCGCTTATACCAGCAAGCCGACCGCGAGCGTTTTTATGGATGAATGGATCGCGCTTGCCAAGAGCGGAACCGGCGAGCGCGGCATTTTCAACCGCGGCAGTTTGCAGAAGCAGATGCCGGAACGCCGCTGGAAGCTGTTCCAGAAGAAGGGTGCGACCTCGGGAAGCAACCCATGCGGAGAGATCATCCTGCGTTCCAAGGAATTCTGCAATCTATCCGAAGTGGTTGCCCGTGCAGGCGATACCGAGGCGACATTGCTCCGCAAGATCCGCCTCGCGGCGATCCTGGGGACGTACCAGTCCACGCTGACGAATTTTCCGTATCTTTCGAAAGAGTGGAAACAGAACTGCGACGAGGAGCGGCTGCTGGGCGTTTCGATCACGGGCCAGTGGGATTGCCCGGTCTTGCATAAAGATACCGGTAAATTGTTCCGGAAATTGCGCGATCGCGCGATCGAAGTGAACGAGGAATATGCAAAACGGTTCGGGATCAACGCGTCGGCGTCGGTGACCTGCGTGAAGCCCTCCGGGACCGTTTCGCAGCTCGTGGACGCTTCGTCCGGCATTCATACGCGCCATGCGCAGTATTATATCCGCCGGGTCCGTATCGCGGCGACTGACAGCCTTTTCAAGATGCTTCGCGACCAGAAGATGCCGTTCTATCCGGAAGTAGGACAGGAGGCGAACCCGACGACCTTTGTGCTCGAATTTCCGGTGAAGGCGCCGACGAAGGCGGTGTTCCGGAACGATCTGACGGCGCTTGAGCAGCTGGAATACTGGAAAAAGGTGAAGGAGAACTTTACCGAGCATAATCCGTCCATTACGGTCTCGGTGGGAGAGAACGAATGGATCGCGGTCGCGAACTGGGTCTACGAGAACTGGGACTTGGTCGGCGGCTTGTCGTTCCTGCCGCGGGAAGAGCATGTCTATGAACTTGCCCCGTATGAAGAGATCTCAAAAGAAGGCTATGACCGTTTGATGGCGCAGTTTCCGGACGTCGATTTCTCGCAGATCCTTTTGTATGAAAAGGAAGATGAGACCCAGGGCGCGAAAGAGCTCGCGTGCGTCGGCGGCGTGTGCGAGATCGTTTAAGATTGACTTGGCGGTCCTTCGCGGTATAGAGTAGAGGCAGCTCATTCTCTTTTCAAAAGGAGGATGCATGTCGATACTCAGGCCGGTCGCGTTGGGTCCGAAGCGCGTTCTATGGTGTCAGCCGTGCGGCGTCCCGTTGCAGATCGGAAATAATCGGCTGCGGTATTGCCCTTTGTGCAAGGCATCTGAGCGGGACGAGTCGGTGAAGTCGATCCTGCATTGCGCGGAGTGCGATAATCCCTTGCAGTTCATGCTCGACGGTGGCTCTTGGTGTAAGTACTGCAACTTTACCCCGTCTCTCCAGGATACCTATCTCCTCGACATCAGAAAAATGAAGTCCCCGGCATGACCGGGGACTTTTTTATCGTTTGATTTTTATGGATAGATTAAGTATTATGGGTAACATATTCCCCGGTAGCTCAGCGGTAGAGCAGCTCGCTGTTAACGAGAAGGTCGTAGGTTCGATCCCTACCCGGGGAGCAGAAACATAAAGACCGGCATATGCCGGTCTTTATGTTTCTCCGGGTAGGGATCGAACGGGAAGGGGGTCGGGGAAACGGCCCGCTTCGCCAAAGCTTTAGCGAGGCGAGAAGTTTCTCCGTAGCGGAGGCAGCCCCGCAGGGCGGGGCGTTGGAACCGCTGGGTTCCAAAGAGCGCGAGCGTCCTGTCAGTAAGATCAAGCGAGCGCGAGTGAGATTCCCTCCCGGGCCGTATTGATCGAACCGAAGGTTCGTATCCCTCAGCGGCTACGAAGTCATCGGCGGAGCCGATTCCTTACCGCTTCTTTTCGCCCTGATTCTGCCGAAGGCGGACGAAAAGCCCCGGGGAGCGTAGGCGTATTTTTATTTTCTTCGAGGTGATCCCGGGCAACGAAGTTATCTGGGGAGCAGAAATATAAGCGGAGGTAGCCCCGCAAAATGCGGGGCGTTGGAACCGCCGGGCCTGCCTGCCGGCAGGCAGGTTCCAAAGAGGAGGGTTCGTAGGAGGGGGTATCGTCAGTGAAACCGCGATGTTTTTCATGAACAATTATGGTATTCTTAAATATATAATTAATATTTGATATTATATGATCTCCAGGCGATTTGTATCATTAGCCGGCGGGGTTTTTCTTGTTATTGTCATGATCATAGCGGTTGGCGAATTGGCACATTGGTACTCAGCCCAGAATCAGTCACGCCCTGCGCCGACTGCAGACCAGCCGTTACAACCCACAACAACGTCGGCAACCTCCTCTTTGGAGCAATCCACTCTTTCGCCTCAGACGAGCGCTCAATATGTCGTTACCTATACGGACTCGGGATTTTCTCCATCGACAATCACAATTCCGAAAGGAGGGGTTGTGATATTCAAGAATGCCGCTTCTGACGATGTGCGCGTGGCCTCCAATCCACACCCGATCCATAACGGCTATCCCACAACCGGCGGCTGCGTAGGGAGTACCTTCGATTCTTGCAGTAACATCGCCCCCGGGGGTTCCTGGTCGTTTACTTTCATCTACGTTGGCAGCTGGGGATATCACAACCACCTGAATCCGAGCGAAGGTGGAACGGTAGTGGTCCAGTAAATTCAATCGATGAATCCAATAATGGACAAAAAGGATGGCTCGCATGCATCACTTTCTTTCGCTTCATTCCTCTTGAGGATTGGCTTGGCGTCTGTGTTCCTTTATGCGGCCGTGGCGTCCTTCATCGAGCCCGATGCGTGGATAGGATATCTGCCGGTATTTCTGCGCCATATATTCCCGGCGAATTTGCTCCTCGCTGGATTTTCGACATATCAAATAGTTTTGTCGCTATGGCTTTTGACTGGAAAGAGAGCGTTTTATGCAGCGCTACTTTCGGCGCTCACGCTTGTCGGAATCATCGTCGCAAACATTGGCGCCCTAGACATCATCTTCCGGGATTTTGCTATTCTTTTCGCATCGCTTGCCTTAGCCGCGTTGAGCTATAATTGATGCAGGTATCATTTTTCGCCACTTTTACAACCCTATCCCCCGGCGGCATTATTGTTCTATGCCTATTACGAAAAAGCCATGCGCAAAAAAGACAATCAAAAATTAAGCAGGCGCGTTAAAAATAAGGAAATAATACCGTGAGTTATGCGGTGGGGAAAATGAAATCATTCTGAATCCTGGTTCGTGTAACCTCTACGATGGGGAGCAGAAACAGAAAGACCGGCATATGCCGGTCTTTCTGTTTCTCCGGGTAGGGATTGAACGGGAAGGGGGTCGGGGAAACGGCCCGCTTCGCCAAAGCTTTAGCGAGGCGAGAAGTTTCTCCGGAGCGGAGGCAGCCCCGCAAAATGCGGGGCGTTGGAACCGCCGGGCCTGCCTGCCGGCAGGCAGGTTCCAAAGAGCGCGAGCGTCTTGTCTGTGAGATCCAGCGAGCGCGAGTGAGATGCCTTCACGGAGAGAAATTTTGACGAATCCTCTTTGATATGGCATTCTAGCATCAGTTCGTTTACGCATAAAACTCAAACGAAGGAGGAAAGGGATGAGGAAATTGGCTGCGGTCTTATCGCTCGTGCTCACGTTGAGCGCGAACGCGTATAGCTGTAATGAGCTGTATCGTGATTGCTCAAGCAGGGTCAAGTCACTCGTTGGCCAAAAGGTCGTCGTGTGTAGCGCTTTGTTCACCCCCGAGGTTCCTATGGACGATTACCTCAAAATGGTGACTCGGTTCCGGGGCAATGATCTGAAGAGTATTCAGCTCGTTGAGCCCCCCATGGCTTATACTGATCGCGTTCGCAGCGCGATCTTGCTCGACGCACCGATCTGCAGAAAGGGCGTCTTGAGCGACTTCAATCAAAGAACCTATACGTTGTCCTATCGCTGGGGGGCCCTAACCGATTCTCAGGATCTGGTCCTTCTTGTCTATAAGAGGACGCCTCTGCTGATGAGGATCCTCAGCCTGGGGTTTTATACGAAAGAATTGGTCTATGTCCGTCCGAAGCTCTACTGGCTCGTGACGGAGCATCAAAGTGATGTCGTTGTCTTCAAATAAACGTTAGTATTCCACCCGAAAGGGTGGTTTTTATTTACGGATAAAGGCGAAGGGACCATTCGGCCGGCCCGCGCCGTATTTCTAAAAGTAGGGAGCGATCATGCTGTTCGGGCGCACCGGGCTTTTGTTTGCATAATATTCTAAAGACAGATACTATAAGTACTATTGTGAGTGAATTACTGAAAGACGCGTATTATGACGACCCGGATTTTTCATATCCGGCTTTTTGGCACGGACGGGAATACGAGCATCAGGCCGAGGTGATGGCGATCCGGAGGCTTGTGGGGCAAAAAAAATTCAAATCAGCCGTGGATATCGGCGGAGGATTCGGCCGCCTTACTTCGTTTTTGTCGCATATCGCACAGACGGTGACGCTGGTTGAGCCGTCCGAAGTGCAGCGGTTACTGGCGCAGCGCGCGGTAGGGAAGAGCGTCACGATCGCAGCGGGATCGGCGGCGCATACGGGCCTTCCGGACGCTTCATGCGATCTGGTGGTTATCGTGCGGGTCATGCATCATCTTCCTGAGCCGGAAGAAAGTATTGCCGAGATCTTCCGGATCCTTAAACCCGGCGGCTTTCTCGTGCTTGAATTCGCTAACTCGCAGCATATTAAATCGCGGTTGAAGCGCGGTATGAGATTGCAGCGTACGCCGCTTGCTCCGGTGAAGGTGAATGATGCGGCTGCCGAGGGCGAAGTGCCGTTCGTCAATCATCACCCCCAGACGATCTATCGCGCATTGGCCCATCAAGGGTTTGTGATCGAGAAAAAGCTCTCAGTATCCAATATGCGGTCGCAATTCCTGAAAAAGATCCTTTCTCTCGGCGCGCTGTTGCGCATAGAAGGATCGACGCAGCGGATGTTGTCCTGGTTCCATTTTGGTCCGAGTATTTTTGTTCTTGCCAAAAAGCCATAAGCTCCGATCCGGAGCATGGGCCGTCTTATTAAAGCGCAGGCGGCTTTTTAATGGAATTTGTTATGATAAAAACAATGGCGCACTTAAAAATAGCATCGGGTACGGTTCATAGAATACCCGCGGATCTTCGTAGGGCGATCGGGCATGATGCCCGGGCAAATAAATTGTGGGCTGAGATCACGCCGCTTGCGCGGAACGAATGGATCTGCTGGGTGACCTCGGCGAAACAGGACGAAACGCGAGCCCGCCGGATCACCGTCGGTCTGGATAAGATGCACAAGGGCATGCGCCGTCCCTGTTGCTGGGCCGGCTGCCCGCATCGATAATTTTGGGATATAAACATACCTCCTGTGTCAGGAGGTATGTTTTTTGGGCACCAAGGCGCCGAACTCTTGCGCGCCGACCTTTCGGTATTCGAACTCGGTGCTGAGATTGCCTTCTCGCCGGATGCGCTGTCCTATTTTGACGATCGCGTTACCTTGATATTTAAAGGGAATCCTTTATGCTCAAAGTAGGTCTTTACCAGCGAGGTGGCAATGGATAAACGCAATATTGAGATACGAATTGCACGGGATCGAAATGATCTGCTTGAATGCTTTCGCTTAAGGTATGTCGTGTTCGCTCAAGAATATGGAGTGGTGCATCCGAAAAAATCTGGATTGGACGCGGATAAATTTGATAAACAATCAGTCCACCTTCTTGTTTTGGAAGACGGCCGGCCCGTTGGTACCGCGAGGCTTATTCCAGCGGGGAAGCGGCCTAATTTCAGAGGATTGTATGAGATAAATTTTGATTTGGACTCGGACAAATCCTTTGAGGTTTCGCGAGTGGCTATTATCCGCGAAAAGAGAGGGGATGCGAAGCTTTTCTATAAGCTTATGTACTTCATTTTTATATATGCACAGTCTTGTGGATATAAATATTTTTGCGGAACCACTCGCCCTGCGCTTTTCAGGCTACTTAAAGAAAGCGCGAAAATAAATTTTACTTTTTCCGGTCAGCCATTTGTATATGGTGCGAACGGGGAATGGAAAATGATCGCTTTCATCAGTCCGGTGTCCGAAGAAAATATAAATAAATTTGCTAAACAAGCCGAATAATTCGGCTTGTTATTTTTTAAAGCGAGATTTTCTCATTTATTAAAGACTTTTTTGGCGTTGATTTGCTATTGTGCCGACCCTTGGTATGCTAAAGATGATGGAATCACTTCCTCTTTTAGCCACCGGGATTTTAAACATACTTCTTGGGGCGTATGTTATTTATGAGAATCCCAAAAAGGCGTTAAATTTGGGCCTGTTTTTTTTCGCACTTGGCGCATCGGGCTGGATCCTTTCGCTTTGGGCGACAATAAATTTCCCTCCCGCACTTTGGGTGAGTAAAATAACTTTTATTTCACCGCTGGTCATCGTCGCCTTCCTCGCCTTTTTTGTATATGAATTAGAACCGAAAAGTTTTAGTCGTAGTTTGCTTGCGCCTGTTTTTATATTGGCGGCCCCTAGCGTATTTATTATCCTTGTCTTGGTTAACAAGGTGGTTACTTCGGTTGGCATCAGAAATAATCATATTATCAATACATACGGGAGCGCATACCCATTTTATGGCATGCTTGTTTTGGGCTATATTTTGGGATCTCTATTTTATCTGCTTTACAAATATCACAAAGCACATGGCGTTGATGTATTGAGATTAAAATATGCGCTTTTGGGGTTGGCGCTTATGCTGATCCCATCGGTAATTACGAATTTAATTTTGCCGCTGGTATTTAAAGCGCAGAATTTTAATACGGTCGGACCGATCTCCGCCACGTTTATGGTTATCCTTATGACTTATGCGATCGTCCGGTATCATCTGTTGGAAATTTGGGTTGTGGTGAGGATGGGCGTGATATTCTCGTTGGTTTTTGCGGCAATCAGCTTTGTCTATATCGTTATTGTTGCGTCCGTGAGCCAGTATACAGGACTCGGATACATCTATTCGCTTATCCTTTCATCTCTTGTCATTACGCTTACGTTTGAGCCGCTGAAGCAGTTTATTGAAAAAGCGACTGACAGGATATTTTTTCATAAACATTATAACTTTAATAATGTAATTGAAGAGCTGACCTCGACAATTCATACGGCGAGCCTTGATCTGGAAAGGCTCTTAAAAATTTTTAATGAGATTGTAAAAAGTACTTTTAAAGTTAGCGAAGCTGAGTTCGCAGTATTAACTTCTAAGGATACTTTTTTAGCAAGCAGTGACTCTAAAAAAGACATTGAGTTATCTCCTAATAACCCGTTGATCGAGTTTTTGAAAATGAACGAGGGATTTATTCTTAACCGAGATGAAATTATCCATGAATTGGAGCGTGACAGAGTGCGATTAAAAGTTGTCCATATTGATCTGTTGCCGGCAGCATATGAGGAATTGGTCAAGCTTGATTTTACGCTGGCGATCCCTATCTCGTCCGACAGTCAGATGATTGCGATATATTTCATCGGAGCAAAGTCCTCGAACGACCTTTTTACGACCGAAGATCTCCGCCTGCTTGATCATTTGACCAGCGAGGCCGGCGTGCTGATCAACAATGCCCGTTTGTACGGCGATCTGAAAAAGCTCGACGAGGCGAAGTCTAACTTTATTTCCGTGGTATCGCATCAATTGCGGACGCCATTATCCGCCGTGCGCTGGAGCACAGAGCTTCTTTTGGATGGAACCGTCGACCTGAAGGCCCAGAAAGAATTTCTCAAGGATACCTATAAGAACTCCCTCTTTGTCATTGAGCGTTTGGATGATATGCTCACGGCGCTTGATGTGGAAGATAAGAATCTTGAGCTGAAAAAGGAGCCTTGTCGGCTGCGCCCGCTGATCGATGAGATCGTTAAAGAAAATGAGTTCCTTGTCCATTCTAAGAAGATCGATCTGACCATTAATCTTGAGCCGGGATCCGATACAGTGGAGTGCGATACGAAAAAGATGAAAAAGATGCTGGAAGTTCTTTTGAACAATGCATTCTGGTATGTTCCCGAATCGGGCGGTTCCGTGACCCTGGCCGGCCAGAAAAGAGTGTATGGCAACGAACCGTTTTTAGAGATCTCCGTCTCTGATAACGGCATCGGCGTTTCTCCTGATGAGCAGCGGTATATGTTCGAGAAGTTCTTCCGCGGCGAAGCCGCGAAGCGGATGTCGCCGAACGGATTCGGGCTTGGGTTGTTCATTGTGCGGGCTTTCGCGCGCGCCCATGGCGGCGATGCTCATTTTGAATCGGCGGGACGCGGCAAAGGGGCGAAGTTCTATTTTACGGTCAAACGTGAAGAGGAAAAGAAAACACATGCCTAATCTTGATGTTCTTTTAATTGAAGATGAGGATTCTTTGATCAAGCCGCTTCAATTCGCGTTCGAGAAGCGGGGAATCACCCTTCGCGTCGCTAAGACCGGGGATGAGGGGGTTTTCGCGGTCCGTAAACACGTGCCCGATCTGGTATTGCTTGATCTGGTGCTGCCGAAAATGAACGGTTTTGAGGTTCTGAAAGAGATCAGACGCGACCCATCCACCGCGCATATTCCGGTTTTGATCCTCTCCAACCTTGCCCGTGAAGGACAGATGAAGCGCGGGATGGAATCCGGCGCGAACGGCTATATCGTGAAAAGCAACGCATCGATCGAAGCGATCGTCGGAACGGTGTTGAGCATGATGGGAGAATAGTTTCTATGCAAAAACAGACAAATCTGATATACTTATTGGCATATGAAGAGCAAAGCAAGTACGACGATTCTTGTAGTTGAAGACGATCCATCATTGAACAAGCTTATTGTCTTGGAGCTGGAAGAAGCGGGTTACAGCGCCGTTCTCGCGCGGACCGCCGAAGACGCCTTAGAGCTCCTCAAAAAATGCAAGCCCGATCTTATTTGGCTTGATATGTATTTGCCATCGATGGATGGTTTTCAGTTTTTGGAGCATTTACGAGGTGATCCAAAGACAAAAGATATCAAAGTAGCAGTAGTGTCGGTCTCGGGAAGTGACAGCAGGGAAAAACAGGCAAAGAAATTCAATGTGGTTGGCTATTTTGTAAAAAGCAATTATCGGCTCGATGAACTTGTAAAAGCAGTTGGCGCGCTCGCTGAGCGGAGATAAAAACGCCCTCCACGGCGTTCTTTATTTTTGAAACAAAAGGTTTTAGCGTTCGCGCGTGAAGAGATCGCCGGCCTCCCATGGAGTTCCGAGGGCGGGGAGGACATAGCGGTCAAGGCCGATCCAGCCGGCGGTCCGCCAGGCGAGGATCAGGAAGAGCTGGAGCAAGAACATGACCGGGTTCGTGCTGACGGTTCCGGCGAAAAGATAGTTGAGGTTCATAAAGGTTCCGAAAAATGCGGCGATGCCGGTGAAGACACCGAGGATCAGCGCGATGCCGACCGCGAACTCGCCGTAACTGACAAGATACGAGAAAAGGACAGGGTGAGGGATCGCCGCGCCTTGAATGAATGCCGCATACCAGCCTGATACGTCCGGATGCGCTCCGCTTGCTTTTTGCAGCGCTCCTGCAAGGAAACCCTTGATCGCCGTTCCTGCCGCACTGCCGGTCCAGGCGGGATTCGTGAGCTTTTCCCAGCCTGCCTCAACCCACTGCCAGCCGATATAGAGGCGCACGATCAGCCACATCCAGGAAAGGCGAGTATCTGCGAAGAGAAGACGGGAGAGCTTCGGTTCCGGAATTTCAACGGGTTTCATACCCTCAGTATACCTCTCGAGCTTTGATGATATACTAAAAGAAAGGTGGATAACTTTATGCGTCTATCACGGCTTTTTCAGTACGGCAGTGCGATCCTGATCTGCGAAGCGGCTGGCTTCGTCGGATCTTTTTTCACAACACCGGCGCTCGCGCCCTGGTATGCATCGCTGACAAAGCCCGCGTTCACGCCGCCCGGCTGGATATTCGGGCCGGTGTGGATCGCTTTGTATGCATTGATGGGGGTCGCGGTATTTTGGGTGTGGGAAAAAGGACCTCATCGTCACGAAGTGCGGACGGCGGTGTGTGTTTTTGGAGCGCAGTTGCTTTTGAATGTATTGTGGTCGCTTTTTTTCTTCGGTGCGCAGAATCCTTTGAGCGGACTGGTCGAGATCGCGGTGCTCTGGGGAGCGATCGTAGTGACGATCGCGGTCTTTGCGAAGATCTCACGGCCGGCGGCCTGGCTCCTGGTTCCGTATCTCGCCTGGGTGAGCTTTGCGGCATATCTCAATTTTATGATCTGGTTCCTGAATCGCGTGTAAGCGCTCCCGCGGTGCGTCTTAAAAACCTTCTGCCCCGCATAGGCGGGGCAGAAGGGCAATAAGTATGGAGTGAATGTTTTTGTTTTTTATTGGCTCGTTGACGATGACGTCGGGGCGCTCGGGGCGTGTCCTTTACCCATGCCGTGTCCGCGGCCCATCTGCGGCCTGCCGGATCCGAACATGAGGTATTGCTGCGGAATGTTATTATCCGCTGCCCATTGCTTCAGTGATGTCATGATCTGGCCCATTGCCGTCCTGAGATCGGTCCCGGTCTTACCCTGCAGCGCGGCCATTTGTGTTTTGACCGACGCTTCTTCATTTTGAATAAGCGTTGCCTGCGCCTGGGTCAGTTTTCCGTCGGTGACCGCCTGAGCGAGCCGATCGGCGATTGATTGCGGTCGGGCTGTCATTGCCTGTGTTTTCTGCCGGGCAAGCTGCTGGTCAACGACTTGCTGGACGTCGCTTGGGTTCACATTGAACTTTTGGGCGATCGCCGCAACGATACCGCTCATAAAGGACGGATGTCCGTTCGTCGTACTTGCCGCATGGACGATGCCGAGGCCGGCGGTAAGAACTCCGGCGGCGATGGTCGCTGCTGCGATAAGCTTGAGCCTTGTTTTGTTCATAGAGAGAATAGATCGATATGATTATGAATAGTCTCGACCATGCTGCCGATGAAATGCTGCGAGGGCAGCGGCATGCTGTGCGGCTATCCGCTTGTTTAGTACAATAAGGATGCGGCTATATTTCATGAGCGCGGCGGTGTAATATTTCTCCGCCGCCGTTGTAGTAATGGGCGGGATACCTCTATTTCCATGGGCCAGTCTTCACATAAAGAATCAGACGAGACCGTCGCTGCGCGGGTCCAGCAAGGCGACACCGAGGCGTTTGGTATCCTTGTGGACCGGTATCAGGCGAAGCTTCTCCGCTACGGCAGAAAGTTCATTCCAAACACGCATGATATCGAGGACCTGGTCCAGGATATTTTCATTAAGGCGTACGCAAACATCCGGAGCTTCAATGTTCAGATGCGTTTCTCACCCTGGATCTACCGGATCGCCCATAATGAGTTCATTAACCGGATCTATAAAGTGAAGCGATTGCCTTCGTTTACCTTCGATCTCGACGAGATCATGCCGTACCTCTTTGCGAACGAGACCGCCGATCAGGAGGCGAACGAAAAGGATATGCGGACGTTTTTGAATAAAAGTTTGAGCGCGGTTGATCCTAAATACCGCGAACCGCTCATCCTTGCCTATCTGGAAGAGATGAGCTATCAGGAGATATCGGATATTATGCACATTCCCGTATCCACCGTCGGGATACGCCTCAATCGGGGACGAAAGATCCTCAAAAAGATCATTGAAGATATGCGATCAGCAGTATGAGCGAACAACCATCTTCCCCGCATCCCATCCGCGAAGCGGTCATGGAGAAAATACGGTCAGGAAACGCCGCGATCCGCCCCCGGTGGCATTTTATGCTGCTCTCAGGGCTTCTTCTTGTCGGTTCGCTTGCCGCATTTCTGGCATTGATCTTTTTTGCGAGCTTCGTTTTCTTTACGCTTGACCGGACCGGAGCATGGTTCCTTCCGGCGTTCGGCGCGCGCGGCTTGTGGGCGCTGGTCTCGGCGGTTCCGTGGCTGGTCATCGTGGCGGTCATCGCGTTCGTTGCGTGCCTTGAGCTTATGGCGCTTCGGTTCCGGTTCGTGTATCGCCGCCCTTTGTTGTATTCGCTTGGAGCGGTCCTTGCGCTCGCGATCGTCGGCGCATTTGTCGTCGGGCTGACGCCGCTGCATGATACGTTCAATTCTTTGGCGGCGCGATCGCGGCTACCGGTCTTCGGCGGGTTGTACCGCTCTTTCGGTCCTCAGCATTCCCATACGGTGCACATCGGTACGATCATGGCGGTGACATCGGATGGGTTTACATTGAGCGACCGCCAAGGAAATATTTTTTCAGTGGTTGTCGGTCCGAAGACGGTTTTCCCTTCAGGGGTTGATTTCGCCCAGAATGACCGGGTTATTGTTCTTGGTCCGCTGACCGCGACGAGTACGATCGCGGCATTCGGTGTCAGCAGCATTCCCGATTCCGCGCAACGGTCCCCAACGAGGATGCGGGGGTGGTATCTTCCGCCGCAGAGCCAGTAGGAGAAAATAGGATATACTGAGGTTATGGAGAAGATCCAGAAAAGTGAGGCTGAATGGAGGGCATTGCTTACGCCTGAGCAGTATCGTGTTCTCCGGGAACGGGGGACTGAAGCGCCGTTCACATGCGGAACGGATGAGCCGAAGACGGGCGGGCACTATGTCTGCGCTGCGTGCGGACTTGCATTGTTTCGCGCAGACACAAAGTTCGAATCAGGAACGGGATGGCCGAGTTATTATGCGCCGCTCGCGCCGGACCGATTGGAAGAAGTGCCGGATGATTCGTTTGATATGCATCGGACGGAAATTCGCTGTGCGCGGTGCGGCTCGCATTTGGGACATGTGTTCGATGACGGACCTCCCCCGACCGGAAAGCGATATTGCATGAACTCGGTCGCATTACAATTCATCCCGGATACTCATCAATGGCACGAACAGAACAGGTAGGATTCGGCGGCGGATGTTTTTGGTGCACTGAAGCTGTATTTTTGGAATTGAAAGGCGTTACCGCGGTAACGCCGGGATATGCCGGCGGCGACCTGCCGGATCCGACCTATGAGCAGGTGTCGACCGGAACCACAGGCCATGCCGAGGTGATCCTCGTGGAATATGATCCGGGACTCATTTCATTCGGCCAGCTTCTTGATGTTTTTTTTATGAGCCACGACCCGACGACGCGGAACCGGCAGGGAAATGACATCGGAACGCAGTACCGTTCGGTCGTTTTCTATGCGACGGAAGCGCAGCATGCCGCGGTCGTACAGCGGATCATGATGCTTGAAAAAGAAAGCCGATATCCCGGGCCGATCGTTACTGAAACAGCTCCTTTAACGGCATTCTATCCCGCCGAGGAATATCATAAGAGGTATTATGAGCGGCATGCCGACCGGTCGTATTCCGCATTGGTGATTCGCCCGAAGGTCGAGCATCTCCGCGAAGCGCATCCCGAACTGCTCCGGAAATAAAATATGGTATACTAAGGGCATATGGATGATAAAAAAGCATTGAAAGCGAAAGCGCTCCAGTTCCTTCGCGAACACCGCGCGGCGGTCATTTCTTCAGTTTCAGAAGCGGGATTGCCGCAGGCGGCGACCGTTACGTTCCTGATGGATGACGATTTCAATCTATTTTTTGTCACCCGGAAGTCATCCCGGAAATATGCGAACATGATGAGGAACCCGAAGGTTGCGGTTGTCGTCGGTTTCGATCCCGACCATCCGTCGACGATCCAGATGGAGGGCGAGGCGCATGAGGCCGACGGGAACCGGCTTGCCATGCTGCTTCAATTCTCAAAGGATATGGCGTTCCGTGAGCAGTGGTGGCCGCTTTTGAAGATCGCCGGGCTGGACTTCGTTGTTATGGAGGTGAAGATCGACTGGGCGCGCTGGTTGAATCTTGATGTGCCGCTCGGCGGGGCCGCCGGCTACAAAGAGGATTTTTATGAAGTGATCCCGTAGGCTCGCGAACCGAAAACCCCCTCATGATCAGGGGGGTTTGCTTTAAAAGAGGGGGGTATTGCTTTTTTTACAGAATTGTAGTATAGTATTATTCGTAGGTTACATGTAGGTCTCCCTTAAGTTAAGGTTACACAAGTTTTCGATAAGTAACTTTGTCTTTCCTTAAGTTGTAGAACGCAGGTCGCCCCTACTTAAGAAAAGTAAATCACACACACTGTGGCAAAGAAATTATACGTCGGCGGATTGCCGTACGCGACGACTCAGGATGAGTTGCGCGACGAGTTTTCCAAGGCCGGTGCGGTAAGTTCAGCGATCGTTATCATGGATAAGATGACGGGCCGGTCCAAAGGATTCGGTTTCGTAGAGTTCGAGTCCGATGCGGATGCTGACAAGGCGATTGACATGTTCAATGGCCAGATGCTCGGAGGCCGTTCATTGACGGTCAACGAAGCCCGCCCGCTTGAACCGCGCGCACCGCGCCGGGACAGCGGTTTTGGACGCGGACGCGATAACTACTAATCGTTTCGATTAGCGGTTGATCGCCAAAAGACCCCTTTCTTATCGGGGGTTTTTTGTTGTTTGAGCGGATCCGTCAGGTGCCGATGCGTATGGTATACTGAGAGAGAAATCGGCGCTATGAAAAAGGTCTCTTATTATATTGCAGCTCTTATCATCGCTGCCGTTGCGGTGATCTCATTTTGGGTGTACCAAAAGTATCTGAAGCCGTCGCCGACCGCATTTTTGTATTTTCCCGTCGAACGCGGGGACCTGCAGGAATCCGTGAAGGTGCGGGGTGAGGCGGTCGCACAGAACGATTTTTCGCTCGAATTTCCTTTTTCCGGGACCGTTGCGAAGGTCTTTGTCCATGAGGGGGACCTGGTGCAGGCGGGTCAGCAGCTCATGAGCCTTGATACAAAAGATCTTTCGATCCAGGCGGCGGGGCTTACCGCTGTCGTTGCTCAGCGCAAAGCAGACCTTGCCAAGTTGCTTGCAGGAGCGACGCCCGAAGAGATCAGTGTCGCCGCGGCGCAGCTTTCCAGCGCGCAGATCGCGGCAGCGGAAGCTCAGAAAGGGCTTATCGATGCGATCAAAGCGGCGTATACCCAATCGGATGATGCGGTCCATGCAAAAACGGATCAGCTTTTCAGTAATCCGCGAAGCATGACGCCGGACCTTGTCTTGCCGGTGGATCAGGCATTGAAATACAGCATCAATTCTTCCCGTCTTTCGATGGAGCCGCTTTTGAACGTATGGGGTACGTCGCTTCCTACACTTGCGGCCGCCGCCGATCTGTCGTCATATGAGAGCGCCGCAAAGAATGATCTTACAAGCGTAGCGAGCTATTTGAATCAGCTCGCTTCGGCGACCAATGATGTTTCCGCTTCGGTCCTGTTCTCGCAAGCGACGATCGACGGTTATCGGCTTGCGGTATCCACCGCTCGTACGAATGTGGATGGCGCGATCACCGCGCTGGCGTCCGCGGAAGAAAAGTATACGCTTGCGCAGGCGAACGTCACGCTGTACGGGAATCAACTTGCCTTGAAGCAAGCGGCTGCGCGGACAGAGGATGTGACGATCGCTGAATCCGCGGTGCAGGAGGCGGAAAGCCAGCTTGCCGCGATACAGGATAACATCGACCGCTCGACGCTTCGCGCTCCGGCGGCCGGGAAGGTTTCCGCGCTTTCAGTCAGCGTCGGAGAGATATTCCACCCGACGCAACCTGCGGTGTCACTGGTGACGAATGATTACAAGATACAGGCGGACGTATCCGAGCTGGAGATCGCGCAGGTGGAAGCAAGCGAAGGGGTTACCGACAGCGTGCGCATCGCATTGGATGCGTTCCCGGGCATGTCGTTCACGGGCACGGTGACGTCCATTGATCCGCAAGAGATCGTAAAGACCGAGGATAAATACTACCGGGTCAATATTGCGTTCGATCCGCAGGGAAAAGAAGTGCGGTCGGGCATGAGCGCCGATGTAACGATCCTTTCTACTAAAAAGACCGGTGTTCTTAAGGTCTCCGAGTTGGCGGTTTATAAGGACGGCGCGACATCGTATGTAAAGCTGGTGCCTGAGGGCATGCAGAGCGTGACCTCTGAATCGCAGCTTGAACGGACGCCGGTCGAAACCGGCATTACGGACGGTGACTCTGTTGAGATCGTGAGCGGCGCTCAGGAGGGGCGCCTTGCGGCGGTTTCCGCAGAATAATTCTTATGCACTCATCCTCAGCATCACATTCAGCCGGGAACGGCAGTGACCGCAGGGATCCCGTCTGCGGGATGGACCTTGCGGGTATGAAACCGGTAGGAGAGGTGCATGCTGACGGGAAGACCTTTTCCTTTTGCAGCGACCTGTGCGCCGCGCGGTTTCGTACCGACCCGAAGCGTTTTCAGGGAGAGCCGCTGATCCATCTGCACGACGTGTGGAAGGTTTTCGGCGAAGGCGAGGCAAAGACCGAGGTTCTTCGCGGGATCAACGTCCATATTTGGGAGGGAGATTTTACGGCGATCATCGGTGCGAGCGGGTCAGGGAAGAGCACGCTTTTGAATATGATCGGCCTTCTTGATACGCCGACCTCGGGCGGTCTTTTTTTGGAAGGGACGCCGATCACGAAGATCTCAGATGATGACCGGGCTGAACTTCGCTCGAAGAAGTTCGGGTTTGTATTCCAGCAGTATAATTTGGTTCCCTGGCTTGATGCATATGATAACGCCCTGCTTCCGCTTATTTTTGCGCGGAACGGCGACGGCGGATTGCGCGCTCAGATGCGGGATCGATTCCGCGAGATCGGCCTCGGGGACCGCATGGACCATCGGCCGTACGAGCTGTCGGGCGGAGAACAGCAGCGCGTTGCCCTCCTCCGTGCTTTGGCGAACGACCCCGAGATCATTATCGGTGATGAGCCGACGGGAAACCTTGATTCGGTGACCGGTAATCGCATCCTGGAGATGCTTATCGACCTCAATAAAAAAGAGAAGAAGACCCTTATCATCGTCACGCATGATCCGCATATTGCGGAACGGGCCGATCAGATCATTACGATCCGCGACGGCAAGACGATCCCGGGACATCGGACGCATGCGAAGATCTATACGCAATAAACCTATGCTCAAGGATTATTTCTTGCTCACACTGAAAAGCATCCGGTATCGCCAGCTCCGAAGCTGGCTGACCATCGTGGGGATCGTGATCGGCATCATGCTGGTCGTGGTGATCATCTCGCTGAGCAACGGCGTGAGCGCGGCGATCAACGGCCAGCTGCAAATGCTGGGGAACGACCTTCTGATCATCGTTCCGGGGAAAGAAACGGCGATCCTGACCGGTCTCATGGGCGGTCAGAAATTCAACTATAACGATATTATCGATCTCGAGCGGGTCCCCGGCGTAGCGATGGCGATGCCGGTGGATATTGGCACGGTGAACGCGGAATTTGAGGGAGAGAAGAAAGCGGTCTTTGTGCACGCATCGCGTCTGGATTATCTGCAGGCGATCTTTGAGAAATCAGAAGGACTGCAGATGTATCAGGGGGCGTGGCCTTCCGATCCGCAGTCGAACGATATCATTTTGGGGTATCTTGCGGGAACGAGTTTGTTCAAAAATAACATCCGGATCGGCGACGAGATCATCATTCAGTCCAAGCGCCTGCGGGTGGCGGGGATCCTGGCACGGTCTGGAAATCAGACCGATGACAACTCTTTTTATATGTCCTGGGACCTGTTCCATGCGATCTCCGGCGTGGCGCCGGGGGCGGTGTCGGCGATCGTTCAGGTGGATCCCGGCGCGAATATCGATCTGGTGGCGCTTCAGGTGAGGTACCAGCTTGAAAAGCAGAAAGAAGTGAAAGATTTTACGATCCTAACTCCCGAGAAGACCGCTCAGATCGTCGGAACCATCTTAGGCATCATTGAGCTTGCGCTTTTGATCATCTCATTGGTCTCGCTGCTCGTCGGAGCCGTCGGGATCATGAATACGATGTATACGTCCGTCGTGGAGCGGACGCGGCAGATCGGGATCATGAAAGCGGTCGGCGCGACGAGCGATGCCATTCTTTCGTTGTTCTTAGTGGAATCCGGTTTTATCGGGCTCGTCGGAGGCATTCTCGGGATCTTACTAGGATTAGCGATCGCGGCGGGGATCGGGGCGGCTGCAGGATCGCTGGGAGTGAACGGCTTGTTCAGTTTTTCAACGATCGATTACAGCGAATTAGGGATCATTTTGCTGATAACGTTCGTTACCGGCGTTCTGTCCGGGATCTTGCCCGCCCGTCAGGCGGCGAAAATGGAGCCCGCAGAAGCATTGCGCTATGAATAAAAAAACTTTTTTCCGTATTTTCGAATCGCCGTACCGGGAGGTCGCCATCATCGGTGCGCTGCTGCTCGCGTTCGGGGAGGATCTTTTGTATCCGGCGAACCATCTCCCGCTGATCATTGTTGCGGGGATCGGCGCGCTTCCGACAGCCTGGCAGGCTGTGAAGGCGACCTCTGAGCGCCGGATCAGCATTGATACGTTCAATTTTGTCGCTTTGATCGCGTCATTTGCCAGCGTTGAGATAACCTCGGCGATGTTCATTATCTTGATGATCACCTCGGCGAATTGGCTTGAGTGGTATTCCGAATCACGGACTTATGATGCGGTGAAACAATTATTGAAATTGAAACCGCTTTCCGCGTTGCGCGAGCAGGGCGGGGCTGTAACAGAGGTTCCCAGCAGTGAGATCAAGAAAGGGGATATCGTAGTGGTGAAGGCGGGCGCGCGCATTCCGATCGACGGCGTGGTGATCTTCGGATCAGCGTCGGTGAACGAAGCGCCGGTTACCGGTGAATCGGTTCCGGTCCAGAAAATACCGGGGGATCATGTGTTCAGCGCTACGCTCAATGATTCCGGCGTGATCAAGGTGCGCGCGACGCGCGTCGGTAAGGATTCGACGATCGAACAGATGGCGGAACTGATCCGCGAGGCGTCCAAGAACAAATCGCATGTCGAAAAACTCGCCGACCGATTTGCGGCGATCTTCCTGCCGATCGTGGGAGTGATCGGCGCCGGGACGTATCTGATCAGCCGTTCCTTGTCGATGACCGCAGCGGTGTTTTTGGTCGCGTGCGCGGATGATATGGCAGTCGCGATCCCTCTGGCGATCACGGCATCAATGGGCTATGCGGCAAAACGCGGCGTGATCGTGAAAGGCGGTGCGTGGCTTGATCAACTGGGAAAGACAAAGACGCTGGTTCTCGACAAGACCGGAACGCTGACCTATGGGAACTTTAAGATCAGGGATGTTGTGATCGATCCGGCAGTCACCGAGGAACAGTTTTGGCGCATGGTGGGCATAGCTGAGAAGTTCTCAGAGCATCCGATCGGCCGCGCGATCTTCCGCGGCGCACTTGAGAAAGTTCCCCAGATCGCCGATCCCGATACATTTGAAACGGTTAAAGGACAGGGAACCAAGGCGATCGCCGGTGCCGATGCGATCGTGGCCGGCAATGAGCTTTTTTTGCAGAATGAACATATTGCGTTGCCGGCGGATCTGCGGGAGAAGATCCGGCAGATGGTTACCGAGTATGGCCAAACGGTTTCATTGATTGGCGTGAACGGTGTCTGCATCGGTGCGATCGCCGTTGCGGATGTTCCAAGGCATGAAGCTGCGGCGACGCTCCGGCAACTCAAGAAGATCGGCGTTGCCCGGATCGTCATGTTCACAGGAGATAACGAGGCGGTTGCCCGGCGGGTTACGGAAGCGTTGGGACTCGATGAATACCACGCCGGCATGAAGCCGGAAGAAAAATTGCACGGTCTTGAGGAACTGGAAAAAGACGGCGTGGTTGTTATGGTCGGCGACGGGATCAATGACGCGCCGTCCCTTGCACGGGCCACGGTCGGCGTTGCGATGGGGAAGGGCGGCACGGCGGTTGCCGTGGAGGCTGCGGATATCGTGATCCTGACCGATCAGCTTGAGCGCTTGCCGGAGATGATCGATCTCGGCCGCCGGACGTCTTCGGTGATCTACGGCGATATGATCATTTGGTTCGTATCGAACCTTGCGGGTTTTGCACTGGTCTTTACGGGGATCGCAGGCCCCGCGCTCGCCGCATTCTATAATTTTGCGACCGATTTTCTCCCCCTGATCAACTCAAGCAGATTATTCAGGCGACGCGATTAGCGTCTGCTGCATATTATTTTGGAATTTGGTATCCTGAAGGGGTACGCGTGCGGCGCATTGAAGCTGATACCCCCATTTTATGAAAAAAATCATTCTTATTGTTCTTGGTATCTCAGTCGTAGGCATCGGAGGCGTGGTATGGTATCGGCAAAGCCATCCTGCCGCGGTGCAGCTGATCACGGTTAAGCGCGGATCGATCTCTGAGACGGTAACTGTGACCGGCAATACGACGCCGACCCAAAGCGTGTCGCTCGGGTTTCAGAACACGGGGACGATCGCGGCGGTCAATGCAAATTTAGGCGATACGGTGACCGCGGGTAAGGTGATCGCGCAATTGAACCTTGCGGACCTTTCAGCTTCGCTTCAGCAGGCGCAAGCGGATGTTGCAGTGCAGCAGGCAAAGCTTGCGGGGTTGAAAGCGGGTGCGCAGCCTGCGGACATTGCGGCGTCCGAAGCGGCATTGCAAAAAGCGAAACAAGACCTCGCCAATTATTATGCGAGCATCAGCGATACGTCGGCGAGCGGATTTGCGAAGGCGAATGATGCGGTGCGGACGCAGCTCGATACCTTTTTCTCGAACGCGGAAACAAGCCAGCCGCAGCTGAATTTCCAAACGAGCAATCCTCAGGCCGCGACCACCGTCACCGATCTTCGCTCGCAGGCTGCGTCGGAGCTTAATATATGGCAAAGCGAGCTCACTACGACGAATACCTCACTTGCGACCACGACGCTGAAAGCGATCCTGCAGAACGACCTTGTTCATTTGGGGGTTGCCCAAAATCTTTTAAATACGATGTCAACGGTCCTTGCGGGGAGTATTAATCTATCCTCGGCACAGCTGGCGACCGATAAAGCCGCGGTCACGACGGGTCTTACCGAGGTAAACGCGGCGGTCAGTGCACTGAACACGATCTCACAGAACATTGCATCGCAGGAAGCGCTGGTTGCGCAAACCCAGGCTCAGCTTGCGCTGAAGCAGGCAGGGTCAACGGCTCAGGATATCGCAGCGCAGCAGGCGCAGGTTGATCAGGCGGTCGCCGGGGTTGCGAGCGCGCAGGCGAAGCTGCAGAACGCGGAGATCGTCGCGCCGATCAGCGGCGTTCTCACCCAGCAGGATGCGAAAGTCGGCCAACTTGCCGTTTCCGGAACCCCGCTTGTTTCGATCTTGGGGACGCAAGGCCTTGAGGTTGACGCCGGAGTATCGGAAACGGATATCGGGAAACTGACGATCGGCAATACCGCGACGATGACGCTTGATGCGTTCCCGAATGAAACCTTCGCCGGAAAGGTCTTTTATATCGCGCCGGCACAGACCAATAATCAGGGCGTTATCACGTATCAGATCAAGATCGCATTCACGAAACAGGATCCCCGGATCAAGAGCGGCCTGACCGCCAATATCACGATCGAAACGCAGCATAAGGATAACGTACTGATCTTGCCTCAGTACGCGCTTCTGCAGAACGACCAGGGAACGTTCGTGGAAAAAATGCAGAACAACACGGTGGTTCAGGTTCCGGTGACGACCGGCATTCAGGATGAGAACGGTAATGTGGAGATACTCTCGGGCGTGACCGAAGGCGAGCAAGTGCTCAATATCGGGCTTAAAACGCAATGATCGAAGTACGTGACCTCCAAAAGGCATATCATGACGAAGGGGGATCGACGAACGCGCTCCGCGGCGTGAATTTTTCGATCGATAAAGGCGAGTTCGTTTCGATCATGGGTCCGTCAGGGTCCGGCAAATCGACTCTGCTGCATATCTTGAGCTTCCTTGATCGTCCGACCGGCGGAAGCTATCGTTTTCAGGGCCGGGGCATCGATGAGATGTCCGACTTGGAACTTGCGCATGTCCGGAACAAGGATATGGGATTCGTTTTTCAAGCGTTCAATCTTCTTTCCCGGTTGACGGTCTATGAAAATGTGGAGATCCCGTTGCTGTATGCCGATGGCGCGCCGGCGCAGCGCCGTGCGCGGATCGAAGAGGCGGTACGCTCGGTCGGATTGGAGGAAAAGATACATATGGAGGCGGGGAAACTTTCCGGCGGACAGAAGCAGCGCGTGGCGATCGCCCGTGCGCTGGTTACCGACCCGAACGTGATCTTTGCCGATGAGCCGACGGGAAACCTCGACTCGCAGTCCGGTTTGCAGGTCATGGAGATACTCGATGCGCTTCATAAAAAGGGGCGTACGATCATTCTGGTCACGCATGAAACGCAGACCGCTGAATTTGCGAACCGGATCATCCGCATTAAAGATGGCCTCGTGGAAAGCGATGCGCCGGTCGCCGCAAAACACATGCATAATGCTCCGCTTAAATAAATATGCTTTTTCGCGACGCTTTTAAAACTTCGACTCGCAGCCTTGCGCATGGAAAGATGCGTTCGGTCTTAACGATGCTGGGGATCGTCATCGGCATCGCTTCGGTGATCATTTTGATGTCGATCGGACAGTCGGCGCAGGACCTGATCCTGAACCAGGTTCAGGGGATCGGTTCGAACCTTATTTTTATCATTCCGGGAGGGTCGGGAAGCGGCAGATTTTCGGCGCCGGCTGCAGCGCAGGGTATCGTGATCACTTCGCTGGTAGAGCGGGATGCGGATGCCTTCCGCCGTGAACCTTCGGTTTCGGCGGCGGTCCCCGAGGTGCGGGGCCAGGCGGAGGCTGTTTACGGGAATAACGATGTGAAAGTGACCTATGACGGAACGACGGAGCAGTATTTCGGCGTGCGGAACCTTCCGGTTGGCCGCGGATACACGTTCACGAAAAACGACGTCGATTCGGGTGCGCATGTGGCGGTGATCGGACCCGGTCTGGCGACAACGCTCTTCGGGAATCTGGATCCGATCGGAAAATCGATCAGACTTGATCAGGTAACCTTCCGCGTGACCGGCGTTCTGGAAAAAGGCGGGACCGGTGCGTTCGGGATCGATCAGGATAATCTTGTATTGGTGCCGCTGGTCGTTGCTCAACGGGAACTACTCGGGATCACGTACTTCAGCGACATTGTCGTCGAAGCGAACCCGGCCTATGATATCTCGTTCGTTGAATCGCGCATTACATTCCTTCTGCGGCGAAATCACAGCATCACTGATCCGAACAAGGATGACTTTACGATCCGGACCCAGCAGGACGCGCTGGCGATCCTGGGGAATATTACATCGATCCTGACCATTTTCCTTGCCGCCATCGCTTCGATCTCGTTGATCGTCGGCGGTATCGGTATTATGAATATCATGCTGGTTGCGGTCACGGAACGGACGCGGGAGATCGGACTGCGGAAAGCGGTCGGTGCGACCAATCGCGACATCCTGGAGCAATTCCTGATCGAGTCGGTCCTGCTGACATTTGTGGGCGGGATGATCGGCATCGCACTTGGAGCGCTGATCGTGGCACTGATCTATTTCGTCCTTTCAACCTTCTTTTCGATCGGATGGGTCTTTGCGTTCCCGCTGACCGCGGTCATTCTGGCGCTGATCGTTTCGGGGATCGCCGGGATCGCATTCGGGATCTATCCCGCTCGGCAGGCGGCCCGGAAGAACCCGATCGAAGCGTTACGCTATGAGTAGGTCATTTATGATCATCCGCGTTGCAGGGAAAAAAGATATTCCGGCTGTACTCGCTCTTTTGGAGGGCATGGTTGCGCATCATCGGCGCCTCGACCCTTATTACAAGCCATTCAGTTCTTTTGAGGGGCTTGAAGAAGAGATCGGTGCGTGGTTATCGAATAAAGATATGCTGGTCTTGGTGGCCGAAGAGGCGGGCGTGATCGTCGGATATGCCCAGGTCAGCGTTGAACCGGCTCCGGCATACGCCGCCGTGAAGAAGATCGGGATCATCTATGATGTTTTTGTGCCGCCGCAGCATCGGAGAAAAAGCATTGCCCGTCACCTTGTCCACGACGCATTTCGCTGGTTTGAAAAAAAGAATGTGAAGCATATCGAGCTGAACGTTGATATGCGGAACGAAGAAGCGATGGCGTTTTGGGCTGCGATCGGTTTTTCTCCCTATAAGATCCGCATGCGTCTGGACCGATAAAAACTCCCGCATTGAAGCGGGAGTTTTTACTATGAGATATCCGTTATCGCTCTATGATGACCTCGTCCTTTGCAAAGCGCGATTTAACGGACTGCGCGGCCGGATCATCGCTTGCACGAAAGCCTACGGCGGCAAGAACTCGGGATTCAACTCCGAGCGCCTCAAGTCCGAGGATCTCGTCGAATTTTTTCGGATCGAACCCTTCCATCGGGCAGGCATCGATCCCTTCGCTGGCAGCGGTCGCAAGAAGGATGCCAAGGGCGATATAGACCTGGCGGGATCCCCATTCGCGCGCCTGGTCGGGAGTTCGGGATGTGATCGAGCCCATAAGCATCTCTTTGAGCCTTGAAAGGGTTTCGGGACCCACCTTACGGATCTTCGCGGTCGAATTCACAAAATCATCAACTGCTTTTGCGTCAACATTCTTTTTTACGGCGAGAACGAACAAATGGGAGGCGTCCGTGATCTGCGGCTGGTCCCATGCCGCTTTCCGCAGCTGCGCGCGGATCGCGGGATCGCTCACGACGATGAACTTCCATGGCTGGAGGCCGAGCGAAGAAGGGGAGAGTCTGAGCGCTTCTTCGAGGAGGCCGAGCTGAGCATCGGTTAATTTTTTTGACGGATCGAACTTTTTGGTCGCATAGCGCCACTGGAGCGCTTCGAGCATGTTCTGCATAAGGAATATAAAATATTATTTTTTTCGACTTAAGGCAAAGCATAGCATTAATACTTTTACTTGTAAAGTATTATCCATCATGCTACAGTAGCAAATATGACCATGCGGACCGCTCATGCGCGTACATGCCCCATCGCAAAGGTGGCCGATCTGATCGGCGATACCGCCATGCTTTTGATCGTCCGCGACCTTCTTTCGGGACCGAAGCGCTTCGGTGATCTTGAGGGGTCGCTTTTTGGCGTGAGCACGCGAACTCTTACAAAACGCTTGAAAGCATTGGAGGAATGCGGCCTGGTCAAGCGGGCTATGTTCGCTGAACGGCCGCCTCGTGTTGAATACACCCTGACCAAGAAAGGCCGGGGACTTGGCGCTATTGCCCGCGCAATGAGGGAGTATGGCGAGGCTCATTTATAGGATATACTCAGGGGTATGAAGGTCATTGTATTCGGCAAGAACAAGGGGAAGATCGAGCCGGCTGTGCGCGCGGCAGGTTTTACGATCGTCGAGGAGGATCCGCAGTTCGTGGTGACCTACGGCGGCGACGGAACGCTGATGCGCGCGGAGCATGCCCATCCCGGGATTCCGAAGATCGTACTGAAGGACAGTCTGATCTGTAAAAAATGTTCACGGATCACGAACGAAGAGGTCTTGGCGCTGGTTCGGAGGGATCGGTATACGATCGAAGAACTGATGAAGCTTGAAGTGACCGCGCAGGGAAAGACGCTGTATGCGATGAATGATATCGCTTTGCATAATGAAGATGCCCGTCACGCGATCCGGTACACCGTATCGGTGAACGGGAAGCCGATCGGCGGAACCATCATCGGCGACGGCGTGGTCGTTTCAACCCCGTTCGGTTCGACGGCGTATTACCGCAGCATCACGGACAGCTTTTTTGAAGTGGGAATGGGTCTTGCGTTCAATAACAGTACCGAGCAGTCCGATCATATGGTTTTGAAAGAGAACAGTGAGATCGCCCTGAAGATCTTGCGCGGCCCCGCAGTGCTCTACGCAGACAATCAAAAGGATACGATCCTGGTCGACCGGGATGCGGAGGTTGTTTTTCGGAGGTCGTCGCATACGGCGCGTGTCGTCATTCCGACCATTGCGTAGACATCAAAAAACGCCCCTTGAGGGGCGTTTTTTGATGCGGGAGCTTATTGCATTTGCGTGGTCGTTGCCGTCGGCTCGCCCCAGGTTCCTGCGGCTGGTCCGGCGTTCCGGCTCCAAATCCTGCCGGTCGGACCCATCAGGTATCCGGCATCGAAACGGGAATCGAACCGTGCTTTCAATTCGCCGAGCTTGAATCCGACGACGAAAACGAGCGCAAGGATAAGCAGAGCGATGACCCAGTGCCAAACACTGTGTTTACGCCACATGCAGCCAAGGCACATGCCGCGGCCGTGCTCGTGGCACATTTTTTCGCACTTTTTCTCTTCAGTGTCTTTAGTGTCCATAAGAGAGAGTATCTTTTTGGTTGCGACCTTTTCATACAGTATACGTCATCCCGGGGTCTTTTGGTGCTTTAGAACACATCATGCTAGAATAGCTCTATGAATATCATTGAAGTGCGTGAATTAGTGAAGATATTCGATGGGTTGACGGCTGTCGACCATGTTTCATTTTCAGTTTCACACGGAGATATTTTTGCGTTCCTCGGTCCGAACGGAGCAGGGAAGACGACGACGATCAAAATGCTGACGACGTTGCTGTCGCCAACTTCCGGTCATATTTCGTTGAATGGAGCTGATCCGGCGAAAGATCAGGACGGCGTCCGGCGGTCGTTCGGGATCGTTTTCCAGGACCAGAGCCTTGATGACGAGCTGACGGCGCTGGAGAACCTGGAATTCCACGGCGTGCTGTATAAAGTGCCGCGCGACCTCCGCCGCAAGCGCATTGCCGAGCTTCTCCAGATCGTTGAATTGACCGATCGGAAGGATGATCTGGTAAAGCATTTCTCAGGAGGCATGAAGCGCCGGCTTGAGATCGCCCGCGGGTTATTGCATCATCCGAAGATCCTGTTTTTGGATGAGCCGACGCTGGGGCTTGATCCGCAAACGCGGAACCATATCTGGAGCTATATCCATGGCCTTAATAAAGCCGAGGGGATCACGGTCTTTTTCACAACGCATTATATGGAAGAGGCTGACCGCGCGGCGAACCGCGTTGCGGTCATCGATCACGGGAAGATCGTCACCGAGGGAACTCCGGCGGAGCTGAAAGAACGGACAAAGACCCAGTCGCTTGAAGACGCTTTTCTTGCATTGACCGGGAAAGAGGTCCGCGCCGAAGAGGCGAGCTCAAAAGATTTTATGCGGATGCATCGGAACGTATGGCGCCGGTAAGATCATCACTGCTATGAGCACTATTTATATCCTTTGGTTGCGGCAATTAAAACGCTATGTCCGTTCCAAACCGCGTATGATCGGGTCCTTGGGGCAGCCGATCCTGTTCCTGTTCGCGCTCGGTTTCGGGTTCGGCCCGATCTATGCAAAGGCGGGAGGAGGGAATTATATCGAGTTCCTGGGTCCCGGCATCATTGCCATGAGCGTGATGTTCACGGCGGTCTTTACCGGCATTGAGATCATCTGGGACCGGCAGTTCGGCTTTTTGAAGGAGACGCTGGTCGCTCCAGTGCCTCGCTTTCAGATCATGCTCGGCCGGACATTGGGCGGCGCCACGGTGGCAACCATACAGGGATTTATCGTTTTTCTTCTCGCCCTCGTGGCGGGATTTCGGCCGGTTTCGTATGCGATGCTTCCGCTCGCGCTTGTGTTCGTGTTCCTGATCGCATTGCATTTTGCGGCGATCGGCACCGCCTTCGGATCGTTACTTGAAGATATGCAGGCGTTCCCGCTCATTATGAACTTCATCATGATGCCGCTCTTTTTCCTGTCCGGATCGTTATTTCCGCTGAACGGGATCCCGGAAGCGATCCTCGCAATGACCTATGCGAATCCGCTGACCTATGGCGTAGACGGCTTGCGCGCTGCGCTTGCCGCGAACGCGCATTTTGCGGTTTCAACCGATTTTCTTTTGCTGTCCGGCATGACCGTGATCATGCTTTCGATCGGCGGCTATCTGTTCTCGAAGATCAGGATCTAGTTAGTGGAAATAAAAAAATGACCCGTGGGGGTCATGGAGTGTCTTTGTGCAAACGAAGCTGGCTTCCCTCGATCTGGAGGATCGATCTGATGACGATCTTCGCTTCAGCGCTCAGGGTTCGGTCTCTTTGAAGCGCGCCGGCGCGTTCGAGATACATTGCGGCGACTTGCGGGAGGATGTGCTTAGTGCCCAACGCATTATCGAGCATAGCCCAAAGCTCTTTTTCTTTCCCGAGAGCGTACAATTCGAAGATCACCGGCTTCATTTTTTCATAAAGCGCTACGGAAACTTTCCCATGACGCAATTGAATCTGTTCGGCCATGAGACTCCTCATAAAAAAAGAGGTACTGCATTCAGTATACCACGTGGTATATAATGATAGTAAGAAGATAATTAAAAATAACCTTATGGCATTATTGGAATTTTACGGAAAGGAGTGCCCGCATTGCGTGACGATGGAGCCGCTGGTGGAGAAGCTGGCAAAGGAAGACAAGCTTGTGTTCGAGCGTTTTGAGGTATGGCACGATGAAAAGAACGCGGCGAAGCTCGAGACCTATGACAAAGGCCGTTGCGGCGGCGTGCCGTTCTTCATCAATACGGAAACCGATAAGTTCATTTGCGGCGAGGATTCCTATGAGGCGTTGAAAGCGCTTGCGCAGGGGAAATAGTTTTTTATGTCGAAATTCTATACGCCGAAGCGGGTCAAGAACCTTTTCGATCCGCTTTCGGATAAGCCGTTCACGTTAAGCCGGTCGAAGATCGATCTTTTTTTGAATTGTCCCCGTTGTTTTTATCTGGACCGCCGCCTGGGCGTCGGCCAGCCACCCGGCTTTCCGTTCAATCTGAACTCGGCCGTTGATGCGCTTTTAAAGAAAGAGTTCGATGTGCATCGGGCGCATGGAACGCCGCATCCGCTGATGAAGCAATATAAGATCGCGGCGGTGCCGTTTGAGCATGACAAGATGAATGAATGGCGCGATGCGCTGCGCGGCGGCGTGCGGTCATTACATGAACCGACGAATTTGATCGTGACCGGCGGCGTCGACGATATCTGGATCAATGATCGCGAGGAACTCCATGTCGTCGATTACAAAGCAACCTCGAAAAAAGAAGAGGTGAATATCGACGCGCCGTGGCAGATCGCGTACAAGCGCCAGGTGGAGGTCTATCAATGGCTGCTCAGGCGGAATAAATTTACCGTTTCGGATACGGCGTATTTCGTATACTGCAACGGCGATGCGGATAAGGAGGCATTCGACGGCAAGCTCGAGTTTAATGTGAAAGTGATCCCATATGAGGGGAGCGACCACTGGATCGAGAACGCGCTATATAAGATCAAGGAAACATTGCTGAGCGATACGATCCCGGAGCCGGGATATGACTGCGATTATTGCAAGTACCGCGCCGCGGCGGCATCGGTTGAATTATAGGCGGAAAAAGGTATAGGATGGAGGCAGTAGTTTGAATGGAGGATCCCGGTGAAATACATTGAAGCGACGAGGGCTTCGGACCCGAATGAGCTTTGCGTGAAATTTTACCAGCTTCTTTGGCCGGATATTGCCCAGGTCGGGCTGCCGGCAAGGGACCTGGAAATGGCCGTCCTTGCTTTTGTGTTCGTGATAAAAAAGATGGGCATCGCCAATAAGCTTTGCCTTGAGAAGTTTCATTGCTCCGCGGCATCGATCCGAATCGTCTTGAGTGCGCCTTCCGAGAAAGTGCGCCTCCTGACCCTTGTTCCTCGTGATGCACAGGGAAATGAGCTGCTGGATAAGAAGGATCGCCCGATTTTGGTCTTTCCGGCGAGCGTCCATGAAGTGAACAGGCTCATTGCCGAGGGATACCGGTATGTTTCGATGTGCGTGCTTACGGATACTCCTTCCGAGAATTGATCTTTTCTCCTCCAACCTAAGGTTGGAGGAGATTTTTATTCACATAAGTCCCTGCTGGCTCGGCGGGATCATTTTTGGTATTCTGACAGTAGATCATTGATGCGTTCGGGGGAAGCGGTGATATCGATCGATCTTTCGATTCATTTCGAGCCTCGGGAATTACTGGATCTCTTGCAAAAGAAATTTCTTCCTGAGATGCAGCGTATCTCGGGAAAAAGTGGCAAGCCTTTGTATGGCTCTCAAAATGCGCGGTCCGTTGATAATTTCAGGGACTTTATCAGATTTCTGAGCGTTCTTTTGAACGTCACTGATCAGAAATGCCTGGAGGGATTGGGCTATGCTCCGCCGATCATACGGATCGAGATGCAGACATTTGACGATGCTTTTATCCGATTCAGATTCGTTCCCATGAACGAAAGCTTTGAGCCGCTCCTTCCGGAAATAGAAAATCCTTTGTTGCTTTTTTTGCCGAGAGAGGGCGATGGAGAGCGATTCAGGAAAGAAGGCTATACGTATGTTGCGGCTATGGTGCGTAACAATCCCTAAGACGGCCTTCCAAACATTTCGCCCTAGCATTTAGGGCGAATTTTTATGAAAAAGGATCTATTGTTCAGAAAAAAAATTTTGACGTATTACCGTTCGCACAAGCGGGATTTTGCATGGCGCCGGACGACGGATCCGTATGCGATCACCGTTTCGGAGATCATGCTCCAGCAGACGCAGGTGGAGCGGGTGGAGCCGAAGTTTGTCGCGTTTTTGAAGCTTTTCCCGACGTGGCGGGCGCTTGATCGTGCGCCGGTCTCGAAAGTGCTCAAGGCATGGCAGGGGCTCGGCTATAACCGCCGCGCGATGATGCTGAAGAAGATGGCGCATGCGGTCGTGCATGAGCATGGCGGAAAATTACCGGAATCAAAAGAAGAGCTGGAAAAGCTTCCCGGCATCGGTTCGTATACCTCGGGCGCGGTCCTGGCTTTTGCACTCAATAAGCCGTCGGTGTTCCTGGACACCAATATTCGCCGCGTCTACCTTCATTTTTTCTTTCCCGGTTCGCGGAAGGTGAGTGATGACCGCGTCCGCCCGGTGATCGAACGGACAATGGACCGGAAGGATCCGCGCCGCTTCTTTAACGCGTTAATGGATTACGGAACGTATCTTGCGGAGCAGGGCGAGAACGCGAACCGCCGAAGCAAGCATTATGTGAAGCAGGCGAAGTTCGAAGGATCGCGCCGGAAGGTCCGCGGCGAGGTATTGCGTTTCGTGGTCCATCGCAGATCGGTGACGCTTGGTGAGCTTCGAAAAAAAATTACATCGCCGGCGCATTCTCTTGAGGGCGTGGTCGGTGATCTGATCAAAGAGGGGATGCTGGTGCGCCGGCAGGGCCGGATTGCAATTGCGAAGTAAATTCGCGATGATAAGGATATGGAAGATCTGAAGAACGAACTGAAAAAAGCTGAGCAGAAGAGCAGCGAACTGGCGCGCAAAGTGAGGACGCAAACGATCGGCTATATTCTCGCCGCATTCGGTCTGGTGGCGGGTCTGGCATGGAATCAGGCGATCAAGTCCCTTATCGATTATCTTTTCCCGCTGAGCCAGAACTCTATTTTGGCGCAGTTCCTGTATGCCGCCGTGGTGACCGCCGTCCTGGTGTCGGCGACGATCATTTTATTGAAGTTCTCAGATAAACAATAACACTATGCCGATCCCATTCAGTGATTTTGAAAAAGTAGAATTGCGCGTCGCAAAGATCCTCGCCGCCGAGCGCGTTGAGGGATCTTCGAAGCTTTTGAAGCTGTCTTTGGATGCCGGCGATAAGGATGAAGCGGGAACTTCGGTACCACGGCAGGTGCTCGCCGGGATCGGCAAGGTCTATGATCCGGCCGCGATCGTCGGGCGGGAGATCGTGATCGTGGCGAACCTTGAGCCGCGGATGCTGATGGGCTTGGAAAGCAACGGGATGCTTCTTGCGGCAAGCGACGATACGGGGCCGGTCTTTTTGATGCCTGAGCGCGAAACGCCTCCTGGATCCGCGATCCACTAACGTATGACGCCGGCACAATTGAAAGTACGGAAAGCGCGCATGGCGAAGATGCTTCGCGTGCTCAAGAAGCTCTATCCGCATCCGAAGATGGCGCTTCATTACCGGAATAATTGGGAGCTCTTGGTTGCGGTGATCTTATCCGCGCAGTGCACCGACAAGAAAGTGAACGAAGTGACGAAGGCGCTGTTCAAGAAATACCGGACGCTGGACGATTATGTAAAAGCGAAGCAGCCGGCCTTTGAGCGTGATATTCACTCCACCGGATTTTATCGCAACAAAGCGAAGAATATTCTCGCCGCGGCGAAGATCGTAAAGAAGCGCTTTGGCGGGAAGCTGCCGAAGACAATGGAGGAGATGCTGACGATCCCGGGCGTTGCCCGCAAGACCGCGAACGTCGTCTTGGGGAATGCGTATGGCATCGTTGAGGGGGTCGCGGTGGATACGCATGTGCGCCGCTTTGCGCTGAAGTTCGATCTGAGCGACTCGGGCGACCCGATCCAGATCGAGCGGGATCTGATGGAATTGCTGCCGAAGAAAGAATGGTTCCTAATCACGTATCGGCTGATCGGTTACGGCCGGGACATTTGTCCTGCGCGCCCGCATCCGTGTGTAAGTCATCCGCTCACCAAGGTGTATCCGCCGGCTGCCCGGCGGTGGCCTAAAAAATAAGGGATAGCAGGGATTATCTTTTTCGCAGTCCCGGGGTCTTATGCTGCGGAAAAGATAATCCCTGCCCTCAGAGAGGTAGAGTAACTAATAAGGAAAAACAAAAATACCCCGAAGGGTATTTTTGTTTAGAGAACGCTGACCACCGTTGTTTTCCGGCGAGTCCCGTCGAAGCGGGTTTTCTTGGAAGTGGTAAACTTCACTTTGCCGTTCTTCATCGCGTAGATGGTGTCATCGGCGCCCTGCTTTACGTTCGTTCCCAGAGAGTATTTGCTGCCCCGCTGGCGGATAATGATCTGTCCGGCCATCGCCATTTCGCCGTCTGCTTTCTTGACGCCAAGGCGTTTTGCTTCGGATTCCCGATTATTATGTGCTGCGCTGACTGATTTTGTATGTGCCATAGTGCTGTTTAATTTACGCTCAACATCATACTACGCTGGGTGGCGAGTGTCAATGCGGGTTATTTCCCGTCGAAATAGCCTGCGAGTTTCAGCCACTTCTCGTTCTCCCATTCCCAGAGCCTCTTGGCGCCGAGGAATGCTTCAAAGTCGCTCTTCCAGTCGGGGAATTCCTGGAGCTCGGTGATGCCGGTTAGATCGGACCAGGTATGTTCCGGATAGCAGGGGAGCCGCTTTCCGCGGCGCACCTTGTTGCGGCCTCCTTTCGGGCGCATCGTCGCGCCGCACTGCAGGCAGGTATGGACCTGGTCGATGCGGAGGATCCAGCGGGTTTCGATCTGCGGGAACTCTTCAAGGAGCGCTTCGACATAGGCCGAGGTTTGAAGATTATAATCGCGGTAGATGGCCTGCGAGGTCTTGATGTCGAGCACGCCGAACTTGCCGTCGATCGTTGCGAGCGCATCGATGGTGCCCGCATAGCGGTGGACGGGGTGGAAGATGCGCTTCTCAACATGTTCCGGCCTTACATCGATCGCCCGTTCTTTGACGAATTCCTGGTACCCGCGCACTGCCGGCAGGATCGCTTCAGGGATCTCCGGCGTTTCGCCGACCATGATCTTTTCCACGGCTTCATGGACCGCGGTGCCTTCTTTCGCGGAATTCTCCGTCATGGCCTTGGCGGCCTTAAAGCTCGGCGCTTCGCCGTAAAAATAATAGAGTGCCGGCTTTGATTTGATCCCGACAATCTTGGTGACGCGCGGATACCAGCGGCCGTTGATGTCGTAGCCGGATTCTTCTTTGAACTGTTCGACGTTGTTGTGGTCAAAAAATGACATGGAAATATTCTTGTATCGTACCTTGTTTTTCGGTAAACTACAAAAAGTTTTTCGAAACGAAGAGGTTGTCATGAAGGCGATCATCGTGATCGGCATGCCGAATGCCGATGATCACCATATCGGACTTTCTGATCGATTCACGGCCCGGGCGGCGATGATAGGATCATCTTTGCTGAAAAAGCTTGGCTTTCATAAAGGGGATATTTTTACTTTTATGCCGGATGGTAGTCCGGGGTCCGCACGTTCTATTCTCCATGAACTGAAACGCATCATCTCTCACGACCCTTTTGGAGATATCTGTCTTTTTTATGTCGGTCATGGCTGGAAGAAGGGTTTGGGTGTTTGCGGAACGCGCCGCAGGGAGACCATTAGGTATTGGGATCTTCAGCGAGCGTTTTCCACTCATTATGGGAATTTGATCTTCGTAAATTACTGCTGTTTTGCAGGGGCGGCAGTTAGTGCCCTCAGCAAGCGAGCGGGTGACTGGCTCTTGATCTCAGCGATGCCTTCGGGCAAAAGCGGATGTTCATGTAATTTCATACGCTTCGTGCTTGATTTTTGGGAGCGAGGGAAATTTTTTGATCCGCATGCAGCAAGCGGTTATGAATTGTATCTGCCGCCGATCTTCGGCAACGAGAATTTGCAAAGACTGATCTTCGCAAAGGCCGACAAGGCCAGGGAGGTGCGCCATGACGCAAAAGCCTGAACGCAGCAAGGTGCCGGAGGCGATCATCAGTGCTATGCTCGCCGCATTGATCATCGCCGTTCTGACAATGCCGATCTTGAAGTATCTCGGCATCCTGAAGCTTCTGACGAACCTTTCAGTGACCTGCGCCAAAGCGATCTTTCGTGCGCTTGGCTATCCGCCCGTGTAATACCGGGCGGTTTTTTTATTTATTTTGAGTGCTTCGGATTTTACTCAGCATAAACTCGCCGAAAGATTTATCCTGAGCTTGCCGCCATGTTACAATATCCGTATGGATCCCATGATACTTCTTCTTGCCGTTATCCTTGTCGCCGGTTTTGTGTTGCTGTATAGCGCGATCAAACAGCGCCCGCAGGAAGAGAAGCGGGACGATCAATCGTTGCTGATGCTTCAGAACCAACTGGGCGATCTGCGCCGAACATTGGATACGAAGCTCGGCGAATCGACGCGTTCGATGCAGTCGCAGTTCAGCGAGAGCGCAAAGATCATCCGCGACGTGACGGAGCGGCTGACCAAATTGGATGAAACGAACCGCCAGGTGGTGAGCTTTGCGGACCAGCTGCAGAACCTGCAGGATATTCTGAAGAATCCGAAGCAGCGCGGTATTTTGGGCGAATATTATCTCGAGAACCTTTTGAAGAATGTGCTTCCGCCGGGCCGGTATCAGATGCAGTATCCGTTCAAGGACGGCGTGATCGTTGATGCGGTTATCTTCGTGCAGGACAAGATCATCCCGATCGATTCAAAGTTCAGTTTGGAGAATTATAACCGCATCTTGGACGCGCGCGATGAAGCGTCGAAAGAGGATGCGGAAAAATTATTCAAACAGGATCTGAAGAACCGCATCGACGAGACCGCGAAATACGTGAAGCCCGAAGAGGGGACGATGGATTTTGCGTTCATGTTCATCCCCGCCGAAGCGATCTATTACGATCTGTTGATCAACAAGGTTGGCGCGGTAAAAGTGAACACGCAGGACCTGGTGCAGTATGCGTTCAAAGACAAGCACGTGATCATTGTGTCGCCGACCTCGTTCTTGGCGTATCTCCAGACGGTTTTACAGGGACTGAAGGCGTTGCAGATCGAAGAGTCGGCAAAAGAGATCCGCAAGCGCGTGGAGGCGCTTGGAAAGCATCTTTCGAGCTATGAAGAATATATGAAAAAGCTCGGCGGACATTTGGGAACGTCCGTGAATATGTATAACAGCGCCTATAAGGAACTGGGGAAGATCGATAAGGATGTTCTCAAGATCACTGACAGTGCCGTGGGTATTGAACCGGAGCTTCTTGAGCGCCCTGAGATCGCGGAGCGGGAATAAAAAACAACCCCCTACCTTTCGGTAGGGGGGATCCGGATGGGCTTCGGGAAGTTGAACACGTAGATGACGGCGAGCACTCCCGCGACAGCGGCGCCGATGCCGGTAGCGAGCCCGTACTGCTTGTTGATCCAGTGGGGGCCGATGAACAGCAGTAAAGTCATGGCGGTCAGTCCCCAGAACTCCCACTTCGTCATGGCTTTCATACGTTCCTCCTTACGGGGGATACGAGGTTTGTACCGGTATTAATATAACATTATATTAAATAAATGTCAAGCGCAGTGAGCGATAAGAAGTGGAAAAAACTGTTGCGGTATGTGCGGCTTTTCCGCCTGGTTCCGTTCGTTGATTTTGTGCTGGTCGCGGGATCGATGGCGACGGGTGAGCCGCGTGAGGATTCCGACTTTGACGTGATCGTCGGGGTTCGCACCGGACGGATCTTTACGGCGCGCATGGGATGCTTTGTGATCTTTGCCTCGCTCGGATTATGGGCGCGGCATCCCTCGCAGGGCTCCCGTCATTCTGCGACGAGGCTCGCTGCTGCGGCGCCAGCGGCGGCTGGGCAGACGAAAGACCGCTTTTGTTTTAATCATTTTGTAACGCCGGCATCGTATCGGCTTTCGCCGCCGCACAATACATACTGGCAACACCTTTATCGTTCGCTGGTTCCGGTCTTTGGCGACCCCCGCGCGATCCAGGCGTTCTATGATGCCAACGCCGGATGGCTTAATGAAAAGAGGAGCTTTGCGCCCGATGCACGATTCGCTTCAGCGCGTACTTATGCGATCGTTCGGATGAAGGGATGGGTCTTGTCGGGATGGTACGGCGATATTATGGAGCGGTTTCTGAAAAAGATCCAGCTGAGCCATATGGCCCGGGCGACATCCGCGCGCGATACCTATGAACCGCGCCTGGTGATCAGCGATGCCGAGCTGGAATTCCACCCGCACACGAAACGCATCAAGGAGTACGTTGATAACTTGTAAGAAAAGCAAAAGCTTCCTATACTGAAAGCGATATCTTTGAAATCGTCCTAGAGGCCGAACTTGGCGAAACAACTGAATCCGTGGGAAGATCTTGTGGAAGAGGCATTGCGCGAATTGGAAAAAGAAAGATGTCTTCGGGGATATCTTCGGAATCGGCAAAGTGACCGGCTGGACTGCGAGGGGATCGATTTTCTGCTCTTTTTAAATAACGGTTCTTCACTGGCGGTTCAGGTGAAAAGCGCCAGGGGGAACCTGGACAATAAACGCAAGGAACACCTTCGCAAGCATCCGCTGGTCAAGGCCATCGTGTTCGTGCTTTTGCCCGAGGACAGCAACTCTTCCGATGAGATGAAGCAGCTACTTGCTTCGGTGAAGAAGGATATTCTTCGGCTCATTGCTCCTTTTAAATAAGGAGCTTTTTATTTTTAGCGTTGTTCCGAATAAGGCTGGAATCCTTGGTACAAGAGTGTTAAAATAAGGGATAATTTAGTATATATAAAAAGTCGCGTAACTCTTAAATTTATCACTATGAAATTACAACCATTGAACGACAGAGTGTTTCTAGAGCCGGTCGAGGATGAGATGAAGACAACGAAGTCGGGGATCATTATCCCGGATACGGCCGAGAAAGAGCGCCCGGTGAAGGCGAAGGTGGTCGCGGTGGGTCCCGGCAAATTGAACGACAAGGGAACGCGCGTGAAGATGGCGGTGAAGGTGGGCGATCTGGTTTTGTTCAAAAAATACGGGCCTGATGAGCTTGAGGTCGACGGAAAGAAATATCTGGTCGGAGAGGAATCCGATATCGTGGCAATTATTAAGTAGCGTTCAAGTCGTTCTAAATGTTCTACTTGTTGTAGTCGGACAAGCGCAGCGATAGAACAATTACATCATTTATCACTAGAACAAATCATATGGCAAAACTCGTTCAATTCAATGAAGAAGCGCGCATCTCGCTCAAGAAGGGCATTGATGTGCTTGCGGAAGCGGTGCGCATGACGCTCGGTCCGCGCGGCCGTGCGGTTGTCGTGGAAAAGGGTTTCGGTGCGCCGCAGGTGACGCTCGACGGCGTGACCGTGGCGAAAGAGATCGAACTTGAGGACAAGTTCGAGAATCTTGGCGCCGAGCTGATCAAGCAGGCGGCGGATAAAACGAACGACAACGTCGGCGACGGGACGACGACCTCGATCGTGCTTGCGCATACGATGATCGAAGAAGGCGAGAAAGCGATCCAGGCCAAAGGATTCAATGTGATCCAGCTGGCTGAACAGCTGAAGGCGTCCACGGAAAGCGTGGTCAAAGCGCTTGAGAAGCAGCGCGAGATGATCAATGACAATAAAAAGATCGAAGAGGTCGCGACCCTTTCCGCAAAGCACAAGGAGATCGGTAAGCTGATCGCCGAAGTTATGGAGAAGGTCGGGAAGGACGGCGTGGTGACGGTGGAGGATTCGAACACGATCGTGAACTCCTATGAAATGGTGGAGGGTATGCAGTTCGACCGCGGCTATGTGTCGCAGTATATGGTGACGAACGCTGAAAAGATGGAATCGGTCATGGAGGACCCGCTTATTTTAGTAACCGATAAAAAAGTGTCGTCGATCCAGGAGATCCTTCCGTTGCTTGAGAAAGTGGTTCAGAGCGGGAAAAAAGAAATGGTCATCATCGCCGATGATATCGACGGTGAGGCATTGACGACCTTGGTGTTGAACAAGCTTCGCGGGATCTTTTCTGTGCTCGCGGTCAAAGCGCCGGGCTTCGGCGACCGCCGCAAGGAAATGCTGCAGGATATCTGCATCGTGACCGGCGCGGACTTTATCACTGATGAAGTGGGGAAGAAGCTTGATGCGGTGGATGTCTCTCAGCTCGGCCATGCGCGCCGGGTGGTTTCAACGAAAGATAATACGACCATTGTCGGCGGCGCCGGCGATGCGAAGCAGATCGCAGAAAGGGTAACTCAGCTGAAGGCTCAGCTGAAGAAAACCGATTCCGATTTTGACAAAGAGAAGCTCCAGGAGCGCATCGGCAAGCTGTCCGGCGGCGTGGCGGTCATTAAAGTGGGCGCCCCGACCGAATCGGCGCAGAAAGAACTGAAACAGCGCGTGGAAGATGCGGTGTTCGCAACGCGCGCGGCGATGGAAGAAGGGATCGTTCCGGGCGGCGGCATGGCGCTCTTTAATGTGTACCTTGCGAACCGGGGGAATAAGAACGAATCCGACGTGGAAAAAGCGGCGCATACGATCGTGCTCAAGGCGCTGGAGGCGCCGGTGCGGGCGATCGCGGAGAACAGCGGTCAGAATGCGGACTCCGTCGTACAGCAGCTTGCTGCGCAGAAAGAGAAGAACGCATGGCTCGGATTCAATGCGATGACGAACGAGATCGTCGATCTCAAGAAAGCGGGGATCATCGATCCGCTCAAAGTGACGAAGACGGCATTTATGAACGCGGTTTCGGTCGCGGCAACATACCTGACGATCGGTGCGGCGGTGACGGAGAAGCCGGAGCCGAAACAGAATCCGCCGATGGGCGGCATGCCGGGAGGTATGGGCGGAATGATGTAGGCTCGTTTTGTAAGATATCTCTGATAACCGGAAGAAGCGGCAATTCTTTTTACAGCACCGAGTTCTTACGCTGTAAAAAGAGCTGCCGCTTCTTTTTTATCATTCTTTGCTTTTATTTATGGATTTAGCGTTCCTATTTTCTCCGCGATATCTTACAAAACTTTGTTGAGAGAGAGGGGAACGGATTTTTTGTTGACTTTGACTAATTATCATTTATGATAATTGCAGAACGTTGATCTGGTGATCACTATGAATAAGTTTATCCACGACTTCGTCCCTTTTCTTGTTGTTGGCTTCGCTTGCTTTTTGGTATATATTTTTGCTCTGCTGTTTGTCAGGCGACTTCGGAGAGCGGAGGCGAAGAAAAATAAGAGCGCTAAGTAGCGCTCTTTTTTATTTGCCCGCGGGGAGGTTTTGGTTTACTTTTGAAGTAATGACCAAGACCGCTGCCAAGCGCCTTACGAAAGAAGAATACGGCTTGTGGCTGGCGTTTTCGGCGTCGTGTCGGGCGACCTGCCCCCGCGCACGTGTCGGCTGTGTGTTAGTGGATAAGAACGGCAATGTGGTCGCGACCGGCTATAACGGATCGCTGCCGGGAGAAGCGCATTGCGATGAGATCGGATGTCTTATGGAGAACGGGCACTGTGTCCGGGTGAAGAATCACGCGGAAAAGAACGCCTTGTCCCGCGCCAAAGCGAACGATCTCTATCATCATCTGCAGGGCGGGAGTGCCTATGTGACGATCCGTCCGTGCAACAGTAGCGGCTGTTTTGACGAACTTGTTGCGGCGGGCATCAAGAATATCTGCTATTTGCAGGAATATAATGCCGACAGCGTTGCCGGGCATCAGGGCGAAGTCTGCGAGCGCCTCGGCGTGACGATGAAACGGTCTGATACCGATGTTTCAGTGCTTATGCAAAAGGTCGTAGAATTTCATGAAGGTCCGGGCGGGATCCTCAAGAACGAACGCTAAGCGTCTGTTTTCTTGATTCTCCGACGGTTCGGTCGTACACTAAGGCCAGCTCACTCATAAGGAGGAACTATGAAACGCGAAAAATTACCGCCTCGCATCAGCGCTGAGAAGCAGTCCACGCTGCGCCCGGTGAATCCCGGTGCGGAGAAGTGGCTGAATCGGCCGATCAAATGCCTTGACCATGGATTTGTGTATCTCGTGGATTATCTCGGAAGCGATTCTGAGATCGCCCGCTCGGCACGGGTCTCGTATGGTAAAGGGACAAAGCAGGTAAATCAGGACCAGGGGCTTCTTCGCTATCTTATGCGCAACGCGCACACGTCGCCGCTCGAGATGGCTGAGCTGAAGTTCCACTGCAAGATGCCGATCTTCGTCGCACGGCAGTGGATCCGTCATCGGACCGCGAACGTGAATGAATATTCCGGCCGCTATTCGGAGATGCTTGATGAGTTCTATCTTCCGCCCGCCGAGGTTTTGCGGAAGCAGTCGCAAACGAACCGGCAGGGACGGGGGAACGAACGGCTGACGTCGACCCAGGAAGCCAGGGCACTTGAGCTCCTGAAGGGGCTTTATAAGGATCAGTACAGCGCCTATCAGGAAATGCTTGAGATGGGGCTTACCCGTGAGCTTTCTCGGATCGGCTTGTCGGTCGCGAATTATACGCAGTGGTATTGGAAGATCGATCTGCATAACTTGTTCCATTTTTTGCGTTTGCGGCTCGACGGCCATGCGCAATATGAGATCCGTGTTTTCGGCGAAGCGATGGCGCAGATCGTGAAGGATGCGTTTCCGATCGCGTATGCCGCGTTTGAGGACTATCAGTTGAATGCGAAGCAATTCTCCGGCCCCGAGCTCGAGCTGCTTTCTGCGGTGATCTCAGGAACTCTTCAGGGATCACTTGAACAGGCGGCCTCGGAACGGTTCAAGAACAAGCGGGAGACGGAAGAGTTTCTCGCAAAGGCCCGCTCGCTTGGTCTTTTGAAAGACGATGATCCGAAGCTCGGTCTGACCTCCAATTAATTCAAGCTCCCCGATGAAGATCGGGGAGTTTTTCTTGCACCACGGACATTTTATCTTTCGTATAAGGAGGTATATACTAAGAAATATGAATACACTTTTTATTGTTCTCGCAGTAGTTGTCGTGCTGGTCTTGTGGGTGATCGCAATGTTCAACAGTCTGGTTCGTTTGCGTAATCGTGCCCAGGAGGCGCTTTCAGATATCGATGTGCAGTTGAAGCGCCGGTATGACCTTATCCCGAACCTCGTGGAGGCGGTGAAGGGCTATATGGCGCATGAGCGGGGCGTGCTTGAAAATGTCACCAAGGCTCGGACGGCGGCTATGCAGGCGAACGGAACTCCGCTCGAGCGCGATCAGGCGGAGAATCAGCTTTCGAACACATTAAAAACGCTTTTCGCGGTATCGGAGAACTATCCGGACCTGAAAGCGAACGCGAACTTCTTGGACCTCCAGCGCGAGCTTGCGGACACCGAGAACAAGATCCAGGCGTCCCGCCGGTTCTATAACACGATGGTGATGGACCTCAATACGAAGATCCAGAGCTTCCCGACGAATATGCTTGCCGGCATGTTCCATTTCACGGCACAGAAGTATTTCGAGACGACGGAGACGGAACGCGAGCCGGTCAAAGTGAAGTTCTAGATGTTCCAGTTGTTGTAGATGTTGTAGTGAGGAATGATCTATGGATCAGTACGCTGATTATAGCTTTCGGAAATTGACTGTTTGGAAGTTGGGAATGGATCTTGTGAATAAGATCTACGATCTTACCAGGCAGTTTCCTTCTGATGAAAAGTTCGCCCTTACTTCGCAGGTTCGCAGAGCGGCAATATCGATCCCGCTCAATATTGCCGAGGGGAGTAATCGAAGGACAAAAAAGGATTTTGCATCTTTTGTCAGGATCGCACTTGGGTCGCTTATGGAAGTTCTCACATGTCTCGAAATAAGTCTTGGTCAAAAATATATAAATACTCAAAAGTATCACGATCTCGAAAAGCTTATCCAGGAACTGTATTTTAAACTTATTGCCCTTGATAAATATCTAACAAAGGATAATCATGCTAACAATTAGAACATTAGAACGTTAGAACAAGTAGAACTTTTCCTCCCTATGCCGAATTTATATACCAATAAAACAGCGAACATCCGGAAGACGTGGCTTTTGTTCACGGTCTTTTTGATGGTGGTGATCGGCATCGGCTGGGTCTTCGCGCAGATCTACGGCAATTCTTCGATCCTGGTCTTCGCGGTGGTCTTTAGCATCGGTATGAGCGTTACGAGCTATTGGTATTCGGATAAGATCGTTTTGCAGATGGCGAATGCGCAGCCGGTGAGCCGGGAGAATGCGCGCGAGCTGTACAATGTCGTTGAAAATCTTGCGATCACGGCCGGGATCCCGGTGCCGAAGATCTATATTATCCGGACGGCGGCGCCGAATGCGTTCGCAACAGGCCGTGATCCGCAGCATGCCGTCGTTGCGGTGACAACCGGCCTCCTGGAGCGCCTTGACCGGACCGAGCTGGAAGGCGTGATCGCGCATGAGCTTTCCCATATCGGGAACCGCGATATGCTGGTGTCCACGGTCGCGGTGGTATTGGTCGGTTTTCTTTCCTTGGTCTCGAACTTTTTTATGCAATCGTTCTGGTGGGGCGGGGGGCGCCGGGGGAATGACAATGAGAACGGCATGGGCGGACTCATGTTGGTTTTAGGGATCATATTCGCGATCCTGGCGCCGATCGCCGGAACGCTGATGCAGCTTGCGATCTCCCGCAAGCGTGAACTGCTTGCGGATTCATCCGGCGCGCTGCTGACGCGGTATCCAGAGGGATTGATCAGCGCGCTTGAGAAGATCTCCGCCGATCCGACGCCGATGCCCGGCGCGAACAATACGACCGCTCATCTGTGGATCGCCGATCCGTTCAAGGGGAAGCAGAAAGATTCGTGGATGCATAACCTGTTCCTGACACATCCTCCCATTAAAGAGAGGATAGCCGCATTGAAAGGTTTGAAGATCAAGTAAACAGGCAGTGGTGAGTAGGCAGCCCCGACCACAGTCGGGGAGCCGACAAGGGTCGGCTTAGGCAGTGGGCGGATCCATTTTGAAATACAGTAAGTGCTATGCGATAGCATAGCAGGCAAAAATAAAAAGTCCCTCCGAATGTCGGAGGGATTGGTTTGAAAACTGGAAAGAACAAGGAAGCAGAAGGAGAAATGAGAGGAGGGGAGGGGCCCGGCTGCTCTGCTTTTAGCAGAGCAGCCGGGGTACCCCGAGCGCGTTCGTGAGATCGCGCTTTTTTATTGCATTACGACGCCGTCGCGAGCGCGGGCGTGGGCGCCGGCTCGCTGAAGAGCGGAACCTTCCCGCTCTTTTTCGCGTCCCGGATGGCCTCCTCGAGGCTCGCATCGGACATCACGAGACCGTACTCGATCGCTTTGCGATCGAATCCCGCGTCCAGCATCGCCGCGATCTTCAGGCGGATCATCACGAGCTTGCTCGCCTCGATCGTGCTGACGAACGGCAGCGGGGAGAGGTCTCTCTGGCTGATGACGTTCTGCCGCTTCTGCATCTCTTCGACGACCGTGACCGACGCCGGATGCCGGGAGGCTTCCTCCCAGAGGGCCGCGAAGTTGCACAGCGGCTTCATCTGGTCGTAGGGCCCGTCGAGCTCGAGTCTCCCGATGTAGCCCGGGTACTGCGTCTTGACCACGAGCTTCTCGGTCTTCCTCTCGGCGATCACGCCGCCGCGCAGCAGCTCCAGCATCAGGAACCGATCGCGCGCCGTTTCCACGGTCACGCCGATCGTCATGTTCCTGAACGGCCGGTTGTCGCGCACGTAGCCCTGCATCACCCGGATGGTCCGGCGGTGTCTGTTTCTGTGGCTCATCTCTCGTTGTCTCCTTCTTGGTGTTTTTAACGTACCAACGGTGAACCTTCTCGTTCACGACGTTGCGGGTAGAATAATAACAAATATCGCCTTGTTTGTCAATAGATTTTTTCTGCAATTGAAAAATATCGGCGGGTGGTATATCGTAGTAGAGGTCTCGGCATTCGCCGAGCCATCACTAGAAGGAGGGTTCGCATAGTGGTCTAGTGCGCTTGCTTGGAAAGCAAGTTTCTCCGAAAGGGGATCACAGGTTCGAATCCTGTACCCTCCGCAAATACAAAAGCAGTCCTAAGGGACTGCTTTTGTATTTTGTACAGGATTCGAACCAGCTGCGAGCGAAACTTAGATCCTAGTCTCCGCAAATGAAAGATATCGCTAACAGGCGATATGTTATTGGTGTATAATAAATATATTCAATAAAATTATCCTACCATTACATTTATGAAGAAAAAATTATTAATTGCGGCTGTGATCGCGGCGGCGATCGTAGCGGGTCTTTATTGGTATGTTGCATCGTTGAGCGTACCGTCGGAGCCTGCGGCTATGCCCTCGACCGCTATGGGCTTGAACGGTGGGGCCGATCAAACAAATATGGGCCGGGCGGTGTCGCCGGTGCTATCGGTTGCATCATCAACGAGTTTAGGGAATTATCTTGTGGCATCAAATGGCATGACGCTTTATGTTTATGCAAAAGACGCTGCCGGGGTTTCAAATTGTTCCGGCGTCTGCGCGGTGAATTGGCCGCCGTATCAGCCGGTACAAAATGAGCCGTTGCTTGCCGCGGATGGCGTTACGGGGAAGTTAGCAACGATCACCCGCGATGACGGGACGATGCAGCTTACGTACAATGGCGAACCGGTTTATTTCTGGAAAAATGATACGAAGCCGGGCGACACGACCGGGCAGGGCGTTGGCGGAGTGTGGTACGTGGCGAAGCCGTAGAGATCTTTCCGCACATAAAATACCCCCGCTATGCGATCGCATAGCGGGGGTATTTAGTTCGAGCAGATCTATTTAAACGCAAAGCTGAGCAGGACGATGGTCAGGGCGTTGAGAATGACGAGCGCGATCACCGTTTGCGGCTTTGTAGGAAGCGGGCGGGCAAGGATGTAGACCGTATAGATGACCGCAACGATGGCTGCGCCGATAAAATTTCCTCGGATCATATGATGTATGAAAGTAAAACGTTCACCGACCTTTCTTCTTCATTTTATACCAGGGCCCTGATTCTTGCCTTTTTGCGCGCGGGTGGGGTAGGATGCGAATAGTAAATTGCGAGAAGGAGGACGGTGATGGCCAAAGGACTGGGCGTGAAATTGGAGCGCGAGCTTACGCGAGTGCGAAAGGAATTGCGGAAGCATCCGCCGACGAAAATGTCTTACGATAAGCTGGTGAGGGAATTGTCGAAGAAACACGGCCTGAACAAAGAAGAGTTCGAGCATTGGCTCAACGATCGATCGTATACCGCTCCCTGAGCGGTTTTTTATTTCCCGGACGAGGAGATCTTGCCGGCTTGTGTGCTTTGCAGTTTTATTCCAAACTATAAGCAGTACCGAATAACCCAGCGGAGCGTCTGATGACCGACGATGAGGCGAAGGAGCTTGTGTTAAAGCTTGCGGCTGAGATGCGGGATATTCTCAAGGAGAATTTTCTTAAGAACCCGGCGTTGACCGATGCGGCGGCCGAGCGTGTCGCCGAGATCAGAGACGAGATCGAATCTATGGGATTTATGATTCAGTGGCAGGCGGGAGCTGACCTGTATGATCCCAGCCGGGTCTTCGTTACGATCGAGCTTTTTGAGCCGAAGAAGAACCTCTCGCCGGAAGATCAGAAGATCTACAATAAGTTCATTGCGGACGCCGTTATCCGCAAGAACCGGAAGAAAAACTCTTAAGGCGCCCTGCGGCGCCTTTTTTATTGTTTGTCCGAAGAAGTCATTGGTTTATAGGATCAATGATCTTTTCGGCTACAAACAATAAAACCCCGCCAACGGCGGGGTGAAGCCGGAGCGGCTTCATTTCTGATCGGAAAAGGGATAGAGTTAAATTATCCTTTTTTTCCGACTGAGGCAGGATAGGGACGGAAAGGCCTGCCTGCCGGTAGGCAGGTGATCCAGGTTATTTCGCTGAAGGATTAAGAGGTTATACTTAATATATCGTAAGGGAAATATTGAATTTGGAGAAAGATTAATTATTAAGAAAAACTAAGTAATATGTTAGAAGAACAATGGTATACAATAACGGGAGGAATTGACATCAATACTGCGCATAATTTGATTGTATATGTAAATACTCAACTTTATAACTCTAATATTAAAAAATTGAGGATACTCATATCTTCTTCAGGCGGTGATGTTGATTCCGCAATTAGAATTTTTTCTTACTTAAAAGCTTTATCAATTGAGGTTGAAACTATTGCGCTTAGCCAAATTGATTCCGCGGCAAATATAATTTATGCCGCTGGCGCTAAGAGGATAGCTATAAAAGGTTGTCGATTTTTTCTGCACGAAGGGACGTTTACGACGGGAGCACAAACAGCGCCGCTACACAATCATGAAGAGGCTCTACTTCTTTTTAAAGAATTATATAAAAAGCACGTAAATATTCTTTCAAAAGAAACTGGTGCGAAGGAGGAAAAAATTATCGATTTATTTAAAGAAAGTACAGTCTTAACTGCTGAAAAGGCAAAAGAGTTAGGGCTCGTTCATGAAATTCTAGAAAAGCTTCCTTTTGCAAAGCAGGTTTAGAATTTATTTCGGAAAGATTTTTAACTTTGCAATATTCGGCTTTAAAAATTATCTAAAGTCATCATCATTTTTAAAAATAAGCCAATTAATTTTTAATTGGCATTGGATACGATGTCGTACTATGGAATTTAATGCCGTAGATAAATATCGCAGTATGTTGCGATCATATGTCAGATTAAAGAAGATAGAAACTGATAACGGGAATACGATTAGTAATACCGATTCCAGAGATGCCGCCGAAGATTTCTTTAATCAATGCTATCATTTTAAAGATTGGCTGAAGAAAGATAAGGATATAGATCTTCTTTTAGATGTCGAGAGATATATTAGTGAGAGTCAATCTTTATCTCTTGCCGCTGATTATTGTAACGCTTTTAAGCATGCTGGCTGGCAAGCGGCGAGATCAAATAAGAGGCTAGAAAAAATAAATACCCATATTAAAATTAATTTTACGCCAAGGGGTTTGGTTGCTTCGTCAACGCTGGAATTGACGATTAGTAATAAGAAATATAATGCATTTAAATTAGCATCCGAATGTATCGAGGAGTGGAGAAATTTTATTGCTTTAAATAAGATAACCTTTCCTGAGGATTAATAGCTATCTTGTAATTAACTACTATAATTACTAATTGATCGAAGAGAGTATACTAATATCTATGCCCCCACTCATTAAAAACTATCTCATTTATTTCCTGACCGGCGGGATCTTCACGGTCCTTATTGTGGCGCTGGAAGAAAGCGGTTTCCGGCTTGCGTCCGGGTTCGCGACGCTGATGCCGGTGTTCACGCTGGTGGCGTATATTTTTATCGGCGAATCGCGCGGGGGAGCGGCAGTGGCGCAGCATGCGCTGTTCGTGCTCGTCGGCACGATCATTTCCTGGGTGCCGTATATGCTGGTGGTCTCCTGGCTTGCGCCGAAATACGGAACGCGGACGGCGATCGGCGCCGGTTTGCTGACGTTCTTCGTCCTGGCGGGCATCTATCTTGCGGTGGTGTTCCACTACAACTTTTTCGGTGAGCGCTAAAACAAAAAGACAAAATAAGGTATACTATAATTATGAATACATTTCTTTCGAATGAGTCGGTTTGGATCCTGCTTGCAGCATTATGGACGCTCCCGTGGAAGGGCGTAGCGTTATGGACCTCGGCCCGTCGCGGCGATCAAAAATGGTTTATCGCGCTTTTGATCATCAACACGCTCGGACTGCTTGAGATCCTCTATATCTTCGTTTTCAGCAAGCGGCTGGCTCAGGCCGAGCACGCGAAGAGCGCGCATCATCATTCGGCTTAATCCCTATGCGATTCGTTCTGAAACACTGGATCATCTTCCTTGAGGTCCTTCTTATCGCCGCTGTCGTATCCGTTGCGGTGGACACGGTCACGGAACATTCGCTGGAAGATAACAATCAGCCGGTGATCGTCCAGGGGGTCAAGTCGGCGTTGTATACGAATACGGAATACGGGTTTTCACTGTGGTATCCGCGGAACGCAGCCATCGAGCAGTCGTTCTCGTCCGGATATCTCCCGGAGACGGCTGCGCCGGTCGCGGCCGTCGTATTGCCGTCAGACATGATGAAGGGAACGAACCTGTCCGAGGCGGGCGTGTTCATCGGCGTGAACCCGGCTCCCGTGGCGGTCGGGAATTGTCTGGTGACGGTCCAGGGCGAAACGGCATCGAGCACGGTCCAGATCAATGGGACGACCTTTTCTGAATTCCATTCATTGGGCGTCGGCGCGGGGAATTACTACGACCTGACGACCTGGCGGACGATCAAGCACGGCAGCTGCTACGAGATCGTCGCGCTTTTACATTCGGGGAATATCCATAATTATCCCGACGGTGCGGTGAAGGAATTCGATCAGGCGGCTTTTTCCGCAACGCTCCGTTCGATCGTGGATTCGTTCACCTTCACCTCTCAGACGGGAAGCGGGATCATCGGAGTGGTTACGATCTCACCGACCTGCCCGGTTGAAAAAATGCCGCCGGACCCGAACTGCGCTCCGAAGCCGTATAAGACCGACGTCGTTATCTCGCGCGCCGGCGATCCTGCGCCGCTTGCGACCGAAAAGAGCGACGCCGACGGCGCGTTCAAAGCCGATCTTGCCGCGGGAACTTATCTGGTGACGCCGGCCAGCGGAACGCCGCTGCCGCGATGCACGTCAAAAGAATTCACCGTGACCGCGGACCAATTTACGTACGCAACGCTTTCCTGCGACAGCGGGATCCGTTGAGACTGCTATGAAAAATATCGCACTGAGCATCGCCATTGTCATAGGATGCATCGCGATCGGCTTCGTCGCCGTTCCGTTGGTGCGTAATTTTTATGTGATCGGCGGCGACCGGGTCGCGCCGTATCAGCTGAACGATCATGCGACCGAGTTCGGAGAGCTGCAGGTTTCGGTGACGGGGTTCGGTCTGTCGCCGGCGGGCGTGGAAGTGGATGTTGGTACGCCGGGCGGGCGGAAGACGGTGATGCAAACCGATGACACGGGTACGGCGACGTTCGTGAACGTTCCGGTCGGCAGCTGGACGGTCTTTTTCAATCCGTATACGTTCCCGAAAGCCTATCCGCAAAGCTCCGCGAACATCCAAAAGCAGGTGACGATCACGCAGGGAATGACGACGAACGTGACGATCGACCTCGGCCAGGGCCAATAGGACGGCGGACGATCGGCGCATGTGCACAGAACCGGATCACCGTCTCGGCTATACTAAAGATATATGATGTACGAATCTTTGAAGAATTTTCATAAGCAGTTCGAGTTCGTTCCGGTGGTGGAGAACGCGAAGGGATTGAAGAAGACCTCTTCTTTTGTGATCGGCGGGATGGGCGGTTCGAACCTGGCGGCCGGTCTGGTTGAGATCTGGAACCCCTCGGCGGAGATCTATTCGCATCGCGATTACGGACTGCCGAACCTTCCAAAGAAGACTTTGAAACAAAGTCTGTTCATCGCAAGCTCCTATTCGGGGAACACCGAAGAGACGCTCGACGGGTTCCATAAGGCGCTCAAGGCGAAGCTGCCGGTGGCGGTGATCGCGGCGGGCGGGAAGCTGCTTGATCTTGCGCGGAAGAACAAGAGGCCGTATATCCAGCTGCCGCACGGCATCCAGCCGCGCACGGCGGTCGGCTATGCGTTCATGGCGCTTTTGAAAATGACCGGCGATACGGCCAGGCTCCGCGAAGCCGGCGCACTGGCGCATTTATTGAAGTCGACCGAATACGAACGGGCGGGAAAAACGCTTGCGAAGAAACTGAAGGGGAATGTACCGATCATCTACGCCTCGGAGCGGAACGGCGCGCTCGCGTATAACTGGAAGATCCGTTTGAACGAGACCGGCAAGGTTCCGGCGTTCTCCGGTTTGCTGCCGGAACTGAACCATAATGAGATGAACGGGTTCGACGTGAAGGAAAAAACGCGCGAACTGTCGCAGCGATTCTTCTTCGTCTTTTTGAAGGACGCGAACGATCATCCGCGGATCCTGAAGCGCATGAACGTGACGGAGCGTCTGTACCGCGAGCGGGGATTGCCGGTGGAGGTCGTGATCGTGAACGGCAAGAGCCCGGTCCATAAGATCTTTTCGTCCACGCTGATCGCCGATTGGACGGCGTATCATCTCGCCAAGGAATACGGGATCGACCCGGAGCCGGTGCCGCTGGTTGAGGAATTTAAAAAACTGATCAAATAAAAATATTCTCGCTCTCGATTAAAAAAATATTTTTAAAACCATGTTTTTCCACGAAAAAAAGGTGAATGTTCCGAAGGATGTGTTCATGCACCTTCTTTCGATGATCGCGCTGTATATGAGCGCGGCCGGATTGATGACGCTGCTGTTCCAGTATGTGAACCTTTTCTTTCCCGACCCGCTGTCGCCGATCTATTATTCCGGCGTAGCGAATGGGATCCGTTGGGCGATGGCGTCGCTGGTGATCGTGTTTCCGGTGTACGCCTGGGTGATGCACATGCTCAACCGTGAATATGCCGAGATCCCGGAAGCGCGCGAGCTGAAGATCAGAAAGTGGCTGGTCTATTTCACGCTGTTCCTCGCATCGGTTATTATCATCGGCGATCTCGTGACGCTCGTGTTTAATTTTCTCGGCGGCGATCTGACCGTGCGGTTTATTTTGAAGGTGCTGATCGTGCTGGCGGTGGTTTCCGCGATCTTTGCGTATTATCTGCTTGACCTGCGCCACGGGCTTTCTGAAAAAAGGAAAAAGCTGTTCCTCTGGATCACGTCCGCGGTCGTTGCGGTGAGCATTATTTTCGGATTTTTTACGGCGGGATCGCCGTTCAAGGCGCGGTTGTACCGGTTCGATGAACAGCGGGTAAGCGATCTGCAGGGCGTCCAGTCGCAGCTGGTTTCCTATTGGGTCCAGAAGCAGGCGCTTCCCCAGGACCTGACCGCGCTCAATAACGATATCAGCGGTTATCAGATCCCGACGGATCCTGAGACCGGCGCGGCGTACGGCTATAGCACGAACGGTCCGCTGTCATTCACGCTCTGCGCGCAGTTCGATCTTGCATCCGATGCGGCGATCTCGTTCCCGCAAGCGGTTCCGATGTCTTCGGACCGTACGATGCAGAATTGGAACCATGAGAGCGGGCAGCAGTGCTTCACGCGCACGATCGATCCGCAGCTCTATCAGAACCAGCTCCCGCCGAAGCCGATCTTGTAGTATTCTGTACGGTATATGAACGACGTCCTTATCCTTGTTTTTCAATTCATTGTTTTTATTTTCTCCGTCATGGTGCATGAAGTGTCGCACGGCTTGATGGCGTACCATCTCGGCGACGACACCGCGAAGAATATGAACCGGCTGAACTTGAATCCGTTGAACCACATCGATCCGGTCGGCTCCATTATTCTGCCAGGGCTGCTCTTCCTGATGCAGAGCCCGATCCTGTTCGGCTGGGCGAAACCGGTGCCGTATAATCCGTACAATTTGAAGGAGCCGAAAAAGGGCGCGGCGCTGATCGGCGCGGCGGGACCGCTGAGTAATCTCGGATTGGCATTGGTGTTCGGCCTGTGCATCCGCGCACTGAATTTCGTTCCCGCAACCGCGGCGGTGGGAACCCTGGCGATGTTCTTCGGTATGATCGTCTATATCAATATCATTCTGGCGATCTTCAATCTGATCCCGGTGTCGCCGCTCGACGGTTCGAAACTTTTGTTCGCCGTGCTTCCTGACCGATACGGGAATCTGCAGCGGTTCCTGGAGCAGTACGGGCTCCTCATTTTGTTCTTTTTTATCTTTTTTGGACTTGGATTTTTACAGCCGATCGTGAACGGATTGTATCTGTTGTTTGCCGGCCACTAAGATCTCACGGCTGGTAAAGAAAAAGAGCGATTTTTCTATTGTATTTGGGTTTGCCGTGTGATGTACTGAATGTACACCTTGAAAATGACATAAGAGGAAAAACAATGAAGCGCATCGCTCTCGCGATGGTCATTGCGTTGACGTCCGCGTCGTTTGCTGCCGCCGGTATGGACCGGCAGGGGAATCCGACGCTCGATCCTGAAGCGCCTTCATACGCTCATTCCGTCGATGCCGATATGGCACGCGAAGGAAAGAGCCTCGGCCTGCTTCTCCAGATCGTTCAGATGATCCACGACGAGTATTACAAGCCGGTCGACAAGGCGAAATGCCTCGAGGATATCCTTGAGGGCGGCGTGTCCGCATGTACGGACCGGTACAGCATGTACCTTCCGCCTGCGGCTCATCGCCAGGAGGACCGTTCGTTCATGGACGGCAAGTATGCCGGCATCGGCGCCACTATGGAGCTCGACAAGAGCGGCGACGTGAAGGTTGTTGACGTCATTCCCGGATCTCCCGCTCAAAAAGCGGGAATGCGGAAAGGCGATGTGGTCGTGGAGGTTTCGTCCGCCGGTACGTCCGGATGGACGATGCTTCAGGGCATGGCGAAAGAAACGAAGCTTCGGGATACGGTCCAGCTGATCCTCGGGAAACCCGGCACGAAAGTCGGTTTGATCCTGAAGAACAATAAGGGAAGGGATCTGTACGTTCTTACCCGTGCACTCATCATGATCCCGTTCGTAAGGGGCGTGAAGATGGTCCGGCGGAACGTCGGCTACGTCAGGGTCACCGCCTTCGGCGGCGATGTCGCTCAGCAGTTCTACGCTGCCGTACAGAAGCTCCGGCACTCCGGCGCCCGTTCGCTGATCATCGATCTGCGAAACAACGGCGGCGGCAAGGTCGGCGCGGCGCTCAACATGTGTTCCTGGTTCGCTCCTGCCAAGTGGCATGCGACGATCCTGTACACGCGGTGGCGCGACGATCCGGTTCACGATATGACGGTCATCAGCCCACTGGTCGGCGTCTTCCGGCATGAGCACGTGGTCGTGCTCATTAATGGAAACAGCGCCAGCGCTTCCGAGATCTTCTCGGGATACCTGAAGTACGTGGTGCACGCGGTCATCGTCGGACAGAAGAGCTTCGGCAAAGGCATCATGCAATCCCTTCTTTCGCTTCCGAACGGAGGGGAGTTGCATCTGACCAGCGCCGAGTGGTTCATCGGTCCGAAGCTGATCAAGGTCCATCACATCGGCATCTCGCCGACGATCCCGGTGAAAAATCCGAAGGTCGTCAACGGCCCGAAGGACGACCTTCAGCTCCAGCGCGCCATTCAGGAAGCGGTGAAGCTGGCGAAGTAAAAAGGTATCTCCCGACAACGTGTCGGGAGATTTTTTATTGACCAAATGGTTTCAAAAGAAGTAGGATATATTCAGGTCGTTGCTACAACTTAACAAGGAAGGAGGTCGGATGGAGAACGACATGAAGTCCGAGGTGCCCGACAAGAAGTCGTCGACTTTACATGACGTGTTCGGCATCGTGATCTTTCTTTTGGTCATGGCATCCGCAGCCCTCGCGGGTCTGTCAGTGAAGCTGTACTCGAAAAATCTCTTGCTGCAGAATCAGATGGATGGCTTGCGCCATCAACTCGTCGATCACATCGATCTGGCCCGCAAGGGACTTTTTGAAGGACTCGGACTCGGATTCGACGGGTCTTCGCTTACGGTAACGGATGTGTATCCGCATACCCCCGCGGCAGATGCTGGATTCCGTGTTGGTGATACGATCGTTGCCGTGGGTCCGCGGAAAATTTTTCTGGTGGATGACCTGAGGGCCATCTGCAACAGCGCTTCGCTTGATCATCCGTTGGATGTGGTGGTTCAGCGGAACGACCGCGTGATTCATCTGAAGCCGACGCCAAAGCTCCTGAAGCTTGCTCCGAGCGTCGCACAATAGGCAGCAATGCCTATTTTTATTTGAATTTATACTTTTTAAGTGAGGATAGTCTTTCCCGGAAACTGTGAGTTACGTTTCCGGGAAAGACTGGGAAAGACTGTCCGAGCTCAGTTGACATTTTGCAGGTCTTTTTGATATACTTTTACCTATCAATCTATGCCAACGATACGACAGCTTGTAAAGCAGGGCCGCAAGGTCAATCGCTCAAAAACAAAATCGCCGGCGCTTGGGCGTTATTTTAATTACATTCTGAACCGTCCGGTAAAATCGAACTCACCGTTCAAGCGCGGTGTGTGCTTGAAAGTTTTCACGACGACTCCGAAAAAGCCGAACTCAGCGTTGCGGAAAGTTGCCCGCGTACGTTTGACGAACGGCATGGAGGTGACCGCGTATATTCCGGGCGAGGGACACAACCTCCAGGAACACTCGGTGGTGATGATCCGCGGCGGAAAGGTTAAGGACCTTCCGGGTGTCCGCTATCACATCGTTCGCGGCGTATTGGATACGTCCGGTGTTGATGCTCGCCATCAGCAGCGCAGCAAGTACGGAGCCAAGAAACAAAAATAATAATCGCTTTTCATTTTTATTACGTTATGAGAAAAAAGAGAAACTACGCCCGTCCGCATCATCCTGACCGTGTCTACAGCAATGTCGCTGTCGGCCGCTTTATCAGTTATCTGATGGAAGACGGTAAGAAGCGCGTTGCGGAAAAGATCATGTACGATGCCATGGACCTCATGAAGAAAGAGGCGGGCGAAAGCGGCGATGCCTTGCAGGTTTTTGATAAAGCGTTCGAGAACGTGACCCCGTTGGTGGAGGTTGCGACGAAGCGTATCGGCGGTGCGAACTATCAGGTTCCGCGCGAAGTGCGCCAGGAGCGCAAGTTCATGCTTGCCGCACGCTGGATCATTGATGCTGCAAATAAAAAGAAGGGGAAGCCGATGGCGAACAAACTTGCCGAAGAGCTGATCCTTGCCTCGAAGAACGACGGCGCTGCCGTGAAGAAAAAGCAGGACACGCACCGTATGGCAGAAGCGAACCGCGCATTCGCTCACTTCTCGAGATAATCGCGCCATGACCGAAGTACCTCCCAAATCTGAAAAAGGGCCGGAAAAAAAACTTGAAAGATTCGATCCTCGTTCTACCACGAAGCAGATGATTGAAAAGTTTCTTGCTTTGTCTGATGAACCTGGGCCGGTTCTTACTGATGAGCAGGAGTTTGAGCTTTCTCGGAATGCGGTCAAAGGTTCTGAGGCGGAGAAGCAGTGGAATCTTCATAAGCACGGGACAAAGTATCGAAGAAATACACTTTATGTTCCATTGCTTGCGTCAGAAATGTTCTTAGAATCTCCTGCTGCTGACGCGATCCCTCAAGATAAGAAGGAAGAACTGCGGGCGCGAATAAAAGAAGCAGAGAAACATATCACCGATGTAGGTTCTCGACCGTTCGTAAAAGAAGATGTGCAGGAGGTCGTCGATCTGGTCAATGAAATAAAAACATATTTATAATCTATGGCACGCGAATATTCACTGGAAAATACACGAGATATCGGGATCATCGCCCATATCGACGCAGGAAAGACGACCGTTTCGGAGCGTGTTCTTTTTTATACCGGCGTGTCCCATAAGATCGGTGAAGTGCACGAAGGGGAGACCGTTATGGACTGGATGGAACAGGAGCGCGAGCGCGGTATTACCATTACCTCAGCCGCGACGACCTGCTTCTGGGTGCCGACGGTGTATAACGGAGACAAGCAGCACGAATATCGCATCAACCTGATCGATACTCCGGGCCACATCGACTTTACCGTTGAGGTGAAGCGCTCTATGCGTGTGCTCGACGGAGCCTGCGTTATCTTCGACGGCGTGTCCGGCGTGGAGCCGCAGTCTGAAACGAACTGGCGCTATGCGGACGAATACAGCGTTCCGCGTTTGTGCTTTATCAATAAATTGGACCGCATGGGTGCGTCCTTCGACAACAGCTACCAGTCCATTTTGGACCGGTTGACCCCGAACGCGATCCCGGTACAGATCCCGATCGGCCTTGAAGGATCCTTTGAAGGCGTGGTGGATCTTTTGAAAATGAAAGCCTATCGTTTTGAAGGCGATATGGGCGAGAAGGTGATCGAAGGCGAAGTTCCGGAATCACTGAAGGCTGATGCGGAAAAGCGCCGCCATGCCTTGGTGGAAAAGATCGTGGAACAGGATGATGACCTGATGGCGCAGTATCTCGACGGCAAAGAACCTGAGGTTGATAAGCTGAAGAAAGTGTTGCGCAAAGCGACGCTGGCGAACACGCTTGTTCCGGTCCTGTGCGGATCGGCATTGAAGAACAAGGGCGTGCAGCTCATGCTTGATGCCGTCGTGGATTATCTCCCGTCGCCGCTGGACCTTCCGCCGACGAAAGGAACCGACCCGAAGACGGGCGCCGAGCTTGCCCGCGAACCGAAGGACGATGCGCCGCTTGCGGCGTTGGCGTTCAAGGTTGCTTCCGATCCGTTTGTGGGCAGCTTGACCTTCTTCCGTGTCTATTCCGGAACATTGAAGCGCGGAACCTACATTTTGAACACAACGAAAGGCGTAAAAGAACGCGTCAGCCGTATCGTGCGTATGCACGCGAACCATCGTGAAGAAGTGGAAGAGATCGGCGCGGGCAACCTTGGCGCACTGGTGGGTTTGAAGGACACGACGACCGGCGACACGCTCTGCGATGAGGCGAACCCGATCGTCCTTGAAAAGATCACATTCCCTGAACCGGTTATTTCGCTCCGCATTGAGCCGAAAACGAAAGCCGACCAGGAAAAGATGGGTCTGGCGTTGCGCCGTTTGGCTGATGAAGATCCGACCTTCCGGGTGACCGGCGACGCCGAGACCGGCGAAACGATCATCTGGGGTATGGGTGAATTGCACTTGGAAATTATCGTGGACCGCATGAAGCGCGAGTTCAATGTGGAAGCGAACGTCGGCCGTCCGCAGGTGGCATACCGTGAAACGATCAAAGGCGAAGCGGAGGCGGAAGGAAAGTATATCAAGCAGTCAGGCGGCAAGGGTCAGTACGGCCATGTGCGTATTCGCGTTGAGCCGATGGAGAGCGGAAAAGGATTCGAGTTCGTCAATGAGATCAAAGGAGGCGCGATCCCGCAGGAATTCTTTAAGCCGATCGAGAAAGGTATCATTGAAGCGATGCAGAAAGGTGTGGTCGCCGGTTATCCATTGAACGACGTAAAAGTAACGCTGTATGACGGTTCGTATCACGAAGTTGACTCGTCCGAAGCGGCGTTCAAGATCGCGGCATCGATGGCATTACAGGAAGGCGCCAAGCGCGCAAAGCCGGTGATCCTCGAACCGATCATGAAAGTGCAGACGCTCGTTCCGGCAGAGTTCATGGGTGATGTGACCGGCGATATCAGCTCGAAGCGCGGACGCATCGAAGCGATGAGCGATCGCGGCAATATCAAGGTGATCGACGCGAAAGTGCCGCTCTCCGAAATGTTCGGCTATGCGACGAAGCTCCGTTCGATGTCCCAGGGCCGCGGTAACTTCACGATGGAATTCTCGAACTACGAAGAGGTTCCGGCGAACGTGGCGAAGCAGGTCATTGAGGGCCGCAAATAAGCTCGAACTGTTTTTGTTCGAGAACCAGAGACTGTTGCTCCTGCGGCAACAGTCTCTTACGTTTCGCGCCGCCGCATCGCTTTCAGCGATACCGAGCGCAGCGGCGCTCAAAGTTTCTCGAACGAAAGCAGTTCTCGCCTTGTCGTAGAATAAAAAAAGAAGAGCGCTCCGATAGCTTCCTCAGGACCGAAAGTCCTCGTCGGGTAAAAGAAGAATAAAAAACCGCCTTAAAGGCGGTTTTTGGTTTATTGACAGGAAGTATACTTTAGGTTAATATATTTTCAGTTGTTTGTTTCAATCTGAATAAGGAGGGATCTGATGATTCCGAAGTGGTTGCTATGGGTAGGGGTGGTTGTCGTATTGTCTTTAATGCTCCTCATTTTTAAGAGATCGAAGGACCGCAATGCGTTCCTTCAGGGGAGCCTTGAGGCTCTTGGATTAGGTTATGTGCTCGATCATAGCTGTCACTCAATGCTGTCTTCGATCATCGCAGCTGTGGTTTACGCCATATGGATCGTTCTCCTGTGTAGGTTGTATTCTACTGAAGGCAAGAAAAAGAGAGCGGTATGATTTTCGTCCCCGCGCTTTACAGGCGGGGACTTTTTATTTGAAATAAAAAAATCGCTCCGATGGAATGTCGGAGCGATCGCTTTTTACGGGTGCCAGCGCCAGAAGCCGGGGCCGATGCGCAGGTGGTGGTGCCACGCCGCGGGGAAGAGGTACATGATCCCCACCGCGAGCACGGAGTGCGCGAGGATGATGAGATAGATGTTCCGGGTCTTCCGGTAGTAGTACGCGCAGAGCATTCCGCCGATCAGCGTGACGGGCACGAGGACCGGATTGGGGATATGCACGAGCGCGAACATGCAGCCGAGCGCAGCGTACGCGGTCCATTCGTGATCGACTCCTTTCTCCAGTCGGGGGAGGAAGTAGCCGAGCACCAGGAGCTGCTGCCACAGCGCGTTGCCGAGGTAGCAGCCGACCGAGATCGCGAAGCGCTTCACCAGATGCGGCGTTGAAAAGACATGCGGGTTTGCATAGAATCCGATGAGCGCGATCAGTGCCGAGAATAGCACGACGAGCGCGCCGAATTCCGCATAAGCCGACCGCATCCCGTTCGGTTTCCAAAATGAGCGAATCTCAGCGGGCGAGTAGGCTTCGATCCAGTGGATCAGAACGAGAAGCCCCGCGATCACGCCGCAGGCGATCGAGATGCCGCGCGAAAGGACCGATGTCCAGATCGCGCATTCCGCAAGGACGAACACCGTTGCCACTTCGAGAAGTGGGTTCACGGGCCACCTTTGGATTCCAAGTAACTGACCTCAGCTTACTGCTTGTCCACCAAAGTTTCAACGGTGGCGGACGCATGTGGTCCTAGTGCAAGGTGATAGGCGCCATGAACAGGAGGTCCTATTGACATAAAACTCTCATTTCGTATATACTATTGTTTATTACGCGTCGAGCAGTAATTATTATAAAAATAAGTAACTAAAAATAATTAATAAATCGTATGGCAGAAAAAGCGAAATTTGAGCGCAAAAAGCCTCACCTCAACGTCGGTACCATTGGTCACGTTGACCACGGCAAGACGACCTTGACCGCGGCGATCACGCACGTTGCCTTTTTGAAGGGATGGGCGTCGAAAGAAGAGAAAGTCGATCAGATCGACAATGCTCCGGAAGAAAAAGCGCGCGGTATCACGATCGCGTTGCACCACTCGGAGTATGAGACCGAAAAGCGCCACTATGCTCACGTGGATGCTCCTGGTCACGCTGACTATATTAAGAACATGATCACCGGTGCCGCCCAGATGGACGGTGCGATCTTGGTCGTGTCCGCAGCGGATGGTCCGATGCCTCAGACGCGTGAACACATCTTGTTGGCCCGCCAAGTCGGTGTGCCGACCCTTATCGTGTTCTTGAATAAAGTTGATATGGTTGATGATCCGGAACTTGTCGACCTCGTTGAATCCGAGGTGCGCGAGCTCTTGAAGAAATACGAATACCCGGGTGATACGACTCCGGTGATCCGTGGTTCAGCCTTGAAAGCATTGGAAGCGAAGTCAGCCGATGAACCGGCCGCAAAGCCGATCATTGATCTGTTGAACGCACTTGATGAGTTCATCCCGGATCCGGTCCGTGAGACCTCGAAGCCGTTCTTGATGCCGGTGGAGGATATTTTCTCCATTGAAGGCCGCGGTACCGTCGTGACCGGCCGTATAGAGCGCGGTGTGGTCAAAGTGAACGAAGAAATTGAGATCATCGGTTTGAGACCGACTATGAAGACGGTTGTGACCGGTATTGAAATGTTCAACAAGCTGCTCGATGAAGGCCAGGCCGGTGATAACGTCGGTATCCTTCTCCGCGGTGCGAAGAAAGAAGACGTGGAGCGCGGTCAGGTCTTGGCGAAGCCGGGATCCGTTACCCCGCACACTGAGTTCGAAGCTGAGGTGTATGTTTTGAGCAAGGATGAAGGTGGCCGCCACACTCCGTTCTTCAAGGGATATAAGCCGCAGTTCTATATCCGTACGACTGACGTGACCGGTGAGGTTGTGTTGCCGGCCGGTATGGAAATGGTTATGCCTGGCGATACCGTGAAGATCACGGTGAAGTTGATCGCTCCGGTCGCACTCGAGGAAAAGCAGCGCTTCGCGATCCGCGAAGGCGGCAAGACCGTCGGTGCCGGTGTGGTCTTGAAGATCGTCAAATAGTCCCTCTTATTGAATCCTTATGGCGAAAAAAGAACTTCCTTCAGAAAAATTACGCTTGCGCATCAAGGCCTACGACCACAAGCTGATCGACAGCTCGTGCCGGCAGATCATTGATACGGCGAAGCGCAACGATGCCGAGGTCCTCGGACCGATCCCGTTACCGACCGAGATCAAGAAGTATACGGTGAATCGTTCCACGTTCGTTCATAAAGATTCCCGCGAGCAGTTCGAACTTCGGGTGCATAAGCGATTGGTGGACATTCTCAATCCGAGCCAGAAGATCATTGAATCGCTCTCGTCACTGAATCTGCCTGCAGGTGTTGATATAGAGATCAAGATGGTGTAAGCTCTATCACATCGTAAGGATTTAGCCAAAGATGTTTTGTAAAAAACAGCCGGCTAATCCGGCTGTTTTTTACAGCAAACGCTATGAAAAAAATATCCGCAACAAAACTGAAAATGACCCAGCTCTGGAAAGACAACGCTTTGATGGCGGTGTCTCCGTTGCAGTTGGCTGACCGCGCGGATGCGGAACAGCTGCAGGCGGGAGATCTGGTGAAAGTGTCCGGGAACATCAAGGGGCATGGTTTTCAGGGCGGCGTGAAGCGCTACAGCTTTGCCGGCGGCCCGAAGACCCATGGTCAGAAGAACCGCTATCGCGCGCCGGGTTCCATCGGCAGCACGGCTCCGCAGCGCATTGTTCCGGGAAGAAAAATGGCGGGACACATGGGTACCAACAAGAAGACCATCCTGAACCTCCTCGTCATCGAGGTAGATAAAGAAAAGGGCTTGGTCCTCCTGAACGGTTCCGTTCCGGGAAAGACGCGGGCGAAAGTGAAATTGGTAAAGATGGCATAACACATTTATATGGCAACGACGATCAAAGTATACAATCAGGACGGCAATGTTTCAGGCGATATGCAGGCGCCGGCGTTTTTGTCGGCTGCATGGAATCCGTCATTGGTCCATCAGGTGTATAAGTCGATCGCATCCAACAAGCGCACTCCGATCGCGCATACGAAATTCCGCGGTGAAGTAAGCGGCGGCGGCATTAAGCCGTGGAGACAGAAAGGAACCGGCCGTGCGCGTCACGGTTCGATCCGTTCTCCGTTGTGGCGACATGGCGGCGTCAGCTTCGGTCCGCGCAATACGACCGACCGTTCTCAAAAAGTGAATCGGGGAATGGGAGATATGGCATTGCAGAGCGTCTTATCACGGAAAGCTGCGGATGAGCAGTTGAAGGTGGTCAGCGGTTTTTCCGCTGAGGGGGCAAAAACGAAAGTGCTTGCCCACGCGCTTAAGAATCTTGCCGGCGCAAAGTCGGTCCTTTTGGTTCTGGCGAACGAGAACGCCGCCGCGATGCGTGCAGCGAAGAATATCGCGCGCGTGACCCCGGTCCTTGCGAAGAATATGAACGTGCATGCGGTCGCATCGCACACGGTGGTTGTCATCGAACAAAAAGCGCTCACGGAACTGAACTAATTTTCATATGAACAAAGCACTCGTCAAAAACGTGATCGTGACCGAAAAATCCACCGATATGGGCAAGGTTGGGAAGTATGTGTTTTTGGTAGATCGGGGTACCACCGCGAATGAAGCGAAGAAGATCGTCGAGACCGAGTATTCGGTCAAGGTGGTGAAGCTGAACGTGATCAATACGAAACCGAAAAAACGCATCATCGGGAACCGCCTCGGCTCGAAGCCGGGCTATAAAAAGGTCATTATGACCTTGCAAAAGGGCCAGAAATTGGATATCTTACCGCAATAGTTCGGCAAGCTCACTAGAGATACTTATGAAACATTATAAACCAACAACTCCATCCCGCCGGCAAATGACCACGGTCGACTACTCGGGTCTCAGCAAAGAGCGCCCGTTCAAGTCGCTGACCATGAACGTTCCGGCACGCGGAGGCCGCAATAGTTTCGGCCGTATTACAACGCGCCATCAGGGATCCGGCAATAAGAAGACCTATCGCATGGTGGATTTCCGTCAGGCGAAAATGGATATTCCGGGCCGCGTGGAAACGTTGGAATATGATCCGTATCGTACGGCGTTCATCGCCCGCGTCGTTTACAATGACGGCGAGCGCGTATATATGCTTGCCCCGAAAGATCTGAAGGTCGGCGATATGATCGTCACTTCGGTCCAGGCGCCGTTGAAAGTAGGGAATCGTTTGGCGATCAAGAACGTTCCGATCGGCTATCAGGTTCACAACGTGGAAATGACCCTCGGAAAAGGAGGCCAAATGGCCCGCTCCGCAGGTTCGTACGTGGAAGTGCTCGGTCATGAAGGGAAATATTCCGTCGTGAAGCTTGCTTCCGGTGAAGTGCGCCAGGTGCCGTCAGACGGCTTGGTGACCATCGGCCAGGTATCGAACGAGGATTGGAACTTGGTGAATATCGGAAAGGCGGGACGTTCCCGCTGGCTCGGTATTCGTCCGACCGTTCGCGGTAAAGCAATGAACCCGGTTGATCACCCGTATGGTGGCGGTGAAGGAAGCCAGCCGCGCGGTACGAAGCGCCCGAAGACCCTGTGGGGTAAGGTGACCGGCGGACACAAGACTCGTCATCCGAAGAAATGGTCCAACAAGCTCATCATGAGCCGCCGTGTAAAGAAATAATACTCATACTATGTCACGCTCAAGCAAAAAGGGTCCGTACGTGGATCCAAAACTTCTGAAGAAGATCTCGAAAGTGAAACCCGACGGCAAGACGGTCATTAAGACGTGGTCCCGGGACTCCGAGGTTGCGCCTGAAATGGTCGGATACACGTTTGGTATCCATAACGGGAAGAACTTCATCGAAGTAACGATCAAAGAAGAGATGGTCGGTCATCGTCTCGGCGAATTTTCGCTGACCCGCAAATTTACGCGCCATGGCGGTAAGATGCAGCGCGATCTTGAAGCGTCAACGACCGCAGCTCCTGCCGCAGCAGCAGCAAAACCGGCCGCAAAATAATAATCACTTATGTCACAGCTTGTTACCGCAAAACTTCGTTATCTCCATATCGCACCCCGCAAGGTGGGTCTGGTTGTGAACGCTTTGAAGGGGCTGTCCGTCAATGAGGCGGAGGCGCAGCTGTTGTTCCGCGCAAAGCGCTCGAGCGAGCCGGTGCTGAAATTGCTCCGTTCCGCTGTTGCGAACGCGAAAAATAATTTCAAGCTCGATCCGGAGACGCTCATTATCAAAGAAGTGCGCGTCGATCAGGGTCCGATGATCAAGCGTTTCCTTCCGCGCGCACAGGGCCGGGCAACGCCGATCCATAAGAAGATGAGCCATGTCTCGATCGTTCTTGAATCGAAAGCGAAACCGAAGGCGGCTCGTTTTACGATCGCCACTAAAGCCAAGAAACCGAAAAAAGAACATGAAGAACGGAAAGCGGCTCCGAAAGCCGAAACGAAGCCTTCTCAGAAGGAGATCACCGCAGCGACCAACGCCCCGAAAGAGGCGAAGGCGAAGAAGGGCGGGATCGTGAAGAGAATGTTCAATCGTAATAAGAGCGTCTAACTATTCCTATGAGCCATAAGATCAATCCAAACGCATATCGCTTAGGCATCAATAAACGGTGGACCTCTCGCTGGTTCGTTGCGGACCGAAAATTGGTCGCGCAGCTTTTGAAGGATGATATGGTCATTCGCGACGTGGTTCGCAAGATGATCAGCCAGGCGGGGATCGACAGCATCGATATCGAGCGGAATATGAACACGTGCCGGGTGACCGTGCGGGTGATGAAGCCGGGATTGGTGATCGGCCGCGGCGGAAAAGGGATCGAAGATCTGAACAAGGCATTGAACGCAGCGCTTGCTAAGGATAAGAAGCGCGATAAGAAAATGGCGGTTCGCTTAAGCGTGAACGTGGAAGAGATCCGCCGCATGGATATTTCCGCGAACGTGACCGCCCAGCAGATCGCCTGGGACCTCGAGAAGCGTATGCCGTATCGCCGCACGATCAAGCGGTATCTTGGTTTGGCGATGCAGAACCGCGATGTGCAGGGTGCGAAGGTGCAGGTTGCCGGCCGTCTGGACGGGAACGAGATCGCGCGCCGCGAATGGCTCGCAAAAGGAAAGCTTCCATTGACGACCTTGCGTGCGAACATCGATTACGGCGAAGCAACCGCGTACACGACCTACGGCACGATCGGCATTAAGGTCTGGATCTATAAAGGCGAAGTTGCATAAATCATATTTTTTCAGTACACTATGTTAGTTCCAAAAAAAGTAAAACATCGAAAGTGGCAAAAGGGACGTTCCAAAGGACGGAACGTTGAGACCCGCGGTACGACGCTTGCTTACGGCACCGTCGGCTTGAAGGCGATGTCTGGTTCGTGGATGAACGCCCGCCAGATCGAAGCCGCCCGCCGCGCGATCTCGAATTACGTGAAGCGCGAAGGAAAGCTGTGGATCCGTATTTTCCCTGATAAGCCGGTGACCCAGAAAGCCGAGGGCGTCACGCTCGGCGGCGGAAAAGGCGATGTGCGGGAGTACGTGTTTCCGGTCCGTCCGGGACGCATCCTGTTCGAATTGGACGGTCTGGCGCCCGAGGTTGCGAAGGAAGCGCTGCGCCATGCAAGCTTCAAATTGCCGGTGCGCACGAAGATCGTCACCGAACAATAATATTATGAAAAAGACTGAATTAGACACAATTCGATCGAAGGCGAAAGAGGAGCTGCTCAATGACCTCACGCTTGCCGCTGATAAACTGTGGAAGCTCCGCAAGGAGGTTTCCCAGGGCAAGGTGAAGGATGTCCGGGAGATCCGGAAGGTCAAAAAGCAGATCGCGGTCACCAAGACCATTCTTAACGAAGCGAAATAATACACACACTATGTTCGGTATGTTCAAAGACAAAGGAGCTGAGGCTCCGGAAAAGAAAGCGATGCAGGCAAGCGGACGAAAGCTTACCGGTGTTGTGGTCTCCGATAAAATGAAAAAGACGGTGGTCGTTGCGGTCTCTCATGCCCGCAAGCACGGGAAGTACCAGAAGTACTTCACGCTGACGACCCGCTTCAAGGCGCATGACGAAGAGAATACCTATCATGTCGGCGATAAGGTCGTGATCCGCGAAACCCGCCCGCTCAGCAGGGATAAGCGCTGGGTGGTCGTCGGTAAAGCATAATCCATTTTTATGATCCAAGAACGATCCATTTTAAAGGTTGCCGATAACTCCGGAGCGAAGACTGTCCGCTGTTTCCGCGTATTAGGCGGAAGCCGGAAGCGCTATGCGACGATCGGCGATATCATCATTGCATCAGTGCAGGTTGCGGAACCGCGCAAACCGATCAAGAAGAAGGATGTCGTGAAGGCCGTGCTGGTTCGCCAGCATCATCCGCTGCGCCGCCCGGACGGTTCGGTGATCCGTTTTGACGAGAACGCAGTCGTTATCATCGATGACAAAAAAGAGCCGAAAGGAACCCGTATCTTCGGCCCGATCCCGCGCGAGATCAAAGAGAAAGGCTACGAGACCGTCTTTTCAATGGCGGAAGAGATCGTGTAACACCACTATTCATTCATTTATATGCGTATTAAAAAAGGAGACACAGTAGCGATCATTGCCGGATCCAGCCGCGGAAAGCGGGGGAAGGTTTTGAGCGTGGACCGCGCCGAAGACCGCATCGTGGTGGAAGGCGTAAATTTGATCAAGAAGCACCGCAAGCCGCGCAATGAAGGCGAAAAAGGCGAAGTGGTGACCTTGCCGCGCGGGATCAATATCTCGAACGTCGCTTTGGTGTGCGCATCGTGCGGAAAGCCGGTTCGCGTCGGCGCCCGGATGGATGGCGAAACAAAGGTCCGCTATTGCAAGAATTGCGATGCGCCGTTAGGCAAATAAACTCATATGAAAGCTGAACTCACTCAAATAGAAAAAGTGGTTGTGAACATCGGATTGGGCCGCATGTCGGCATTGACGAACTTTGAGGACCGTCTTCTTCCTGCTGTTGAAGAAGAGCTTGCTTCGATCACCGGCCAGAAGGCGCAGCGGCGCTCGGCCAAGAAATCGATCGCAGGATTCAAGTTGCGCGCGGGGACGGTCGTCGGTTTGAAGACCACGCTTCGCGGCCAGAAGATGCAGCAGTTCCTGAAGAAGCTGATCAACACGGCGTTGCCGCGTATCCGCGATTTCCGCGGCATCAGCGATACGGCGATCGACACCGCCGGTAATCTGACCGTCGGCATCAAGGAGCATGTGGTATTCCCGGAGGTTACCCCGGAAACATCCAAGGTGAACTTCGGTATGGAGATCACCATCGTTCCGAAATTGCCGATCGCACCGCATGCCGAAGCGGTTGCATTCTATCGGGAATTAGGCATACCATTTAAGAAATAAGAATATGGCAAAGACATCTGTTGTCGCGCGAGCGAACAAAAAACCGAAATATGGGGTCCGTTCTGTAAACCGCTGCTTCCGCTGCGGGCGCAAGCATGGATATATCCGGGATTTCCAGCTGTGCCGTATTTGCTTCCGTGAGATGGCGACTCGCGGCCAGATCCCGGGCGTGAAAAAAGCATCCTGGTAAATTACTTATTCTACTATGTATCTCGATCTCTTAACTAAAATAAAGAACGGACAGGTCGTCAAAAAGGAGAGCGTCAAAATGCCGTACTCCGAGATGGATTTTGCCGTCGCCGAACTGCTTGCGAAGTTCAAGTTCGTTGACGCCGCGTTCAAGAAGGGCCGCGCACCAAAGCGCGTACTTGATGTGAAGCTCCGCTATGACAAAGAAGGGAAAGGTGCGATCCAGGGCGTGCTCGTGCTGAGCCGTCCGTCCCGCCGCGTGTATGCCGGGTATAAGGATATTCACCCGGTCCGCCAGGGATATGGAATGCTCGTCCTTTCAACGCCGAAAGGTGTCATGGATGGAAAGTCGGCGAAGCAGCAGAAGCTGGGAGGTCAGCTCTTATTCCAGATCTGGTAATTTTATTATCAATACATTATGTCAAAAGTAGGAAAAAAACCGATCATGATCCCGCAAGGCGTTACCGTCACTGTTGACGGCGGCATGCTGCAGGTCAAAGGAAAGGAAGGAACCTTGTCGCTCCCGGTGTTGCCGCACACTGCTGTTGAAGTGAAGGATACGACATTGACCGTTACCTCGACCGGTACTGATCTTCAGGCTCGGGCGAACTGGGGGACGATGCGGGCATTGGCGCAGAACGCGGTGAACGGCGTGAGCGCCGGCTTCACGAAAGAGCTCGAGATCCAGGGCGTCGGTTTCCGCGCTTCTATGGAAGGGAATAATTTGGTCCTCAGTCTCGGATTCACTCATCCGGTGAAGTTCGAAACGCCTGCGGGCATCAAGATCTCGGTGGAAAAGAGCACGATCAAGATCGCCGGCGCTGACCGCAATTTGGTCGGCCAGGTCGCTGCGCAGATCCGCGCCTATAAGAAGCCGGAGCCGTACAAGGGCAAGGGTATCCGCTATAAAGGCGAGGTCGTGAAGATGAAGGCGGGTAAGAAAGTTGCCGGAGCGACCGGTGCCGCATAATAATACGAATCTCTCTCTATGAAACTGACTCAAAAAAATACATTGCGTGATCGGCGGAAAAAGCGCAACCGCGCGAAGATCTTCGGGACCGCAGCGCGTCCGCGCCTCTCCGTGTTCCGCAGTAATAAGTTCATTATGGCGCAGATGATCGATGACGAAAAAGGGCATACGATCCTTTCCGCGTCTTCGAAAGAGTTCGCGAAGAAAGCGAAGAACAAAGTGGAGCAGTCCCGCTTGCTCGGCGAGGCGATCGGAGAAAAAGCGAAAGCATTGGGGATCGCATCGGCGGTCTTCAATAAAGGTCCGTACCAGTACCACGGCCGCGTCAAAGCGGTCGCGGAGGGAGCGCGGGCAAAAGGTCTTGCATTATAATATCGTACGATTATGAACGAACAACCAACACAAAACACAGCACAGCCGAACGGAGCGGGAGCTCCGGGGGCACCGATAGCGGGTAAGCCGCAGGAGCGGCGTTTCGGCGGCCGCGGCGGACAGCGTCCGTTTCGCGGCGGAGGGCGTCGTCCGGGAGGACGAGGCCGTCAGGAAGGGGAGCGTGACGCCTATAAGGAAAAAGTCCTCGATCTTCGCCGGGTGACCCGTGTCGTCGCCGGAGGTAAGAGAATGCGCTTCCGCACCACGATCATTTTGGGCGATGAGAAGGGGACCGTAGGCCTCGGCGTCGGGAAAGGCGTCGATGTGCAGGCATCGGTTGAAAAAGCGAAGACCGCGGCAAAGAAGAACATGATCAAGATCCCGCTGAAGGGCCGGACGATCCCGCATGAGGTCTATGCGAAGTTCAGCGCCGCTGAAGTGGTGATCAAGCCGGCAGTGCAGGGTCATGGTTTGAAATCAGGCGGTGCGGTCCGTACCGTACTTGCATTGGCGGGCGTGAAAGACGCGACCTCCAAGTGCCTTGGCCGGACGCCGAACAAACTGACGAACGCGATGGCAACGATCCAGGCGCTGCAGCAACTGAGCGCTTCTAAAGAACGCTAATCATTTTTATGGAACTTTTTACTCATTCACGACAAAAGAATAAACGCGCCCAGCGCATCGGCCGCGGCGGAAAACGGGGAACGACCTCGGGTCGCGGTACCAAAGGACAGGGGTCCCGCAGCGGACATCGTATCCGTCCGGCGGAGCGAGATCTTTTGATCCGCTTGCCGAAGTTGCGCGGCTATCGGAACAAGAGCATCCGTGCGAAGGCGCACGCGGTGAACGTCGGCGACCTCGAACGCAAAGAGGGAACCGAGTTCTCGAAGAAGAATTTAGGAAATGCAAAGGTCCTCGGCGGCGGTGAATTGAAGAAAGCCGTGACCGTTCAGGGATTGGCGGTATCCGCATCCGCAAAGGCTAAGATCGAAAAAGCGGGCGGCAAAGTGGTTGCGTAAATTTACTTTTTTATGGAAAAGCTTGAGCTTTTGTTCAAAACTCCGGAATTACGGAAAAAGATCCTGATGGTGATCGGCATGCTTGCCGTCACCCGTCTTATGGCGGCTGTTCCGGTCCCGGGCATTGATGCGGCAAAGCTCAGCCAATTCTTTTCTTCGAACCAGCTGTTCAGCTTCTTTAATATCTTTTCCGGCGGCGGACTTTCCAATCTGTCTATCGTCATGCTGGGCGTCGGCCCGTACATCACGGCGACGATCGTCATGCAGTTGCTGACCATGATCGTTCCGAGCTTGAAAGAGATCTATTACGAACAGGGTGATCTCGGCCGTGCGAAATTCAACCGCATTTCCCGGTATGTGACCGTGCCGCTTGCCGCTCTTCAGGCATACGGTTTTTTGAATCTGCTCCTTTCGCAGAATGTACTGCCGCAGTTGTCGCTGTTCGGCACGCTGCAGGACGTTTTGGTGGCGACCGCCGGTTCCATGTTCATGGTGTGGATCGGCGAGCTGATCACTGAAGAGAATATCGGAAACGGCATTTCGCTGATCATCTTTGCGGGTATTTTGAGTCGGCTTCCGGGGGCGGTCCAGCAGATGCTGGTGACCTACAACCCGGGCCAGTTGCCGACCTATCTCGCATTCCTCGTTCTCGGCGTGGTCGTCGTTGCCGGCGTGGTCTTCATCAGTGAAGGCGAGCGCAAGATCCCGGTATCGTATTCGAAGCGCGTGCGCGGGAACAAGGTGTACGGCGGCGCTTCAAGTTATCTGCCGCTGAAGGTCAATCAGGCGGGCGTGATGCCGATCATCTTCGCGATCTCGCTGCTGCTTTTCCCGCAATTCATCGCCCAGATCTCGGCGCTTTTTTCTCCGTCCCTTTCGCTGAAGCTGCATGATATGGTCAATCAGTTCCTCAGCAACCAGGTAACGTACAATTCGATCTATTTCCTGCTGGTCGTGCTCTTCACGTATTTCTATACTGCGGTCACGTTCGATCCTCAGGAGATCTCGAAGAACCTCCAGCGGAGCGGCGGATTCATTCCGGGCATCCGTCCGGGCCAGCCGTCCGGCGAGTATCTCGAGAAGGTGATCAACCGTATTACGCTGTTTGGCGCGCTCTTCCTTGGCGTGATCGCGATCCTGCCGGGACTGACGCAGATCTTTACGGGTATCCAGCTGCTCTCGATCGGCGGTACGGCGCTTCTGATCGTCGTCGCGGTCGCTCTCGAGGTTATGCAGCAGATCGAATCGCAGATGGTTCTGCGCGAGTACGAAGGATTTTAACCGCTCGTAAAAAGGTCCCCGAAAGGGGATTTTTTTTATCTTTTTGTGATATACTATCCATAATATGAAAAAAGCATTTATCATCTATGGTCCGCCGGGAGCGGGGAAGGGAACACAGGCGAATCTTCTTGCAGCGCGGTTCGGTTTGTATCATTTGGATACGGGGAAATATATCGAACATCTCGTGCACGATCCGCAATATAAGGATGATCCTGAGATCCAGCGGGAACGCGTGATCTTCGATTCAGGCGCGCTCTGCACGCCGACCTGGGTGCTGGATGTCACGAAGCAGCACGTCGCCCGCCTTTCCAAGGCGGAGTTCGGGATCGTGTTCAGCGGCTCGCCGCGGACGATGTATGAGGCGTTCGGCGATTCCAAGCATAAGGGATTGATCAAGGTGTTGGAGGAAAAATACGGGAAGGAAAATCTGATTTTCCTCTATTTGAAGATCGATCCTGAAGAATCGATCGCCCGCAACAGCCGCCGGATGGTGTGTGAAGTATGCGGAACCGGCCTGCTCTTCACCGACGAAAGTCATCAGCACACGATGTGTCCGCTCTGCGGCGGAAAGCTGGTGCGCCGTACCGTGGATAATCCGAAGGTCTTCGATACGCGCATTAAAGAATATCACGAGCGCACCGAACCGATCCTGGAGGCGCTTCGCACAAAGCACTATGGGATCACGGAGATCAACGGCCGTCCGATGCCGTATGAAGTGCATCACGAGATCCTGAAGAAATTAAAATTGCGTAATCTGTAGGAATGGGGATGATCAAGACGCCGGAGCAGATCAAGCTGATCCGGAACGCGGGAAAGATCCTTGCGAGCGTCGCGCGAGACGTCCGTCTTGCGGTACGGGAAGGAGTGACCCTGAAGGAACTGGATGCGCTGGCGCGCCAACGGATCGAAGCTGCGGGCGCTGAGCCGACCTTTCTCGGTTATCAGCCGTATGGAGCGGATAAGCCGTTCCCGGCCTCGATCTGCGCATCAGTGAATGAAGTGGTCGTCCATGGGGTACCGGGCGATTATGCGTTGAAGCCGGGTGATATCCTGTCGCTTGATTTCGGCGTGACCTACAAAGGATATATTGCCGATGGCGCGTTCACGATCGGCGTCGGGAAGATCACGAAGGAGGCGCGCGAATTAATGGAGGCGACCCACCATGCGTTGCTTCTCGGTATTAAAGAATGCGTGCCCGGGAAAACGCTTGGCGATATCGGGTATGCGATCAATGCGTATGTCCGCGCCCGGGGGTTCAAGGTGGTGAAAGGGCTGAGCGGGCACGGCGTCGGGATCGAGCTGCACGAAGATCCGCCGGTGTTCAATGAAGGACAGAAGAATACGGGCATGCCGTTGAAAGCCGGTATGGTCTTGGCGCTTGAGCCGATGGTGAGCGCGGGCGATCCGTATATCACGCAGTTGTCCGATGATAGTTATGCCACGCGGGATAAAAGCCTCTCGGCGCACTTTGAGCATACGGTCCTGATCACAGACAAGCGTCCGGAGATCCTGACGAAATAGTACGGCGGCGTGAAGCCGCCTTTTTTGATATACTGAAGGTATATTTCTTCATGGCCCGCCCTTTTCTTTCGGTTGTCATTCCGGCATATAACGAGGCGAAGCGTCTTCCGCTGACGCTTATTGATATTGACCGACATCTTCAGCAGCAGGAATATTCCTATGAGATCCTGGTCGTGAACGACGGATCGACGGACGAGACCGCGGAGATCGTGCGGCGTTTTGAGCCGCTGATCGACAATCTGAAATTGATCGATAACAAAGAGAACAAAGGCAAAGGCGCTGCGGTGCGGCAGGGCATGCTTGCCGCAAAAGGAACCTGGCGGCTGATGATGGATGCGGATAATTCCACGTCGGTCGTGGAGTTCAACAAAATGATTCCGTATTTCAAGGAAGGATACGAAGTGGTCATCGGATCGCGCCGTATCAGGGGAGCGCATATGCAGCCGCCACAGCCATTCCATAAACAGCTCTTAGGAGGCATCGGCAATCTGATCATTCAGGCGTTGCTCGTTCCCCGCGTCTGGGATACGCAGTGCGGGTTCAAATGTTTTTCCGATGAGGCCGCTCAGCGCATCTTTGGCGTTACCAAGATCGACCGGTGGGGGTTCGATGCGGAAGCGCTTGCGCTCGCCAAGGAATGCGGCTACGGGATCAAGGAAATGCCGGTCTTTTGGGTGAACGATACGCGGACCCATGTGGAGGCTTCGGCGTATTTACAAGTTCTCCTCGAAACTGTTAAAATACGGTGGTGGTTGTGGCGAAAGGAGTACGCGATCACTCCTCCTAATCAATTTTAATATCTATGGAAAAACAATACGTATCCAAAGAAAAACTGGAAGAACTGAAGAATGAACTGGCTGATCTGAAGGGCCGTCGCCGTATCGAAGTGGGCGAGCGCTTGAAGCGCGCAAAAGAGCTGGGGGACCTTTCCGAGAACTCGGAATATTTTGAGGCGCGTGAGGAGCAGGCGCAGGTGGAAGCGCGTATCGGCGAATTGGAAGAGCTTATCAAGAACGCCCAGATCATCGAAAAATCGGCATCGACCACGAACGTTTCCGTCGGTTCCGCCATTGAAGTGAAAAAGGACGGGAAAGCCATGCAGTTTACGATCGTCGGTTCGAATGAAGCGAATCCGACCGCGGGCATGATCTCGAACGAATCGCCGCTGGGACGCGCATTTTTGGGCAAGAAGGTCGGCGATACGGTTGTGGTGGCTATCCCGAAAGGAAAAGTTTCGTATACGATCGTTTCGATCGGTTAGATCGAACCTATGCTCGACGACATCATCCAAGAGCGGATCAAGAAGCGTGAAGCGCTGCTTGCCGCGGGGAAGGATCCGTATCCGGCTGCGGTTGCCCGGACCCAGACGGCGATCTCGGCGCTCCGGCATTTTTTTGTTTGGTCATTATTGCGAAAGCGCATCTCGGTAGCCGGCAGGGTGATGGGTAAGCGCGCCCAGGGCGGTGTTATGTTCCTTGATCTGAAAGATGAGAGCGGAAAGATCCAGATCGTTGCGAACAAGAAACAGATCGCGGATTTCGCCTTATGGAAAGAGACGATCGACATCGGCGATTTTTTGTCCGTGACCGGTACGCTTTTTAAAACAAAGAAGGGCGAGAAGAGCATCAAGGCTGAGACGCTGGTCATGGCCGCAAAGAGCCTGCGCCCGCTGCCGGCGACCTGGTATGGTTTTCATGATGAGGAAGAACGGCTCCGCAAGCGGTATTTGGATATTCTTTTCAATCCTGAGGTTAAAGAAATGGTAGAGAAGAAGGCTCGTTTCTGGAACGCGGTCCGCACATTTTTGCTTACCCGCGGATTTTTGGAAGTGGAAACGCCGGTTCTTGAAGTATTGCCGGGAGGCGCCGATGCGCGTCCGTTCGTGACGCATCATAACGCTTTGGATATGGACGTGTTCCTCCGGATCTCGATGGGCGAGCTCTGGCAGAAGAAATTGATGGTCGCCGGCTTTGAAAAGACGTTCGAGATAGGGCGGCAATTTCGTAATGAGGGTATGGATGCCGAGCATTTGCAGGATTATACGCAGATGGAGTTCTACTGGGCGTACGCCGATTATGAGAAGGGCATGAAGCTCGTGGAAGAGCTCTTTAAGTCAGTGGCGCTCCAGGCGTTCGGTACGCTTAAGTTCACGATCGGTGAATTTTCCGTCGATCTGGGTAAATCGTGGGAGCGGTATGATTATCGCGAGACCGTGAAGAAACATACCGGGATCGATATTCTGTCCGCAACGCTTCCGGAGATGGAGGCGAAGCTTCATGAGCTGAAAGTGCCGTATGACAAGAAGGGATTCAATATCACGCGGGCGATCGATAATCTGTGGAAATACTGCCGCAAGCAGATCGCCGGTCCTGGCTTTTTGACCGGTGTTCCGGTGGAGGTCTCTCCGCTGGCAAAGAAAGTCGCGTCCGATCCGAAACTGACGCAGCGGTTCCAGGTCATTATCGCGGGTTCGGAATTGGGGAACGGCTACAGCGAGCTGAACGATCCGGTGGACCAGGAAGAGCGCTTTAACGCGCAGATGAAGCTGCGCGCAGAGGGCGATGAAGAAGCGCAGATGAAAGATGAGGATTTCGTGGAAGCATTGCAGTACGGCATGCCGCCGACCTGCGGATTCGGCATGAGCGAACGCGTGTTTAGTTTTCTGATGAACAAGAGCGCCCGGGATACGCAGATCTTCCCGCTGATGCGCCCGAAAAAAGAGGAGAAATAACCCTTGCATCCTCTGATGACCGGGTTTATGATGGAAATAATCCCGAAAAGGAAAGGGCAAGGACGTTTCGTCTATCGACTCTATCCCTAAGGATCTTTCCGGCATACGCCGGCGCGATCTTTGAGATAGCAGCCGAATAGTGAAGCGTCTTTTTCTTTTCCGAATCAAGAGTGTGGAGGAACGGTTATGGGAGGCAAAGAAGAGGAGTACAAGCCTGCTGAACGGACCATCCATCTTACCTGCCAGCTTCAGTTGATCCAGGATGTCACGCTTGTCTTGATCGCCCGTTACGGCGATGATCCCGAAAGGGTCGAGCTGAAAGCGGGTCTTGGCCTGACTTTGGTCGACGACCGGCAGATGTTCTGCGCGGTCGAAGACAAATGCTCCTCTTCAGGGTGCCGCTGTGATAGCGGTCCGTTGGTGAGGATCGATGAGTCAAAAGGCGTGGAGATCGATCGGAGGTATATCGGCAGGGCCGTTGTCATTCCGGCGCGGCTTCTGACTTTGCATCCGAACGTTCTCTAAGCTCCCGAAAGGGAGCTTTTTTTTGCGAAAAAACTGTCGTATACTGTATTACATGCTTGATGTAGCTAAGATCAGAAATAATCCCGACGAGATCAAAAAGGGTTTGGCGGCAAAGAATGTCGATCCGGCAGTGGTTGATTCTTTTTTGGCCGTTGATGCGCAATGGCGCACGTTGACGCAAAAGTTCGATGAAACGCGCGCGGAACAGAAAAAGCTTGGCGAGGCGAAAAAGGTTGAGGAGGCGAAAAAAATGAAGGAGGAGGTCAAGAAGATCGAGGCCGATCTCGCGGACCTCGCGAAAAAGCGCCAGGAGCTGCTCTATACGATGCCGAATCCGCCGCTTGCCTGGGTGCGGACCGGGAAGGACGAAAAAGAGAATAAGACCCTTCGGGAGGTCGGCACCAAGCCTGATCTCGCGCATCCGCAGGATTATATGACGATCACTGAACGATTGGGGCTGATCGACACGGACCGCGCGGCAAAGATCTCCGGCAGCCGATTCGGGTACATCAAAGGAGCTTTGGCGCGAATGGAATTCGCGCTGGTGGACCTCGCGATGCGGACGGCGATGGCTGAGGAATTCATTCCCGTGGTTCCGCCGGTTTTGATCAATGAGAAATCGATGTGGGCGATGGGGTATTTGGACCGGGGACGCGATGAGATCTATCATCTTCCCGCTGATAACCTGTATTTGGTCGGAACTTCGGAGCAATCCATCGGTCCGATGCATATGGATGAAACGTTCGCCGAGAAAGATCTTCCGCGCCGCTATATCTCGTTCTCAACTTGCTTCCGCCGCGAGGCCGGATCCTATGGCAAGGATACGAAAGGCATTTTGCGCGTTCACCAGTTTGATAAAGTGGAGATGTTCAGCATCACCACGCCGGAGCGCTCCGAGGACGAACACAAGCTTCTGCTTTCGTTAGAAGAAAAATTGATGCAGACGCTGGAACTGCCGTATCGCGTGCTGGATATTTGTTCGGGTGATCTGGGTGATCCTGCTGCGGCGAAGTACGATATCGAAGCGTGGATGCCGGGACAGAACGGAGGGAAAGGGGAATACCGCGAGACCCATTCGACCTCGAACACGACCGATTACCAGGCGCGCCGGTTAAACATTAAATATAAGACCGCTGACGGGAAGCCGGAGTTCGTTCATATGCTGAATGGTACTGCGTTCGCCATCGGCCGCATGCTGATCGCCATCATTGAGAACTATCAGACCCCGGAAGGGACGATCAAAGTTCCGAAGGCATTGCAGGGGTCCATGGGCATCGAGGAGATCGCGTAAAAAGCATGGATTTCCTTTAGGTCCGGCGCTATACTGAAAACAGTACTGAACAACATCCTGCGAGTTCTCTATGACTCGTGCCTTGGCGCAGCGAAAGGGACCGGTCGCACTGGCGTGCCTTCTCCTTGCCGGGTCACTGTGGTGGCTGGTGAGGACGATCCGCTATGAAGCAGCGTTGTCCGATCTCTATATCACCAAATCGGCGTGCGCCTATTCCGATCAGAAAACCGTGACGGTTTTCCTTGATCAGCGGGCGACAAAGGAATTGCATACGCTCGGGATCGCGCCCACCGACCTGGTCATTGAAGCGAATCGCGTGTTTGCAGAGAATAAGCTTCCGTTCCGCTACGATATTTCACGGCTCAGACTCGAGTCGTGGGATTCATCCCGGAGCGAGTGCAAATTCTTCAATGCCGGTTTCACGAATGAGCAGGGCTGTTTCGTAGACGAATTGCGTCCGCGCTATGTCCGCGAGCGGAAGATAAGCGATCCCGATGTCCTGGTTTTTATCACCGCGACCGGGGCGCAGGACCTTTCCGGAAAAGCGTATTTCAATACGACGCAGGGGAACGGCACGATCGTGATGAACATCGGCATGGCGCCGAATCGTTTTCTGGACCGTCCGCGGACGAATGCGGTAGCCCGACGGTTCTTTACTCGCCGGTTCGCTCAGCTGCTCCTTCATGAACAGGGGCATCTCTACGGATTGCCTCATTCGCCGATGCCGTATTCGATCATGAAGGCGAATCTCGATTATCTCGGCGGCCCGAAAGTGCAGTTCGACGAGAGATCGCGAACGCTCCTCATCCAGGAAAATAAAATATGGCAGCGTGCCCGCGAGGCATGCACAGCAGCTCAGGAATGAGCTGTTTTTTATTTTTGGGATGGGTTCCGGTGGAAAAGAGGCCTTATTTATATTAAATTGTATGTAATGGCCCGACAAAAGACCTTTGTATCTATTAGCCGAAAGGCGGTCCGAAACAATGCGCGGGTGATCCGTCGGCTGATCTCGCCGAAAGTGCGCTTGTGGTCGGTAGTGAAGTCCAATGCCTACGGACATGGCCTTGTCGCGTTCGCGCAGATTGCCGACCCTTTCGTTGACGGGTTTTGCGTGGACAGCGTTCCTGAGGGGCTTAAATTGCGCGCCGCCGGCATTACGAAGCCTATTTTAGTGTTGGGACCCACCTTACTCGAACTGTTCGGTCCGGCGACGGAAAATAACATCACGATCAGTATTTCGAATGCAGCGGCCTTGCGTACTTTGGCAAAAAGCAGGCGGATCCCTGAATTTCATATCAAGATCGATACGGGCATGCACCGGCAGGGATTTTTGTTGAGCGAGCTGCCGTCGGCGATCCGGACGATCAAAAAAAATAAAAAGCTTTCCGCAAAGCTCAAAGGTATATTCACCCATTTTGCCTCGGCGAAAGACATTAATTACCCGACCTATACGGATCTGCAGTTCGATGCGTTCATGCAGGCGGCGGACCTGTTCCGGAAAGCCGGGTTCACAGACTTGATCCGACATACGGCGGCGACGGGCGGCATGCTGGTAAGCAAAAAATATCATCTGGATGCGGTGCGCATCGGGATCGGGTTCTATGGGCTCTGGCCGTCAAAGGAGCTGGAGATGCAAAAGAAGGATATCCGTTTGGCCCCGGTCTTGTCGTGGCACGCATTGGTCAGCGAAGTGAAGTCTTTAAAAAAAGGCGATTATGTCGGCTACGACCTGGTTGACCGCCTGCATCGGTCCGCGAAGGTCGCGATCGTTCCGATCGGCTATTGGCACGGATTTCCGCGCTCGCTTTCTTCCGGCGCCGGCGAAGTATTGATCAACGGAAAACACGCGCCGGTCCTCGGAAGGGTTTCCATGGACCTTCTGATCGTTGATGTGAGCGGTATCCGTTGCGCCGTGGGCGATACCGCGACGCTGATCGGCCGGCAAAAAACCGCCGAACTGTCAGCCGACGCCGTGGCCCGAAAAAGCGGAACTACGCATTACGAGTTCCTCACGCGCATTAACCCGCTGATCGAGCGGAAGATCATGTAAGATGGACCCTTATTTCAGACAATTCCAGACCAAGCGATATGGCCGCCGCTTTCGGATCAAGATCTACGGCAGTATCGGTGTTCTTATTCTCTTGGGCATTCTTGCGGCGTACACGGTCTTGGATTCACCGGTCTTTCGGGTCCACTCGTTCGTGATCACCGGAGCGACCTATCATTCCGATCAGGAAGTGCTCCGCATTATCGAACCGCTGGAGATCCACGGCTGGCTTTGGAACCTTCTCGGCCCGCATAACCTTCTTTCTTGGGGGAACGATCATCCGGACATTTCAAAGAGCGCTTTTGCCGCCGCCACCGTGGATCGGAGCTGGCTCCATCAATCGATCACGATCGCCGTGCAGGAACGGGACCGGCTTGCCATCTGGTGCGATAGCTATCAGTCATGCAATTGGATCGACAGTACCGGCATGGCGTTCGAGGACGCTCCTCAGACCGAAGGATCGCTTATTTTGACGGTCAATGACCTTGATCAGGTGCATATCCTTCCGGGCGAGTTCGTGATCGGCCAGCGTTTTTTGGGGAATCTGATCTTGATCCTGAAAGAGCTTCCGTCGTTGCATCTTCCGATCCGTTCGCTGAGCTATGACGGCCATTTGGAGGAACTGCATGCGGAAACGTACAGCGGTACGAAATTACTGTTCAGTATCCGCTTCGATCCGACGGCGAACATTTCATCCTTGCAGACCCTCGAGGGGACTAAGGATGTGGCGAAGCTTTCCACGGTCGATCTGCGCGTGGAGAACCGTTTGTACTATAAGTAAGGCTTACGGAAGCTTGTAGATAAAGATCGAGGTGCCTGCTTTTGCGTACGGATGGTAGGGATCGCTCAGCCAGATATATTCATCGGTCGGGTTGCGGGATGCGTCAGCAGTCAGCGCCGCCTTTGCTTCCTGAAGCGTATTCGCTGATACGGCGAGCCAGTGGATCCCTTCAGCGGACGGATCTCCGTCTGCAGAGGTCCACGGCACCGCCTGGTCTCCCAGGGTGTAGTGCGGATCCCCGCCGCCGAAATAATCGACGGCGATCTTATCGGACGGAGAAAGGTTCGCGTCCGTCCATAAGCGAAGCCTGAGAAGGTCCTGCCCCCAGTCAAAGTTCGAATCGGCGACATAGGCGTATCCGCCGGTCGTACCGCCGAAGAGCTCGTTGAAGTAAGAGAGGAAATAAGGAGAAGCGCTGAGGGTCTCTGTCGCGGCCCAGAGGACGATCCCGGCGATCAGCGCTATCTTGCCTCCGGTGCCGAAGAACGCATGGGAGGCATTGCTTGCTTTTTCCATACGCGTATGCGGGATAAGTTTCGGTTCCGCAGCGAACCATTTTTTCACCGCGCCGGTGGCGAGGATATAAAAAAGCGGAACGGTCGGCAGGATGTGCCGAATGCCGATATTGAGCGGACTGGAGATGCTGAAGGCCCAATACAACACAATAAAGAGGATCATGCAAAATTCGGCGAACTGCACCTCGATGAACTCGCCGATCCGGGACAGGATCTCACGCATCGTTCCGCGCGCCCGGTCGGCGATGTGCCAGCATCCGAGGAATAAGCCGAGAAGCACCAGGATGAGCGCCGGCAGCGATTCTTTCATGCTGTAGACGATCGGGAAGTAATCATGCCAGCCGCGGTTCGACAGCTGTCCGAGAAAGAACGCGGTGTTTCCCTGGTCTTCCCGCTGGATATCCATCAGAACGCCGAGCGAGTAATCGGCGAACGGCCGGAGGACCGGGTTGCCCGCGGCCCAGATCGTCAGATCGGCCGTAATGCGATGGGAGGAGCTTTGGAGGAGCAGTCCGGTGTCGGCAATTTGTTTTTCCGCAGGATAGTTCCAGGTCGCGGCGCGGTACAGCGGATAGATGATGCCGGCATAGCCGATCACGAAAATACCCGCGAGCGAAATGACATAGGTTGTGAGCGATCGCCAGAGCCTCCGCTGCTTTCGCTGCGGCGAGAGCGACGGCCATTCGCGAATAAGCGGCACGATCAGGAAGGCCGCGAGCGCGAGCAGAAAGAAGGGAATGAGGATCAGCGCGGAGAATTTAATGGATTGCGCGATACCGAACGCGAGACCGGTCGTGATGAGATTGGTGCGGTTCCGGGTCAGCGTGAATCGGATGAAATAAAAGAGCGCGAGCAGGATCCCGAAGGCGGCTCCGGTATCCGTGGTCACATAATGCCCGTTCGCAAGGATCATCGGCGAAAAGCCCGCCAGGAAGGTCGGCAGCAGCGCCCACCATCGGCCGACGACCTCCAGCGCGAGCAGATAGGTCATCAGGATCAAAAGAAGCGTTATGAGGATCGGCGCAAGCCGCGCTGAGAAAATGATCCGGTTCGCGTCGTTACCTGATCCATAGAGGAGCGCCTTCCCCGCGGTCCATTCCTGGTTCGTGCCCGTCCAATAGTCGCCGCCGGCGGTAAAGGAGATATTTTGGAATTCAAGCGGAAGCGCCGCAAGCATTTTGACGAGCGGCGGATGTTCCGGATTGAAGCGGGCGTCCAGGTTATGGACGTAGTCGTAGCCGGAAACGATGTGCGCGGTCTCATCAAAGATCGCCGAATCTCCGCGCGCGGCATTGATCATAAGCGCCGCTGCGGTGAGAATGATAAGCGCGACGATACCGCGCTGCAGATAGAGAGAGAGCTTTTGCATCTCCATAAATAAAGATATGATTTAAGTATAGCAAAATAAACCCCTATGCTGTTCCGCTTTCCCAAAGACGACAAAACCTTTTCGTGGACGAGCCATGTGAAGCGCAAGATGCTTCAGTACCGGATCTCGGAGCAGAAGATCAAGGTCATTTTGCGCGCGCCGGAACGCATTGAAGAGGGGATCGCGCCTGATACGACCGCATCAATGAAGCGCAATGATACCCCGAAAAGGAAAGAAGAGCTTTGGGTGATGTTCAAGAAACAAAAGAAGAAGGATAAGGGCGTAGCAAAGACCGTGGTCATTTCGACCTGGCGGTATCCCGGGGTCAGTCCGAAGGACCGCGCCGTGCCGATCCCCGAGGATGTCTGGGAGGACCTGAAGGATAATTTGTGATCGTATGCGCCGCCGCTCACCAGCTGCTTTATTACGGAAATGGAATACCCCGGCGATCGCGCAGAGGCTTTTAGGTGCCTCGTTGGTCCGCCGATGGCATGGAAAGACCACAGTTTATCCGATCACGGAGGTTGAGGCCTATGATGGTTTTGATGATCTCGCGTCGCATGCATCCCGCGGCAGGACGAAACGCAATGCACTCATGTTCGGGAAAGCGGGGCACTGGTATGTTTATTTCACCTACGGTATGCACTGGATGCTCAATATCGTGACCGGACCGAAGGACTATCCGGCGGCGGTCCTGATCCGCGGCGCGGGCGATATTTCCGGACCGGCGCGGCTGACCAAGCAACTGCATATCACTGGTGCGCTGAATGGCCGATCCGCGTCGCCGCAGTCCGGTCTTTGGCTGGTCCTGAACGATCCGCCGCGGAAGAAGGATATCATCCGCACACCGCGCATCGGTGTCGCTTATGCCGGTCCGGTGTGGAGCAAAAAGAAATATCGGTTTGTACGAAAACATCGCGTATAAAAGTTTTTTGATTTTTTATCGGTAGCGTGTTATTTTTAGGTGCATATGAAACTCTCTATGGGTATCGTCGGATTGCCGAACGTCGGCAAGTCGACCCTTTTTAAAGCGCTGACAAAGAACGATATTTTGGTCGCGAACTATCCGTTCGCCACGATCGATCCGAACGTCGGCATTGTGACGGTTCCGGATGAGCGGGTAGACAAGCTTGCGGCAATGAGCAGTTCAAAAAAGAAGATCCCGGCGATCGTCGAGTTTTATGATATCGCAGGCTTGGTAAAAGGCGCGAGCGCAGGCGAAGGGTTGGGCAACCAATTTTTAACCCACATTCGTGAGACGAATGCGGTCGTGGAAGTGCTCCGCTGTTTTCCGTCCGATGAGATCATTCATGTGGAGAACTCGGTTGATCCGATGCGGGATATGGACATCATCAATGCCGAGCTTGCGCTGAAGGACCTCGATACCGTGGAGAAGAACTTCAAGAAAGCGGAAGGCGAAGCGCGCAGCGGGATCAAAGGCGCCGATAAGGACCTGGAAATGCTGACGAAGGCGAAGACCGCGCTTGAGCAGGGAAAGATGCTGTTCACAGAAGAGTTTGCGGATGTGCGCGCGAATGAGAAGGTGCGGCTTCTGAACTTACTGACCGCAAAGCCGCAGCTGTATCTTTTGAACGGTACGCCGGATGATGTGCCGGCGGCGCTGACGGAAAAGATCAAGGCGTCGGGTGCGGATTATGTCGTGGTGGACCTTGCGGGAAATCCCGATCTGTCCGGTTTGATCAAAAAAGCGTACGAGGTGCTCGGGCTGATCAGTTTCTTTACGACCGGCGAAGATGAAACGCGCGCCTGGACGATCCGGAACGGCGCCAAGGCTCCGGAAGCCGCGGGTGCGATCCACAGTGATTTTGAGAAGAAGTTCATCCGCGCCGAAGTGGTTTCCTGGGATAAGCTTTTGGAGGCGACCTCATGGTCAAAAGCGAAGCAGAAGGGTGTTCTGCGCCTGGAAGGGAAGGACTATGTCGTCAAAGACGGCGACGTCATGGAGATCCGCCACGGGTAGGGCTTTTTTAGAGCTTGATCACAATACTGCCTTGCGGCTGTTGGAATGAAGCGAACTGCTCCGGGGTGAGATAGGTGATATTTTTTATCGTGCGCTGCTGGTCGGTATAGGTACCGGTCATGAAAAGGATCGGCTGCAGTGAGATCGGATAATCCTGCCGGATGGTTCCGGTGGTATCGGGTACCACCACATATTTTTTTAACTGATCAGGCAGTGTTGCGAGCTGCGAGCCGATCATATAATCGTGATAATCGAACGCCGCTTGCACTTCGGGCCGGTTCGTCCAGGCGACAAAATAAAGCGTATACGTTTCCGCAACCAGAAGGATGAAGAAAAAGATCGCAGCCCCGTCGACGATCGGTTTGGAGCCATGCGCCCGGAGCCACCGATAAGTTGCGGCCGCGCCAAGTGCGGCGAAGAGCATCGCCGGCGGAAGCAGAAGGATCGACCGCAACGCGTGCGGGATCCCTTCGTTCGAAAGCGTGCTCGGGAAAAGAAGCAGGATGAACCATGATCCGGTAATGAGCGCCGCCGCGGCGTTCTTTTTTTGATTTGCCCTGAGTTTATCGGAAGGGCTTGCCGTGAGCGAAGCCGAACGGTTTTTCCAGAGCGTCCAAAGCGAAAGGATGATGCCGATCAGGAAGAAGATGCCGACGCCGAATGAAAGCTCGGGGCGCCCGGCGAAGTTATGCCGCCAGTTCCCGTCGCCGATGAAATTGAACATGCCCAGCGTTTTCACGGTGTTCATCATGAGGTCCTGAAGGGGAGCGGCTGTTGTTGTGATCGAAAGCCCCGTGGTGCGGCCGAAGAAATCCGCCGGATGCTGGAGGAAATAGACGCCGATGGGCAGGGCGACCAGAACGGCGGTCCCGGTGAAGAGCCAGAAGCGTTTGAGAGAGTTTTTTCGTTCCGGCCGCGGAAGGGTTAGGAGCGCACCGATCCCAGTGATGATCATCAGAAGGGGAGTGATGCGGTATGCGATATAACTGTAAAAGCCGAGGCCATAGACCACGCCGCCAAGGATCGCTTGCGTGCGGGTACCATCCCGTTTCAGTGTTCTGAGAAAGAACATGAGCCCCCAAACCAGGAAGAACGGCGCCATAATGGCGCGGAACGCGATCCGGGAAAAATCAACGTGCCAGAAACTGGTTGCGAGAAAGAACGCCGCCATGAGGGCGACCGCCGGGTCGTCATAAAGCGTGAGCGCGAGGAAGAAAATACCGAGGACGGTCGCGATCCCGAAGAGCGCGCTGGGCAGCCGAAGTGCCCACGGCTGGTTTCCGAACGCGGCGACGGAGAGGCTTTCAATATTTATGAACAGCCCCTCCCTTCCGAAGTTCTCGGGATAGAAGATCTTGAAGTCCTTCGTATCCCACGTCCGCTGCGCATTGTTCCCGTTCATTGCTTCATCGGCGTAAAGGCCGGGAGGACTGAACGAGCCTGATTTATCCGCAGGCGCCAAATTGTAGAGGCGCAGGAAGGAGGCTATAATAAGGATAGAGAGGAGGGCAAAGAGGACCCGTTTTTTATCCATAGCGTTTTCTTCATTGTATCATGCAACAAAATTTCCATTCTTCGCTCGAAAGGGATATCCTCCGGCTTTCCCAGGAGGTCCGCAATAAGCAGGAATCCGTTCCGCGGCCTTCGGTATCGGAGCGCGATCTGCTCGGATCGGTCCTTCAGGCGCGCATGCAGCAGGCGCAGCCGGCTCCCGCTCCGGCGACTCCTTCCGAATCGGAGTCCCAAGTCCTTCCGCGCTATCTTTCCGCCGAATCGCCGGAGATCCAGCTTAAAGTGGAAGAGCTCGCCGATCTTGCCTTTGAGAAGGGGATCGATGCGGCGATCACTGAAGCGAAACGATACGACCCGTTCATGTTGGATGCGCTTCACGATACCCTGACGGCGAAGCTTTACGATGAATTAAAGTCCCGCAAGCTTCTGTAACACCATGGATACTCCGTTGCTGTTCGGTTATTTCTTTCTTGCGGCGATCCTTTTGGGTTTCGTCATTGCGTTGGTCCACCGCCGGACCCGCAGAAAATATTTTTTGAGCACGCTGAAATTGCGTCCGCTCCTGATCCGTCTTTCCGCAAAAACAAAAGAAGAGGTCAAGGATGATCCGTTGAAAGAGGTCGCTCTGTCCGGTCAGCTCTTAAGTGCATTGAGCCAGCTTGCCATCCCGTTCTCGTTCGAGGCCGCAGTGCACTCGGTCGGCGAAGAGATCCATTTTTATGTATGCGTTCCGATGGATGCGATCCAGTTCGTGATGCGCCAGATCAACGGCCTATGGAGCGATGCGGTGATCGAAGAGGTGGACGATTACAATATTTTCAATCATCAGGGCGTGAGCCAGGGGATCTATTTGAAGCAGAAGGAAACGTTCGCGCTGCCGGTCCGCACCTATGAAGAGGCCGGCGTTGATACGTTCCTGCCGATCCTCAGCACGCTGTCCAAGATCCAGGAGCTCGGCGAGGGCGCGGCGATCCAGGTCCTGATCAAGCCGGCGCCGGTGTCGCTGAAACGATCGATCACGCAGCTTATTTATCAATTGAAAAAAGGAAAGAAGCTTGAGGAAGCGCTGCATACAAGCAAAATGATCACGTTCGGCGATATCCAAAAGGCGCTGGCGGGGAATAAGAAGGCTGAAGAAGAGAAGCAGAGCGCGCATCCGGTGCTGGAGGAAGAGACGATCAAAGCGCTTGAGAAGAAGGTCGCAAAACAGCTTTTCGCCGTCAATGTCCGTCTGATCGTTTCGGCGCCGAACCAGATGCGCGCCGATGAATTGTCGGGAAGTTTTGCGGGATCGTTCGATCAGTTCGAGGCGCCGCTGCGGAACGGCCTCAAGGCCGTGAAGCCCCGCAGCCAGAAGGAGTTTCTGTTCAATTATATTTTTCGCATGTTTGAGCCGTCCCAGCAGATGCTGCTGGGAACGGACGAGCTGATAAGCCTTTTCCATCTGCCGACCGCGACGACGGAGGTTCCGCGTTTGAAGTGGTTGAAGTCCCGTGAAGCCCCGCCGCCGGCGGTTATGCCGAAAGAGGGGACGCTCCTCGGTGAGAGCAGGTTCCGCGGTGAATCGCGCCCGGTCATGCTGAGCGATGACGACCGCCGCCGTCATGTGTATGTCATCGGACAGACGGGTACCGGTAAAACGAATTTCATTACCAACCTTGCGATCAGCGATATCGCGAGAGGCAAGGGCGTTGCCGTCATTGATCCGCACGGCGAACTGATCGAGGGCATTCTTGGATTGATCCCGCCGGAACGCATGAACGATGTGATCGTGTTCAATCCGGGCGATCTGCAGTATCCGATCGGCCTGAACATGCTTGAATATGACCTGTCCCGTCCGGAGGAAAAAACCTTCATCGTGAACGAGATCCAGGGAATTTTTAACAAGCTGTTCTCGCAGGAGACCATGGGCCCGATGTTCGAGCAGTACATGCGGAACGCGTTACTGCTACTGATGGATGATGCAAAGAACGAACCGCCGACGCTCATGGACGTGCCGAGGATCTTTACGGATTCGGAGTTTCGCACCCGAAAACTGTCCCGCTGCCAGAACCCGGTCGTGAAGGACTTCTGGGAGCGCGAAGCCGTCATGGTCGGCGGCGAAGCATCGCTCCAGAACATCACTCCGTACGTTACCTCAAAGTTCAATAATTTTATCGCGAACGATTATATGCGGCCGATCATCAACCAGCCGCAGTCCGCGCTCAAGTTCCGCGAGATCATGGACAGCGGCAAGATCCTTTTGGTGAACCTGTCCAAGGGGCGGATCGGTGATCTGAACGCGAATTTACTCGGCATGATCATCGTCGGGAAGCTGCTGATGGCGGCGCTTTCGCGCGAAGACGTTCCGCAGGAACAGCGGCGCGATTTCAACCTCTATATCGATGAGTTCCAGAACGTGACGACGGATTCCATCTCGGTGATCTTATCGGAAGCGAGAAAGTACCGGCTGAACCTCGTCATCGCGCATCAGTTCATCGCGCAGCTGATCGATAAGGTGCGTGATGCGGTGTTCGGGAACGTCGGGTCGCTGGTGATCTTCCGCGTGGGCGCAAAGGATGCGGATGAGCTGGTGAAACAGGTAGAGCCGGTGTTTACGAAGAACGATCTGATCAATATCGATAACTTCAATGCGATCGTGAAATTATTGATCGGCGGCCAGACGACCAAGCCGTTCAACGTCCATGTCCTGCCGGCGCCGAAAAGCGATCCGCAGCGGGCGGCGACGCTCAAAGAGCGCTCTCGGATGACCTACGGCGTACCGCGCCATTAATCTCTTGTTGCGATGATCCTTATCAAGGCGGCGAACATTATCGATGGAACGGGAAAGCCGGCATACCGCGCGGACATTCTTATCAAAGGAGGGCTGATCTCGGCGATCGGCAATTTTTCGCCCAAGACCGCTTCAGTCGTTATCGACGGGCTGGGGCGTACGGTCACGCCGGGGTTCATTGATGCGCACAGCGATTCCGACCATTATCTGACGCTACTGAGCGATCCGCAGCAGGAAGACAGCGTCCGCCAGGGCGTGACGACGATCATCGGCGGCCATTGCGGTTCATCGCTTGCTCCGCTGTTTTACGGTTCGCTGAAGTCGATCCGCAAGTGGGGGGATCCGGATACGGTGAACGTTGATTGGCATACGGTGAAAGAGTTCCGGGCCATGCTGCGCACCCGGGGGATCGGGGTCAATTTTGCGACGCTGATCGGTCATTCGACGGTCCGCCGCGACCTGATCGGCGAATCGTTCCGGGACCTTACCGATCCCGAATTGGATGTTTTTCTTGCGACGATCCGAAAAGGAATGAATGACGGTGCCCGCGGGTTGTCGACCGGCTTGGGATATGTCCACGCAAGCCATGTTTCTTATGCGGAAGTGCGGAAACTTGTTTCGGTCGCGCAGAAGCTCGGCGGCGTTTACACGACCCATCTGCGGAATGAACGGGAAGGGGTCGCGGAGAGCGTCCGGGAGGTGCTGGCGGTCGCAAAAGACACCGGTGCGCGGACCGTGATCAGCCACCTGCGTCCGTTCCGCGGGAATGAGAACGAATTCCGGCGGGCGCTTGCGGCGATCGATCAGGGACCGTCCGGGGCGTATTTCGATGTCAGTCCATTTGCATTCAGTATCCTTCCGCTCTATACGCTGCTGCCCGATTGGGCGCAATACGGGGGATTCGAAGAGATGCTGGCATTGCTTTATGACGATCTTCAGCGTCCGCGGATCCTTGCCGAGCTGAAGGCGTCCGCCGCCGACCTTGCTTCGTACCGCATCGTTGACGCAAAAGGAGCCGGTGCATTGGTCGGCAAGACGCTGAAGGACTTCGCCGGATCCCGGGATCTTTCATCGATCCCCGAGGCGTTGCTGGCGTTGATGGAGCGGACGAGAATGAAGGGGTTGCTTGAGGCGGAGAACATCGACGGGTCGCTCCTGAACGATCTTTTATTCCATCCAAAGGCCCTGATCGGATCGAACGCGGCAAGCTTCGGCGAGATCCGTTCCGGTATCCGTACCGAGCGGTCCACGCAGACCTTCTCGCGCTTTCTTGAACTTGCGCATGAGCGGGGGGTCTCTCCGGAAGACGCCATTGCGCGCCTGACATCGGTTCCGGCAAAGGCCTTCGGCCTCGAAAAGCGGGGGGTCATTACGGAAGGCGCCGCGGCCGATATCGTGATCCATAAGGACGCCGCCATCGAGCACGTGCTCGTGAACGGATCCTTTGTGCTGCGTGATAAGCAGACTCTGCGCGAGCTCCCGGGTACTTTCGTGTAACGGTTCATTCATATGAAAAAGTTTTTTTCCCATCCTCCCCGTGCGCACGCCCCTGATTATGTCATTGTGGTGTGCACGTTCCTGCTGGTGGTGATCGGGTTGGTCATGCTGACGAGCGCCTCATCCGACCTCGGACAGCTTCATTTTCAGGACAGTTATTTTTATCTGAAGCATCAGATCCTGTACGGCTTGAGCATCGGCATCGTCCTTTTTTTCGCCGCGGCAGGCGGTTATTACCGCCAGCTGGAAAAGATCGCGACGCCGTTATTGATCTTTAACTTTGTACTGCTGGGCATGATCTTTACGCATTTTGGCGTTGCGTCCGGCGGTTCGACCCGCTGGCTGCAGCTCGGCCCGATCGCTTTCCAGCCATCCGAGCTTTTAAAGATATCGTTCATTGTGTATCTCGCCTCTTGGCTGAGCTCGCAGAAAAAACGCAATCAGGACCTTATGGGAGGATACATACCTTTTTTGGTGATCTTAGGCATCACGTGCGGTTTATTGGTCTTCCAGCCGTCGACCAGTACGGCCGCGATGCTGACGGTCGTTGCACTGGTCATGTATTTCGTGAGCGGCGCGCGGGTCTCGTATATCGCCGGGACCTTCGCCGTCGGCATCCTGATCTTAGGGGCTCTTTTGATCACGACGCCGTATCGGCTCCAGCGCGTTATGACGTTCCTGCATCCGAATGCGAATACCCAGGGGTCTTCCTATCAGCTGAATCAGGCGCTCATCGCGATCGGCTCCGGCGGATGGTGGGGCGTCGGATACGGACAATCGACCTCAAAGCTCCATTCGCTTCCGCAGCCGATCGATGATTCGATCTTTGCGGTCGTTGCCGAAGAGCTTGGATTCATCGGCGTGCTCTTTATCATCGGACTGTTCTTGATCCTCATTCTGAGAAGTTTTATCCTGGCGAGCCGGGCGCCGGATTCGTTCGGGCAGTTGTTACTGGTCGGCTTCGGCGTTCTGATCGCGGTCCAGGCGGCGGTCCATATCGCTTCGAACACGGGCATGGTCCCGCTGACCGGCGTCCCGCTGCCGTTCATCAGCTACGGCGGAACGGCTCTCGCCATTTTTATGGCGATTTCGGGTATAATGGTTAATATATCGCGCTATATATGAAGAAACTGCATGTGGTATTCACCGGAGGGGGGACTGGCGGGCATATTTACCCGCTGATCGCGGTTGCTCAAGAGCTTAAAAAGAAAGCGGGGGAAGACGGCGTTTTTTTGGACATGCGTTATTTTGGCGCCGCGGTCGCCTATGCGCAGGATATCGTGGACAATGATATGGAATTCGTGCCGATCCTTTCCAGCAAATTGCGCCGGTATTGGTCGCTTTTGAATGTTCTCGACGGCATCAAGTTCATCATGAGCATCCCGCAGCTTCTGTGGAAGCTTTTTTTGTTCATGCCGGACGTCGTGCTTTCGAAAGGGGGTCCGGGTGCGCTTCCGGTCGTGCTGGTTGCCCGCTGGTACCGTATTCCGGTGATCGTTCATGAATCGGACAGCGTACCGGGACTGACCAACGTTCTTTCGGGCCGGTGGGCCGAGAAAGTGTTTTTGGCTTTTCCGTCGGCCGCTGACTATTTCAGAAAGACGGGAGTCGAAGTAGTGGGAAATCCGGTTCGGCCTTCGCTTCTTGCCACCCGCGCATCGTTGGGCGAGGACCCGGCCCAGGCGCGCCAAGCGGCCCGAAAGGGATTCGGATTGAACGACGGGGAGCCGCTGATCGCGGTCTTAGGCGGATCGCAGGGAGCCGAAAAGCTCAACGATTTCGTTTTGGAGAATCTGGAGGATCTTTTAGATGATTTTCAGATCATCCACCAGACCGGTTCGCTGAAATATGATTCATACAAGAGCCAGTTCGACTTTACGACCAAAGAGTGGGGCGATATGGAGAAGGGCCGATACGTTTTCCGGCCGTTCTTCGGCAAGGAACTTGCCGATGTGCTGACGGCATCCGATCTGGTGATCTCCCGCGCGGGATCAGGCTCTTTGTTCGAACTTGCGGCGTTCGGAAAACCCGCGGTCATCGTTCCGTTTGAGCACTCGGCCCGGGACCATCAGCGCGAGAATGCGATCGCGTATGAAAAAGCGGGCGCGTGTGTGATCGTGACGGAAGAGAACCTTCTTTCCGGCCTAATGACCGATACCCTGAAACGCATTTTGGGCGACCAGCAGCGGTATGCTACCATGAGCCAGGCGGCGCAGGCGTTCTATCGTCCCGATGCCGCATATGCGATCGCCGTATCACTATCTCAGTATGCCCGATAATCATTCAACTGATACTGTCCGCGTCAGGATCGCCCCGTCTCCCACGGGTTTTTTGCATATTGGCACCGCACGGACGGCATTATTTAACTGGCTTTTTGCAAAAAAAATGGGCGGGAAGTTTATTTTCCGCATCGAAGATACCGACCTTGAGCGATCGGAAAAACGGTTCGAGGACGACATCATCGAAGGGCTCCGGTGGCTCGGCCTCCAGTGGGATGAGGGGCCGTATCGCCAAAGCGAGCGCCTGGATATCTATGAACGTTCTCTCCGCGAGCTGTTAGATAAAGGGCTGGCATATTACTGCGAATGCACCAAAGAAAAATTGGATCAGGACCGGCAGGCGCAGCAGCAGGAAGGAAAGGCGCCGATCTATCCGGGAACCTGCCGAGATAAGAACGTTCCCGCAGAGAGGGGACAGGTGATCCGGTTCCGGGTCCCTGAGCATGAGACCATATCGTTCGATGATATGATCCGCGGAACGATCTCGTTTGAGACGGGTCTGATCGGGGATCTTGCGATCGCAAAGAACTTGCGGACGCCGCTGTATAATTTTGCCGTGGTCGTGGATGACCATGAGATGCGGATGAGCCATGTGATCCGCGGCGAGGACCATATCGCGAACACGCCGAAGCAGATCCTGATCGCCCGCGCGCTCGGATTTACGCCGCCGGTCTATGCGCATTTGCCGCTGATCCTGGGCACAGACCGCAGTAAGATGTCCAAGCGCCATGCGGCGACCTCGCTGAACGAATACCGCATGCAGGGCTATCTTCCCGCTGCGTTAGTGAACTTCATTGCGCTGCTCGGGTGGCATCCGCTTGATGACAAGGAGAAGATGCCGGCCGCCGAGATCATTGAGAAGTTCGATATCAACCGGGTGCAAAAAGGCGGGGCGGTCTTCGACGTGCAAAAGCTGAACTGGCTGAACGCCGAATACATCAAAGAAAAGACCGGCGCGGACCTGTTTGCGATGCTGATCGCATTATATGGCGAAGAGAAGGTCGTTTTTCATGATGCGCCTACGACCGTGCGCCTTTTGGAGATCGGAAAGATGCGTATGGAGCGATTGAGCGATTACGAAGCGTTGCGCGATTCCTTCTTGCCGCATACTTATGACGGCGCGCTGCTTGTCGGAAAGAAAAGTACGCGTGAAGCGGCGGCGGTCCATCTCTCAAAATGCCAGGAGATCATCCGCGGCGTCTTAGTGCATGAATTCACCCAGGAGAACTTGGAAGCAATGCTGATGCCGTATGCGAACAATGAGGGCCGCGCCGCGGTGTTGTGGCCGCTTCGGGTCGCTTTGACCGGGCAAGAGCGCTCGCCGGGTCCGTTTGAGGTCATGGGCATTGTCGGGAAGGATGAATCGCTTCGCAGGATCGCCGAAGGGATCGAAAAATTAAACGGGCCGTCTTCGGCTGCATAACCGCGTTCGCCGGGACGGCGGCATGGAGTTCGGTATAGAATGAACCTTATTTTCACTCAAGAACATACGGATCGCGAGGGATGGAACGCATTCGTTGCCGCGAACGGCGGAGATTTTTTACAGTCATGGGAATGGGGTGATCTGCAAAAGCACGAAGGCTCCCGGGTGTGGCGTTTCTGGGTTAGTGAAGGAGGGGAGCGCCGTGCGGCGTTCCAAGCCCGCATTCAGCGGACACGTATCGGGAACTATTTATATATCCCGCACGGACCGGTTTTTCAGAGCGGTTACGCGCTCGATAGCGCCGGACAGCGGCGTTTTGTTGATTTCGCGCGGACGATCGATCCGGCAAGCATGTTCGTTTTGATCGAACCGCTGAAATTACTTGACCTCGCATCGCTTCCGGCGGGATGGAACCTTCAGCCGCCGAAAACATTGCACATTGATACTTCACGTGACCTTGACGATATCCGCAGGGATATGGTGAAAACGCGCCGGCAGGGCATCGGCTATGCGCTGAAGAACGGCGTTACGATCACCCACGGAAGATCTCAGGAATTTCTTGATGCGTTTTCGGGTCTGATCAAAAGAACGGCTTCTCGCCAGCATTTCGGGATCTTTGAGTCCGAGCATTATGCGCATATTCTTGCGGCGCTTCCGTCGGAGATCTTTGTGGCATTTCATGAAGGGGCTCCGGTCGCCGCGGCTCAAGTGGTCTGGTGGGGGCAAACGGTTTTTTATCTGCATGCCGGAAGCGATGGCGGTCAGAAGCAGCTGCGAGCTCCTGATCTTTTGATCTGGGCTATTTTTGAAGAGGCGCATCGCCGCGGCGTTAAAGTTTTTGATTTTTGGGGTATCGATGATACTAAGTGGCCGGGAGTTACCGCTTTTAAGCGCTCATTCGGAGGCACAGAGGCCGTTTTAGCGCCCGGTAAGGTCGTTGTAGTGCACCAGTTGAAGTACCTGTTTTATAAGGCCTATAAACGCGTGAAAAAGGTGTTGTAGTATGGTATACTGGCCGTATGGACCAGTTATTGCACCTGTTCGATCTGTTCAATGGGGCTGCAAAGACCCTGGCGGCCTATATGCCGCAGAACGGGGCCGACCTGGTGAAGCTTTTGCAAAATCTGCTGAATTGGGGCATCGGGATCGATGCGTGGATCGGCGTCCATTATGGTATCAGTATCAAAGCGTTTGTGGTTGCGATCACTAATATTCTTATCGTTTCAGCGAATTTCTTAGTGACGTTATTGCAGCAGATTGTCCAGCGGATGCATTAAGGGGTATTTAAAGGGGGCTTTTAAGAGGTCCTTTTTTGTACCTGATATATGTCGCAAAAGGTATATTGTGCGACATATAGTAGGTACAAAGGAACGGCCTTCCCCGTCCGGCGATGCCTCATCGGCGGCGGCTTTGACAGGGAGTTCCCGTGCGCGTACCATAAAAGCAGCTCGTTAGAATTTGAATGAGGATACCATGACGATGAAGCAGAGCCGCTGGGCCGCCTTGGATGAGTTCCGGGGTTTTGCCGTGCTGCTCTTGATCATTTTCAACGGATTTTACGGATTTACTTTGACGCCGGGATGGCTCGACCATGCTCCGGCAGGCCATTATCATATCGCCGATCTGATCGCCCCGCTGTTTCTTTTTGCGGTCGGACTCGCCTATCCCCTCTCTTTGCGGAAGCGCAGGGAGCGGGACGGACGTACGGCTGCTGCGATCCATGCGATCCGCCGCGGCGTGACCCTGATCGCGTTCGGCGCCGTCGGTGATTGTCTGATCGCCGGCCCCGGACATCCGGTCTTTAACTGGGGAACGCTTGAAATGATCGGCTTGTGCTGTATCGCGGCGTTTCCGATGCTGGACTGGAAGCCGATCTATCGGATCCTGGCCGGGATCGGATCGCTGGTGGTGTGGCAGAACATCCTTGGGTTCCCGCATCTGGCAAGTTCGCTCGGCGTTCATTACGACATGGGCGGACCATGCGCGGTGCTTTCATGGATGTCGATCGTCTTGATCGCTTCGGCGGTCTGTGATTGGCGCTCAACCTGCGCGCCGGCACGCTACGTGCTGCGCGTACTGGTAACGGCTGCGGCGATCGCGGTCCTTGCCTGGGATGCGCTGCATTTTGCGGTGGTCAGCAAGTATTCCGTCAGCTCGTCCTATATCCTCGTCAGTTTGGCGGGATGCTTCGCGTTCTTTTTTCTGTTCTCACTGAAAGAAGGTTTCGCTGTCCGCCCGGTCGCGCTGCTGAACAGCTTGGGTAAGAACGCGCTGGTACTCTATATGGTGTCGGGCATTCTGAACAAGCTCGCAACCAGCGCGGTCGGATCATCCGTTCCGCTTATCCTGCTTCCGGTAGTCGCTCTGATCCAGGCGTGCATCATGATCGCACTCGGTCTTTCCATGGACCGGAAGAAGATCATCATTGCGCTCTAACAGCCCTTCGGGGCTGTTTTTATTTTTCGCCAGCAGAGAGAAAATACGCTATACTATAAGCGTATGAAGTCTCGTTTTAGCATTACCGGCGTGAGCGCAGAGGAGATCCTCGATTCCCGGGGAAACCCTACCCTTTCAGTGACGGTCTCTACTGATGCCGCATCAGGAACCTTTTCAGTCCCTTCGGGGGCAAGTACCGGGATTCATGAGGCTTGGGAAAAACGCGACGGTGACCAGAAACGCTTCCGCGGCTTAGGAGTGAAGAAGGCCGTTGCCGGCGTTCGGACGGTATTAGCAAGAAAGGTGAAGGGAAAGGATGTCCGCCAACAGAAAGAACTGGACGCTTTGCTTTGTGCCGCCGACGGAACGCCGAATAAGCGCCGTTTGGGTGCGAATGCGCTTTTGGGGGTCAGTATCGCCTCCGCAAAGGCCGCCGCTGCAGCGGAAGGCCTGTCGATGCATGGCTATCTGTCCCGTATGCTGAAAACAAAGCCGCAGGCGCCGCGGCTTTTTATGAATGTGATCAATGCCGGCAAGCATGCCTCAAGCTATCTCGCCTTTCAGGAATATATGATCGTTTCGCTGACGGATACGGTCGAAGAAGGCCTGATCGTTGCCGACAAAATTCGCGCTGAGCTGAGGGCGCAGGTTAAAAAACGCTACTCCCCTTTTTCGGCTAACTATGGCGATGAAGGAGGGTTCGTGATCCAGGCGCGGAAGGTCGCTGAACCGCTGGAGATCCTGACGAATGTCCTCGCAAAATTGCATTTGAAGGGCAAGGTCATGCTGGCGATCGATTCGGCCGCCTCATCGTTCTATCGGAACGGCAAATATGACGTTGACGGAAAGCGCATGGCCCAAAATGACCTGCTGAAGCTGTACGGAGCGCTGATTAAAAAATATCCCCTGATCTCCATTGAAGATCCGTTCGATGAGGAGGATTTTGAAGGATTCGCGCGCCTGCATGCGGCGCATCGCGGGATCAAAGTGATCGGCGATGACCTGACCGTGACGAATCCCGGCCGCTTGGAGCAAGCGCTGGAACACGGAAGCATCAATGGGATCATCATTAAACCGAACCAGATCGGTACGTTAAGCGAGACGTTAGAAGTTATGAAGCTGGCGGATGCCGCGCGGATCGCCTGCGTGGTCAGTCACCGCAGCGGAGAAACGAACGACGATTTTATCGCCGATCTTGCCTATGCATTCGGAGCTTTCGGGCTCAAGGCCGGTGCGCCGAATCGCGGCGAACGGCTTGCGAAATATAACCGCCTCTGGCGTATCACCTCATGAAGATCTCCCGCGCACAGATCGTTGCAACGATCGGACCCGCCAGCGGCAAGCCGGCGGTGCTTCGCCGCATGATCGCCCACCAGGCGGATGTCATACGGCTTAATTTTTCTCACGGCTCTTACGAGCAGCATGAACGCTTTATCCATATGATCAGAACCGAAGCGCGTCGTGCGCGGCGGAAGATCCCGATCATTCAGGACCTTTCAGGTCCCCGCGTAAAAGGAGGAACGAGCGGCCATCATGTGGCGAAATACGTGCATTCGAGTATTACGGAAAAGGACGTCCGGGACCTCGAGTTCGGTTTGTTCCATGACGTTGAATATGTCGCGATGTCCTATGTCGGCAGTGCGGCGGATATCCTCCATTTGCGCTCTATTATGCGCCAATTGGGGTCGGTGAAGCCGATAATTGCAAAGATCGAGCGCAAGGTCGCCGTTGACCGCCTTCCCGAGATCATGAAGGCGGCTGATGCGATCATGATCGCCCGGGGCGACCTGGCGAACGAAGTGCCGCTCGGCGAGATACCGTTTATTGAGAAGAGCATTATTCACGCGGCGAAGAAGGCAAAAAAGCCGGTGATCACGGCCACCCAGATGATGCTTTCCATGGTGAATAATCCCTCCCCTACCCGGGCGGAGGCGACCGACGTCGCCTATGCGATCTCACTCGGTTCTGACGCGGTCATGCTGTCGGAAGAAAGCGCCGTCGGAAAATATCCCGTACAGACGGTCATTCAGATGGAAAAGATCATCCTTGCGGCGGAAAAGCATCTCGGCAAGAGCGCGATCCACCGTCTCTAGATAGAACGGTTTAGGATTTGACCAGGTGGTCGAAGGCGTATTTCATGTTGCCGTCCACTTTCTTTCCCGGATTGAAGATATCCAGCGGATCGAAGATCTTCTTTGTTTCTTTGAATAGTTCGTAGACCTCAGAACCGAACATTTCTTCGAGGTACGGCGTCCGGATCAGGCCGTCGTTGTGTTCCGCGGTGATGGATCCGTGATATTCAAGCACGAGCTTGTAAACCTCTCCCGAAAGTTTTTCGATGATCTGCTTCGAGCGCGGGTCCTTGAGGTTCATCAACGGGATGATGTGGAAGTTTCCGTCGCCGACGTGTCCGGCGATCGTATAGAAGATATCGTATTTTTTGAGGATCGCGTTCAGCCGCGGGTAGAACTCGGGGATCTTTTCCGCCCGAACGATGAAGTCGTCGATGAATGGGGCGGTCCGCTTGTCTTTGACGTGTTTGCGGAGCAGGTTGAAGCTCTCGCGGCGGATGACCCAGTACTTGTTCGCTTCGTCCTCGTCATGGATCATGCGGAACGCGAGATGCATCGGCTGCAGCTGCGTGGAAAGTTCATGCATGCGCGCATCCACTTCTTTCTCGTTGTCGCCGGTGAATTCCGCGAGGAGCACCAGTTTCGGCCATCCGCCGGTCAGGACCATGCGCATCTCCGGAAGGAAGCTCCAGCCGAGCTTGAAGAGGTTCTTCGGCTTTAGGACCTTGATGAGGTCCGGAATGAACTTGATCGCCAGTTTCAACGTATTGTCATCGTACGATTCAAAGCTTTCCGGTTTGAGCGCGTGTACTTTTTTGATGATCTCCGGAAGCGGATCAAGATTGCGCAAAAAGATCACGGCAAGTTTCGAATATTTCTTCGGCTGGACCAGGCGGAACTTCACTTCAGTGACCATACCGAGCGTCCCCTGGGACCCGACGAAAAGCTTGGTCAGATCGAATGTTTCCCCGTCCCAGATATTCCACAGGTCGTATCCCGCGGAGTTTTTGGTGACGTCAGGTTTCGCCTTTTTGACCAGGTCATAGTTCTTGGAGACCAGGTCGTACATTTTCTTATAGAGCTTTCCTTCAAAGGTCGGTTCCTTCATCTTTTGCTGAAGTTCGGCTTTATCAAGCGGCTTGATCACATATTCTTTTCCGTCACTGAGGATCATCTTCAGTCCGATCACGAAATCTTCGGTTTTGCCGTAGGCGGGGGTCTTCTCTCCGCCGGAGTTGTTCGAGACCATGCCGCCGATCATGCAGATCTCCCGGGAGGCGGGATAGGTCGGTAGAAGAAGGTTTTGTTTCAGGGTTTCTTTTTCAAAATCGCGGTAGTAGACGCCGGGTTCAACGACCGCGGAAAAATTGCTGATATTTTTGATGCGGGTAAAGTGCTTGGAAAAATCGAGGACGATCGATTCGGTCAGTGCGCCGCCGCTCATATCGGTTCCGCCGGACCGTCCCGTGATCGAGATCGTCTCCCCCGCCTTCCGTTTTTCGGTGACATACTTCACCAATGCCTGGATATCCTCGACATCTTTCGGCGCGACCACGACCTGCGGGCGCAGCTCGAAAAGACTTGCATCATGGCTGAATTTCGCCCGTGTGGCGTCGTCCGCGAGCACTTCTCCTTTAATGATCTTTTTGAGATCGTCTACCAACGGCATAGATTAGGAATGATTAATGATATGCAATGAATGGGCGCGAGGCGTGACCAGGATGCCGAGGATCAGAGCCAGAGTAATGGCAAATCCGCACATGATGGACGGGACCCCCTGCCGCGTTGCCGGTGAAAGCGAATAGACGATCCCCATCGGAAGGAGGAACGAGGCGTATCCGATGGCCATCCAGATGAGAAGCGAGCGTTCGTGCCGGACTGCTTTTCTTAGTGTAACACCGATCTTCCAGAGGCCCAAAAAGAGAAAGCCAAAATAATAGATTCCGTAGAGCCCCCCCAGCGGATGCAGGGTGTTAAAGATGATATAATTGCCTCCGCAGGTCGTTCCGGTAATGGCGTCGGGTATGAACGCAAAGATCCCGCCGAAGACCGCCGCTCCTGCGTAGCCTGCGCGGACAAACGAGCGCTCCCGGGTAAGGAACGAGATCAAATGGACGCCTAGCGGAGGCAAGAGCGTGATCGCAACGAGTCCTATCCGCGCCCAGAACCAGGGCGCATTCCCTCCGCAGATCTGATATTCGGCGATCTGGAACAACCCCAAGAGGAGCAGCGCGAGCGCCGCAAGCTGCCCGAATCGGGTCATGCGGTAGCGAATGACGGTATAGAGAAAAAGAACCCCTTCTGTGATCGAGGTCAGAAGCATGACCGCGGGTGAAAAACAAAAAAGCGTATTCTGATCTGTAAATCGGCGAAACATAAGGCGTTAAGGCGTTGCCGGGACAGCGGCCGGCGTGGTCGTCCCTGGAGAAGATACCGCAGGCGTGCTGCTTGCGGGATAAGACGGTAGGATGGTCGGAAGCTGGCAATTCGCATATTGATCCCTCAATACCGCATATTTTTGAAGGTATTCCTGATTGGACATTCGGTCTGTTTTGAACAGGTTCCAGAGATCGTCAAAGTTGCTTTTAATGGTGCTGCACAGGATCGCGCTGGTCGATGTCGAGCCGCTTGACGGCAAGACGAGTACCGCTGCCGCGCGCGGCGCTTCCAGATCCCGTTTTTGTTTCTCATAGATCTGGATCCCGACATTCTGCCGTTCCGGAGAATCAGGAAGCTCTTGAAGTGCGGCGGTCGCATCGCTCAGTGAAGCGGTCGCGAGGAATGTCTGCACTTCCGCGGCGCTTTGGGCCGTAAACCCTGCATAGGCCGGAGCGAGCGCATCGCTGATCGGCTGCGGCGCCGCCGCCTGCAAGCGCCCGACGATCTCGGCGGCGTAGGTGTTCTTAAGGTCTCCCGACAGACCTTCCGTCAAAGCCGTTTGGAATATCTGCGCGAACTGGTCGGGGGCTGCTTTCCCCGCTGCGGTAAGCAGTGATTGTTCCAGAAGGCCTTTCGCGGAAGAGAGAAGGTTCTCAACGACAGTCTCTCCGTTATATTCTTGTGCAAGCGCATCCAAAAGCCGTTCATGGCTCGGGGTGAGCGCGCTGATCGCGGTGAGGACATCAGTGACCCTTGGGTCTTGGCTTATTTCCGGTAACGCCTGAAGACTACTCTGAAGCATCCCCTGCTCTCGGATATAGGAGCGGAGTGCGGTCGTGAGCGCACTGGCATTCATACCGCTGATCTGGTCAACTTGCTGAAGCTCGGCAGCCTTTTCATTGATGAACCGCAGTTCGAGGTTCGCCTGAGGGGCTCCGCTTGCTGTGGTCGCACGCATGATCGCTCTCCCCCACTCTTTGATGAAGTAGAACGGATTCGTCGGCAAAAGTCCCGAGTCGCTGATCCCGAGACTTGCTGCGGTAACGGCGCTTGTTTGCGCTAAAAGAAGGGCCCGTTGCGGTGTCCCTGCATAGGCAAAAGGAGCGACGAGAAGGAGTACGCCCGCTAAAAGCAATCCATATTTCATATTCTTAGTATACCGCGTCCCGGACCGTTCTGCATGCGTCTTTCGGGCATTTTCAGAGGAGGAGCATGCCGTCTCCAAATGAAAAGAGCCGAAACCGTTTTTTGATCGCAGATCGATAGAGGCGTAAAAGCGTCTGCCGGCCGACCAATGCGCTTACAAGCATCATCAGGCTTGATCGGGGGACGTGAAAGTTCGTGATCAGCCCGGTGATGCATTTGAAAGTATGCGGCGGACGGATGAAGAGCTCGGTCGAACCCGCGCCGGCGGAGACCCTTCCTGACCGGTCGCATGCGGATTCCACCGTGCGCGCGGAAGTGGTGCCTACGGCGATGACCGGATCCCCCGCTTTTTTTGCGGCGTTGAGGATCGCGGCGGTTTTTGGAGCGATCTCATAATATTCTTCATGGAGCCGCTCTGTGGCGAGCTGAGCTTCGGTCAGCGGCGCAAAGGTGCCGATGTTCACGTGCAGGGTTACGAAAACGATGCGGATCCCCCGTTTTTTCAGCGCCGCAAGGAGCCGTTTGGTGAAATGAAGCGATGCCGTGGGTGCGGCAACCGATCCTTTTGTCTGGGCAAAGATCGTCTGATAGCTCGTGCGGAGCTTTTTTTCGGAAAGCGATGCGTGTTTGATATACGGCGGGATCGGCGTTGTGCCGTAGCGCTCCAGGACGCTGAAGAGGCGCGCCAACGGAAAGGACGGGCGAAGATAATAATATTTTTCTTTTTTGCCGGATACGGTGAAGGAAAGCCTCGGCGCAAGCGTAAGGCGGGAGCCGATCGTCAGTTTCCGATCGGCCATAACCCGAATAGTACGCCCTTCGGTTGCGAGGTACAGAAGTTTCGCTTTGCCGCCGGTCGGTTTCGTGACCGTGAAGCGGGCCGGGATCACTTTGGTATCATTAAAAACCAGCACGGCATTGTCCGGAAGGAATGCTGCGAGATGCGCGAAGGTGCTGAAATGCGTGCGCTTCGTGCGCCGGTCAAAGACAAGGAGGCGCGCCGCGTCGCGCGGCGAGGCGGGCCGCTGCGCGATCAGGCGTTCCGGGAACGAATAATCGTATTGCGCAAGAAGGCGTTCTAAAGCGGTCATAACTTCCCTTGTGCGATCGCCGCGCGCAAGCGCTCAACGTAGGTATTGAAAAAGAACAGATTGTGGATCGTGATAAGGGTGAGCGGGGCGATCTCTTTCGCGCGCAGCAGATGGGTCAGATAGCTCCGGGTATAGCCTCCTTGGCAGACCTCGCATCCGCAGTTCCGGTCGATCGGGGCGCGGTCGTTCAGGAATTTTTGTTTGCTGAGCTCCAGTTCTCCGCGGGACGTGAACGCGACGCCGCGGCGGGCGTAATGCGTCGGAACGATGCAGTCGAAGGTGTCGACGCCTTCGGCAATGATCTTCGGCATATCCTCAAGATAGCCGATGCCGAGCAGATGCCGCGGCTTTTCATCCGGCAGTTCCGGAATGGTCCAGCGGAGCATTTTGCTCATGATCGCTTTGTTGTCGCCGAACTCACCTCCGATGGCGAAACCGTCGAACGGAAGGCCTCCGATGAACTGCGCGCTTTCAATACGCAGATCCTTGAACTTTCCTCCCTGGACGATCCCATAGAGCGCCTGATCACTGGTTTTCGCTTTGAGGCACACCTTCGCCCACCGGTGGGTCTTTTCAAGCGATCGCTGGGTGTATTCATGATCGGCGATCGGCGAAGTGCATTCGTCGAAGGCAAGGATGATGTCGGCTCCCAGCGCCTGCTGGATCGCGATCGATTCTTTCGGGCCGAGGAACATTTCTCGTCCGTCGGTATACGCGCGGAACAGGACGCCGTCCTCGGTGATCTTGAGCAGTTTCGGCTGTTGTCCGACCTGGATCGATGTGTTCTGTTTTTGTTTTTGAGAAAGGATCTTTCCCATGCCGAAGTCCTTGCCGAAGCCGAGACTGAAGACCTGGAATCCGCCGGAGTCGGTCATAAAGGGTTTCTGTAAATTCATGAACTTCTGGATCCCGCCGCCCGCTTTGACCACTTTCTCGCCCGGTCGGATATGCAAATGGAACGTGTTCGAGATAAGGATCTGGGTCTTTGTCCGCATCACCTGCTCGCTCGTGAGCGCTTTAACGGCGGCTTGAGTTGCGACCGGCACGAAAGCCGGCGTCTGTACGGTCCCGTGCGGCGTTTTCAGGATGCCCAGGCGGGCCCTGCTTTTTTTCGATCGTTTCGTGATGGTAAATGAGATCATGCGTTACGGAAGGAATGTTTTATAGACATTGAATACGACGTCCCCTCGCGGATCGGTGATCTGGGTCAATGATCCGCCGGTCAGCGCGCTGAGATCCCCTTCGGGCACTTCGTTCGTTTCTTGTATAAAGTAAAGCACTTTGAAGCCGCTTTGTTCAACATAGGTATCGCCGTTCTCCCGGAGATACTGCTGATAGGTCGCAAGATCGATGATCGGCCAGGCATCATAGAAGCTGTAGCGGTCGAGCACCCAGAGCTTCGCGCCGCCGTCGAAGTTCCCGTTGTAGACGATGAGGGCGGGATACGCCGGCAGTCCCTGGGCCTGGTCTTGCGCGATCGCCTGTTCGCGCATCAGTTCCAGGAATTGATATTTCACATTAAAGGTCACTCCCGGCATCTTATCGCCGAGCTCGCTTTGCAGATAGGAATCAAGCGCATTATACCCCCAGTTGTAGTTCTCGTAGCGGACGGCGGACCATGCCCACGGGAACTGCCCGACCGGATAATAGGCTATCTGACTGTTGAACGAATAGAACATCTCGAACGCGATCAGAGCGGCTCCGACGGTCCATAAAAGAATACGCGCGTTCGGGAAGACGGCGTAGGTGCGCGCGATGAACAGCGCGACCGTTATGGCAATGAAGGGAGTCAGCATCGTGAGAAAACGATATGAGGGGCCGACCAGAAGCATGAGTATCGCCAGGAAGACCGTTGCGGTGATCAGGAAGCCGTGTCTCTGAAGCGTATCCAGCGGTTTTTTGAAAAGGATCCAGACGAATGAAAGAAGACTTGCGGCATAGGCAAGCAGAAGCATCCAGGAGTTCGTTTTGATCAGATTAGGAACGAATTCCTTGATGCGATCCCCGAGGCTGCCGATGTCCTTCCCCGGCGCCGAGACCCACTGCGTCGGATTTTGATGGAGGGCATATGAGAATTGGAGATCAAAATGACCGACTGCATGATAAAGGCCGATATTATAGATGACGGACGGACTGATCAGAACGAGGAATACGCCGATCCCATACCACAGATATTTTTGTTTGAAAGAGGATCGTTTGGTGAGCGCAAGATATGTCAGGAAGATCGGGACGACGATCAGGGTCGTATACTTCATTTCGGCTCCGATGCCGATCACGACACTGGTCCAAAACAAAAAGCGCGGATCGCGGAGCGACTTTAAGAATACCAACGTTGCGAGAAGCATGAAAAATATCACATATGCCTCTTGGAGCCCGATGCGGGAAATATAAACACTGTTGACGGTGATCGCAAGGATCCCCGCGGCGATCAGTCCGACGCCTTCGCTATAAAGCGCACTGCCGATAGCGTAAAGCAGCCACACAGAGGCTATTCCCAGGAGCGCCGAGGGCAGCCTGAATCCGAACCGGCTTTCACCGAAGAGCGACATGGAGACATGCTGAATAAACGGAACACCCCAGGGATGGTCATGCATGGACAGTTTCGCCCACCACGGCACGGCGCTCGCCTGCCCCGGGTTCGTGACTGGATCCCACCATTCCCACGGCGTTGTTTGTGTCGGCGCGGCGGCGAAATCGATCATGCCGAGTCCGCGAAAGGCCATGAATACTTCGTCGCTGACGGTATCACCGCGCGAAAGACCATAGATGCGCAATACCGATGCGCATACGAGGATCGCGGTCAGAGTATACAAATACTTCTTCCTAGGCATAGATCATACGTGGCGGATCGCTTCAATACAGAGGAATAACGGGAATTCTTTCCGTGCGCGGTCTTCCGCGGCCGCCCGGGGCCCCGGTTGGCTTTGTTTATGCGAGGTCCACTCCTCCATGTGGGAGATCAGAAATCCGTGTTTCCGAAGCGCTTTTGCATAAAATTGGAGCGGACGGTGGAATGAGATCGTATGCTCTTCCGGCTTGTCGCCGGGATGCATCTGGATCTTCACTTTTGATTCCGAGATATAGCGGTCGAGCCGGCGGTATTGCGTTTGCGTTTTCGGATCCCAGCCCCAGGCGCTTTCTTTCGGGATGCGGAACGCGGGGTGGTTCATAACGATGAAGAGCCGCCCGTTCTGCTTGAGGATGCGCGCCGCTTCACCAAGAACGCCGTTCACATTCTCGATGTTCTGGATCGCCAGAATGATCGTGGCGACATCGGTGCTGTGCGTTGAGATCGCCGCAAGATGGTCCGCCGGCGAAACCTCATAGCGGATCCTTTTTTGCAGCGACGGAGGCGTATTTTGTTTTGCGGCGGCGATAAGCTCAGGGGCGATGTCAGCGGCGACGACGCGCGCGCTTTTTTGCGCGAAGGCGCGGCTGAAGAATCCCTGGCCGCATGCGATGTCGGCGACCACGGTTCCCGAGTTGAGTTCCATGAGGCGTAAAAGCTCCGGAAGGATCACTTCCTTCTGGTAGGTTCCCGGCGTTTCTTCGAGAAGGGTGTCATACCACTCGGAGACGTCGCCCCATGATGTGCGTGCTTTGGGCTTCATGTGAATATTGTCATTGTAAATAAAAATACGCCCGCTGTATACGGGCGTATTTTTATGTTGAACGAAACTGCTAGTTCCCGATCTCGTATTGAAGCGTGACCGAGACGTCCACTTCCTGTGATCCGGACTGGACCGCCGGAGACGGCGCGGCTGCTTCAGGTACCGCTACGCTCGCTGAAGCGAAACGGACGATCGGCGACGGCGTATTATTGTCTTCCTGGATGGAGAGAAGCCGTCCCAGCTCGAAGTCGCCTGCCTGCGCGATCGATACCGCTTTCGCCTTCGCTTTTTCGATCGCCTGCGCCATGGCGGTATTCTGTGCGCTGGTCGGGTCATCAAGCGTGAAGCTCAGCTGTGAGACCGAGTTCGCGCCGGCGGAGACCACTTTGCTGAGCATATCCCCTATCTTGGAGAAATCACGCGCTTTGACCATGACCGTTTGCTGAATGGTATATCCCACGATCGCCGGCGGCGGGCAGGTCGTCCCTGTTTTTATGTCAGGCTGGCAATACTGGTAGCGCGGCTGGACGGTGTACCCCTGCGTCTGGATATCCTTGTCGGCAACGCCGTCGGCTTTTACCGCTGCGATCGCCTGGTTCGCTTTCGCGGTGTTCTCCTGCTGAAGCGTGGTCAGGTCAGTTCCGCCTTCGGTGAGGACCGTGAAGCTGAATTGCGCGACATCCGGGATCGCATAGGTCTTCCCTTCCGCGGTGACGTTAAAACTGCGGAATGACGTCGGCGTGATGACCTTCGTATAGGAATAAACGAACCACACGGTCGCCACTGCGACGGCTGCCATCAGTACGATCGCGGCGATACCTGCATAATTTTTTATCTTTGTGTCCATGAGAATAAATAGTGATGAATGATTTAGTTTCAGTATATCACATTACCTCAGAAGCTCCTTTCGCATTTCCTCAAAATGTTCTTTGGTAAGCTCGCCTTTCGCATAGCGTTCTTTCAGGATCTCCATTGAGGAATGGTGTCCGCCGATCAGATGCGACTTCCGGAGCCAGCGGATGCCAAGTATGACCAGAACAACTGCAAGGGCATACCAGAGAACGACCCAGATCCACGAGAACCAGGACCATTCATATCCCCAGTCACCCATCATCCCCTTGCCTGCCGGGTATGCCGTTGGTGCATAACTGCTTCCCATCATGCCGTAGCCGTTCGCCGCGGAATTTGCGTACGCGCCGTTCATCATCTCGACCATGGGATAAAAACCGTTATTCCCTGAAAAAGGGAGCGTGGCGGCGGTGTTGCAGCCGCTGAACCGTTCGCCCATCGCAACATGCATAGCGGTGTCCCCGGCATCGCCGAGGTTCTGCTGCATGATGCTGTCCATGGTCTCGTGATAGTTCCCCATCATTTGTCCCATGAAATAATCGCCGAGCAGGTCAAAATCATTTTGCGAAAGGTTTGCGCAGGAACGCTGACCCGACTGGAGTTGCTGGAGGAGCTGAAGACCCGCAGTTTCGGGGTCCTGAGCTGTCTGAGTTGGTGTCGGCGCTGCGGCGGCTGATGCCGATCCATGCAGCATAAGCACGAGCGCGCTGATGACGATCCCTCCGAATAGTTTTTTCATACTTCTTAAAGTAATTAATGAATAATGATCAGGCCAGCAGGTAGTGAATAATGCGATGGCGCTTGCAGAACGACGTGTGCATGCACCATTCTTCCAATCCCCAAACCTGCCCTGCGCCGACGGCCGCAAGATACAGCAGAACGATCGCATAGATGATATGGTCATCAATGATGAACGCGGTCGCGCTCGGGAACGGGAATGAAAGCGCTCCGTAATAGAGCAGCATCAGGATCGCACCGAGATCGGACGCAAGGCGGACGCCAATGCCTAAGATAAGCGCAAGTCCCAGAAGGGTCAGTCCCCATGCGTTTAGAAAATTAACCACCGGCAGGATGCCCGGCTGGGCGAGCCACTGGTAAAATCCGGTGAACGATTTTGCGCCGAGGAGGTACCCCGCCGCTGACCAGGTCGGGTCCAGCAGCTTGGTCATACCCGCGTATAAGAACATCGCACCGAGCGAAACGCGAAGCGCGAACAAGGTAATTTTTCCTATAAGATGTTTATGGTCCATAAAGCAATGATTATTATTTTGGTAAGCCGACCTTTCTCAGTTTGCGGATCAGGTAGTATATGCCAAAAACGAACAGGAGCGTCGAGGTTGTTGCGGACAAGAGACAATAGACGCAGATCGCTTTGATCACGAAGAACTGCAGATAGACGAACCAGGCGGACGCAAGGAGGCCGACAACGGTCATACTTGCCGCAAGGGTGAGCGAGGTGTGGTTATTCGTGGCCAGGAACCACAAGGCGAAGAGGAAGATCAGAAAATAATAAAGGACGCCGAGATAGGCAACCGGAATGTGCAGAAGCGTGGAATAAGCGCTCGAGGTCACTTTGTCGCATCCCTGGATGATATTACATAAGACCGCCTGCCCGCGCAGCCGTTCGATCGAAAGATAGAGGGCATCCATCAGGCCGGTAAAGCTTACCGCCAGAAAGGCCCAATTCAGTTTTTTTGCGTGATGGTGTTCCATATGAGTGAGTATACCGTGATTTTATGCTTTGCGTAATCGTAATGCGTTGAGGACGACCGAGAGCGAACTCAGCGCCATCGCGCCTCCTGCGAGCATCGGGTCAAGCGTGATCCCCCACCACGGCCAAAGAGCTCCTGCGGCCACCGGGATCAGGATCATATTATAAATGAATGCCCAGAACAAGTTCTCTTTGATATTAGTCAGCGTTTTTCGGCTGAGCATAATGGCTTGCACAATACTAAGCGGATCGCCCGAAACCAGCGTGATCCCGGCTGATTCTATCGCAATATCGGTTCCGCCGCCGATCGCGATGCCGACATCCGCACGGGTCAGTGCGGGGGCGTCGTTGATCCCATCGCCGACCATGGCGACTCGCGCCCCCTTTGTCTGGAGCGCGCTGATCTTCATCGCTTTTTCCTGAGGAGAGACGCGGGCCATGATCTGAGTGATGCCGACCGAGCGTGCGATCGCATCCGCAGCCCGTTCATTGTCGCCGGTGATCATCCAGATATCAAGTCCGAGCTTTCGAAGTTGTTCGACGGCTTCTTTCGCGGTCGGCTTGATCGCATCTGCGACCGCGATGATGCCAAGAAGTTTTTTCTCATCGGCGAGAAGCAGAAGCGTCTTCCCGTCCCGCTCAAGGCGTTCGATATCGTTTTGTGCGGTACGGAGATCGATATGATGAGCATCAAGCAACCGGCTATTTCCGAGGAACAGCATGCGGTTTCCCTCTGCAAGAGCGACCAGGCCTTCGACTCCCTGTCCGGGGATCGTTCTGAAGTTCTTTACCGCGTCGCGCTTAGTGTCGCCTGCCGCCTCGGCGACCGCACGGTCAAGCGGATGCGTCGAAAGCGCGCCAAGACTTGCCGCGTGCCGAAGAACCTCGGCTTCTCCCAGGCCGGCACGATCGATCGTATCGGTGACACGGGGCTTCCCTTCGGTGACGGTTCCGGTCTTATCCAGTACGATCGTGGTGACCGTTCCGGCGAGCTCGAGCGCTTCAGCGTTGCGGATGATGACGCCTCGTTCAGCTGCTTTTCCGGTTCCTACCATAATGGACGTCGGTGTTGCCAGTCCCATGGCACAGGGGCACGCAACGACCAGGACCGCGATCCCGTTCAGAAGCGCTCTCGTGAGTATCGGAGCAGGTCCGAATGCCATCCAGGCGCCGAACGTCAGCGCGGCGATTGCAAGGACGATCGGGACAAAATACGAAACAGCGGTATCCGCGATCTTTTGGATCGGTGCACGGCTCGCCTGTGCAGATTCCACAAGCGCAACGATCTGGGCTAAGAACGAATCCCTGCCGATCTTGGTCGCCCGCATCGTAAAGGTGGTTGTGGTATTAACCGTCGCACCGATGACCGCATCCCCTTCTTTCTTATCAACCGGCACCGATTCGCCGGTTACCATCGATTCATCGATCGTCGCCCATCCTGAGATGATCGTTCCGTCCACGGGAACTTTTTCACCCGGTTTGACCAGGAGAAGATCCCCGGTCGCGATCGTTTCGACAGGCATGTCCATTTCATGCTTTCCCTCATGAAGCACATGCGCGGTTTTTGCTTGGAGCGTGAGCAATTTTTTAATTGCTTCAGACGCTTTTCCTTTGGCGCGGGCTTCCAGATATTTTCCTAAAATGACCAGCGTGGTCACAACCGCCGCGGTGTCGAAATAGACATCCAGTCCCACATGGACCCCGTTCAATTCCAATGCGGTAATGATCAGTCCCGAGAAATATGCCGCACCGGTTCCGAGCACGACCAGTGTATCCATGTTGACTGTTGCGTGCTTGAGCGAAGCCCAAGTGCTCCGCCAAAATTGGCTGCCCACCCAGAACTCAACCGGCGTCGCAAAGAGCGCCATTAGAAAGAGGCGTGAGTTTCGCGATATGAGAGCCGCTGCTCCCGGAATGGCCGGAAGAGATCCCAGCAGCATGATCGCTGCGGACAGGACAGCCCCGGCCGCGAACTTCTTCCAAAGAAGCGCGATATCTTCCTGCTTCAGCATGCGCGCATGGTCGTGGCCGGTGTTGGTTTGTTTCATCTGGCTCATCTGGCCGTGCTGCATACCGGCGGCATGAGCGTTCATTTGTTTTTCTTCCACTAGCTCATAGCCGGTCTGCTCCTGAATATGCGCGGTGATCATATGAGGATCGATCGCGCGGTCGCTTTCGACGACGGCTTTTTCGGTCGCAAAGTTCACGTTTGCCGAAGAAATTCCCGGCATCGCTTTCAGCGCTTTTTCGATGGATAATGCGCATGAAGCGCAGTCCATTCCTCGGACGATAAAGGTCTTTTTGGAGCTCATATTTTTCGGGAAAGTTTATAGATCGACAGGATCTCGCGCGTTGCTTTTGCCGACTTCCCCTTTTTTATCTGCTGGACCACGTGCGTATCCAAGTGGTTCTCCAGGATGCTATTTTCGACGCCGGACAATCCTTCTTTAAGCGCAAGCGTTTGATGCAGGATATCGACGCAGTAAATATCTTTTTCGATCATCTTGTGAATGCCCCGGACCTGACCCTCAAGGATCTTCAGGCGCCGCAAGACCTTCGCTTTCGTGGTTTTCTTCATAAAAGTATGATACCCCAGGGGGGTATTGTGGTCAATAAGTCCTTTGAGGACGAACTAGTTCAGTTCAACGATCTTTTCACGGGAAGCGTGTCCCGCCACGATCTGGACGCGGGAAGGAGCGGTCTTGAAATGCGCGGCAAGCGCCTTGATGACCGCGATATTCGCTTTTCCATCTATGGGCAGCGCTCTCACGGAAACACGATACAGCGTCTCTTCTCCGGCGAGGCGCTGTATGATCTCCTTTTCCACTTTCTCTTCACGCGCGTTCAGGCGAACACGCACGTGGATACGCATAGGCTATTGAACGATAACCGTTCCGGTCATGCCCGTGTTGGTCGAGTCGTGATACGTGAAGGTTCCTTTGACCGTAAAGGTGAACTGATAGCGCTGGCCCGGGTTCAGGATGAGGCTCTGGAACAATCCTCCATCGCTGGTAACGGCATGCACATTAGTCCCTTTATTCACCCAGATCACGCGGTCACCCTGCTTGATCGTTACGCTTCCCGGTGAGAACGATCCGTCATTGATCGAAACGTCCGGCGATGCTTTTGCGAGGTCAGTGCCTGATAATGGCGCTTGGACCGGTCCGGTGTACGGCGCCGGTACGGCTGCTGCGGTCGGATTCGACGGCTGATTGGTCTGCTGGCCGCCGCGAAGCGCCATAATGCCCCAGACGACCAGTATCAGTACGACGACCACTCCTGCGCCTGCCAGAACCATTTTCTTGTTATTTTCATTCATAAAGTTATTATTTTCGTTTATATCCTTAGTATACCATATCCCTTTTTTAGAGCAGATCGATCGTCATCAGGAATTCTTGCCAGGAATGGATCGCAGGATAGGTGTTTCGTTCTCCGAACGCGCCGTACTTATCAAAAAGGTATCGGTTCGGTACCTGCGCCAAGGCATCGAGCACTTTTAGTTCGTCGTCGAGATAATGCGTGACGCCGAGCTCGCGCGCGCGGACGTTCTTGTCTTCCGGTGCGCTGACGAAGAAGGTATTTTCTTCATGGAAGAAGGCGCCCCAAAGGCCGCTTCTTTTTAAAAGCGTTTTCGCGATCTCAGGATCCTTGCGCCGCGAGATAAGCGCGAACGGGATGCGTTTCTCGGAAAGTTCGCGCAGCGCCGGCCGCGCGCCGCGCATGACCGGAGATGCGAATGCGACCGCAGGATCGCTGTAAAGCGTATGCTGGAGCTCTTTCCAAGCTTCCGCCGGAAGGAGCGTTTTCATGATCTCCGAGGGTGTCTGCTCCGGCGTGATCGTGATGCCGTACCGCTCGGCAAGACGGATCTTCGGGAGCGTGTGATCAATGATCACGCCGTCCATGTCGAGACCGATATACACAGGTTTCATAGACTTTTCCATAGCGTATTAGTAATATTACATTAGATCATTCCAAATCCAAAAGGAGCGGTATGAGCAAAAACAAGAATGCCTTCGAGCGGAAAGCCGATCGGATTCATAAGTATCTGAAAACGCGAAAGCGTTACGATCAATCTTTTCTCCCTCGGCCATTTTTTCTTGAGTTCACCGGATCGCCGGATGCCGGAAAAACCACGACCATTAAAGAGCTTGATAATTTTTTTCGGAAGATGGGTTTGCGTGTCTGGACGCCGCAGGAAGGCGCCGAAGTCATTCGGCATATTCCCCGGACTACCCCGGTTTATAACCTGCGTACCGGCCTTTATGCGCTGACGGCGCTGATCGATCAGAGCTTCGGCCATAGCTACGACATCGTGATCTTTGACCGCTGCGTGTTCGACGCCTACTGCTGGATGATGTATTGGGAAGGAAAAGAACTGCTTACGCCCGAGTGGGCTAAGCTGTATCAATCCTTCTTTCTCTCGCCGCTTTGGATGGATAAGATCGATGTTGCTTATTTTATGGTGGCTGATCCTAAAGAAGCCATGAAGCGCAATAGGCTTAATGCGCTCAGTAATAAGATGGGCGAAACGACGAATCCGGCGACGATCAAAGTTCTTGCCGATCGCTATCGATCCGCTTATAAAGATCTGTCACCTCGATATCCTCAGTTGCGCCTCTTGGACACAACGAAGCTCAACCAACGTAAGATGATCAAGTCGGTTGCTACAAAGGTTCTCGACATGCTCATTCAGAAAATCAAAATCCCCGCTTAACGGGGATTTTTTTGTCCTGATATTTTCTATTACTGCGGCGTCGAGGAAGCGATCTCTTGCAAAAGGACATCTTCCGCTTTCGTGAGCTGAGTATCATTTCCTGCTGCAATATCCGCATCGGTGAGATCGGCTTCAACATCCGGGGTCAAACCGTCCTCACTGATGATCGTGCCGTTCGGAAGGACCCAGTTCGCGATCGTCAGCTTAATGGACGATCCGTCGCTCAGGCTGCGCATCTCCTGCACGGTCCCTTTGCCATAGGTATTCGTTCCGACGAGCTTCGCGCCTTTGATATCGCGGAGCGCTCCGGCAAGGATCTCGGACGCGGAAGCGGAGCCTTTGTTCACCAGAATAACGAGCGGCATATTCTTGAGCGCCTCATTGCCATCGGCATAAGATGCCTGTTCGCTGCCGTTCCGGAAGCGTTCACTGACCACGGTTGTTCCTTTATCAACGAACCAGCCGGCCAGGTTGACCGCAACCTCCATGAAGCCGCCCGGATTATCGCGCAGGTCGAGGATCATGCCGTCGGAGCGGTTAAGCAATGCCGTGAGCGCTCCTTGGTAGAAATCGATCGGAGCATTCTGGTTGAATTCATAAAGCGCAACATAGGCGATCTTTTTGCCGCCGGCATGGATGATCTTTGAATCAAGCGTCGGAACCTGGATGTTCGCACGAACGATCTTGATATCTTTTGTACTGGTCCATCCGTCGCGGAAGATCGTCAGGGTGACCGGCGTGCCGATGGCGCCGCGGATCTTTTCAACGGCTGCGTTGACGTCGGTTCCGTCAATGGTCTTTCCGTCGATCCCGGCGATGATATCCCCCGCCTTGAGCCCCGCCGCAGCCGCAGGATTATCTTTCAGCGGAGCGATGACGACAATATTATTGTTCTTCGTGCCGATCTCGGCGCCGATACCGCCGAAGTTCCCGGCGACGTCCTGTTCGAACTTTGTCGCATCAGCCGGCGGGAAGAATTCCGTGTGCGGGTCCCCGACCGAGTTCACGAGGCCGTTGATCGCGCCGTAGACCAGCTGCTGGTCCGTTGTCGATGCACCCTTGAGATACTGATTCTTCATCATATCCCATGCTTCCCAGAAGGTGCCGAAATTCACGTTCGTGATGCCGTCGGCGGAAGTGTTCGTGACGTGGTCGATCGTGATCGTTCTCGGGTGGAGCGTTCCGGTCTCATAGCCGGTATAGAAGGTCAGCATGCCGAACGCCGCAACCGCGATAAAGACCGCCGTGTAGAGCGGAATGTGATGACCGTATTTCTTTTTGAATTCTTCAAGCATAGAACCTTGTTCTTGTTAGTCTACCTGAAATTTTATTTTCTGTAAAAGCGCATATTCCGCGCCGGAACGGGTCAGCGTCGACTCCATCAGGTCCATTGCCGGGACCTCAAAGGCATGGGTGAACGGACGGTTGAGCTCGGGAAGGTTGTCATGGGTCATGAAGCGCGCCAGCGTAATGTGGATCCTGAATTGGCGGAATTCGCGGCGGAAAGTCACGCCTTCTTCCACGAGAGCATCAGTAAGCGCTTCGGAGAGCGGCTGAAGCGCGCGGGATGAAGCATCGGATCCGTTGAGCCAGACCATCCGGAGCGCGGCTGCCGTTGGTCCGTATCCGATGTTCGTCAGTTCGATCTCCGGGATCGTAAAGCGTTTCCCTATTTTCTCCATGGCCGCGGTGATGAGCGGGAGCGTTTCGTCGGTTTGGTCGCCGAGGAATGCGAGCGTGATATGCCACTGTTCCGGCGCCATAAAGCGGACGTCGTCTGTGAAGTGATAGCGGATCGCCTCTACTTCCCGCGCAAGCGATCGTTTCAGATCCTCCGGAAGATCAAGGGCGATGAACAAGCGTCTTTTCATACCGAATACTATAGCATACAATAGACGTTATGGACCCGCTCTCCGGCATCAACAATGAGTATGTGAAGACGCTCAAAGAACGCGTGAAGAAATCGCGAGTCTATGTGCCGTTCCAATCGACGGGACTGCTTCTCGCGGAACTGCTGCATGATCAGGAACATAAATCATTGTATATGCGCATTGCGAAGCTGTACGATAATACGCAGCTGATCCGTATGGCGAAAGATCTCGCGGAGCGGAAGAATGTCGATAACCGCGGGGCGTATTTTATGAAAATGCTCTCCGAGCTTCGCCGCAATCAGGGCGATCCGAATAAAGAAACGAAGCCGAGACCGGGATCCAATTATCGGTCCCGCCCGCCGACGAAAAAATAAAACGACTATGACCGAACACGGCATTTGGGTGATCGACAACAAGCAGGAACTGAAGCTCCTCCGCAAACGGATGGCGCCTTTTGATTTTTCAAAACATTCCCCGAAAGAGATCCGCGCGCTTCTCACGCGCATGCGCAAAGCGATGAAGGATGCGAACGGTGTCGGCCTGAGCGCGAACCAGATCGGACTTGATATGCATGTGTTCGTCGCGCTGGTCAATGACAAGTTCTACGCGATCTTTAATTCGAAGATCACGAAGTTCTCCCGCGAAACGGACACGATCGAAGAGGGATGCCTGAGCGTGCCCGAGGTGTTCGGCGACGTGACCCGTCCGGAGAAAGTGACGCTGGAGGGGTATGACAAGAACGGCAAGAAGATCAAGATCAAAGCGTGGGGCCTGCTCGCCCGCGTGTTCCAGCATGAGACCGATCACTTGAACGGCACGGTTTTTATCGATAAAGCGACGGGGCTGCATAAATATGAAGTCGAACATTCTTAATCCCACCGTCTTTTTACTGCCTACTGCCAACGTACTACTTACTATCTATGCGCTATGTCTTCTTCGGCGGGCAGGAATCCCGCTTCGCACAACTGGTTCTCGATGATCTGAAGAAAGCGGGCATGACGCCGGCCGCGGAGATCCGCGATGCGCGCGCGCCGCTGGACCTGGAATATTTGAAGTCGCTGAAGGCGGATGTGTTCGTGGTGGCGGCGTTCGGCAAGATCCTGAAAAAAGATCTGCTGGAGATCCCGCCGAAAGGAACGCTGGGCGTGCATCCGTCCCTGCTGCCGAAATACCGCGGCGCCTCCCCTATTCAGTCGGCGATCCTTGCCGGCGAGCACGAAACGGGCGTGGCGATCTTTCAGATCGATGAAGGCGTTGATCACGGGCCGGTCCTTGCAAGCGCTGTGGCGCCGATCGCGGAAACGGACACCTATGAAACGATGATCGACCGGCTTGCTCATCTCGGCTCCGGACTTTTGGTCGCGGCGTTGCCGAAGTGGCTTGATGGAACTTTGCATGCGGAATCTCAGAATGAAAAAGCGGCGACGTTCACGAAGAAATTCGTGACCGCCGACGCGCAGGTTGATCTGAAGGCTGACGATCCGAAAGTGGTGGCGCGGAAGGTCCGCGCGATGAACCCTGAGCCGGGTGCGTTCACGATCCTCTCACTGAAGAACGGAAAACAGATCCGGATGAAACTGCTTGAAGCCGAATTGAAAGATGGCGCACTGGTTCTTCTCAAAGTCCAGCCGGAAGGCAAAAAACCGATGGCGTACAGGGATTTTATGAACGGATATAAAGATCTGCTGTAGTTTTTATTGAAAAAGTGGCATCGGAGCTTTATAGTGGAGTTAGTTCAAAATAATGATAAAGAGGTTCCTGATGGCCAAGGCAGTGTTCTGCCGTGAGACTGGACGAGCAGTGATCGAGGATCATGGTCAGCGATTCATTCTTGAACACGATCGAACGGCTCCGGAAAGTGCCGAAGGAGTTAGTCTCGGTATGTTTCTCCAGCCTGCGATGGTGCGCCTTGAAGAGCACGACGCCGGAGAATTCCCTTATACAGAATTTCACGAGCGTCTGAGGCTCGCGTATCGGCAGGAGGTTACTTTCAGGATGGTCATCGAGGCGGTCGATCCCGGGCTCCATTTGGAGCTCAGGGCGGAATGTGCCGAAGAAGCCATGAAAGGGATCGCGGATCAACAGGTCCGAGAATGGGTGGAGAAGAAATTCAAAGCCGAACCCCTTCCTCCTGAGGCCGATAAAAACGGAGTCCCGGATCCCGAATTCAGAGAGTTCGTTAAAGATCTCTAGATCGATCCCGCGCAAGCACTGCGCGGGTTTTTTTACTACTGACATCCTCGGCCTTGCGCACAGCGCACAGATCGTACACGGCTTCTTATCGGATCCAATGTTTGGATGGATCAGCTAGATCCCCATGTCGCCGATCTCAACTGCCGGGTACGATTCGATATATTTTCCCCCTTGAGCGCCGCGGTATGTGACAGTGCGGGCGGAAAGATCGACTTCATAACTGATAACGCCGGCTTTCCACGAAGCAATAAGGAATTCCGGAAATGTGCTTTGTCCCGCCTGATCGGTGCGAAGCGCGGTAATAAGGGCCTTTTCATCGAAAGCGGGCACATCCCCCATTCCTGACGCCAAGGGGGTGCCTTGATTAAAAACGGCGTCGTCTTTCATGACATAGATACTTTGCGCTCCGGGAAGCGACCAAAAATTACGTTCTACTCCCGCCCGCCGGAGGCACTCCGCAAGGAATGGAAACCCGCCGATCTTCGGACGATTTGCCATTGCATATTGTATGGCAGCTTGCAGCTTTTCTTTTGCGGTTTTCATGGTTTTTATTCTATCATTTTCTATCCTTGAGCGCGATGGATGGGCCTTACTTAAACACGCGCCCTTTCATTGAAGGCCTGATCCTTTTTGAGTTTGCCGGGAGCTACGGATAATTTTCGAACCCTTGTTTTTTAGGTTCTCCTCCCCTATATTGGGATCAGGTCTTCTACTTTCAAAAACAGGACGGAGGAAGCATGAAGAAGTTGGGTCTGGTGTTGGCGATGTGTCTGATGCCCTGCTTCGGAAGCATGGCGACCACCGCGGTTTCCGCGGTGAACCCTTCGACAAGCACGACGGTGCAGTGGCCGGACTACCACGCGAAGCCATGGGTGATCTTTCGCCGTGTTCCCGTGCAGGTCCATTTCGCTCAGCCTCGCCCCCCGGTCACTATTGGGACAGAAGAAGAGTTCAGCGATGGCCCCGATCCGAATAAAGCAAGGTATCTCGTCCTTGAGGCTAGCCTGCTCGGCAACGGCCCGTCCATTCGAGACTTACTCGACTTTTCTTCCGGAGGGAAGCGTTGCACTCAGGTGAAGGTGAACGGTTCTTGGTGGACCATTCCTTCTAATGCGGTGATCGGAATGCGGCTGCTTTATCACGGTACGACCATCAGCGGCGTCCAAGCATCCATTCGCGTTTTCAATGGAGGCGTGGTCAAATCCGTCATCTTTCTCAATAAGAACGAAAAGTAAGTTCCTCAGCTCCGCTTCGGCGGAGCTTTTTTATTTTCAAAAAACGACCTGGGAGTCTTGGACAGCTTTGCAGCTACTATATTTTCAAAATAGAAACGGCGCTTACTGAGCGCCGCTCCCTACTTAGATGATTCATCTTCTGCGATCCGGCCAGCTTCTTTCTGAAGAGCTAGGATCTGCCTTTGGGCGTCATTCCAAAGCACTTCGCTGTCTTTGGTAAAAAGTTTTTTTATAAAATCAGCTTTCTTCTTTAAAATATCGCCATAACCATGTCCTTCTCCGCCCATGATCGAGCCATTTTCCCCTCCCGCGTCAAAAAGACCTGCTTTGATCAGCGTTTCTTCGGCGAGCGCACCAATAGTACTAAGCGCAGTCGCAGCGCCTATGGCAGATCGACTTGCATATTGCACAATTTTCTCAAGTCCTTCAGGGTCCTTTTCGGCAAGCTTTTTCAGCTCTTCCAGTTCTTGGAGGGCAACATCGTAGTCTTCTTTTGTGGGCTCCTTGCCAAAATCAAGCCTTTCTTTTAACTTTGCTTTCAGCATGTTTGCCTCAAGCTGAGCCTTCTTTTCATTTGAGGCTACTTCAGCCTTTTTTTCAGGACTTGGCATTGCCCGATTCATATTTTCGAATCCCATGTTTTAATGTTAAAAAATTTATATCTTTTTATCAATACTATCTGGGGGTCTTGGACAGCTTTCGAACTCAGAAAAAGGACAATAATTGACAGGACGGCCTATTTTTATTATTATATCTAAATTAGATCTTTGAATCGCGGAGGGGTGATGACCACTATCTCAACGGAGTTTCAAATTCATTATCAGGAAAGAAAATTCAGGGGTAGAAAATGGCATCATGTAGAACTTTCAATGATTGGTAGTCGTGAGCAAGTCCTACATGAATTCAATAACTGGAAGATCCAAATTCAAGGCAATGAATATATTCGGAACCCCAATCTTATCGAAATAACCAAAAAAAATAGTTTGTAACTAACCCGGCTAAGTGCCGGGTTTTTTGAAGCTACTAGCTGCCAGACTTGGATTTAAGTTTCACTCGCGGTCAGATGACCCGCTCGCTCACTCGAACCACGCCGCACCCCGACCCCCGTCTTGGACACCTTCGGTTTCCAACGTCGCTTCGCTCCTGCCTTCCTGATACGGGGTGCGGCTGGTTCGAATCCTAACAAAATAAAAGATCTCCCCGGCTGTGCCCAGAGAGATTTTTTATTTGCTGCCAGACTTGGATTCGAACCAAGATAACAGGATTCAGAGTCCTGTGTCCTACCATTAGACGATCTGGCAATGAAACTAGTTTAAACGAATCGAAACGGAAATTCAACCGCCTCACTTCCCTCTTTGTTCATAAAAAATCCGCTCTTTCGAGCGGATCATACAGAGATCATTCCTTCGGCTTTTGATTTTCGGCGTGCTTGATCTTGAGGTAGGCGCGGAGTACTCCGCATATTTCTTTCTCAAGCTCTTCCCACTGAAAAGCCGCGCTGATCCATACCGTAACGATATAGCGGTGTATTTCCACTTCTTGAACGCCGGTCGCGCGAAACATACTTCCTGCGAGAACATACGCTTGGTTATCGGCCTGTTCGTTCACATTGAATCGAACGGCATCGGCCTGGCATTCGTAATGCTCAGGGAAATCGCTCAAGAGCGTGCGCAAATGTAATTCTCGCGCATTCGAGACCCCTTCTATTTCCTTGATGACGATATCCTCATTTTCCGATTTCACATCACCCTCCTTTTCAAAGTAATAAATAAAGCTTAATCCCCCGGTGGAGATAAAGCAATGAAATATAAAAAAGTAAGTTTATTAGATCCCCGTCAGCTTATTGATCTCGTTCTGCTGGATCGAAGATGCGAGCGACATGACGCTATAGCCGTAACTTGCGATAAGCGATGAGTGGGCGCAGGTGCGGCCCGAATAGTAGCGGCATGCCGCGTTACTTTCGGCGGTCCAGGTTCCTGCGCCGGCGCCGAGGTCGGACAAGTATAGCGCGGAGGCCATGAACGCGTCCTGCGGGTTCCATGGATCGGCCATGCTGGTGAATCCGAGCGCTTTCCCGACGCGGTTAGAGAACAGCATCCAGGTAGAGGGTTCAAATTGAGCCGGACCCATGGCGCCGCCGTAGCCGATCGATTGCGGGCATGAAACAACGGTGTTGAACGGATCGATCCCGAGCGTGGAGGTGATCGTCATAAAGTCGGGAATATTGCCCAGGCTCATGACGTTCTCAAAGGTCCGTCCGGTATGCGCGCCGACACCGGACCCGGTGGAGGTGTCTCTCAGGAAGCACATTCCCTGGTTCGTACCGAGGTTTGATTCCTGGGTCAGGATCGCAAGCAGGAATGCCGGATCAACGCCGGTTATGTTCGAGGCGGCAACGGCGTATTGATAGGCTTTGCCGAACGGGATCGGGTTCGATCCGCCGGCAAGGACGAAGAGCTTCGCATTAATGGCATCCGCTTCCTTTTTTTTCGCGGTTACGAGAGCGGAATAAGCCGCTTCATTGTTCTTGCTGATCGAAAGAAGCTGCTGCTGCTGATATTGGTTCGATTGGAGCGATTTTTGCTCCTGCTGGATCGTATAGCGCGCATCGACGGCGGCGTTCTGCCGGTCGACCAGGACCGCCTTTTCCGCCGTACTGGATGCCTCATTCGCAACGAGTTGCGCGGAAAGCGTGTCGATCCCCTGCTGCAGCGAGATGAGGTCAATGGAATAATCGAATAGCTGCGAAAGCGAATTGTTCTTCAGAAGCGATTCCAGTAACGGAGTGTCCTCGCTTTGCTGCAGGGCGCGGAAGATGTCAGAGATGCTTTGTTTATTTTGAGCGATCTGCGCATCCAGCGATGCGATCTCGGCCTGTTTCGTGGTGATATTATCGCCAAGTGTTTGGATCAAAAGGTTCTTCGCCTGGATGTCGAGCTGTTCAGCCCGGACCTTCGCCGCCAGGACGTCGATATCGTTTTGAAGCGACCGCGACTTTGATTGCGCGGTAGCTAGCTGGCTTTGGGCCTGCGCCTGTTCCGCCTGGACCTGTGCGAGCTGCTGTTCAAGCTGGGCGCGTTCGGCGCTGGTCAGCGTTTGCGCCATAACGGATGCGGACGGCGCGAATGCCGCAAGCAGGGATGCAAGCGTGAGAAGGCTGATATATTTATTACGGAGAAAAAGTGTCATAGAGGCGTATCTCTTTCTCTTATCATAGCGCTTCCTCTTTATTTTCGAAATGTCCGACGGCGGAGAAGCCCTTCTGAAAGGATGATGCTCAATGCGTTCCCGGCGGCTCAACCTATGATGCCTTTGTTTTCCGGGGCAGAAGACTGATGATCCGGTCCCAAATGGCTTTGCATGTTTTATCGAGAATGCACGACGTAAAATATTCGCGCTTGGAGAACAAATAGATCAGGATGATGATTGGTAAGATGACCGGGATCGGGTTGGTTGCCAGGCCGATCAGAGCCAAAAGCGCGTAAAGCCAGAGCGCCCAGCTTTTCTTTTCGATGATCCCGTACGCCATCGTAATGATCAGAAAACCGAAGACCACCCGAAGGATATAGCTCCAGAGATCGATCGGATCGGTGTTAATGATGTTCGTGAAAAGACTGCCGATGATACTGAACCCGCCGGCGAGCAGAAAAAGAACGATCAGCTTGATCAGGATCGGCATGCGCTTGGTCGGTAAATTGACCTTTAATTCAGCGGCGATCTTTTTGACCTCCTTTTCTTCTTTTTGAGCTGTCGTATCGGGCATGGAACCGATTAGTGCACGTTCACGAAAAGGTAGAACAGGACTGCCCAAAAGATCGACGTGAAGATCACGCCGGCAATGAAGCCCGACAGTGATGAGGCGACCAGATTTCCGATCCTAAATTTAAACGCATGATGCGAAGTATCCACGAACTGGCGCCATGCCCCATGAATTTTTTCCATATCATTTAGTATACCATAATGATCATTTTCAAGAAAAACAAAAGCCGGTTTTTATGGAAAAACCGGCTGGAAAACCTACTGCCTTACGCCATCCGCGGACTGAGGCCGAAGCGCCGCATGCAGCGGGAGCCGTCCAGCCCCATCACCAGGCGGTTGCGCTTCATGGCCATCTCGCCGGTGAGCTTCGCGTCCTTCCCGCCGTTCTTCGCGTCGAACGCGACGAGGGCGAGCCGCGCCCGCTCGACGATGGCGCCCTGGCCGACTCCCAGGCGCTTGTCCAGCAGCGCCAGCTGATCGGCCGGCGTGCGCTGGCTGCGCGCGAGGATGCTGTCCTCGATGCGCTTGGCCTTGGCCTCCTGGCGCTTCTCGCGCTGCTCGCGGGCGATCTCGATGTTCGCGCGCGTCTCCGCGCTCTGCTGCTTCTTCTCGTCCTTGGCTTTCTCGTTGGCGGTCGTCATACGTTTCTCCTTTCACTTGCCTTTCGGCATCCGGGATCCACGATGAGGTCTGTGGTACGAACTGAATATAAAGTACCATAAATAATGAAATAAGTCAACTATTCTCTAGCCATCCCATCTGGTAAGATGGGATGGTATGCAGATCCCTCAGAGTCGCTGGGATAAATTAAAAGTACGCGATCAAGGCCCGGTCTATTTGACCGAGGCAGGCTTTCGAAATCTTCAAAGCCTTCATGATCGGTTGAAAAGATCTTTGCCGGCACTGATCGCGGAAACGCAGCGCACCGCGGCATTCGGGGACCGTTCCGAGAACGCGGAATATAAAGAAGCAAAGTCTCTTCTTCGCCGAACGCATCGCCGTATCTTAAGCATTGAAGATAAAATAAAGCGCGTGGTCGTGATCAAAGAAGACGGACCGACAGACGCGGTCCGGATCGGTTCAACGGTAAAACTGGCATTGGCATCCGGCGAAGAAAGAACATTCCAGATCGTCGGCCCCGATGAGACCGATCCTCCCCGCGGGCGCATTTCATTCAAGTCCCCTCTTGGTGCTGCATTGATGAAGCATCGTGTCGGCGATGAGGTTGTATTTAAAACTCCGCGCGGTTCCGTTGTGTATCGCGTCCTAGAAATTTTGTAATAAAAAAGCCGCCTTTTCAGGCGGCGCGATAAACAAAAAGCATTACGGTCGATATGGAGGCAGCGCCTCAATTTTGGGATCGACAAGGGGTATTCCCGGTTCAGGCCATTCGACGGCAGGCGTTTCGTAAGTGCATTTTTTTCGGGTGCATTTGAAGGCATCGCCGACGCCCAGAGCGACTCCTTTCCCTTTGAGTTTGTGTTCGCCGAGGGCGCAGAGAGCTTTGCCTGCCCGCTCGCCGATCTTTTCCAAAACCAAAAGAGGCAGTCCCAGCAGTGTTTTCATTGTTCCCCCAACCCTTTATTTATCGAAGTGCTTCCTTACTATAACGACTCCTTTCTTCGTGGTCAATATAAAATAAAAACCCGCTCAGCGAAGAGCGGGTTCCGAAACCCAGTAGTTTTTACTTGGGTTCGAGCATGATCATGCTTCCCGGTGGAAGCACGGTATCGCCATCTTTTTTGTGGAGGAAATAGGTCTTTGTCTGTTGTATCGTAACGCCGGGGCTTACCTGTATCGTTACGGTGCGCACCGCGAGTTCTGCGGTAATAAGAAGTTTTCCCTCGAACGCTTCCGGGTTTTGAGCCAGAAAGGAAAAAAGTTCCTGGGAGGTAGCGAGGCGCATGCCGCGCTGGTCGAAGTATGTCACCGCCTCTTTAAGCGTGGCTTTGGTCGTAAGGTGAAATGCGCCGATGCTTGGGGCCGGAGGTGTTACGATGAATGGGACCGTGTCGTTGCTCTCGTCGCTGTTGGATTCTCCCTGAGTGACCTTAGCGGCTCGCACGGGATCCACGATCCGCGGATCGTTACCGGTGTCGCTGTTGTGCTGTCCCGTGTTGGCTTGTTCGGTCACTTGTTTTTGCGGGGCCTTTTTCTCCGCGAAAGCGGGAGGGGCCGCGAAAGAACAAAGCAGCAGTGCGGCGCAGACGGCAGTCAGTTTCAGTGACTTCATACTCCTCCATCCGGTGTTTTGTTGTTAATGTCCGTATGGATACAATACCTTTTTTAGGGGGGGTGTCAATAAAAAACCCGCTCAGTGAAGAGCGGGTTCCTTGGGAGCGCTTGGTTTCGGATCAGGATCCGGAATATGGATGACGATATCGCCGCCGTCATCGCCATCGTCCTCCGCGCGCTTTATGATCGCTTGGATCTGTCGGATCGCATAGTACGTTATGAGCGCGCTGAACGGACCCATAAACGCATGCATGAGTAAGGCGATCCCCGCCCGTTCTTTTGAAGGAACGAGAGGAAGGCCGGGATACTTCATGCGGACGTTATTCCAAAAGCGCATCCAGATCGTTTCTGATATGATCCCCGTGCCGCACCAAAGGATAAGGCCGGTCCAGAAGAGGGCCGCTACGGTCCAGAATGGCGTGTCCATGAGGAATTTTCCAAATGAGGCGATGTGAACAATGATCCAGAAGACTCCGTATATTCCGGCGATCACTGCAAGGATCGTATACACGATCCGCCGACCTTGGTCTTTCACGAGGTTGATCCTTGTTCAAAAAACTTCTTTTATGCTAACGGAGTGCGGCTTTCTTTGCAATTCATAAAAGATCACCCCGACTTAGGTCGGGGTGATGATCGTTAGGTGAGAAAAACTTCCGAACACAAGAACATGCGTGCGCGGAAGGTCATTTCGCCTTTACGGCTGCCGATGCGGATCTCCGGCGGTTCGATCGGGGTTCCGATCGTATCCCGGTAGACCAGGACGTAATTTCCGCTTTGTTCTTTTTTGGAGCGTGCACGCCGAGGCTTCTTTCGCTGATCGAGCTGCCGGTGTTTTTGAATCAGCCGCCAATCCCGATCGTTCACGAAGCCGAACGGACTTCCCCAGGGAAAACAGAGCTGTTCCCGGAAGTGCGACTCGGCATTCAGCCGGACGCGATGCGGCGCGATCACTGATCGCTTCATGAGATCCTCCGTTGAAGTGCTTTTCTTATAGTACTGATATTTCTTTTTAATATCCACTCTCTGCTGTCCGTACCGCTGTTGCAGAGCCGTTAGTCGCTCTTCGGTGAGAGGTCGGCATCAAGGAAATAAGCGGAATAACGATCACAGGCGGAGCCCAAGCTCGCTGAGGAACTGATGCAGCTCCTCTCCTTCGATCTTGCGATACATTCCTTCTTTAAGCCCGCCAAGTTTAATATTCATAACGCGGACGCGCTGAAGATCCTTTACGATAAATCCGAATGCGGCGCACATGCGGCGGAGCTGATGCCGCTTCCCTTCAATGAGCGTAATACGGAACGCGCGCTCGCCGGTCTGTTTGACGGTCGCCGGTTTAGTGCGATGCCCTTCGATATCAATGCCGGTCTCCAGGTGCTTGAGAAAATGTTTTTCGAGCGGCTTATCGACTTTCACGATGTACTCTTTTTCGTGTTCATATTCCGGGCCGAGAAGTCTTTTTGTTACGCGTCCGTCGTTGGTGAGCAGGATGAGGCCGCGGGACTCGCGATCGAGGCGGCCGAGCGGAAAAACGTATTTTGAGATCCCGGCGACATCAAGGATGGACTGCTGCCCTTCTTCCGGATTCGTGGAGACGATGCCTGCCGGTTTGTTATAGGCAAAATACTCAAGATGCGCGCGGCGCTCTTTCATGATGCGTTCGCTCACCCGGACTTTATCGCCTTCGTTCACTTTATCGCCCAGGTGTGCGGTTTTGCCGTTGATCGTCACCCAGCCGTTCCTGATGAACTCGTCGGCCTCCCGTCTGCTCGCATATTTTTTAAGTGCGAGATATTTATTGATCCGCATCGGATACTGTTCCGGTTCCATGGAGATATCCTATCGCAGAACCCATCCGAATGACAGCCCTTGCCCCGTCTAGCAGCGGGGCTTGCTGTTCTGTGAGATTATACGTAAGATAGGTTCACTACTATGCTGATCGACGATATCACAATCCAGGTGAAGGCTGGCGACGGCGGACAAGGCGCCGTGGCGTTCGATAAAAACAAGATGGCGCTCGGTCCTGCAGGCGGAAGCGGCGGAAACGGCGGCAGTATTTTTTTTGAAGGCGTGTCCGATCTGAGCGCGCTCAATCAATTCCGTTTTAAAAAGGATATCTCTGCCGAGAACGGCCGGCCCGGCCGAGGGCAATTCAGCGATGGGTCGACCGGCAACGATCTGGTGCTCAAAATACCGGTCGGGACCGTAGTCCATAATTTGGATACGGGAGCGGCACAGGAGATCGTAAAGATCGGTGAACGGATCCCGATCGCCAAAGGCGGCCACGGCGGCAAGGGTAATTTTTTGTTCCGCTCGCCAAAGAACACGAGCCCGAAGCGTTTCCAATACGGCCTTCCCGGCGAACAATTCAAACTCCGGCTGGAACTGAAGATGATCGCCGATGTCGGATTCGTGGGGTTGCCGAACGTCGGGAAATCGAGCCTGCTCAATGAACTGACCGGCGCAAAGAGCAAAGTGGCGAACTATCCGTTCACTACGCTTGAGCCAAACCTCGGGGTGCACTATGAGCTTATTCTTGCCGATATTCCGGGATTGATCGAAGGCGCTTCGTCCGGGAAGGGCTTGGGTATGAAATTCCTCCGCCACGTGGAACGCACCGGCATCCTCTTTCATTTTGTATCCGCTGAGTCGGCGCACCCGGTCGCTGATTATCGTACGATCCGGAAAGAGCTCGGCGCCTATAATAAAGCGCTTCTGAAGAAGAAGGAATATCTTTTTATCAGCAAGAGCGATGCGGTCAGTCCGAAACAACTGAAGGCGCTGATGGCGAAAATGAAAAAATTGAATCCGAAGACATATGTCATCTCCATCTATGACTGGGACAGTGTTGAACGGGTGAAAAAGATCCTCAATGAGATCATCAAGAAGAAGAAAATCGATTCCCGGCCCTCCTCCCGTCGTAAGAAGAAATAGTTGACGAGCCAAGAGAGGGTTCTATACTGAGGTTAGTACGTTTTAATAACGGAAGTGCTCAGATGGTCAGAGAATCGCCGCTTTCCAGGATCCCCTGGCTCAAAAGGTTTTGTCCAAGCTTTTTCCCCGCGGTCAAAGTAAGGCGCGTGCTTGCCTGCGGCACGATTGTTTATGATCTTCGCTCGATCCTTGAGAGCGAGCCTGTGAAAAGACATATCGCCTTTGTGAAGAAAGAATATGAGCGGCAGCAAAAGCTGGCGAAAGCGGAAAGGAGAAAAGAGGCAAGGAAGAGGGTCGCGTTGAGATTAGGCGGAACGATCTAAAGTAAAAGCTCAGCCACGCCTCCTTTATCGCCTGCATATAACCCACTATGACGCGTCATAGTGGGTCTTTTTATTGAATAAAAAATGAAGTTAACACTTCACCCCGCTCTTAGCGGGGTTCTATTGTTTGTATCCAATTTATCCTCGGCTTATCGGATAAGAATAAATTGGACAAACAATGAAAAAGCCCTCCGATCGTTTGAATTGATCGGAGGGCTTGGGTCAGATGTCCAGCTCTCCTTGCGGCGGAAGGCTGTCGTCGAACGGCGCGAACTTGAACGCCTGCATCGCGGCTTTATGGAAGCCGGGCATCACCTTCTCGAAGCGTTGCTTCGTCTCTTCATCCAGATCGCGGAAGTTGTCCATTTCGAGCTGGTGCTCTTCTCCTGCACCGCGGCTGTACCTTTTGATGAGCTGCGCTGTGCGTTCGGTTTCCAGGGCTCGGAAGACCGCGCACAATTCGATGTCAGGATCTTCGTCCACGTCGTAGCCGATGACCAGAACCGTCTGGTCATCGAGCTGCTGTGAAGACATACGCATCATGGCGCGCCTCCTTGCTCTGAAATTTAACGAAAAACTGTTTATATTATAATAAAAATAAGCGGAAAAGTCAATGACTTGTTTTTATACGGGGCAATCTCATAGTCGGATCGTATATAAAATAGCCCCCCTTTATAAAGGGGGCCGAGCTAATGAAGCGAGCAAGACATTGATAGTGGTATCCGCTGAGCCGATTCCCGAAGCTCTTTTCATTTCCTTGCCGTTCTTGAAAAGAATGGCCGTTGGCAGGCAACGGATATCATATTGAGCTCTTATGGGCTGATCATCTCCCCATTTCACTTCGTATTTCAAAAAAGTTATTTTGCCTTGCATTTTCTTTGCATACTTTTCTAAAAGCGGCGCAAGGGAAATGCACGGACCGCAAGCCGGTGACCAGAAATCAACAATGACCGGTAAGGGGGAATTTAAAACTAAGTTACTAAATGTATCATCAATAACTTCTGTCACTAATCTGCTCATTTTTAGCCTCTTAGTTATGTATGGTGCTCTGTATAGAATACCTTGAGCGTATAAAAATAAAAAGCTCCCATAACGGGAGCTTGGTGTTTATCCTAAGTCGAGCGGAAGACCCAGCTGGATCGCTTCAGGGGGCCTTGCTTGTTCTATGACCGCAAAGGCCCTTTTCCGCATTCTGCCGAATCGGTTTTTGGGAATGAAGCCATTGATCCGTCTTTCCAGAAAAACTGCAGCCTGTTCTCTTCCCCGGACGAATACGGCATCGTGGAGTAATTCCCCTTCCTTGATGTACTGGATCCGCACCCAAATGGGCCGGTTGCAATCATCGTGGATCACGTCAATGACCTTGACCATCCATGGTTCGCTCATTAGTGTTCACCTCGTGAAGAACTGCGGATAGTATAATCGGTTTTTGATGCCCTGCCAAGGATATTGACAGAATTGATAATATATGCTATCTTTATCAGGTACTTTTAAAACAAATAAAGCGAGCGGGAAGCGAAGAATGTGCCTGAAGTTCGGGCCCATCCTTCGCTCCCCGCCCGCAGGCCGACCGACGGAATGCCTGTTGCGCGTGGAGTGCGCCTGACGTCCGCTACCCTGTAGCGAGCTCAAAGGAGGCACCCAATGGTGCTGACACGACGCTTACGGCGGCCCCGTGTGTGATCGTATGATCCGTGCTCTCATCTTGATAAATGGATGTGAATGTGACGTACCGAGAGCACGGACCTTGGCTATAGAGACAGCGAAAGCGAAGTCTCTTATTTGCGGGGCCACGATTTGCCTGTAAAAGGGCAAACACCGCCCCCAACGCGCGGTGAAACGCGAGTAAGCCGCCACCAACGGTGAATGATGAGTCGTACCCCCTGCACGCCGTTGCGTACCGCGCCGTTTGGCGCGTAACGCGGCATGCAGGGGCTCCCGATTTGCCCAACATCGCCCTAAGGGCAAAACGACCTTCCCCAAGGATGAGGGTCGGCAAAGGGCCATTGAAAAGACGCAAGCCCCACCGGAGTGAGTTTAATCCGGTGGGGCCCAATTTTTCTCAAAACCATTGCCGTAAAAAGGAGAGTGTATGATCGACATCGACTTGGGAATGGGATGGATCGGGTTCTTCCTTACCACCTTGGGCGCGGGGACGTCCGACTACGCGACGAACCGCTACAGCTTCCCGCTGGGCGTCGTCATCGCCGTCATCGGACTGGGACTGATGTTCTTCAGCATCAAAGAGAATCGGAACCTCGCGCGCTTGCGCCGGAAGTTCCTGGTCCTCAAGCAGGACCTCACCGCTTACATCCCCTGGATGTAAGCAAGGGCCACCTTCGGGTGGCCTGTTGTATTTTTAGGGATGAAATTGATAGGATAAAGCCAGTCCATTAGAGAGGAGGGATTATGCGGAGACGGCAGTTTGCCACTTCCCTGTCCTGCCGGCATTGTGGTATTGTCGGAAAACGGATCTTTGAACAATTCAAAGACCGGGAGATCCTTGACCGTCTTGCGGCGTATATCGAACTTGAGTGGATCGCCTGCGCGACCGAAAAATGCAGAAATTTTTTCACAAAAATGCATGCATTGAGCCGGTGCCCGGTGTGCAAGCTCTGGTCGGTCAAGCTCACTGCCGATCATGAGCTGCAGCAATGGGACTGTTTGAATCATGAATGCGGCTGGAGCATCGCTCTGCCGCGGATCGAATGACAACCTCTTTAAGAGGTTGTTTTTTATTGTATAAAAACGCAAAAGCCGCCTTGCGGCGGCTGTGCGGGTAACTCATAAGCCGGATTCTGTTTTCCGGCCGGAGCCGGAATGATAACAATTTATCTTGCCCTCTGTTTACACAAAGGATCTTTGCGTCACTCTCCGATTTGCATCGAAGCACGGACTTGCACCCTGTAAGGATTTTGCCGTTTCACCCCGGCTTTATTATCTCTATGGCCGGGTTAAGCCGATTACGTTGAGATCAGGCTCTCCTGCTCCTTTCGGATCAAGACGTCACTGCTCGCACCTCTTCATTACTGATGACGGCTGTTAGCCGCTACGCTTTGAACGATCAAGGACCGCTCATGGTGTCCGGACTTTCCTCTCCGATCCGCCGAAGCGGATCAAAGCTGCTATCTGAGTTACCGCAGTCACTATAGCATAGTTTCTATAAGTTGACAATATCACTATAATCTGGTATCTTATAGCTTAAGTACATTTTAAATTGAAAGGAGGTAGTATGGAGATCATCGGATTGTTCTTCATGTTGATCTTTGTCGTTGCAGCAGCGATCGTTGGTGCGGTTCTCGCCGTATTACTCGCAGCGCTCGTCCTTCAGGCGCTCTGGTTCATTTTCTGGACGCATTTGATCACGACCTTGACCATCATCGCTGGGCTTTTCGCATGCGTAGTGGTGGTTTTCGTGATCGATGAGATCCAGCGTAAAGCCCGAGACAAGGCGTTGGAGAAGGAGTACCTCGCAAAGAAGGCTCATCCATAATGAGTCTCACGCCCCCACTCAGTCGAAAGACTAAGCGGGGGCATTTTTTATTTTAAAATTGACAATGAATACCTATCGACCCATACTCAAAAGAGATCCTGCGAAAACAACTTTGAGGATATCGATGGAAAGAATTTCGGGAATTGCGCTTATCGCGATCGCGGTCCTTTCGCTCTCCGGTGATCATTATTGGCTCGCGCTGATCTGTTCCGGTTTGGCACTCGTGCTTTTGACGGTCCACTGGATCGCGGCGATCCTTCTTGTGCTCGGCGGCATCGGCGAAAAAGCTTTTGGAGAGCCGATCCGTGCTTTTATGAATCAAGAATGACCAGAGTCACTCGTCCGCTTGGGCGAGTTTTTTATTGACACTTCTCCGTGTATTTTATAGACTACAAATACCTTTAGAGGTTATGCGGCTGATCAAATTCGTGCCGAACACATAACCTTTCTATTAGATAGGCCGTCCTTAAATGATCATGGGACGGCCTTATTTTTTAGTGAAATCCCAGGTCTGCCGGGTTATCGTCTCCGGAAATGTGGCGGATCTGGCCGCCAGCCTCCTCGAATTTTTTTCGTAATTTCGCCACCGCATCGGCAAGCTTCACGGTCGCTTTCGGCAGATCGTTGCGCTTAATGAACCCTTTGGACCAGTATTCGATCACAAGCTTGCTGTCCCCGAAGATCCTTCGGCTTCGCTCAGGATAAATTCCTTTTTTTAAATTTTTTAGCGCGAGCTTCAGCGCGTATTGGCATGCGAGCAGTTCGCCGTAATTATTGGTCTCGCCCTTGGTAAGAAGGTGCTTGCCATGCTTGTTGATCTTTTTCTTCAGCATAACCTTATGAAGCAAGTTCGCGCCGTTTTCATCCGTGACACTGATCTCGGTGCCGTCTCCCCTGCCGGTTCCGGCATCAAAATAGATCCCCGGAAGCAATTCTGTTTTTACCCTTTGTTTTTTCGGCTTTAGTTCATAGTTCGCTCCGGCATTCAGCCAGGCCTCCGCTTCACTGCGCGTAGAAAATCCGCGGAACCGCGCGTTCTTTCCCGAGACGATCTTTTCGCACTCGATCCACGAATCGCAGATCCCTTGTTTATCGGTGGAAAAGAAATAAGCGTAGTATTTCTTCGCGGAGCTCATACCAGGTAGTGAATCTGCGACATTTATTCGCAAAAAATAATTTTATTATTCTCTATGGTCATAGTAGCTTTCTATAATGTTATCCAATTTCGATATGCGAATAAAGTTAAATGCGCATCGCAGATCTACTACCTGGATAGGTTGTTGAAATATTCCTGTACCGCTTTTTGAAACTGCTTTTCCTTGCTTGCCTTAAAATGGAATCCGATCGCAGTCGGATGGCCGCCGTAGCTGATCATGATATCTTTACAGGTATCGAGGGCTTTGGAGAGATTGAAGTCAGAACCCAATGGCGCCCGAGCCGAGCCTTGAAAGAAATTCTTCTGCCGCTTATAGACAAAGACCGGGATCTCGATCTTTTCAACGAGCCCCTCTGAAACTGCGGCAACCATCCCGCTGGCAAGGGAGGGCATATTCACGCGGAGTACGACTACGTTCCGGGCGCCCGCCTTATAGGCATCAACACCTTTTTGGACCGAGGAGTCGATCTCAGCGCGAACCGCCCGATACCGACCATTGAGGATCTTGGCATATCGGGACGCCGCCTTCTGCGTCTTTGCCGTAAAGAGCCGATACAGCTCATTTTCTTCATTGCTCCGCCGCGGATAAAAACGGCTGATGAACGTCGACATAACCTGATGGCGTGTGATGTGGTCGTTTTCGGTCAAATGAAGAAAGGCCTGGAGGCCTGGCCGCGTATGCCGGTTCAGGAGATGTACGCCGCGCTCGATGTATTTGTCGTTATAGCCGTCGATCGGAATGCGATCGGCAATGAGAGCGAGTGTTAGCAGGTCGATGTTCTTTTCCAGCTTTACAAGATCAAGCTTCTGATCGTGATAAAAGGCTTCAAAGAATTTATACGCGACGCCAGTGCCGGACCAGTTCTTATGCGGATAGTGGTCCCCTTTCTGCAGATGGTTGATCAGGATCGCCGGAAGCTTTCCGGGAAGCTGCAGATGGTGGTCGAATAAGATGATATCAAACCCCATGTCGTGCGCCATCTTCACCTGCGCAAAATCGGCGGTTCCGAAATCAACGCCCAGGATCAGTGAAACGCCTTTGCGCTTGAGGAGCCGTAAATGGACCGGATTGAAGCTCCGGTTATACCGCTTGATGTTCGGGAGGATCACCGTCAGATCGCCCCGCTTGAACCCCGCGCCGAGCAGCGCGCTGCGGATAAGGGTCGCTCCGGGAATGCCGTCGGGGTCGTAATCACCCCAAATACCGATCTTTTCATTCTGTTGTTTCGCCAAAAGAATGCGCCGGATCGCTTTCCCGGTATTTTTAAATTGAGCCATAGAGATTATTTGAGCGCTTCGAGGCCCGGCAATTTCATGCCGGCAATGAAATCAAGCATCGCGCCGCCGCCGGTCGAAATAAATCCGATCTTGTTATCCAGCTTCAGCTTTTTCAGGAACATGACGGTCTCGCCGCCTCCGACAATGCTGTTCCGGTTCTTTGCCACGCAGCGCGCGAGCGCGATGGTCCCCTGTGCAAACCGCTTATGATTGATGTCGCCGACCGGGCCGTTCCATAAAATGGTTTTTGCGGTGCGGATGATCTTGCAGTATTCTTTCGCCGTTTTCGGTCCGATATCACGGATGTCAGTATTGATCGTTCTGAAGTCGGTCGGAAAAACGATCTTCGGCCGCGCCAATGTGCGGATAATATCATCCGTGAGCGCGCCGCCGATCAGAAAGACCGACGCTTTTGACTTGAGGTTATCATAGACCCGGAGCTTATCGTCGATCTTTGCGCCGCCCAGGATAATGACAAGCGGTTTTTTTGGATGCCTGATCGCCTGTCCGAGATGGTTCACCTCCTGTTCCACTTCGAATCCGGCATAGCTTGGGAGATATTTTGTGATCGCAACCACTGAGGCGTTGGCGCGGTGCGAGACCGCAAAGGCGTCATTGATGTAAAGATCTCCCAGCGAGGCAAGCTGTTTCGCAAGCCTCGGATCGTTCTTTGATTCCCCCGGAAGGAATCGGAGATTTTCCAGCATAAAAATGCTTCCTTTCGGGGCGGTACGGACCTGCGCTGTGATGGCGCGGAAGTCGAAATCAGGCATAAAATTTACTTTCTGTTCCAATTTTCCGGCGAGGACGCGCGCGATCCGGCGCAGGCTGAGCTTTTCTTCAAATCCTTTCGGCCTGCCTTTGTGGCTGACGATCATGACCGCGGCGCAATGGCGGGCAAGATAGCGCACGGTCGGCAGGCTGGCGTCCATCCGCCAGTTGTCTTCGGTATTGAAATCAAGCCGCAGAATGGCGACTTTATTCTTCAGACGGGAGAGCGGGAGGGATCGGAGGAGGCGCATATATCATTAAGTAGTATAGCAAAAAAGAGGACGGGAGAAAAAAGAAGGGCCCCACCGAAGTGAGGCCTTCCAAAGATCGAGGTTCTTTTGATATTACGAGGGAGAGATAACCCTCAGCGTGGGAATTTTTTGTTTTTCCCTGCTCTCGCGGATCGGCGATCTCCGATGCGCTTACCTTTACTATACCAGCCCGTTTTTCCGGTGCAATGTTGTGGTCTGTGTATAACCTAAGAGATGAAGCGCGTGATGAAGAACAGCGAGATGCCGAGCGCGCTGAAGACGGCCGAGACGATCCAAAAGCGCATCGTAACGGTTGTTTCGGGCCAGCCGAGCGCCTCGAAATGATGATGGATCGGCGTGGAGAGGAAGATCTTCTTGCCGCGCAATTTTTTACTGGTCATCTGGACGATCACGGACAGCGATTCAACGACCGGAATGACGGCGAAGAACGGCAGAAAGAGCGCCGTGTTCGTCAGGAGCGCGATAACGCCCATCGTGATCCCGAGCGCCATGGAACCGGTGTCCCCCATGAAAAAGCGCGCCGGATAGATGTTGAACCACAGGAATGCGAGCAGTGCACCGACGACGGCGCCGCTGAGCGCCGCAAGATGGAACCGTCCGAGTGCGAATGCGACTGCGGTCAGTGCGCCGAAGCTGAACAGCGATACGCCGCCGAGAAGCCCATCGAGTCCGTCAGTCTCGTTCGCGGAGAAGGCGCTGCCGACGATAATGAACATGAAGAACGGCACATACCACCAGCCGAAATTCACGCTTCCGACGAACGGAATATAGAGCACGTTCCAGCCAAGGCGGAAATAGAACCACAGTGCGCCGATGAGCGCGAGAAGCAGGTACATGATCAGTTTTTGGGATACTTTCAATCCTCCGCCGTTCGTTCCGATGCGGAAAACGCCCATCAGGTCATCCAAAAGACCGAGAAGCGCGGCGACCAGCATGGCCATGAGGGGCAGATAGGTTTGCGCGCGGTCGACGAAATTCAAATAATCCCACATGCCGCCGAAGATCTTTCCAAGAACCAATAGAAGCATTGCCAGAAGAAGCACGGTCGCCCAAATGACGATGCCGCCCATGGTCGGCGTATTTTCTTTTCCTTTATGCAGTTCATAAAAGACCGGAGCCGATTCTTTGCTCCTGATCTGCTTGTTGAATTGGAAACGGCGCAACAGCGCAACGACCGCCGGCGTCAGCGCGAGCGCGATAAGGAATGAAACAGCGGAAAGGCCCAGAACGCGGGCGGCTTCGATGATCGCCATAGTTATGCGTGGAAGGTGAATGCCTGTATGACCCAATTATACAATATTTCGGTCTGCGTGAAGCGATCATCGGTTGTCCCCAGGACGACGAACAGAAGATGCTGATCGCCATACGTGAACAAAGTGACCAGATTCTCCCCCGCTTCATCGGTGAAGCCGGTTTTTCCACCGTAGAAATCGGACCGCGTGTGCGAGAACTCGTTGATGTTCCAGAACGTGTTCGTTGCGCCGGTGTTCAGGTCTTCAACGGTTGCGCTCGGCTGCCGGGTGATCGCATAGATCTCCGGATGGTTCGTATAAATATAGGCGGCCAGCTTTTCAAGATCAGTGACGGTCGATTCATTGAGCTGGGACAAACCAGTCGGTTCGACGTAGGTGGTCTGGGTCATGCCCAGTTGAGAGGCTTTTTGCTGCATGGCGTCAACGAACTCCTGGAATCCATAGGTGTCCGCGATCGCCATAGCGGCGCGGTTGCTGGATACCGTCAGCATGATCGTGAGCAGTTGTTCAACGGTATATTGCTGGCCGGCCTGCAGATCGCCGGAGATCCCGTCAACGGACAGGTCCTGCGGCGTGATCGTGACGCGCGTGTTCACTCCCACATCTTCGATCGCGATCACGGCGGTCATCAGTTTAGAAAGCGAAGCGAGCGGCCAGCGCTCGTTGGGGTTGAGCTGGTACATGGTGACGCCGGTCTCAAGGTCCATGGCGCCCGCGGCTCGGACGGAAAGATGAGGATCGAGCAGGGTCCAGTTCGATCGCCGGGGATAGACGGATCGGGTTGAGGTTGTCGCCGGCGCCGGATCGAAAAGCTGTTTGACCTGCGCGAGAATAGGCCCGGTCGCGATCGGGGTCGGTGATGCGGAGATCGCTGCGGCGCTCGATGGTACAGGCACGGATACCGCGGCGATCTCATGCCCGTGCTTTGCTGCAACAAGGATGAGCACGAAACATGCGATAAGAATGGTCAGGTCGCGGCTCTTCATGGCTGCGGCTGGTCAGATGCCGCCTGCTGATCGGGCGCATCAGATAACGATGAAGGTTCGGCAGGGATCGTTGCATCGGCGGGAGGAAGATCGATCGCCTGCTGCGCAGCGTCCTTTTGCTGGAGCTCGTCGTGCATATGCAGGACCAGATCATGGTATTTTTGATATTCAGGAAGATCGATATTTTTAGAAAGTCCGAGGTGGCGCAGGAGCTCGAAGCTGGTGCTGTAGAGATAACTGTTCGCCCGTTTCGGGTCGGTTGCGCGTTCCACGAGGCCGCGCATCAGAAGTGTGCGAACGATGAAACTGGAATTGACGCCGCGGATATATTCAATATCCGCACGGGAGATCGGTCCCGCATAAGAAATGATCGATAGCGTTTCAAGCGCCGCCGGCGTCAGCGATTCGCTGAACTCCTGCTTCGTGATCGATTCCAGCATCTTTGAGAATGCCGGCTTGGTTACGAGCTGAACCTTTCCTTTGTCTTCGACAAGCGCCAATCCCCGCTCACTGCGGGTCAGTTCCTGTTCAAGCGCCGCAAGGCCTGTGCGGACATCCGCTTCGGAAACGCCGAGGTTCTTTGCGAGCTTTTTTGCGTCGATCGGTTCGCCGTAAATAAAAAGAAGCGCTTCGATCTGGGCCATAAGTTGTGAGGGGTCGTGCTGCGCCATAATCGTTTTATAGTACTCGGTTTAGGAGGAGCTTGGCAATGCGGAGGGGGTCGCCGGATCGCTTTCCTGCGGCTGCGGAGCGCCATCGATCGTAATATCGGAAAATTGCCCTCCGGTCTGATCCGCACGCACCAGCCGTTCGCGCATCAAATGCAGCACGGCAAGGAACAGCATGATGATCTCCAGTTTTGGCTTGTCCTTGGAAAGGTTCTTGAAGCTTTGCTGTGCCTGTTCTCTGAGGCGGTTCAGCAGCTCGCGCACTTTCTGCTCGAGGGTCATGACCACTTTCTTCACTGTTTGTTTTTCCGGGATCAGCCGGCCAAGCTCATGAAGCAGTTCGTTCAGGTGTTCGCGCAGATCGTTCGGCGTGATATTTTTGGACGGGTAGAAAACCGGCGGAAGATCGGAAAAAAGCTCACGGCCGTAGACAGACTTACGCTGATCCCACGCCTTGCGCATGATCTCGCTCGCCGCTTTGAACTCTTTATAGACTCGCAAGCGTTGCTCGAGGTCCTTGATATCGGTCTCCTCTTCCTCGGTCAATTCCAGCGACGGAAGGATCGCTTTCGATTTGATCAGCAGGAGCTGCGAAGCGACCACGACGAAGTCCGCGAGCACGCTCGGGTCTTTCGCCTGCTCGTCCATGGTTTTCAGGTATTCCAAAAAGTCGCCGGTGACCTGCGCGAGGCTCACCATCGTCACTTCCAGTTTCCGGTCCTCGATCAGCTCTAACAGTTTTTCGAGCGGGCCCGAGAATTTATCCAGGCGGACTTCGTATTCCATAGGGATTATGTTTTCAGTGTACGGTAAATAAGGCGGAATCTCAATTCAACGTGCATAAAAAAGGAGATGTAGTGTATACTGAAGACATTCTATGCTCGCGATCTACCGGAAATACCGCCCGAAAACATTTGAAGACCTTTTGGGTCAGGAACATATCGTGGAGATCCTGCGGAACGCCGCGCGGCGCGATGCGTTCGCGCATGCCTATTTGTTCTATGGTCCGCGCGGCTCCGGAAAGACGACCACCGCGCGTTTGATCGCAAAACTGGTGAACTGCGAGAAGCGCCAGAAGGATGCGAAGTTCAAAGCGAAGGGCGAGCCGTGCAATGAATGCCGTCCGTGCACTGAGATCGATACCGGCCATGCGCTGGACGTGATCGAGATCGACGCGGCCTCGAACCGCGGCATCGATGAGATCCGCGATCTTCAGGAAGGCGTCCGCCTCTCCCCGACCTCGTATCATTCCAAGGTCTTTATTATCGATGAGGTGCATATGCTGACCCGCGAAGCGTTCAATGCGCTGCTGAAGACGCTTGAAGAGCCGCCAGCGCACGCCGTGTTCATTCTGGCAACGACCGAATATGAGAAAGTGCCCGCGACCATTTCGTCCCGGACACAGCGCTTCCATTTCCGCAAAGTGGCTTTGCCCGAGATCATTACGAAATTGCATGCGATCGCAAAGAGCGAAAAGATCATGATCGATGATGATGCGGTTGAGTTGGTTGCCGCGCTCGGCGAAGGCAGCGTCCGCGACGCCGAATCGCTTTTGGGACAGATCGCATCGCTTGACCAGGATATTACCCTGCAGGACGTTGAACGGATCGCCGGAAAGATCGGCTATAAGAAGACCGCCCAGCTTGCGGAACTGTTACTGGCAGGATCGCTCCCGGAAGCGCTTTCCTATATCCACGAGATCGAACAGGGCGGCTATAACGTGGTGCAATTCACGAAAGACCTCATTCATTATTTGCGCCGCGCGTTGACGCTGAAAATGGACCCCGGATTGCTTGCCGCATATCAGCGGGAATTGACCAAAGATGAGATCGGCATGCTCCAAAAACATGCCGGCATGTCAGATCCCGCGAAAATGACCGCGCTGATCCGTTTATTGATCCGCGCCTATAGTGAGATGCGTTATTCTCCGTTCGCCGCAGTGCCTCTGGAAGTTGCCGTGATCGAACAGCTGAAGAAGTAATTTCCTCTTGTTTTTCGGGCTTTTTGGCGCCTATACTGAAAGCAGTACCGTATTATCGCGAGAAGAGCCGATGACCCTGACCTGGCTGATCGTGCGATCAACAAAATCCCCTGACGGATCGAAAAGGAATGACGAAAACCCGTTTCGCAAAGCGAAGCTCCCTTTTTTGAAAGCAGTGCGGGAGCTTACTGATGCGGTGCAAAAGAATTACGGGCTTTTCCATATAAACGAAGAAGAGACCGAGGTTCGGCTTATGAAGTATGAGGGCGGTGATGCCGATATTCTCATTATCGTTGCCGAAGGAACCCCGACGCAGATCCGTGCGATCCAGGCCAATCCCTTCATTATGAAGCGCTCCTAGTTTCCACCCGCACAACCGTGCGGGTTTTCTATTATTGACTATCTATGGAAAATAGTTTATAGTATTACTAATTGCGGATCCCGCAAGGTTTGCACTTTGTAAACGAACGGAGGATGGGATGAAGATCAAAGGAGTCATCGACGGACTGCCGGTTGATTACATCGGCAGTTTCGAAGACGCGGTCACGATGCTGTGCGAGATGTTCGAACGCGCGCAGCCGCTGATCGAGGAAGAGAGGATCAAGGTCGTCGCGAGCTGCAAGGACGGCGAGGTCCTTTTCCTCGGCGACAAGACCGAGATGGAGCTGTTCAAGGAAACGGCGCGGGTCTTCAGGGACGAGCACCAGAAGCTGGCGGAGGCCGTTCAGCGCTCCCCTTCCGACGATCCCATTCCGGTGCGGATGAAGGAGCTTCATCTGAACATCGCGCGGGCTCTGACCTACCGGCATATCTGCGCTCAGCAGATGTCGCTGCAGGAAGCGCTCCGAGTGGTGGTCGCCTAGTTTCAACTCAAAGGGCGCGTACGGATACTATATCCGGCGCGCCCTTTTTATTTTATGTGTAAAAACCATTGACTTTTTATATAAAAAATGATACTCTATACCCGTTGTACTGCGAGGTATCGTCGTACACGTTGTACATTCCATAAAACGAAAAGGAGGGGTATATGATCACGCGCACGACTCTGAAGGGTCCGGCCGGCGGGAAGAAGCAATGCTCGAAGGACCAGCTGAAGAAGGATGAGGCGCTCGATTCGCTCAGATACGATCTGGATATGGGATTCGGGGTGATCCAGGTCTCCGACGGGGCTGTCCTGACCGAGTTCTACGAGCCGGAAAAGCAGTTCACCGACGGGCTTCATCATCGCTACGAGGGCACCACCAAGGAGATGAAGTCGCTGGTGCGACTCGCGCAGACGAAGATGTCCATCGGCTCGCCCGCGTAGCATCCTCACCCTAAGGGGGCACTCCGATCCAGCGTCGGAGTGCCCCCTTCCTTTTGTAAATTCCATTTAGATACTGTATACTATTTCAATGCAAAAAATTCGTAACATTGCGATCATTGCTCACGTCGACCACGGAAAATCCACGCTCGTGGATATTATGATGAAGCAGTCCGATACCGACCTCGGCAAGCTTGGCGAGCAGGCGCAGATCATGGACTCGAATGAACTTGAACGCGAACGCGGCATCACGATCTTTTCCAAGAACGCCGCGGTTGTTTACCATGACACGAAGATCAATATCATCGATACGCCGGGCCACGCTGATTTCGGCGGCGAAGTGGAGCGTGTTTTGAATATGGCGGATGGCGCGCTGCTGCTCGTGGACGCCCAGGAAGGTCCGATGCCGCAGACGCGGTTCGTGCTGAAGAAAGCCCTGGCGATGGGTTTGAAGATCATCGTGGTGATCAATAAGATCGACAAGAAGAACGCCCGCGTGAACTATGTGCTTGATAAGGTCATCGAGCTTTTTATCGAGCTGGGAGCGAACAATGAGCAGCTGAACTTCCCGATCATTTATTCTGCGGGAAAGCTCGGACTTGCGGGGTTGTCTCCGGAAATGGAAAAAATGAAGGATATCGCACCGGTCTTTGACGCGGTACTTGAACACGTTCCCGCTCCGAAGGCGGATGCCGCGGGATCGCTCCAGGTGATGGTCACCTCGATCGGCTACGATAATTACAAAGGCAAGATAGGCATCGGCCGTATTTCCCGGGGGAAAATAGCCGCAGGCCAGTCGATCGCCCATATCAGCCGTGAAGGGAAGATCGTAAACACAAAAGTGGTCTCGCTGATGACCTTCCTCGGGTTGAGCAAGGTAGAGGTCAAAGAAATGGAAGCCGGTGATATCGCGGCTCTTTCGGGTATTCCGAACATCAATATCGGCGATACGGTTGCCGCGGCGGAAAATCCTGAGGCATTGCCGCCGATCACGATCGAGAAACCGACGGTGAAAATGATCTTCAGCGTGAACAACTCCCCGTTCGCCGGACAGGAAGGCCAGTATTGCACGTCCCGCAATTTGAAGGAACGTTTGGAAAAAGAGATCGACAACGATGTCGCATTGCAGGTTCAGCCGGGGAAATCGCCTGACGAGTTCGTCGTGAGCGGCCGCGGCGAACTGCACTTGGGCATCTTGATCGAAAAGATGCGCCGGGAAGGATATGAGCTGCAGGTCTCGAAGCCGGAGGTCATCATGAAAGAAGAGAACGGAAAGACGCTTGAGCCGGCAGAAGATGTCTGGATCGAAGCGCCGGAGCAGTATTCCGGGACCATCATCGAGAAGATGAGCCGCCGCAAAGGCGAAATGAAGAACATGAGCGTGGAGAACGGGATCGCTAATTTCCATTTCTTCGTGCCGACCCGCGGGCTTATCGGATTCCGCAATGAGTTCCTGATCGATACGAAAGGAAACGGCATCATCAATACCCTGTTTGCGGGCTATCATCCGCAGTGGAACGATATTCAGACCAATCCGCACGGATCGCTGGTCGCCCATGAGACCGGAACCTCGACCGCCTATGCCCTGCTCATGTCGCAGGAGCGCGGCGAAATGTTCATCGGACCGGGCGTGAAGGTGTATGAAGGACAGGTTGTCGGACAGAACGCCAAGGCCGAGGATCTGGTACTGAACGTCTGCAAACAAAAGCAGCTGACCAACTTCCGCGCGAAGACCGATGCGGTCACCGACGACCTTATTCCTCCGCGGATCATGTCGCTTGAGCAGTGCCTGGAATATCTGGGAGATGATGAATTGCTGGAGGTCACACCGAAAAGCCTCCGTCTCCGCAAGCGCATTCTCAAGAATCAGCTCAGAAAGTAGAAAAAAACCGCATTCGTGCGGTTTTTTGTTATCCCCCGCGCGCTCGTCGCGAAGCGGTGCGAACTGCGTTATGATAAAGGCGATGAGAGTAAAAAACTATACAACGCTTGCAAAAACCGCCTTGCGAAAGGATGCGCTGGGTATTTTGGAGGCGGGATTGGATGCGATCGAAACCACGAAGGTCGTGAAAGATGCGGTTGATTTCCGGGACGATCAGCTGTTCATTCAGGGGAAAAAAGTATCACTGAAAGGCGTGAAACGGGTCTTCGTCGTCGGGATCGGAAAATGCGCGCTGGAGGCCGGCGCGACAATCGAGCGCATTCTGGGCGACCGGCTTGCGGGAGGGATCGTTCTGGATGTTCAGGGAAGAAAGCTTCATCGGATCACGTCGCTGGTCGGCACTCACCCGTTCATGTCCGAAACGAACATCGATGTGACGCGCGAGATCATCAATCTTTTAAAGGATATGCGGAAGGACGACCTGGTCTTGTTCCTGGTATCCGGGGGCGGATCCGCGCTTCTCTGCCAGCCGGGGAACTTCACCTGCCAGGATGAGGTGACGATCGTCCGGTGCCTGTTCGCCGCCGGCGTACCGATCAAAGAAATGAACACGATCCGCAAACATCTTTCGTATGCGCGCGGCGGCTGGCTCGCCAAATATGCGTACCCCGCCCGCGTGATCTCGCTCATCTTTTCCGATGTTCCCGGCGATGACATCGAGTTCATTGCTTCGGGGCCGACGGTCCGGGATACGACCACGATTGCGGATGCGAAAAAGCTTTTAAATAAATACCTGATCTGGAAGAAATGCTATTTGCAGCCTCTTTCGCTCATTGAAACGCCGAAGGAAAAGAAATATTTTACCAAGGTGACCAATCAGATCGTCGTTTCGAATAAAACGGCCCTCATCGCTATGAAAGCGGAAGCGCGGCGCCGCGGGTATCGCGCGATCATTAAGACCGCAACGCTGGCCGGCGAGGCGAAAGATCTGGGGCCGAAGATCGCGAAGGCGCTTGCAAAAGAACGGCCGAGAACCGTTCTGCTGTATGGGGGCGAAAGCACGGTCGCGCTCATTCATAAACCGGGAAAAGGCGGCCGGAACCAGGAATTGGTCCTTGCGGCGCTTCCCTATCTGAAAAAAGGACATTGTCTTATCTCGTTCGATACGGATGGAAAAGATAATACCGATGTCGGCGGTGCGATCGGCGATGTCCGTACGGTCCGGGCGGCGGAATCGCTGCGCCTTGATCCCGCGCGCTATCTTGCAACTCAAGAGAATAACTCGTACTTCTTTTTTCAAAAAGCAAAAGACTTCATACGGACCGGCAATACAGGCGCGAACGTGTCTGATATACTGATAGCGATCAAAGAGTAGATCATTTTTAAAAAAATACCGTTATGAAAATAGGATTTTTTGAACTGGAGGGATGGGAGCAGGACCAGATCACTGCGGCGCTCCCCGTCCATGAACTGTCCTTCTCAAAGGAAAGGATCACCGCCGGATCTTTGCCGGAGCGGCGCGATCTTGAGGTGCTGTCGATCTTTGTGAACTCCCGTCTTGATGCGCAGGCATTGAGCGCTTTCCCTGATCTGAAATGTATCGCGACACGCTCGACCGGTTATGACCATATCGATCTTGCTGAATGCAAGAAACGCGGCATTGCGGTGCTGTATGTGCCCGGCTATGGCGATAATACGGTTGCTGAGTTTGCTTTCGGCCTTCTGCTTAATCTGACCCGTCACCTATACCGCGCGATCGATGAGATCAAACGGAGCGGATCGTTCGCGCTTGCCGACCTCCGCGGTGTCGATCTCGCGCATAAGACCATCGGGGTCATCGGCACCGGCCGGATCGGCAAAAAAATGATCAAGATCTGCAAGGGATTTGAGATGGATGTGATCGCCGCCGATCCCTATCCTGATGCGAAAGCGGCCGCCGAACTTGGTTTTACTTATGTGTCCTTTGAGGATCTTCTGAAACGTTCCGATGTGATCACATTCCATTGCCTCTATACGCCTCAAAACAAGCATTTGCTTAATAGGAACAATATCGGTTTTATGAAAAAAGGAGCGTATGTGATCAATACCGCCCGCGGCGCATTGATCGAAACCGGGGCGCTTGTGAGTGCGCTCAAACGCGGAGAGCTGGCGGGCGCAGGGCTTGATGTCCTTGAAGAAGAGAATGAGACAAAAGCATCGCTGAGCGGATCGGCGCCGGAGGGTTTGAGCGAAGAGGCGCTTCAGACCGTAGCGCTGAACAAGGAGCTTATGCAGATGCCGAACGTGTTAGTTACGCCCCACACCGCGTTCAATTCCCAAGAGGCTTTGGTGCGTATCCTGACGACCGCTCTCGGCGATATTACTGCGTTCACCGCGGGACAGATCGTCAATCAGGTGCCGGACGGACAATAAGCGCTAATCTTTGCGCGGCTTGGAAGTTCGGATGATCTTCAGCGCTTCCTCGGCCGTATCGACGATCGAATAGATCGCCAGATCTTCTTCATCGATCGTCTGGTACTTATTAAGCATGGTCGTGCGGATAAACTGATCAACGGCTCCCCAAAAATCCTTCCCGATCAGGACGACCGGGATCTTTTTGTAGATCTTATGCGTTTGAATGAGCACGAGGATCTCGAACACTTCATCGAACGTTCCGAATCCTCCTGGGAAAAAGACATAGGCCTGCGCCGAATATGAGAGCATCACTTTCCGGGTAAAGAAATAATGGAAGCCGATCGGTTTTTTGACGTACGGATTGATACGCTGTTCATACGGCAGCTGGATGTTCAGGCCGATCGAGTCCCCTTTGCGCCCTTCAACGGCGCCGCGGTTTCCCGCTTCCATAATACCCGGGCCGCCGCCGCTCACGATCGAATAGCCCTCCTGGGACAAGAGCCGGGCAAGCTTTTGCGCTTCCTGATACCAGTGATCCGTATCGGGGAACCGCGCCGATCCGAAGAAGGTTACGGTCTTTTTAAAATCAGCGAGGAATTGGAACCCATCGACGAACTCGGCCATGATGCGGAAGACGCGCCAATGCGCGGATGAGCGCCAGTCATGGACCGGCCGCTTGATCTCCGGCAGCATTTTTGCCGGAACGTTCAGTTTTGGCTTACCGTTATTCGGTGTCGTGTCGTTCATATGTTCTCCAGTATACGCCATTTTTCAGATGTTGAAAAATGATGTCCTGGCATTCTCCCGCCGCTTCTGGTATCCTGCAGCATATGCAGCCTCAGCCTTCAAGCGGGTTCTCCGGACTTGGTATCGCGCCGAATCTTCTGAATTCTCTTCATAAACATAAATACGTCCATCCGACCCCTATTCAGGAACGGTCGATCCCGACCGCTTTGGAAGGGAAAGACCTGGTCGGCATCGCTCAGACCGGAACAGGAAAGACGCTTGCGTTCGGCATCCCGATGATCCAGCGTTCTCTTCAGGGCGGCGGGCACGGTTTGATCGTGCTCCCGACGCGGGAACTCGCGATCCAGGTCCGTGAATCGCTTCAAAAGATCGGCGGAGAGTTCGGCATCAAAACCGCCCTTTTGATCGGCGGCACAGCCATGGGACGTCAGATCGCTGAAATTCAACGGGGCCCGGATATCGTTATCGGCACTCCCGGCCGCATTATCGATCATCTTGATCATCGCACGCTCTCTTTTTCAAAGGTTGCGGTCCTGGTGCTTGATGAGGCTGATCGCATGCTTGATATGGGATTCGCCCCTCAATTGAAGCGCATTCTCCAGCATGTCCCCGCGCAGCGGCAGACCATGCTTTTTTCGGCCACCATGCCTCCGGCGATCATGCAGATCGCCAGCAGCTACATGCAGCTCCCGGTGCGGATCGAGGTCGTTCCTCAGGGAACGGCGGCGACCAACGTCACCCAGGAGGTCTTCGTCGTTCCGCGAAATCAAAAATCAGCGCTGCTCCATAAGATCCTTTCCGAATACCACGGTTCCATTTTAGTGTTCACACGGATGAAGTTCTCCGCAAAAAGGATCACGCGGGTCGTCCGGGCTGCGGGCTATACGGCCGCTGAATTGCATTCCAATCGTTCATTGAACCAGCGGACGGATGCGTTAGAAGGATTTAAGAACGGCCGCTACCGTGTTCTGATCGCGACCGACATCGCCGCCCGCGGCATCGACGTCACTAATATTGAGCTGGTCATTAACTATGATCTCCCGCAGCAGGCTGAAGACTATGTGCACCGGATCGGACGCACCGGCCGCGCCGGAGCCTCCGGTCACGCGATCTCCTTTGCGACGCCTGATCAGCGCGGCGATCTTCGTACGATCGAACGGCTTTTGAGAAAATCATTGCCGATCAGCAAGCTTCCCGAGTCATTGCCGGAGCCTCCTGAGCCGGCGATGGAAAGGCCTTCCGGCCATGGCGCGTCGCAGCGCTTTGATCGAAATCGCCGCCCGCATCATGGTTTCGGAAACCGGAACCGGCAGGGAGGAAATCCTCGCTTTCGCCGGCATTAAAAAGATCCTCCTGCAAAAGTAAGAGGGTCTTTTTATTAGAGCTGTTCAAGATCAAGCTTTTTATCGATGCGGATCTGTTTGACGAACTCCGGAACGTGACTGACCAGGACCATGGCTCCCTGATAAGAATCCAGTGCTTTGGCGATCACCGGAATGTGGCGGAAATTGATGTGGTTCGTCGGCTCATCAAGGATCAGAAGGCCCGGTTTTTGCATGACCAATCGCGCGAACGCAACCAATCCTTTTTGCCCCTCGGAAAGACTTCCGATCTTTGCGCGCATCAGCTGGTCATCCAATAAAAATCCCGCGGCGACCGACCGGAGCTTTTCTTCGGTCATGCCCCAGTCGAGATGATCTTTCGTTACGGCTGCCAGCGAATCATGTACCGTGTCGTCAAAGTTCAGCGTGGAGAAATCCTGCCGGTAATAACCGACGCGGACGCCTTCGGCGATATGCTCCCCTTTTGCGTGGCCGCTCGCAAGCTTTTCCAAAAGCGTGGTCTTTCCGATCCCGTTCGGCCCCGCAAGCAATAAATGTTCGTTCTTTTTCAGCGCGATCGCAACCTTCTTCTGAACCGGCTTATGAGCCTTCATGATCGAAACGGAGGAAAGTTCGAGGATCGGCCCCAAGAGATCATCTTGCGCCTGGATGGCGAACGGCCTGATCGTTTTATCCTCACGGCGGACATCAACGGTCTCTTCTTCAAGTTCTTCGATCTTCTCCTTCATTTTCCGGGCGACGTCGCGCATATGCCCTCCTTTCTGCGCAAAGAAGTTCGCCTGCTCTTTCCGGTTTGCGATGTCCTTTTGAAGGCGCACATTCTTCATACGCTCGCGTTCGATCCGGACCTGGATCTCCGCAACCACATTGTGATAATTGCCGGTATACTGCTCGACCTTCTTAGTGAAGACATCGAGATACAGCACGCCGTGCGTAAATGCGTTCAAGAATTCTGCGTCGTGGGAAATGACCAGGCAGGTCTTTGTATAGTCCACCAAAAATTGCGTGAGATGCGCGATCCCCGCGGGATCAAGGTTGTTGGTCGGCTCATCAAGGAGCAGCAGATCGGGGTCCTGGATCAAGGCCGAGGCGAGAAGCAGGCGCGCTTGCTGGCCTCCGGAAAATGACCGGATGATGCGATCATGGGGCGCATGAAGGTTCACGACCTTCAGGATCTTATCGATCCGCGGTTCGATATCATACACCTTTTGAGAGAAGCAACGGGAAAAGAACTCAAGGACCGTAAGGTCGAGCTGGTCGCGCGGAATGACCTGCCGTGCTGTCGCGACCGTCAGACCGTCCGCAAGGCTGATCGAACCTTCTTCCGGAGAGAGCGCGCCGGTGATCAATTTGAATATCGTCGTTTTCCCCGCGCCGTTCTGCCCCATCAATGCGATCTTTGTCCCTTGGCGGATCGAAAATTTCGCCTCCTTGAGGATCGGATGATTATGGCCGAATTCGAAGGATACGTCGTCAAATCTGACAATAACTTCGTTCGCTTGTGACATGGTGTAGAGTATACATTTTTCCCCCGGTTTCCGCAAGAAAAAACCGGCCCTCTGACGGCCGGTTCTTTTTCCGTAGCGGGAGCTAGTTATCTCCTCCCGGCTGGTTATCTGAGGTATTCTGCTGCGGGACCTCTCCTCCCTGATCGGACGAGTTCAGGATCCTCAATCCTTGAACCGGAGCCATTTGCGTTGATGAGGAAGATGGCGGGAGCGGTATATTTGGCTGTTCGCCTTCACCCGGCCGCGGCGCATTCTGCAGAGGCTGCTGGCCCTGGAGGTTCGGAACCATGCCTTCGCCCTCGAGTTCTCCCGGAGGCGGGAGCTGCGGAAGCGTCGTGCTCGCCAGCTGAACGCCGTATTTCTGCAACAGTTGCAGCGCACGGGAACTCTCCGCTTCTACTTCCGGAGCCTGTACGCGCTCTGCCGCGTTCTTTGCGCGATCGAGCGCATCGGCTGCCTGTTTTGCAAGCTCGGTCGCGGCTTGGTCATCTCCTTTTGTCAGCATGTCCTGCGCGTCTGAGATCGCTTTGTCAACCAGCGTAAGGTTCAGTGCGGGATTCTGCACTAATGCATTGGCGCGGTTATTCAGAACATCATTGATCGCGCCCTGGGCATCGCTTGCCGATGCCGAGTTCAAATTCGTATCAACGGTGTCGCCGGCGTCAGAGAGCTCTTTCGTGGCATTATCCTGATGCTGGACAAGCGCTGTTTTCTGGGTCTGGAGGCTTGAGAGCTGCTGAGCGATCTCCTGCGCCTGGGTCGTGCTCCCTACTCTGTCCGCTTCCTGCAGTTTCTGCTGAAGTTCCGTCTGTTGCGCCACAACCTTTCCTTGCGCATCCGCGAAAACGTTCTGCAGCGTGATCTTTTGCTGAGTGATCGCCTGGCTGAGATTTTGCGCGAGTGCGGCCACATTCCCGCCGGAGCTCTTTACTTGGGTTACCGCCGTGTTCGCTTTTGCAATATTTGCAGCGAGCCCCGCCTGAGCGACTGCGATACCCGGTGCGTTCGCCCCCTGATCCTGGATCATCGTATTGATCTCCGCGATACGCTGAGCAGCGAATTGCAGTTCAAGCTGCGCTTTCGCTTCCGGACTGAACGTGAAGAATTCCTGCAGCGCTTCACCCCACTGGGTCAGGAAATAGAACGGACTTGCCGGCGTCAAAGCGGCGGTCGGCAGGACCGGTCCGGTCGTGGTCGCAACGGTCGTCGTTGCCGGCGCAGCAGTTGTCGTGGTGCCGGTGGTCGTCTGGGCAAAAGCCATGACCGGAACGAGCAGCAGCGAAACCGCGGTTACTTGTAATATGCGTACGTATTTCATTGTAGTAATAAGGTTAATGATGAAATGACTTTCCCTCAGTATACCATATCTTCTTAGACCTTGAGCGTTTTCAGGTCCTGCAGAACCTCTTCCGCATGCCCGGCCGGTTTCACTTCTTCATAGATCTTTGCGATCTTCCCTTCGGGATCGATCAGGAACGAAGTGCGGCTGATGCCGTCGTACGATCGGCCCATGAACTTCTTCTTTCCCCAGACGCCGTAGGCCTGAAGGGTTTCATGTTTTTCATCCGAGAGGAGCGTGAACGGCAGGTTGTATTTTTCAATGAATCGGGCATGGCTTTGCGGCGGATCGGCGCTTACGCCAAGAACGACCGCCTTCACTTTTTGGAAGTCCGGGAAGGAATCGCGGATCCCGCACGCTTCGATCGTACAACCCGGCGTGTTGTCTTTGGGATAAAAATAGAGCAGCACCCACTTTCCTTTCAGATCAGCGAGCGAGTGCATCGTGCCCTCTTGGTCCGGTAAGGCGAATGACGGAGCTTTTTGTCCTATGAGAATTTTCATACGTTAGGCCGCTTCGGTCGTTTTCCCGTCGAAATGATCGTGTTTTTCATCGGCTTCCGCAGCCGCTTTGGTGACGTGAACGATCCCGTCGAGATGATTCGGCGGCGCATAAAGCGTATAGAGCTTCATCGGGGCATCGCTCGAAGTATTGATGATATTATGCCGCGTACCTGCCGGAACAAGCACGATCGAACCGTCTTTCAGATCCTGCCTGACACCGTTCAATACCGTCGCCCCCGTCCCCGCTTCAATGCGGATGAACTGGTCAAGCTGATGCACTTCTTCGCCGATATCCTCGCCCGGCTTGAGGCTCATCACGACCAGCTGGCTGTTCTTTGCGGTATACAGCACCTTCCGAAAATTCTCATTCTCTAACGAAGCTTTTTCAATATTGGTTACGAATCCTTTCATGCAAGTTATTAAAATTAATTATCGGTCATCGCCGTTCCCGGCAAGACGGCCCCGCTCTTTACGCGAACGAAGTTTGGCGATGTTCTCGGCCGCAACATCTTCCAAGGGCAGTCCGAGCTCGGCGCATACTTGAGAAACATACCAGAGCACATCGCCCACCTCTTTGGCCATCTCTTTTTTCACTTCATCGCTGAGCCTGCCGTTCATGTCCCGGATAACCTTTTTATATTTCCCCGCCACCTCTCCCGCTTCGCTCGCGAGTCCAAGCGTCGTATAGACAATGCCCCGGTCGCCTTCCTTCGGATAAACGGCGGTCTCGGCGGTCGCTTTTTGATATTCCTCAAAGGTCATATACCCTTAGTATACAATTTAATTGCTTTTTGCGCCCGAAAGATAGGTCGCAATGTTTTGCTTATGTTCCGCGTAAGTCGCCGCGCAATGGATCTGGCCCGATGAATCATGCAGATAGTAGAGACAGCTTGTTTGCGCCGGATGGAGCACAGCATTGATCGCATCAAGTCCCGGGTTGCAGATCGGCAGCGGAGGCAGTCCGGTATGGAGATACGTATTGTACGGCGAATCGATCTTGAGATCCGCCGGCGCGAGCGGCGCCCACCATCCGCTCCCGGTATTGCCGCGCGCATACTGGACGGTCGCATCGATATCGAGCGGCATATTTTGTAAAAGACGGTTCCATAGAATACCGGCGATGAGCGGCATATCGCCCGGCCCGGCCGCTTCACGCTGGATGATCGAAGCGATACGGAGCACGGTCGGCCAGCGGATGTTCTGCCGGAGCGCTTCGCCGGCATACGGAGCGAACACTTCCTCGAATTTCTGCTGCAGCCGCTGAGCGACCGCCGCCGGCGATTCCGTCCGCGGGATCAGATACGTGTCCGGAAAATACACGCCTTCCGTATAATCGTATTGAGCCGTCGTGTCAGTCGTGATCCAGTGCGCGGTCGTGGTCGCATCCCATCCAAGGTCCTGCGCCAAGATCCCGGCGATCTCTTCTTTGCGAAGCCCTTCAGGGATCACGACCCATGCCAATGACGGCGTGCCGGTGAGCGCGCCCGCGATCTGCCAGGCGTTCATCGAGGATGACAGCATGAAGCCGCCCGGCCTGATCGGCCCGCGGACCATTTGCACCAGGCGAAACGCAAGTTTGTTCTTGATAAGTCCCGCGGATGCCAGCGCATCGATCGTTTGACCCGTTGTCGTATGAAGGGGCACGGTGAATTGTTCGGTTTGCGCACGACCGGACGGAGCCGCAAGGGTGAAAAAATAAAGACCGCATACCAAGACGATCACCCCTATCGCAGCCAGAGGAAATGGGCGGACACCGATCGAATCATTTACAACCATGCTCTCAGTATAGTACGCAGTAATATTCGCCTCAATAAAATAGCGGCCCCGACCGCCGGAATGCTACACTAAAGGTACGAACACGATCGATGAAAATAGCCATTTTCTCAGATAATTTCTTTCCGGAGCTCAGCGGGATCGCTGACTCTATTATTGCGCTCGCAAAAGCATTGTCCGCGCGGGGACACGAGATCCATTTTTTTGTTCCGCAATATTCCGTTGTGGACTACCGGAAAGGAAATCTTTTGCAGCAAGAGCTTGATCTCGGACCGCACGTGCATATCCATCGCCTGTCCTCTTTCTCGGTTCCTTCCCCGACCGGGCAAGCCAGGCTCGTGCTTCCGATCGGAGGAAGCCTCCGGGAGATGCGGAAGATCAAGCCCGATATCATCCATACGCAGCTTATCTTCGGTGTGGGGCTGGAGGCGCTCCTTGCCGGAAAGATGACGCATACTCCGGTGATCGGCACGAACCACACGGCGATCACCGAGTTCGTCCGTTATCTTCCCGTGCGCTTTCCGTGGGCGAAATCGCTTGCGCTCCGCTATGCGGTTTGGTATTACAATTCCTGCGAATTCGTGACCGCCCCGTCCGAGTCGGTCTTTTCCGAAATGGTCCCGAACGGGTTCGTCCGTCCGCACCAGGCGCTTTCAAATCCGATCGACACCGATCTTTTCACTGAAAAAGTGGCCAAGGCAAAGGAAAAAGAAGAAACGATCAAAAAATTGAAGCTGTCGCCGAACACGATCGTCTACGCGGGCCGCCTCGCCGCGGAGAAGAACATCGATACTATTATCCGTGCGCTGCCGGCGGTGCGCGCAAAGGTTCCCGACGTCGTCCTTGCGCTTGCCGGCCATGGCGCCGGAGCCGATGAGCTGCGCATGCTTGCCAAGAACCTGAACGTTGTCCAGCATGTCCGGTTCTTGGGTACGCTTGAAAAGCCGCTTCTCGCGAAGCTCTACCGCGCCGGAAGGGCTTTTGCGATCGCAAGCACGTCGGAAACGCAAAGTATGACCCTGATGCAGGCCCTTGCCTGCGGATTACCGGCCGTCGGCGTCAACGCCCGGGCCTTGCCTGAATATATCACTCCGGAGAACGGGTTTATCGTGGAGCCGGGAGATGCGGAAGGGATGGCAAACGCCTTGATCGGGATCCTGAAAAATAAAAAGACCTGGTCGCGCCTGAGCAAAGGCGCGCGCCGATCAGTGGAGCGCTATGCCATCCCCCGCGTCGCCGATACCTGGGAGGAGTTGTACAGACGGTACAAAAAGACGTAAGATAATGACTATGAAACTGAGCTTTGTCATTCCCGCTTATAATGAGGAAAAATACGTGGGAGCATGCCTGGAGTCGGTCTTGAAAGAAGTGCGCCATCGGCACGATGTCGAGGTGATCGTCGTAAACAACGCAAGCACCGACGGAACCAAGAAGGTCGCAAGTTCCTTCAAGGGCGTCACGGTGGTCGACGAGCACAAGAAGGGATTGTCTGCCGCGCGGCAGGCCGGTTTTGCCGCTTCACACGGCGAATTGATCGCGAATATCGACGCGGACACGGTCCTTCCCCATGGATGGATCGAAAAAGTGATCGCGGCGTTCGACCAGAACCCGAATTTGGTCGGATTCAGCGGTCCGTATATCTATCATGATCTTTCGTTCATTACGAACCTCGGCGTTCGGATCTTTTATTATGCGGGGTACGCGAGCTATCTCGTGAACCGTTTTATCCTCAAGAAAGGAGCGATGCTCCAGGGCGGCAATTTCGTGGTGCGGCGGTCCGCACTGGAAAAGATCGGCGGGTTCAATATTGCTTTTGAGTTCTACGGCGAGGATACTGATATTGCCCGCCGCCTGAATGAGGTCGGCGATGTCGTATTTACTTTCCAGCTCCCGATGTACACCTCCGGGCGACGCTTGGAAGGAGAAGGCGTGGTGACGATGGGGCTCCGTTACAGCGTGAACTATATCTGGACCTTGGTATTCAAGCGCCCGTTCACAAAGGACTTCATCGATATCCGTAAATAATCATTTCTATGGCAAAGTTCATTGCGGCACAAAAAGATTTCTGGAATCAGGCGGATATCGTGATCTCGGCGATCGGCGCGGTCATTTTCCTTCTGCTGAGCCTGGTCATCAATTATTTTGCGGGAACCTATGCGACGATCCACGCAAGCAATCCGGTAACCGACATCATCTTAAGCAATATTCCGGTTGTGAACACGGAACCGATCTTCGTCCAGGGTATTCTTATCTTCGTGGTGCTCGTGGCATGCTTGCTGATCATCGAACCAAAGCGTATTCCCTTTGCTTTAAAAAGCATCGCGCTCTGGGTCGTTGTCCGTTCGATGTTCATCTCATTAACTCATATCGCCCCTTATCCGGAACATGCGATCGTGTTAAGCAATAACATTATCAATAAGTTCACCTTTGGGGCAGATCTCTTTTTTTCAGGTCATACCGGGCTTCCCTTTCTGATCGCGCTCATGTTTTGGAACCATAAGCGGCTTCGGTATACGTTCATCGCGGCATCGATCATTTTTGCGGTCGCCGTACTTCTCGGGCATCTCCATTATTCGATCGACGTCTTCGCGGCATACTTCATTACTGACGGTATCTTCCGGATCGGAGAAAAATTATTCGCCAAAGATTACCAGACGTTCCTGACGACGCTCTAGCGGGTGGACATCCGGTGTTCCTTCTGGCATAGTGCAGCCGTCTATGACACACGCTACCGATGAACAGCTGATCGCTGACTATCTTGCCGGCAACGAGCGGGCGCTTGCGATGCTTATTGAGCAGACGCTCAAACCCGTCTACGCCTATATTCACCGCCTCGTACGCAATCGAACCGATGCGGAAGATATCGTCCAGGAGACCTTTATCAAAGTATGGCGGCATATCAAAAAATATAAGCGCGGACAAAATTTCCGCGCCTGGCTGTTCAGGATCGCCCGCAACACCGCGATCGATCATATGCGGAAGCGGAAAAACCCCGCGTTTTCCGACTTTGAGAACGAGGAAGGCGAGAATATGATCGAAGACAGTCTTATGGACCCCGACCCGCTGCCCGATGAGCTTGCCGCGCGCTCCGAAGATATGCGCAGAGTGAGCGGCATGGTCGATACGCTTCCCGTGAAATATCAGGAGGTGCTTTCGTTGTATTATACAGAAGGGCTGACCTTCAAGGAGATCGGGGAGGTCATCAAGGCGCCGCTGGATACCGTCAAAAGCCGGCATCGCCGCGCGCTGATCGCCCTGAAAGGTCTTTTACATACGCAGGCACCAAAATAAGCGCTTTCTACGTATACTTACGCATATGGAAAAGAACCGTTTTATCCGCCATACCCTAGCGCTTACCGAGGCCGAGCCGTCCCCTGCGCTGTACCACGCGGTGCTGCATCGCATTGATCATGAACGGGCGCGCCAGGCGAAATTCCGCCTTGCAGGCCTTTTGGCCCTTGCGCTTGCCTCGCTCGGAGCCCTGGTTCCGGCGTTCCACTATACCGCTCAGGAATTCGCGCGAACAGGCGTTTTCCAGTATGCGTCCCTTTTGTTCTCGGACGGATCGTTAATGGCGACGTACTGGAGGGAATTCGTGATGACGGTCATCGAATCGATCCCGGTGTTGGGCGTTGTCTTCATGCTCTCCGCGGTCGGAACCTTTTTGGCCTCGATGATCCTCGCGCTTAAGAACATGCGGATCGTTATGCTAGAGTATAGGTACTAACACCGCTTCCTCCCTATGGAAAACAAACCTTCTTCATCGACGCCATCGCAGGGACCGCTTCGGTCGCGCGCTTTGAGAATAACCGTGTACGGTCTCGGCGGTCTTATCGTTGCTCTCCTTATTTTCCAGGCAGGCATGTTCGTCGGATACCGGAAAGCGGAATTCTCATCCGAATGGGGCGAGAATTATTTCAAAGCCTTCGGGGAAGAAACGACCGAAGCCATTCCCGGGGTGAGCGCTCAGAGCTTCACCAATTCATACGGCGCGATCGGAACCGTGATCAAGATCGATCTTCCTTCGATCGTGATCGCAGGCCAAGACGGCGTGGAAAAAGCGCTCCTCACGGATGACGATACCGCTGTCCGGAAGTATCGGAACGATCTTACCACCGGCGATCTTCGGCTCAACGACTTCGTCGTCGTGGTCGGCGACCCGAACAGCCAGGGACAGATCATGGCGCGATTGATCCGCGTGATCCCCTCCCCGCCTGCATCTGTTTCCGCATCTTCCACGACAACCGTTCTTACTCACTAATTAAAAAGTAATACTCTCACCTATGCTCGCCCGCCTTCGTTCGTTCCTTCGTGCGCATATTTTTTTAAGCACCGTTCTCGGACTCGTGCTGCTTTGGGGCGGCTATCGGCTGTATAGCGCAGCGACCGCTACGCCTACGCAAACACAATATATAACAGCGCCGGTCCAAAAAGGAACGCTGATCACTTCGGTGAGCGGAAGCGGACAGGTTGCGGTTGCGAACCAGCTTGATGTGAAACCGCAGGTTTCCGGAACGATCCTTTCCGTGAACGTCCAGCCGGGTCAAACGATCCATACCGGAGATGTGATCATGACGATCGACAACACCAGCGCGCTCAAAACCGTTCGGGACGCGCAGCTGAACCTTTCCAATGCCGAACTGAATCTTGAGAAGCTTCTCGGTCCGGGGAATCCTTCGGTTCCGCTCGTCACCGCGACCGCCCAGAATACCCTCGCCCAGGATTACGACACCGGATTCAACGATGTTGCGAACACGTTCCTTGACCTGCCGACGATCATGACGGGCCTTCAAAACATCCTCTACGGCAGCGACCGGACCCTCGGCGGCGGGAACCAGCTGAACATCGACTATTTTACCAGCGTATCCGAACGATATGACCCGACGACCGCCGATGTGTACCGTACCGACACGGCGGCAAAATACCAGGAAGCGCGCTCCGAATATACCAAAGCGTTCAATGATTACAAAGCCGCAAGCCGGTTCTCCGCGAGCACGACGATCGACGCGCTGATCACTGAAACCTACGCAACGACGAAAACGATCGCTGATGCGGTGAAAAGCTCTACGAATTTGATCCAGCTGTACGAGGATAACCTTACGAATGTAAACCTTCAGCCGCAGGCGCTCGCGGATACCTATTTGAGCAACTTGAACTCATATACCGGACTTACCAATTCGCATGTGAGCTCGCTGCTCGGCATTACGAACAGCATCCAAAGCGATAAGGATGCGATCACAAATGCGGGCATTTCGATCCAGGCGCAGGAACTTTCCCTGCAGCAAAGTAAGAACGCGCTTGCCGATGCGCAAAGCAACCTTGCGTATTACACAGTCACCGCGCCGCTGAGCGGGATCGTTGCAAAAGTCGATGTGATCCCCGGCGATACGGCCTCATCAGGCTCCGCGGCGGCAACGATCATTACGAACCAAAAACTCGCCGACATTTCCCTGAACGAAGTGGATGCGGCGAAAGTCGCTCTCGGCCAGCAAGTGACGCTTACGTTCGACGCGATCCCCGATCTCACTATCGCCGGAAAAGTAACGCAGATTGATGCCCTGGGCACCGTGAGTCAGGGCGTCGTGACGTATAATATCGAGATCGCATTTGATACTCAGGATACGCGCGTAAAAGCGAGCATGAGCGTTAACGCATCGATCGTTACTGCGGTCAAGCAAAATGTCCTCTTGGTTCCGAATAGCGCGATCAAGACCAGCGGCACTCAGACCTATGTTGATGTTCTGGACGCTGCGACCGCCCAGCCGGGCGCGTCCCCTGCGCCGGTCCAAACGCCGATCCAAACCGGCCTCTCGAACGATGCGTCAACCGAGGTCGTCTCGGGTTTGAGCGAAGGGCAAAACGTGGTGACGCGTACGGTCACCGGAGCCGCAGCAGCATCGGCGACGGCGGCGCCAAGTCTTCTTTCAAGCATTGGCGGCCGATTTGCCGGCCGGGGCCCTGGAGGGTAACACCATATGATCGACGTCCAAAACGTAGAAAAAACATACCAGGCCGGCACGACCATGGCGTTCCGGGCGCTCAAAGGCGTCAGCTTCACCATTCAGGATGGAGAGTTCGTTGCGATCATGGGCCCGTCCGGTTCGGGTAAATCAACGCTGATGCATATCCTCGGGGCGCTTGATACCCCGACCGGCGGGAAATATCTTCTCGACGGGAAGGACGTATCGACCCTGAGCGATGATGAACTTGCGGACATCCGCAAGAACAAGATCGGATTCGTTTTTCAATCATTTAATCTTCTCCCGCGAACAACCGTTCTCCGGAACGTCATGCTGCCGCTCATTTATGACGATCAGATCCCGGCGGAAGAACGCGAGCGAAGAGCAAAAGGATCCCTGCATGCTGCGGGGCTGGATGAAGGGCATTATGCGAACCTTTCAAATCAGCTGTCCGGAGGCCAGATCCAGCGCGTGGCGATCGCGCGAGCGCTCGTGAACGATCCTTCGCTGATCCTCGCCGATGAGCCGACCGGCAACCTTGATACGAAGACCGGTGAGATCGTCCTGGGAACATTCCAGCGGCTCAATAAGGAGTACGGCCGGACGATCGTCCTGATCACTCACGAACGGGATGTTGCGGAATATGCCCAGCGGATCATTTATATCCGGGACGGCTTAGTCCTTGAAGATTCGAAGAACCATAAACAACGAACAAGTATTTCCTAAAGATCCATGACCACACTCGACATGCTCCAAGAGACCTATGCGGCGCTTTCAGCGAATAAGGTGCGCACCGGCCTGACGATGCTCGGCATTGTTATCGGTATCAGCTCGGTGATCGCCATGATCTCGATCGGACAGGGCGCGCAAAACTCCATCCAGCAAAGCATTCAATCGATCGGCTCGAACCTGATCCTGATCCAGCCGGGCGCCCAGCGCGGACCCGGATTTCAGGTAAGCTCCGGACGCGGCAGTGCGCGATCGCTTACGCAGGCGGATGCCGATGCGATCGCGCAAAGCGTTCCCGGCGTCGCCGCCGTTGCTCCCGAAGTAGACGGACGCTATCAGGTCAATGCGCGGGGTACCAACACGAATACAAGCGTTATCGGCGTTGATCCAAACTACCCGACCGTCCGGAACGTAGAGATCGATACCGGCAATTTCATTACGACACAGAATCTCACTGGTCTTTCAAAGGTTGCCGTTCTGGGCCCGACGACCCGCGACGATCTTTTCGGCGCCGGAGCCGATCCGATCGGACAAACGATCCGCATCAATAATATCGATTTTACCGTTATCGGCGTTACGGTCGCCAAAGGCGGAACCGGCTTTGGAAGCCAGGATGACCGTATCTACATCCCGCTTACGACCGCACAGCGCTATCTGGCAGGCAACCAATATCTCAGCACGATCAGCGTGCAAGCCCAGGACACGAGCGTGATGACCGCTGTTCAGCAGCAGATCACGACCCTGCTTTTGCAGCGCCACGCCATCGCCGATCCTACCCTGGCTGATTTCAGCATCATGAACCAGTCGGATATCGTGGCGACCGCCTCCAATGTGACCGGGACGCTCACGATCCTCCTCGGTGCGGTTGCCGGCATCTCTCTGATCGTCGGCGGGATCGGCATTATGAACATGATGCTGACCACGGTCACCGAGCGGACCCGCGAGATCGGATTGCGGAAAGCCGTCGGCGCAAAACGCAAGGACATCAATACGCAATTCCTGATGGAAGCGGTCATGCTTACCTTTACCGGCGGCGCCCTAGGCATTGCGCTAGGATGGAGCATATCCTTCCTCATACAATATTTCGGCGTTCTGCAAACTCAGGTCTCGCTCCCCTCGATCCTTCTTGCATTCGGCGTATCGGCGGCGATCGGGATCGTATTCGGATACTATCCGGCGCGCCGTGCGGCAGGTCTCAATCCGATCGAGGCATTGAGGTACGAATAATATAAAAAGATAAAAATACTAATATTATGAACAATAAATGGGTTATCGGGATCATCGGGGCGATCGTGATCGCGGGAGGTGCATTTTATGGAGGCATGCTCTATGGGCGCTCCAGTGCCGCGGCGGCGAACTCCCCCACTGGCAGATTTGGGAATTTTACCGCCGGAGCACGCGGGTCGCGTTTTGCGGGCGAGGCCGCAGGAACTCCTACGACTCTGGTGGCAGGAGATGTTATTGTGACGGGGTCGCAAAGCATCACGGTGCAGCTTTCGAATGGAAGCACGACGACACCGGCTGCGGCAACGGGATCAAAGATCGTTTTTCTGAATTCCGCGACGCCGATCATGAAAACGACGGCCGGGACGCTGCAGGACCTCGGCGTCGGAACACATGTGGTCATCACCGGTACCACAAACACCGACGGCAGTATCCAGGCGCAGGACGTTCAGATCCGGCCGCTCTCGCTTCCGGGAACGGGTCAGTAGGATCAGCCTCGCTGTCAGGACGATATATCCGCAGCGAAACTTACCACTCCTTATGAAAGAATCACTCGTCATGATGGGAATGCCGATCATCATAGAGATCGTCGATGCGGATGCACGCGCCGAATCGATCAAAAAGGTGATCTCCTATTTCCATTACGTGGATGAGAAATTCAGCACGTATAAGACGACCAGCGAGATATCCAGGATCAATCGGGGTGAGATCGCCGAAGTCGACTATAGCGATGATATGCGGCGCGTCTTCCTTCTCTCGGAGCAAACGCGGGGAGAAACGGGGGGCTACTTCGATATCCGTACTGCGCAAAAAGGATATGACCCCTCAGGTCTTGTGAAAGGATGGGCGATCTGGAACGCCGCGCAGATCCTGCGGAAGGAAGGCTATGCGAACTTTTATGTCGATGTCGGCGGCGATATTCAGGTATTCGGAAAGAACAAAGAGATCCTCCCCTGGTCGATCGGCATCAGGAATCCGTTCGACGGATCGCAGATCATCAAAACGGTCTTGCTGGGCGGAAATGAGGGCATCGCCACGTCCGGGACCTACGTTCGCGGCGAGCATATCTATGATCCGGTCCATCAGCATGCCCCCGCCAATGCGATCGTAAGCCTGACCGTCATCGGAAAGAACATTTATGAGGCCGATCGTTTCGCGACCGCGGCTTTTGCCATGGGTGAACGCGGGATCTATTTTATCGAACGATTAAAAGGGTTCGAGGGATATATGATCGATAAGCAGGGCACGGGCACCGAAACATCAGGATTCCGGCGGTTTACTGCCCGGTAAACACTTTTTGGCTCGTTTAGAGGCTTGCAAAATGGACCGCAAGATATAAGACCGCCATGCCAAGCGCGGTCATGACCGTTGCCCAATGAGTTTGGTGCTGATGATAGCTTTCAGGAAGAAGGTCGCTCGCCCCGATATACAGGAAGAATCCGCAGAAAAGGGCCAATACCAGGCCGAGGGACGCCTCGGGGAGCGTGAAAAAGAGCGTGGAAAGAACGCCGAGAACGGGTGCGATCGCGTCAGTAAGAAGCCACTGGAACGCCTGGCGCGGCGTTCCGTGGTCTTTTAATATCAAATTTACGGTATTGATGCCGTCGGAGAAATCATGAACGAGCACGGCGGTCGCCACGATCCAGCCGATCGCAGCCGATACATGGAATGCAAGACCGATCGCAAGACCGTCCATAAAACTGTGAATGGAAAGGCTCCCCGCCCCCAATTTCCCCCGATGGGAATGGCTATGCGCATCGAACTCATCATCCTTTGCATATAAGTGCACCGAACGGTCGAGCGTCATAAAGACCAGAAATCCGAGCGCGACGGTCGCGGTGACCGTCGGGATGCCGTACTGGGTCGATCCCAAATTGATCGCTTCCGGCAGAAGATCAAAAAAAGCGACTCCGATAAGCGCTCCGGCGCTGAACCCGAGGATAAGATGCAGTTTGTCGCGAAAACGAAGGGCGAACATGCCTCCCAGGAGCGTCGCCGCCGCAGTCGCACATGCGATAAGAAAGATCATAATGATACCTCACTATACCAAACGGATACCGCCAATGCCAGGACGACCTTATGCAAGACCGGGGAAGAAATCGGTCTTGATCTGCCGCTTCTTCAGCCCCATCGCGCGAAGCGTTGAACGGAACGCATCCACCATCACTTGCGGGCCCGAGATGTAGAACGTACGCTCCCGGTAATCCGGAACCTCCTCGGCGATCATTTGCGCGTTGATCATGCCCGTTTTGCACCAGGCAGGGACCGATTTCGGATCAATCGCGTTCACGACGTAAACCGTTTCAATGCCCAGTTTTTCCTGCGCCTGATCGAATATGTCCTTATAGGCGATATCCGCCGGCGAACGGTTCGAATAGAGCAAGACAATATTCCGCCGCTCATTCCGGTCGATCAGATGCTTGATCATGCTCCGGAACGGCGTAACACCGATCCCGCCGGCGATAAAAGCGAGCTTCTGCCCCGCGTCCTTAGGCAGCGTAAAGTCCCCCGCGACATGGGAGGCGATGATCTCGTCACCGGGATATAATGCGCCCAGCGCTTTTTTAAAGCTGCTCGGAGACTGATAGAACTTCACGCCCAGCCGCACTTCGCGGTCAGCCGGAGATGACGCGATCGTGAAGTATCTGCGGATGCCGCGGTTGTCAGGATGATAATGGCCAAGGGTCCATTCCATATACTGCCCCGGAGCGAAGCGGAGGGGCTGCGGCGATTCGAACACAAAATCATAGACCGAGCCCGCGATCGGGATCCGTTCCTTTAATTTAAGGATGAGTTTTTGTTTCGGGCTTACCGCATAGGAAAAAAGGTTGCCGGCAAGAAGCGCCAGCTCAGGAGTTGAATACAGCGATCCGATATGCATCGCGGGGGCGAACAAGACGCCGACCAAAACGCCGTAAGCGATCCGCAGCGGCCGCGTCGGCGGCGTCGTCAGCGGCTCCGTGATCATAACGAAGGTGAAGAAAAAGATCGGCGTTTCCAAAAGGATGCGCGGAAGCATATCCAACGGTGAGGCATTCTGCAAAACCCCTGATGCGACGATGGTCAGGAAAGCGGCGGTGAAAAAAGCGGTACCCAGGTCCCAGCGATGGATCTTCCGCAGAATGAGGACGCCGACCAGGACGAACGGAAGCATCCACGGGTTCCCTACCCACCAGCTTGCGGTAAAGTTCAGAACAATGGCGGTCGTCGCGACTGCGAACGCTGCCGGATTGAAAAGATGCTTCTTTCCGATGCTAAAAATGAACTTTGAGGCCATGGCGATCGTTCCGGCCCAAAAAAGCATCGGAAGTGCAGTCGCGTAATGAGAGGCTTCCGGCGGCGTAATAATGAGCGCAAGAATGAACGCCGTAATGAACACTGATTCAACGTTCTGGGGTCCGCCAAAGATGTAGGCCGTGATCGTATTGATGGTCCAGCAAGTGAACAGCAGCAGGATCGTCGAAACGACGAGCGCGACCGGCGTAAACGCAAGAACACCGAACATACTGAGGCCGAAGCCGGCGATCAGCAAAAAGGCAAGATAGTACAAGACCACCCGGTACATGGTCGTTGTGTTCAGAAACTGTTCAATTGCGGCGGAGAGATCATCCCACATAATAAAACGGAGAAAAATTAATTTTTTGCCTGAGCCAGTGCCGCTCCCAGCGACTGAACGAAGCCGCCGCTGGTCTCGCTTGCACCGGAAACGCCGTTCACATTCGCACTTTGCGCCTGCAGGGCCTCCTGCTGAAGGATCGGCATCGCATAATCATTGATCGCAATTGACGTATAGCGGTCCTGCGGATGGTCTAAGAATTGGACATCCGTAAGCTTGCCGCCGCTGATCGTTGCCTGAACTTGCACATTGCCGTAATAAACATAGACCGAGGGGCCGGTATAAGTGCCGTCTTTATACATTCCGGCAGGTTTTGGGGCCGGTGCGGGTTGAGGAGCTGGCGTAGGGGTCGGAGCCGGTGCCGGCTGTGATACCGGGGCTGACTGAGCCGGAGCGGCCGGCGTTGATGCCGTCGGAGACTGAGAAGGAGGATTTGACGCCGCCGGAACGGGGGGTGTTTGCTGTGCGGCGGGCGCAGGCGTGGTTCCGGTCGTAGCGCTCGGGACGACGTAGGCAAGCTGATTGCTCTGATAACTGTTCCAATAGGCAAAAAGCGCAAAAGTACCAATAAGAAAGAAGGACCAAACGAACTTTGCTGCGGATCGGAACGGCATAGGCATAGGATGAAAGGCTGCTGCTAATTACGTATACACCTTATTACGAGCATCGTGCGCCGAAAGGTGCACGATGCTTTTTCTGAATACCCGCTGTCACTCATTTGCTAGCGATTATGCATGTCGTTCACGAATTGAAGCAGATACGGGAGTGCGAAGATATATCCGAGGGAAAGGAGCCATGCAACGAAGATGATCGAGAAGATCTCGGTGTCGCGCGTTTCCGATTCCCGAAGCGATTTTCCGACGACGACAAAACCGGAGCTCACGCCGTTATACGGAACCACCACGATCGCACTGCGGACGCCCTGTTCAGGCTCCCAGGTGATCCGCGTCTCGCCGGTCGTACTTGCCGCATCCAAAACCCCGCTCGGAAGAACAGGTGCTGCGCCGTTCAAAGTTGCGTCCGTCGAAAGAAGCGTATCGGTCGCGCTATAGACCATCATATACGGGACCAGATCGCGGGCGATCTCAACGCGAGCCGGGCCGGTCGCATCCTGCGGAGAAAGACCCTGCGCAAGTAAATTCGCCGAGTATTCGGCAAGCTGCACCTGATTATCGTTCGCAGAAAGCCGAATATTCTGCTGAAACGCCACATACATCGTCACGAAAACAAGCGTCGTGATCACCGCGAGCGCCATTGCGCCATCGAATAAAAAAGATGTTTTTTTCATATGCCCATAGTATACCCGAAGATCAATTTCCAAGCAAAATATACACTGTGCATTTGCAGATCTCCGGGAAAATACCGCCGGTGATGGTTTCATTGATCGTTTCAAGGCGGACCTTTTTCGCGGGGTCGGTCTCGGAGCAAAGGTAATCCCCCTCTATAAAGGCAAGCTTGCTCCCGTTTTCGGCATAGATATATTTCCCCGAATAATAACCGAGCCTTTTACCGTCCCGCGCGCGGATATAATTGTTCTCGATCCAGCCGATCCGCTGTCCGTCGCGCCAAATGTCGTTCCCGGTGATCTTAACCATGTATCCAGTGTACCAAATACTGCCATTTTTGAAGAGCGGATGCCCGACCTCCGGGACGGGATCTTTTTACGATGGTATACTGAAATTATGTCTCTCGGATCAATTTCAACGCTTATTATCGCCTACCGCTATTGGATCCTTCTGCCGCTTTCGTTCGTCGAAGGACCGATCATCGCGTTCATTGCGGGAACCCTTGCGTCACTCGGGTATTTTAATGTGTATATTCTTCTGGTCTTTTTCCTGCTCCGCGATGTCACCGTTGATGTGCTGTGTTATGTCACCGGGAAATATACCGCAAAAACAAGTTTCATTCGCCGATTACTGCATCGCCTCGGCATTACCGATGCTGAAATGGAAGATATCCGCCTGCTGTGGAACCATCATCCCGGCAAAACGATGTTCTTTAGCAAGCTCTCCTATGGCGTCGCTGCGGGACTGATCGTCGTCGCAGGCATGGTAGAGATGCCGTTCAATTCCTTCATTCTGTACGGATCATTGATCGCGCTCACTCACTACGGCACTCTTTTGTTCCTCGGCTATTTCTTCGGAAGCGCATTCGGCACCGCTTCAGCGATCCTTGAAAAGATCCAATACATCGTCGGCGGCGGCATCCTGATCTTCACCGCCTATTACTTCTTCAAGAAATATGTCACCCGGCGGCTGCAAGAAGCCGAAGAAAAAGCGGGAGAAAAAGAAGAGCAAGAAGCGCAATAAAAATATCCGGTCTTGCCGGATATTTTTATTAGAATCCCAATGCCCCGGCGCGATAGAGCAACGATCCGGCCCACAAAACCAGGATCAGATAGTACAGCGCCCATGCCTTCGTTACCGGGAAAAGCCGCGAACTGACGCGGAAATGGCGGGAATACCACTGCTCCCCCCACCAGGCGACCGCATTCGCGGTCAGGCTGTCGAGCAGCAAAAGGTAAAAAATAAGTCCTTCAATGGTCATTAAGATGAATATTAATTATAATGCCTATATCATCAGTATAGCATTTCTTCGAAAGAGCTATGTTTCATCTGAAAGAAAAAAACATCTACCGCATCTTTGAGATCAGCGTTCTCCTCAAGGCCCTCGACGGCGTCCTTGAGCTGATCGGCGGGCTTGCGTTCGTTTTTTACGGCACGACGAACCACCTGATCCTCATTCTCACGCAGCATGAACTTCTGGAAGATCCGCAGGACCTCGTCGCCAATTTCGCCCGGCACCTGCTTCCGACCCTGTCCTCATCGACGCGCCTCTTTGCGGCGCTCTATCTGCTCAGCCATGGGATCATTAAGGTCCTGATCGTTGCCGGACTTCTCACAAAACGGCTCTGGTCATATCCTTTGTCCATCGGCGTCCTCGCGCTCTTTATCGTCTACCAGCTCTATCAGTACACGTTTACGCATCTTTGGGGGCTTCTTGCGCTCAGCGCATTTGATGCCTTTATTATCGTATTGGTATGGCACGAATACCGGTATCTGAGCCGGCAAAAAGCTTAGTCATAAGAACAAGACATTTCTTGTACCGCGCCGCCAAGATCCTTAAGAGTGAGCTGCACCGTCGGTTTCCCACGCATTGACCCCGCCTTCGAGATGCTCAATGTTGTATCCGCTCTTCTTCAATTCATTGGCCACGATCTCGCACCGCTTCCCCGATTTGCAGATCGTCACGATCTTCTTGTCTTTCGGAAGACGCCCTCCGGCGGCATCCACGAACATCTGACCCATCGGGACGTTCTTCGATCCCGGGATCTTGTCGCCCTGCGCGAACTCATCCTTTTCCCGAACATCGATCAGCTCAACCTGCTCGCCTTTGGCAAGCTCTTTTTTTAATTCTTGTACGTTCATAAGAAATTACCTTAATTATTATATCCTTCTTAAAGGACCTTTATCATTATAATACGCCTTTCCTCCGGCAAGAAAAACGGCTCTTCGGGGCATAACTTTTACAGTTCCGCCTCAGCGTCTTCGGACCGGATGAGCTCAAGGAGCTTTCTCGCGACATCCTCAGCGGTATCAACCGGCATATGCGCCCGGTCGCCGGGACGGACATCGCGGAACGGTTCTGCGTGGAACGCATTCTTCCCAAAATCAGTCGCGGTCATTTTCGGATGGAGAACGCTGACCACGATATGATCGGGCTTTAATTCTTCGCGGGCGGTCAATGAGAGAGCGTTCAGGGCATATTTGGTCGAGGCGTACGCCGAAAGGTTCGGAAAGAAGTTCTTGGAAACACGGGAGCTGACATTGATGATCATCCCGCCGCCGGCTGCGCGCATATGCGGGATGACTTCCTGCATGGCGATCAAGGGGCCAAAGACATTCAGATCCATGATCTCCCGATACTGGTCCGGTTGGATCGATTCCAAGGAGCCGTACATCCCCTTCCCTGCATTATTAATAAGAATGTCGATCTTTCCATACTGCTCCACGGCTTTCTCAATGAGGCGGCGGATCGCAGCGGGATCGATCATATCCGTCGGAACCGCAATGGCATCCGGCAATGACTTCGCAAGCTCGGTCAAGGCATCCGCTGAACGCGCGGCAAGAACTAACCGGGCGCCTTGTTCGGCAAGCTGAAGCGCTGCCGCACGGCCGATCCCCTGTGATGCTCCCGTAATAACGATCACCTTGTCTTTAATTTCCATACAAATGATATTTTAATTTATGACCGCGGGGTCATTTCTCCATTATAGATCTTTTGGAGCAATGCGAATGTGTGCGGTCCTGAAGCGTCCTCGCCGGTGATCCCGTATTTCGCCTGAAGCGCCTGAACCGCGTTTTGCGTGCATGTACCGAAGAAGCCGCTGTGCGGGCAATCGTACCCGGTTAAGGGCGCAGGCGGAAAATCGCCGTCCATGATCAAAGCGGTTTGCAATGCGTAGACATCGTTCGGGTCACCCGAGTTATCGCTGACCGGCGTCGTCCAGCGGTAGACGTTCGCAGGAAAATAGTTCGTGAGCGCGGATACATTTTGCGCGTTCGTATAGAAATCCTGCAATCCCAGATAGGTCTGATAGGCGAGGTCTTTCAATGCAACGGAGCGGACCGCGGAATTCACGAACTGGGGCTCATAAATATAATTATATTCAATGAGCATGCTGGCGGGTTTGGCGGTATTGTTCGCGCCGATGGCAATAAGCTCCGGATCCTGAACGATCCCCGTGGATTCGATCGGCAGATCATCAATGGGATTATAAAGAGCAAGCCGGCGGAGCATTGCCTGGGCGATCGGCTGAGTGCTTGAACTGTTGTCATATTGGGCAGCCGGAGTGTAGATCACGACACCGGAATACTCTCCGGGAACGCCGTCAGGATGACCCGGATAGTCATTGAAATGGATATGGATCATCAGATCGATATTGTTCTCGTCCGCCCATTTTGTAACTCCGTACAAGCGGAGCGCCACATCGGCTTCGGCGGCATTATGCTGTATGGCCGGTGTCGGTGAATCTTTCAGCGCAGCAAGCATGGTGCCGTTCTTCCGGGCGGCCGCTTCCCAGGCGACGATCGCATTCCAGTCCGTTGTAAAATAATTCGCGAACGTCGGGTTCCATGCCGTGTCGCTTCGCGTAATGAACGCCTGATAGTTCGGGTCCTGGTCCAAGAATTGCTGAAGATCAACCCCTAATTCCGCCGTCATATCCCGTTCATTGAGCGAGCCGAACTGTGCGCCGCCGTAATCAGGCTCATGGCCGGGAATGATAAGAATGCGCGGTTTCTGCGTGAACACCGGAGCCTGAGGCGAACCAAAGGTAAGAGAAGGATCCGGCGCTGGAGCGGGAGCCTCAGAAACCGTAGTGGTTTGCGTCGAGGAAGCTGCCGTCGACGCGGTTGCGGCAAGGTTCAGGGATGACGTGGTCTGAAGCAGCATGGCTCCATACCACCCCGCGCCGCCGATCATGGCTATGATCAGCGCACTGAAAATGAAACGTCTCATGGAAGTGGTTCGCCTTTTTCTGACCAGCGGCGGGAGAGCATTACTCCCCGCCCCGCGATCAACGCAAGCAGAAGGTACATAAAAAATCCATAGACGCATGCGGGATACCCCCCGACCGTTCCCGGTGCCCCCGGCGCAGGACAACTGATCCCGGTTCCGCCCCAGAGCTCCTGATAGCTCAGCACGCCCGAGAACGCCAGACCGGCGAGAGAAATAAGGAAAAGTGAAAGTAAGATCGTACGAAGTGATCGCATAAAAATAAAAGTAAGATCAGGAATGAGCGGGCGTTATTTCTTCAAATGAAAGAGAGGAGGGATCGAACCGGAGATAGATGCTCGTCCCCACTGACGGCGCTACCGCAAAGCTTTCTCCCGGCGCCCGGTCGGCATAGTTCACAATGATAGTGCCGTCCGCAGTGACCGTGGTCGGTTGCGGAGCGATACGATCTCCTAAGAAAAAAGCGCGGGATCCCTCATAGCCCTGCGGCGTATTGAGCGCTGCAACGATATAATAGAACGTACCGCTTCCGCCGGTATCCTGTGTAATCAGGAAAGCGGCATCAGGACGCCCGTCGCCGTTGAGATCGGCGGAGACCCCGTTGCCAAAGTACCGCGTCACGATCTGAGCCGCGGATCCCGGAGCCGCAGGAACCGCGGAGACTCCGTTGACCAGCGTCACTGCCTGGTCATTGATATAATACGTTCCATTGCGATAATCAGGTGCGAAACGGGATGGCGCTGAAGCGCGGAACACAAAAATAAGGACCGTCCCCGCTCCGATCAAAAGAAGCGTGCCGGCGGAGCGTATGAGGAATTTCCGGGACATATGTATCCAGTATAGTCCTCCTTCCCTGAGCGCGCAAAAAGCTCACTGCCCCAGCGTCAGCGTCCGGCGGACCGCATCAAATTGCGCAAGAAGCGAGTCGCGATCGAAAGAATTGACGCTCCCCTGCGGATAGTTCTCAAGGACGCTCCAATGAATGAAATAGCGGACAGCGATGCAGGGATCCGTTCCCGGGATCGCATACACATCCTCTTCATAGCGGTTTCCCACCGCCGCATCCGTCGAACTGGCGACCGAATAGGTCGTCCCCTGATCGGTTATCGTGAGCGGAGCGCCCGATCTCACGCCCGGCGGAAGAAAAAGACCGGCGGTACACTCGTGCGTATTCGGGATCTCTTCCACTGAGATATATGATCCGGAACTTAAGTTCGTTCCGGAGGCAAGAGCGGAAGGGATCGTAAACTTCACGCCGGCGATCGAAGTATTCGGGCCCAGTTCCGTATACACATACGTCTGATCGGCCGTATAGCCCGCAGGATACCTGATCGAAAAACCATTCGAGCCGCTTTCATAGGTCTGCGGCGTTCCTCCCGTGTCAGGAACGACTTTAATACATCCCCGATAGGTCATATCGCTATTGTGTTCCAAAACGAACGCGGTATTCCCTTTTGACCAGAAAACGATCGATTCGTTTCCCGGCACCGACGGATCGCCGTCGGAATAACGGATGCCCGATGCGGAGAGCGTCTGCGGCAGTATCAGATCCCGTCCGTCGCTTAAAACGATATGAACGCTGCCGCCGGGGACCGGAGGCTGTCCGGGAGCGCCTGACCGGGAAACCCCCGTATAATAATCCGCCTGGATCGTTTTTCCGGCGTCGCATACATATGAAACACTGGCGATCGGAACCGTTACGGAAATGCGGGGCGCAGAGAAAAAGAGCCATGCAAAATATCCCGCGCTCATGACCGCGGCAATAAGAAAAAAGAATACCGATCGTTTCATACCGTAAGTATACGCCCAAAAACGGATCGTTCAAAAAATGAACGGCCGGTATTCCGCGCATGGTATACTGGGTGCATGGAACGCAAAACGATCATTTGGGGAGGGATGGTGATCGGCGCGACGATCGGCGGATATCTTCCGCTTCTGTGGGGCGGAGACCTGCTTTCTTTTTCCGCGATCTTCTTTTCGGGCGTCGGCGGCGTCGCAGGCATTTGGATCGCCTATCGGATCAGCAGCTGACCGGCCGTCACTTCTTTCCCTGCGAGGCGTGCGTGATCTTCACCTGAACCGTATGCTCTTGTGCATCATCGACGAGCGTTACCACGCCGTCCGAGCAAAGAACTTTATCACAATGGACTTCCACCGATGAAACGCTTCCGCCCTCCACTGAGTACTCGATGGAATACCGGGCCGATCCGAACGGAAGCATGACATGCGCCGAACGCCAATCGGAAGGAAACGACGGCGAGAATGAGAGCGCCTGGCCGCTTCGCATCATACCCAAAAGATACTCGATCACGGTCCGATAGAACGCACCCGCCGAAGCGGTATACCAGGTCCATCCCGCTCTGCCCGGATAGGTCGGCGATGAATAGATCTCCGCAGCGACCGCATACGGTTCTCCCTGATAGACCAGTGCTTTCTCGCGCGTTTCACTGCGAAGGAAAGGATTCACCGCATCAAGGATCAGTTTTCCGGCGTCCGGATCGCCCACCGCAAACAGCGCCTGCGCAAGCCATAACGCCGCATGATCATACTGCGATGCATTCTCGCGGACACCCGGCGGATAATCGGAGATCGTTCCCAGATCAAGCGTGGTTCGTGATAACGGCGGCCAGCCCAAAGGCACCTGGCCTTCATAGATCCCAAGCACTTCTTTCGCTGACCGGAGCGCTTCTTTTGTTTTATCGGAAGCTCCGTTCGTGAAATACGCCCATGATTGCGCGATCGAATCAAGGCGGAATGCCCGCGAACCATTGCTGCCGACCAGCGCGCCGGTATCGGTAAAAGCACGCCGGTACCAGCGGCCATCCCATCCCGCCTGCTCGAGCGCAGCGCGATACTGTTCAGCGTGGGACCGGTATCGGGCAGCGCGGTCGGGATCCTTTCGTTCGTCGGTTACTTTGCTCATGGTATCCAATACGGCGACAGTAAGCCATGCAAGCCAGACGCTTTCACCGGCGCCTTCGCTGCCTACCCGATTCATGGAGTCATTCCAATCGGCCGTTCCCATCAGCGGCAATCCATGGGAACCGGCGGTTAGCGAGTGTTCAACCGCGCGGATCAGATGCTCATAGAGCGAACTTTTTTCAGAACTTATTTCGAACACATTCGTGACGCTCGGTCTTTCTTCCCAGTCGGGGATCTCGCCGACCAAATACGGAACGACCTCATCAAGGATCGCCTGGTCGCCGGTAAACGAGACATAGGACAGGGCCACATACGGAAGCCACAACTGCGGATCGGACAGAAGCGTACGGGCTCCAAAATTGTTATACGGCATCCACCACGATAAGACATCGCCCTCCCTGAACTGATGGGCGGCACAGGCGAGGATATGCTCCCGCGCCCACTGCGGATCATACCAAAGCGCCGCCAGCGCATCCTGTAACTGATCGCGGAATCCGAACGCACCGCCGATCTGAGAGAATCCGAGCCGCGCATGGATACGCGACATAACGGTCTGATGCGGCAGAAAACGGTTCATAAGCGTCGTCAATGTCTTATCAGGCAGATCGAACGCCGGAAGCGCCAGGGCAACCGGAACGGTTCGGACATCCCGAAGCGCACGGTCCGCTGCGAAAACATCGGCAACGGAACGGATAAAATGATCGATATTCGGTTCGGTCGTTTCCCCGAGGAAGAATGTAGTAACCGCCGATCCGCCCGCCGGGATCACGAGCTTCTTTTGGAATGAGGCGGCAGCCTCATCGCCGGTATCGATCGCATCGCTCAGAGTTGCTTTCGCTAACGCAGCGGGGGCGCTCCCGTCACCGAACCGGCCCAAGAACTCCTCCCTGCTGCCGCTGATCACATCGGCTCCGCCGACAATTCCGGCAACCGCCCGGCTTTCAAGGAATGTATGGCGATAGTTCTGGACGGCGGCGATCGATTTTCCGGCATGCGCCGTCAGCGAGAAAAGTTTCTTCGTTTCATTCGGCATACTTCCCAATAAAAGCTCGAAATATCCGAACACGGACAAGCGCTTTTCAACGCCGCCGGTATTCGTGAAAGCGATGCGATAATATTTCACGGCCTCGGCCGGATCAAGATACATCGTCAATTCCATATCGATCCCCAGCGCTCTCGTCCGATAGGCGCAGGTCTGCTCACCGAAACGCACCTCGTATTCCGCATTCGAAGGGCCGAACAGCGGCGTAAGGCTTGCCGATGCTCCCGATGCATCATCGCGCACATAAAAGGCTTCAGCGCTTGATTCGGAAAGCGGATCATTATAAGCAACGGTCAGTTTATTGTCGTGGCTGTTCCGCGCCCAGGTAAATGACATGCCGCGATCGGTCGCGATGAACCCGATCCGGTCATTCGAAATGATATTGGACCACGGGCGTGGAGGGCGTACTTTGCGGGTATGCTCGATCACATATTCACGGGTCTTTGGATCATAACCGCCGATCCCATTGAACGACTGAAGCGCTGAAACATCAGTGCGCATGATCGGCTCGTAGACGCTCCCCGAAGAAACCCGCTGCGGCTCAAAGCGCTGAGGCGGGATCGCCTTGTTGTGCTCCCGCTGCAATTGAGCGACCACATCGGTCAAAAATCCTTTTTTCGCATCGATGCGGATCGCCGCCGCGCTTAATAGCGCAGTGCGTTCATCTTCGCGAAGCTGTTCGGCACGGGCATGATAGACCTTGCTCGTTGCGGTCGCCGGATCGGGCGGCGTCTGCGCGTTCAAAAGAAATTCGATCTCGTCTTCAAATGTTTTCAAATAGCCGCCCGCATGCGTATTGAAGATCACGATATCGACCGGGATGCCTTTTTTCGCAAAATACGCATGGCATCCCAGCAGCTGACGGACCATAGGAAGATCGGTCACCCCGCCCACCGAGAGCAGGATGATCGGGCGCACTCCCGAAATGCCCATTTTCCATAACGGAGAGACCCAAGGCCGCGTCGGCTTCCCTGCGGGCGACAGATCGCGGTTATGCAGCATGCGTGCGATCGCGAGCGACGCAAGCGTTCCATAGACCGACCCCTGCTGTGAAACGATCCCGAGGTCAGATAAGAAGCGCGAACCTTCCTGATCGGCATTTTCAATGACTCTTCGGATGCTCTTTTGGTCACGGTATCGCCGCAGGGTCGCAAGAACCTGCTCCTTTGAGTATCCTGCGGCGGACACCAGCGTAATGCGGCGGGACTCATGCGGGCGCAAACGGACGCTTCCGGCGAATGCGGCAACGCTGTCGAGCGTATGTACAGGGAATGCGTGATCGGCGCGGCTCAGATCGGCAAGCACCGGAGGCGCGGCAATGCGGCGGGGCGAACCATAGAATACCTCCTTCTCGCGGATCGTACGGAGATCGGAAATTTTCGCATCGCTCGCCAGAAGAAATCCGGCGACGATCGTGCGGCTTCGATCATGCGGGTCAGGCCGCGAAGCGATGATCGCCTGACCGTCCCACTGTGTTTCAGTCGATACAAAAAGGCGCTCATAGTTCTCGTTCGCCGCACCGTCAGAGATCCGGGACAGCGAAAGCTCCGCGCAAACCCCGAATGTCAGCGTCCGGTCGGAATCGCCTGTGTTCAGAACGGTCAGTTCACGCAGTTCGCCATTCTCACGAGGGAGCGGAGTCGCCACAAGCGACGACGTAACCGGATCGGCATGGCGGTCAAATACCATAAGCTGCTCCCCCGCCGAAACCGAGAGTTTCTCGCCGGGATCTTTCGTCGGCATGAACGTCGGCGACCAGATCCGGTTCTTAGCCTTGTCATACAGATAAAAGAACGTTCCGGTCGATTCGCGCAGCATATCGCGGGATGGCCGGGTAATATAGACGTCATCAAAACAGCTCTCCCCCGCGCCGGCAGACGTGATCCGGGACCGATACTTATCGGAAGAAATAAAGATCGACGCGGTTTCCTTCGTGTGCCAAGGAAGATACTGGCGACGCGCTTCAACGACCGGCGGCGCCTCCGCGGTTTTGGTCACGCGCGGCACGACAACGCTGATGCGTTCCAACGGAATATTCTCCGGCATTTTTTCTTCAAATAACTGCGAAGCGACATCCATGCTTGGGTCCCGGGCTATCATTTTCCGCACCCAATTATCGCGAAGGACGTTCGTGATCGACGAAAGGATAAAGCCCTGATGATGCGCATAATAAACCCGCGCAGGGCGGCCGCCTCCTTCCCGGTTCGCGGGATGCTCCGCGAACGTAAAATCGATCGCGTCATAAAATCCGTATCTTCCAAACCCGCCCGCGCGCTCCAGGTGCTTGAAATTCATCAGCGCGGCGCGCGGAACGAACGAAAGGGCGAGCGCGCTGGTATACGGCGCAACCACGATCGATTCGGAAAGGTCCCGCTTATATCCGAGCGAGGGCTCTCCAAATGCCTGATAATGGTAATTCTGCTCGGCGTCTTGGCGGGAGGATGCGGATTCGCCCATTCCCCATGGAATACGGTATCGTCGCGCGAACCATTGATGGGCGGCGATCGCATGCCGCGCCGAGGTCCCCCAGAAGCTTTCGGCCGGGACGTCGAAATAGATCAGCGTCCCCAGGTATTCAAAAAGCGATCCTGCCCATGAGGCGACCACCGCTTCGCCGGCGCTGCTCTTTACAACCGTTCTTCCCAGATACCCCCAATGTTTTTCCGAAACATCGTTTTTCGCGATACTGACGATGCTTGCCGAATTCGCCTCAGAGGCAAAGAGGTCATAGAACGCTTCGTCGAGCCGGCCGGTCGTATGGTTATATCCGATGTGGAACAATCCGCGCTCCTTGTTATATAGGAAGCGAAAATCCATCCGGTACGCGTAAGCAGCGGCCTTCTCCGCAGACGTATGAAGAGAGTATGCGGTCTCCCGGGCATTATGCTCGGCAAGAGCTAAGCGCTCCAGAACTTCGGCATACCATGCCCGCGCATGTTCCTTCTCCGGAGGGGGAAGTTCGGAAAGCGCGATCGCTTCATCCATGCCAAGCGCTTCGATCTCACGCCGCACGCGCCCGTCGGTCAGGGCATCGATCGTCGGAACCTTCTGTAAGAATGCCGCCAGTTTCAGATACAAAGAATGCAAACGGCTGTTGCTGACCACCGAAGAAACGACGGGAACCATCGCATATCCCACATAATGCGCTAGGGTATCGCGGTGCGCGACCGCAATGACCTCCATATGGCGCACCGCAAGGAATATCTCTTCAAAACGTTCGCTTTTCCCCTCAAGACGCAAGGTCTCAAGCGCATTCCGAATTTGAATGGAGCGATGCACGACTCCGCTCCAAATAAAATCGCTTCCGCGCGGCGTGATCTCCTCGGTAAAAGCCCTGCCGATCAATGAAAGGGATTCCCCGCTCGCCGCCTTGATCTCTTCGATCAGGGGGCGCTCGTTCCGGTCCAATGGCCCCGCCAATGCCGTATCGCATCCATCCCGCAAGACCATCAGCTGCGCGCGGAACCCCTCGAAGGTTTCCGTATCGATGACCGGAGCCGCAGTACTGCTCTTTAAAGCGGCATGCACTGACAGAAGGGACAGGGCGAGGTTTGCGCTGTCGACCGATGATACATATTTGGGCGCCAGCGGGGTCAGTTCCTTCAATTCATACCAGTTAAAGAAATGTCCGCGATACAGCTCGAGCTTTTCCAGGCTTGTGAACGCCCGTTCGATTCGATCGCGATACTCCTCCAGCGACAGAAATCCAAGCTCGCGGCCGCAGGACATGCCGAGAAGATACATGCCCAGATTGGTCGGCGACATGCCGGGGCCGTGAGAATGCTGCTTGCTCGGAGGATCCTCCTGGAGATGGTCCGGAACAAGCCAATGGTCCTGCTCCGTCACCAGATCGGTAAAGAACCAATGGGTCCGTGCCGCGATCTTCCGCAGATAAAGGCGTTCACGCTTTGAAAGCGGATCTTTCTGCCGCGGCTCTGCGCTGATCAAAACGGCAAAGAACGGAGCGGCAAGCCATGCCGCCACCCATGCAAGCGCTGCCGGATCGCTCAATGCGCTGACATGCACTTCAATAAAGAAAAATGCTGCGGTGAAAAAGAGGCTCCGCCACATGAACCGCACGAATCCCAAAAGCGAGTTCTTCCGCTGGGCGAGCGCCTCATAAGCGGTCTGCCATTCGAGCAGTCTCCGCTTGGAGACAAAAAGACGGTACATACTGCGGACGATCGCATCGAATGCGATAACCGCATAATTCAAAAGAAAAATGCCGAGAAAGGCCGTTTTGATCAGTGCGATGACGAATCCGCTCACCATAGATTCAAAACGGGCGAAAGCGCTCATGGAACTTTGCCAGTTGATCGTCCGCTCAGTGATGGTCAGGAATGACGAGATGAGCTGGCCTGATCCCAGGGCAAGAAAAATAAGAATGCTCCACGTCGATACATACGCCGCGGTCCATGCGGCACCGATGATCCCGCCTACCGCCGCGATCGGAAGCACGCTCCGGCGAAGATTATCGAAGATCCGATAGCGGCCGATCGGCGAAAATACGCTCCCTCGGGAACCGAAAAGCCACGAGATGATCTGCCAATCACCCCTGATCCATCGATGCGAACGCTGCATATACTCGCGGTAATTCGCCGGAAACCCCTCGAAGATACGTGCATCGCTTGCAATGCCCACCCGCGCATATAATCCTTCTAAAAGATCATGCGAAAGAACGGTGTTCTCCGGAATACGGTCTCCCATCGTCGCTTCGATCGCATCAATGTTATACACTCCTTTTCCGTGGAAGATCCCTTCGCCGAACAGATCTTGATGGAGATCGGAGATAAGCAACGAATAAGTATCCACGCCGGGGAAATTTCCGAAAAGCCTCGAAAAGACCGAAGCGTTCCCGTCGCGGAACCGCAGCGCTGAACGCGGCTGGACGATACCGTATCCCTCCGTCACCACCGCGCGCACCGGATCAATGACCGGACGGTTCAGCGGATGATCGATCGTGCCGATCAGCATCTTTCCGGAATCACGGACCAGTTCGGTATCCTCATCAAGCGTAAGGATATACGGGACATTCCCGTATGCCCGGGCGCGCGCAGCGGCATCACCGCTATAGGTCGTTGTCTTCCCCCGCAACAGCGCATTGAACTCGCGGAGCTTACCCCGCTTGCGCTCCCACCCCATAAAACATCCTTCAGCGGCGTTCCATTTACGGGAACGGTAAAAAAGAGAGAATCGCTGCGGAACCGATGGATACCGTTTATTCAGCGCCGCGATCTCTTCTTCCAGCTCCCGGACGCGATCCTCATCATCCGGCATGTCAGCCGAATCGGCATCGCGAAAATCCATCAGCAGCGCATAAAAGATATTCGGATCGTTATTTCCGATAAAGTTCGTTTCCAGCCGACGGGTTATCTTCTCTGCGAACCCGCCGCCCCGAAACATCGACGGAACCACCACGATCGTGCGGCGCTCCTCGCCCACTCCCCTGCGAAGATCAAGCGCCGGAAGCGGCCGCGGTTTCAAAACACGAGTGAAAATAAAGTGCGCAAGCGCCGTCGCGACCTCGGATGAAAGCAAAAGGCCCGCGATGAGCATCGCAATAAAAGGAGCGGGAGAAAGCCGGAGCGTATCGCTTGCCTCCAAAAGAGCCCCTAACGAAAAAAGCATCGCGATGCCGATGAAGCTGAAATAAACACGGGTTCCATGCCGCAGAATAAAAGCTCTGAGGCGTTCCAGCGGAGTGGGCTCATAAGAAAGCGCGGCCTCAAGATCGGCGATGCCGGTATCAATGAGATAATAGCCGACATGCCCGGTCCGAGGGCTGTTCCCCGCTACCGTATCCGCGGCATGCCGGGCAAGGCGCACCGCTTCGCGCGCAACTTCAATATCATGGGTTCCGGTCCGGTCGGCGATCCTGACGATCGTCCGCCGGTAGAACGAACGAGTCTCCTCCGTCAGCGGCAAAAATGCGCCGGCAGGGTCCTTGGCAAGAACCGCGTCGATCATGTTCAATTCGAGCGAAACCCGGTCCCAGCGCACCTGCCCCAAGTACCGCAGGCTTGAGATCGCACTGGCGATGATCGCCATCTGTTCCCGCTCCGTACGCGAATTCATGCTCGCAAGCTGTGCATGGCTGACGCCGTGCTTGGAAATGGAGAGCTTCAGCCACTTGCTAACGATACGGATGCCGCCCTCCTTTCCCGTCTGAGAAAGCCGATGCAGTAAATGCAGACCGAATGACTGCGGGATGATACTGTACTGCGCCGCAAGCCGCGAGGTGATCTTCTTGAGATGCACAAAGGCGTTCTTGCGGCGGCCAGCCTTTACGATCTGGTCATACCAGCGATCCGCCTCCTTCATTTCCTGCAGCGTGGCGAGGTTCGTCTCAATAAAGCGCGCGATCGATTCGGTCAGGGCGAAACGGAGCATGTCCGGAAAGATGTCCAGCTCCCGGATCGAAAGCGGAGCGGTCCGCTGATACGCCTTCAAGAAAGAAAGGATCGCTTCCCGTCCGACCGCGCCGTTGGTCTGCTTCACTAGCGCGCGCGCGATCATATAGACGCGAAGCTGCGTTTTCCCGTCCGCATCCACGATCTGCGGAACGCGCAACGATTCTTTCTCCTTCCACCGCGACGCAAGCTGGGTGATCGCGGCGTCAACGATATAAAAATTATCCAAAAGGACCTCCAATCCCTGATTATACTGGGTCCGTGCGTCGATATTGCGCGCCAAGCTGCGATAGACCTTCCGGGTCCGAACGAACGTCTCCCGCGTCTTTTTCATGAAGGCGGCGGCCTGCCGCTCATTGAACGAAAGCTTCACGGACGCGGCGAGCTCTTTACCCAGATGCTCCGGCGTGTGCGGAGCTATGATGTGATCGGGGTCTGATGCTGCCATATAATTCAATATACCATTTAATGACAGGAGCGTCGTGACCCCTTCTCTTTCCTCACCGAAGCATTGAGCGAAATTTTTAAAGAACCTATACTAAAGACAAAGGCCTCAGCCCGCCACTGCGATGATCAAGAAAATAAAAGGAAAATATGTCGTACTTTCGGAGACCGGAGAGCGCTCTTTCGGCGCCTACGCGACCAAAGAAGAGGCGCAGCGCCGCTTGCGGCAAGTCGAATACTTCAAGCACCGGACAGTCCGAACAAAAAAAAGACCATGACCAACGACCGAACCGCATCCCTGAAAAAGATCCGCGATGAAGTGCTCCATCTGACCGTGTCACCGCTCTATAAAGAACGGATCAAAAATAAGACCCTCCCCGTGATCGGCGAAGGAAGCCATCATGCGCGGATCATGCTCATCGGCGAAGCGCCGGGCAGAAATGAAGCGAAAACGGGCCGTCCGTTCTGCGGCGCGGCGGGAAAGGTATTGGACGAGCTTCTGCGATCCGCCAAGATCGACCGCGCGGGCGTTTACATCACCAATATCGTCAAAGATCGCCCGCCGTTCAACCGCGATCCGACGCCGAAAGAACTTGCGCTCTATGCCCCGTTCCTGGACCGGCAGATCGCGATCATCCGGCCGAAGATCATCGTGACCCTGGGCCGTTTTTCCATGCGTTATATCATGGAAAAATACGGGCTTGAAAAGCGCTGCGGACCGATCGGCGCCCTCCACGGTAAAACATTCAAAGCCTCGCTCCCATACGGCGAGGTCCTGATCAATATTCAATACCACCCGGCGGTCGCGGTCTATGACGCACGCCGGATCGCTGCGCTTAAAAAAGACTTTGCCGCCCTGGCGCGCATGGCAAAGTCTTAAGAAGCATCCAAAAGATCGTTATCCCAGCCGATCGTTGCGCAAAAAGATGCCGAGCCCCTTCAGCCAGATACGCATGGCATGGCCGTTCGGCAGAACGTCCCCCAGCAGATAATAGAGCTCAACGAAACATTTGACGATCCATCCTGCGATACCGGAAAGGACCAGGGGGCCGATCTTCGCGACCGCGTATTTCCCGCCGACCGGGATGACATAGGGATATTCTTTCGGCGTATACGAAACATATGACCCCTTCGCGCGCCTTCCTTCCGCAGCCTCAATGTCTTCAATAAGATTATGAGCAACCACTTTCGCCTGGCCGATGGCCGTTTGCGCGGTCATCGGGATCGGACGCTCGGCGCCGGACGGATAAAAAGAGGTCGCATCCCCTAAGGCATAGATCCTCCCGTGGAGGCTTATTCCGTCAGATATGGCCGGGCAATCCATAGAGTCCGAAGGATCAATGTGCCCGCGCTTATCGCGGCGCAACGGCAGCTGGTCGGTCAATGAGGACGGCTTCACGCCGCCGGTCCAGATCAAAACATCGAACGGAACGGTTTTCCCGCTTTTCAACGATGCGGCCGTCGCACTCACGGTCTGAATGAATTCTTGGGTCATCAGCGTAACGCCGATCTTTTGAAGACGACTCATCACTTTCGCTACGATCTTCGGCGCAAAACCGCCGAGGACCGTGGGCATCCCTTCGATGATGGTCACCGAGCTGCCGTTGGTTTTGAATTCCTGTTCAAGCTCTTCCAGCCATAATCTCACCTCACCGGCAAGCTCCACGCCGGTCGATCCGCCGCCGCCGATCACTACACGCAGGCCGCGGACATGCTGCTCCATCTTGTTCCAAAGCGCATCGCGGATCTCTACTGCATCGCGGAACGATTTTAAAGTTAATGCATGTTCTGCCATGCCGGGAATATTGAAATAATTCGTCTCGGATCCGAGCGCAAGGACTGCGTAGTCGAAGAGAAGGTCGCCGTGATTTACAAAAGAGATCACTCCTTTTTCCAGATCAATACGGCTCATCGATCGCTCCAAGAACGTGATCTTCTTCCCTTTCAGGATCATAGAGATCGGGAAGGTGACGACCGACTCAAGCCCCGCCAGATCAACGAACTCTTTCGAGGTCGTCGCGGCTTCATATAAAAGCGGCGTATACGTGTGATACGGGTTTCGGTCAATCAGAACGATCTCATATTTTTCCAACAAGCCCAGACGCAAAAGTTCGGCATGCAGCAGCAGCGCCGTCTTCAATCCGCCGAACCCGGCTCCCGCAATAATGATCTTCTTCATAGGCATAAAAAATAACCGTCCTTTTTATTGTAGTACAGAAGGACACCTGATGCACATCCGGGGCAAAAACAGCGCGGCCCGGCTACCCGCCCGGCCGGCGGTCATTCCATAAAGAGATCCTCGCCTTTTTCCTCTTTTTCAACTCTGATCCACAAAGAAGAGATCGCACCCACAACCAGCAGAGCGGCTGCCACCGCAAAAACCGTCCCATAGGCCGATACTTGCGCTTTCAATATAATAAGGCCGATGAACTGTTTGTACGTTTCCGGCGTCATGAGGTTCAGCTGACTGTTCTGGGCGATCCGCAAGACATTCTGTCCGGTCGTCGTGGTCAATAAAGTTCCGAATAACGCGATCCCGAACGCCCCGGCGATGTTCCTGACCAAGGCAAGGATCGCCGATGCGCTGCCGATCTCCTGCGGAGGGACCGACGATGCCACGATATTCGTACGCGGCGCCATGCCGAAGCCGATCCCGAACGCCATGATCGCAAGCGGAACAATGATCGCCAGCGCGCTCGAGCGCGGATCAAGATAGGAAAAGAGATAGACGCCGAACGCCGCGACCAGCGTGCTTCCCATGATCACGAACCGGGACTGGACCTTGCCGGTCAAACTGCCTCCCAGCGGCGCCGCGATCATGATCGCAAAAGCCATCGGCATAAAAAGATACCCGGTTTGGGTCGCATTGAATCCCAAAAACGTTTCCGCAAATATCGGGATCAAAAAAACGCTTCCCATCATACCCATAAAGACAATGAAACTGTTCACCAAGGTCGTAACAAAGGCGTTGATCTTAAAGAACTTCAGGTCGATGATCGGCTCCGGAGCGCGCTGTTCAACATACAGGAACGCGAGAAACAGAAGAATGCTGGAGGCGTAACATAGAACGCTGTTCGTCGAGAGCCATCCCCAGGTCGCTCCCTGGTCAAGCACCAGGACCAGCGTGGCTAATGAGCCGCCCAGCGTAAGCGATCCCCACCAATCGAAATAATGGCTCTCGTTATCCGACACCGATTCGTCGATGAATTTCAACGCCATAAAAAGACCGAGGAGGCCGACGGGGATGTTCACGAGAAAGATCGACCGCCACCCGAATGAGTCGATCAAAAATCCGCCGATCAGCGGGCCGAACACGGACGCGGCCGCGAACGAAGACGACCACAATCCCAATACCTGCGCCCGCTCTTTCATATCGGTAAAGGTAATGGTCAGGATCGCCATCGCCGTCGGATAATCTGCCGATCCGGCGATCGCCTGAAGGATCCGGAATCCGATCATGGAGGTCAGGTTCCACGCAAATCCGGCCAACGCAGATCCGAATAAAAATCCGATGAATCCCATCACATAGACCTTCTTCCTTCCGATCGTATCGCCGAGTTTGCCCCATACCGGCACAAAAACCGCGTTCGCAAGGATATACGCGGTCGCGATCCACCCTGCCGCGGAAACGGAAATATTGAAATCAATGATGATCTTCGGAAGGGCGAGGTTTACGATCGTCTGATCAAGCCTCCCCAGAAAGGTCCCGAGAATGACCGTAACCAAAACCCACCACCGAAGCGATCGGTCGGCGGACGAATCCTGCGTATTCTGCGCGAGAGACCGCTCGGTGCTCATTTATAGATCCAGATCTTTGCGGACATGCCGTTCTTCAGTTCCGGATATTGAGCGGCGTCAAAACGGATCTTCACATCGAATTGATTGGTTTGCCGCTGATCGGAGATATTGAAGACCACATCGCCCTGCCGCGATGACGGGCTCACCTCGTCGACAACGCCGTAATATTCCTTGGAACTGAACGCGTCGACCGTAAACACCGCCGCCTGGCCGACATGAACATACTGCAATCCCTTATCCTCATCCAAATGACCCACGACCCGAAGCTCTTCGCTCCCGATCATGCCCACAACGGTTTCCCCCGGATTAAAAAGTTTCCCGATGGCGGCGTTCACGCTGATGATAGTTCCCGCTTCAGTGGTCTTGATCAGCTCATTTCCGACGCGCGCGACTACCGCATTGGTCGGCACCGTGTCCCCTTCTTTTACAAAAATCTGCTGAAGAATGCCGGGCCCTTGCGGAGCAAGATCGGTCTCGGTCGCAGTGACCACTGCGTTCTCAATATACACCCGGCTCTGGAGCGCATTCCAATATAAGGCTCCGGCAACGATCCCCGCGCATACAAGGATCGTGATCCCTGCGATAACCCATATGTTGCGCAAGATCCGTGCGAGCATCTTTTCTTCGGCCTTGATCTCCGAGAGAACTTTTTTCTCTTCGCGAAGAAGCGTTTCTGTTGTGGTGTGATCGTGTGGCATATCACTATTACATTCGTTCGTATTGCGGATTACCGAAACCGGCGATCTGCTCGCCCTCGGTCAGTCCTGAGATCACTTCGACCATCCCATTGCTTCCTGAAACTCCCAACTGCACCGCTCGTTCCTCCATAGTTCCTTGACCGGCATCGACGAGCACGGTCGGCGCACCGTTCTTTAAAATAACGGAATCCTGAGGAATGACCAAGACCTGAGATCGATGGGCGGTCGTGATCGCGATGTTGCCGTTCATGCCAGCTTTAATGCGGGGATCGAACGCGGTAAAAAGCATTGTGATCTTATATTGCGACACGCCCTGCACGATCGTTGCCGCCGGATCGACCTTCACGATCCTTCCCGGAAACACAGCTCCGTTCCCGTACGCGTCAAGCGTCGTTGAGGCGGCGTCACCGACCGCAACCTTGGCGATATCGGTCTCGGGAACATAGGCTTCGATCTGGAACTGCGCCGAAGAGATGATCGTGGCGATGACCGCGTTCGGAGCCGCGATCTGGCCGACTTTCGCATTCTGAACGGATACCACGCCGCTGATCGGCGAAGCAAGCACGGTCTTCGAAAGCTGCGCCGTGATCGTCTGAACGTTCGCATCGTATGACGAGATATTCGCCTGCTGCGCCGCGATGGCGGCCTGCTGAGCATCGATCGCCTGCTGCTCCGCGATCGTTTCTGTGATCGCCGCGTTCACCTCGCTGGTAGCCGTCGCCAAATAGCCCTTCGCAGTATCAGCTTGGCTCTGGCTGATCCCGTAATACTTGTTCAACGCATCGCTTACAGAACTGAGAAAGCCCCGGATCGTTTGCATATGCTCTTGGCCGTTCTGGAGCGCCGCATAGAGCGCAGTCTCAGGCTGAGAGGCGGAAAGGGCGTCGAGCTCAGAGCGCCAGGTATCAAGTTCGGATTGCGCGTGCAATCTGCCGCCTTCAGCCGCCGTCTGCGCGGAAAGATCGAACGTCATGAACGTCAATTTCGGCGTATCGGTTTCCCCGTTGATGAAAAGATTATCAATCTGATTGCGGACCGCGTCGTTCGTTTTGGCAAAGGCATCGTTCAACGCGGTGATCACGCTCGTATAATGGTTCGCCAAGGTGACCTGGTCGGTATGCAGGATCGCCTGCTGCGTGGCAAGATCTGCTTTCGCCTTATCAAGCTGCGCCTGCAGATCAGTGCTATCCAGCGTTGCGACCTGTTGACCTGCCGCCACCTGCATTCCGACATTCGCGTCTACCGTACGGATGCTCCCGCCGATCTGAAATGCAAGATCAACGCTCTGAACCGGCGTTACGGGACCGGTTGCGGTGACCACCTCAGTGAGGTCGCCGCGCGTCACCGTCACCGTATGCACGGCGGACGACGGAAGAAGCGCGCCTGAAAAAGCCCAGAAGGCGGCCGCGATGATCGCGGTCGCAGCAATGAGCGCCAAAAGCGTAAATTGTCGTGAATTGATATGCATAGTATTAGGACGTCAGGCGCGAAAGTATTTTTTTCTGAAGCGAGCGATAGGCCAGCAATTCCCTAGTGCTCAACGCCCGGAACAAAGCCCCCATGAGCTGCATGCGCTTTTTCCACAGGACCGAGAGCTGTTTTTCCCCTTTTCGCGATAACACAATATGGAGCGCGCGGCCGTCCCGGGGATCGGCTTTTCTCAGGGCATATCCTCCTTTCACAAGCCCGTCAACGAGCTGCGTTGCCGCGCTCGAAGATATGGCGAGCCGCTGCGCGAGCTCTTTGACGCCTATTTCCTCTTCATGCTCGATCAGCATCAGCGCAAAAAGCTGAGAAGGGGTAACGTGCGTTTGTCCGACCGAACGGAACAGATGCGGCTGAAGCGTATGCTTCATCACATGGATGTTCGTCACGATATCTTCAATGATCTTTTTCCGGTCAGGCATAAAAAGACTGCACTGGCATAAATACATAAGTATCTTAACTAAGTATGCGGTGCCGGTCAAGAACGGGCCTATCCACAGCGCTTGCGCGAGTCTGTTTTTTACTTGCGGGAAGGGAGGAAAAGTTTGGTATAATAAGGTATTATGGATCGCATGCAAAAACGGCATAAACACGGGATAACGCTCCTTCTTGCCGGCATTCTCACGGGCGTCATCGGTATAGCCCCCTGGCCGCAGGTGCCGCAGGCTCATGCCGATAGCACGACGAGCACCACAACGCTTCAAAGCCAGCTTGATGCGAATACGGCGAAGGTCCAGGCCCTGAACCAGCAGATCGCCGATTACGAAACGCAGCTGACCAAGATCGGCGCCGATAAAAAAACGCTTCAGGATGCGATCAACGCACTGACGATCCAGCGCAATAAGGTACAGGCTCAGATCTCCATCACGCAAAGCCAGATCAATATCACCAGTATTCAGATCCAGCAATACAGCGCCGACATCGCCGACACCCAGCAAACGATCGAGACCGATCAGCAGGCGCTCGCCGTTTATATCCGCAGCCTTCAAAAAGCTGATGAGCAATCCCCGCTTGAACAGCTCCTTATCTCGGGGTCGCTTTCCGACGCATGGAATAACATCGACGCATTGATCAAGATCCAGGGGGCGATCCAAAACAAAGTACAGACCCTGCAAAACCTCGGCACGCAGCTTGCGGACTCCCAGACGGCAAGCAAACAAAAACAGGCAACGCTCTCCTATCAAAAACAGGCCCTGATCAATCAGCAGGCCGACCTCGTCGCAAATAAAAGCGCCAAAGACCAGCTCTTAGTCCAAACGAACAGTCAGGAATCAAAATACCAAGCCCTCCTCTCTGAGGCAAAAGCGCAGCTCGCGAGCTTTTCTGCATTCGCCGCCAACGCCGGCGCGAAAGGCCTTCTCCTCGACCAAACGAATTGCGATTCATGGGGATGCTACTACAATCAGCGCGATGCGGCGTGGGGCGATCAATCGCTCAACGGAACAAAATATACGCTTGCCGACGCCGGGTGCCTGGTCACCTCAATGGCGATGGTCATGACCCATTACGGCTACCGGGATGTCACGCCGGCGACGATCGATGCCGATCCGAACAATTTCGCATCCTATTATCCGGCCTATCTTCTCTATACCATCAATGTGGACGGCGTCACCGCATCCCGGGTCGGCGCGACCATTAATGCAACGCTTGCAACCGGCAATCCGGTGATCCTCGGCCTGAACGTCTTCGGCGGAACGCACTTTATCGTCCTGACCGGCCGCGACGCGAACGGGTATATCATGCGCGATCCGTACTTCATCAACAGCAAGGACGTCAGCTTTTCAAGCCGCTATAACCTGGGCGAAGTATTCACGGTCGAGAAGGTCGTGATCAACAAGGCCTAATAACCTCTTCCGCTATTGATACTGGATGAAGCTCGGCTGCGGGCTCAATTTCAGCACTTCCGAAGGGTTCATCATATGACCGGCATCAACATCGTTGATGTAGAAAAGTTTAAAACCGGTGAACTGGATCGGTTCGGGGACGATCACTGAATCATAGGTCCCTTCTTTCTTCGCCGGCGAGCCGAAGCCATCCATATCCACAACGATCTGCACTTCCGGCAGCGGCGTGATCTTTTCGGGGTTCGTTATCATATGTTCAGTGAACCGATGAACGATCAGCACCTTCGGCGGCAGGTGATATTCCTGAACGATCTGCGCAAGGTAGTTCGCCGCATAATTGATATCGGACGCATCCAACGTTCCGATGACGGTCTCAGGCGCCATGCCGTTATGCATCGCAAATTCCGGGTCAAGCGCCACATGCACCTGCGGCAGTTCCAGATACTTTTTTAACAGCGGCAGCTCATCCTGGACCGTGCTCAGTCCGACCTGGATGTCGAGGATCACAATGGCATGTGCCTGCCCGGCAAGGCGAAGAACTTTGTCAATCTCTGAATCAGGCATGCGGAGCCGGTATTTCCCGTCCGCTCCCGGCTGCCCCTGCGCGGTCACCACAATATAATCGAACGCGGGGATGACCGGCGTTGACGGATCAGCGGCAGCCCACTGCGCGGTCGTGCTTGCGAGCATATCGAGCATCTGCGGGACCGGATAACGCCCCAGGACCCCCAGCTGCGTCGTCGCCAAATTTCCATAATACGCCACGATACGATGGGACGGCAGAAGCGCTCCCGCGAGCGGGTAAGGTGCGGTCGTCACCGGCCATAACGGCTTTTGCACCGTGGTCGTCGCGGTCGAGGTTGCGGTCGCGTAATAGGCTTTGAGCTCTGACCGGGAAAGGTTCGCAAGGGACAGCATGTTCGCATCATAGGAAACTTTGTCGACCGGCGTCATTGGAACCAGATACATCGGCGTGATCGATGCCGCGGCCAAAGCCGCGAGATCGGGATTCACGATCCCCGTCTGAGGATACTCGTCGGCGGTCAGAACCGTAATATGAGCTCCTTGAGCCAAAAAAAGAGTCCCTGCGACAACCGCCGCAAGACCAAAGGTTACCAGCGTGAATTTACTTTTAAAGAATGCGCTGAACATTTTAGTGAATGGCCGTTAGAATATCCGCCGTGGAACGAACTTTGCCCATGCGCGGAAAGATATGCGCCATGGTGAAAGAATGCTCTTCGGCGGATAACGCCGCGGTCGCATCTTCGGCGAAGACCTGATGATACCCAAGCTCGTACGCCGCTCGCGCCGTGCTTTCAACGCCGATGTTCGTCGAGATCCCGCACAGCACGATCGTCGTGATCCCGCGCCGGCGCATCTGGAGATCCAGCTCGGTCCCATAAAATGCACCCCACTGACGCTTGGTGATGATAAAGTCGCCTTCCTTCGGTCCCATCTCGGGAACGATCTCCGCCCAATCCGCCGGAGGCATATGCGCCGGCATCGGCGCGTCCGCATCAGGATGCAACGCATCTTTCCGGTCAAACGAAGGCGTGACACGAACCAAAAACACCGGCATGGCATTCTTCCGGAATACGTCGGCGAGCGACGCCGCATTCTTTACCACCTCAGCCGAGGTATGCGGCCCGACATTCCGGTTCACGATCCCTTTCTGGAGATCGATCACCACTAATGCCGTCTTTGTTTTATCGAAAATAAGTGCATCCATAAATAACATCGTATCATATCCTTACAACGTCCGTCATGGGACCGGAGTGCTAACTTATACCGCCGCAAAATCGATGTATCCCCGCGCGATATCGGTATGCACCAGCTTCACCTGCAACCGATCGCCGACATCAAGCCTTGCCCCGCCTTGTACCAACATGCCCTCCACGTGAGGATGAAGGATGCGCACGAACGTTCCCTGCGGCTTCACGCCGGTGACCACGGCGCTGAAAACCTCGCCGATCCTCCGGCTCATCGCGACCGCGGCGATCCGCTTTGACATATCACGCTCAACGCGATTCGCCTGGTCTTCTTTCAATGTGCAGTCCTGGGCGATCGCAGCAAGTTCACTATCCGTATACGGAGCGGGATTACCGGCAAGCATCGCTTTGATCAGCCGCTGCGTCACCATATCGGCGAAGCGGCGGTTCGGTGCGGTGGAGTGCGCATAATCCTGCACTGCAAGCCCAAAATGCCCCTGCCGCTTTCCTCCTTTTTGTTCTAAGACATATTCTCCCCGGCCGATCAGCTTGATCACCGCCAACGAAAGATCGGCAAAATGATCAGGGTCGGCGGCTTTCCGTTTTAACAAGAATTGGTTCAGCGCTTTGCTTGAGGGAGCGGCGGGAAGCTTGCTGCCGTTAGCGGCGGCAAGGCTCACGATTCGGTCCCAGCGTTGCGGCGTTTTTACTACGCGGCGGATCGAAGAGACCCCTTCCAATCTGCGAGCGACAACGCCGTTCGCGGCGATCATAAAATCTTCGATAAGATCAGTCGCGCGGCTCTTTTCCTGGTTCACAATATCAACGATCTTATTTCGCTGGAACACCGGACTGATCTCGATCGATTCCACATAAAGCGCGCCCTGCTCATAGCGCCGCTGCTTCAGTTTTTGTGCAACCGCATCCTGCAGCTTCAACTGAGCCTGGATGGCCGGCGAGCTCGCCTTCGGCGGGACCGGTCCCTTTCCTTCAAGCCACCTTCCCACGGCGACATAGGTCAGCTGAGCATGATTCCGCACGATCGCGCGATAAATATCTCCGGAACGGAGCGTGCCGTCAGACCGGACAACGAACTCAGTCACGATCGCAAACCGGTCGGCATTCTCGACCAGCGAAGACGCATCGTAACAGAGCTCTTCCGGAAGCATCGGAAAATTTGTGACGCCCGCATAGACCGTCGTGGTCTCAAAGCCGGCGTAAGCGTCAATCGGCGTCTCTTTGCCCACGAACACATCGAGATCAGCGATCGCAACCCTGACTTTCACATCGCCATTCCGCGATCGCTCAGCCACTTCGATCTGGTCCAGATCACGCGATGTGTCATTGTCGATTGAAGACCACGGAAGCTTGCGCAGATCTTGGATGTCTACATTCGGCGAAACCCGCGATGCATGCGCTTTTAATCCCTTTACCTGACGGCGAACCTGAGGAGGGAAATCCGGATCGAACCCCCGCGCCCGCATAACCTGCCGCGCGATCTCCTGAAGATCAATGTGCTGATGCTGGGACGTCTTCGCCATAGTCCTTTTATAGTAACACACGCCCGCGCCTTATAGGCTCAAAAAGCTATATTTTCCTGCTGTCATATGCCCAGTGCAAAAGCGCTTGGCGCTGCACCGGCCGGCAGGAGCGGTCCCCTTTCCGGCAATGCTTTTTGAGCTGCGCGACATGGCGCGCTATAGCCCTCCATCGCTTGATCTGACGGTCGTCATCAGCGGATCGGCGGCCGCAATAATACCGGCAATACCATTGGAACCATCCGCGCGGATCATCTTTATAGATCCAGCCCTTCTTGCGCCAAACCGAAAGCGGCTGACTGGCATTCACGCCGAAGAGATTGATCCTTGGATCATGTTCAAAGGTACCTTTCTTTTGAAGCTTTGCTTTGGTAAACCAATCCCGCGGAAACTCTTTAACACAGTCGCGCATATAGACGCCGCCGAAAACACCGAGCGCGAGCATTTGCTTCGGGGTGAGCTCGGGTTTGAATCGCGGATCAAAATGCTTCCCCATCGGCTCAGTCAAAGTATACCGGTATCCTTTTTGCATCGTGTCGTTCACTCGTACAACTTTTGCCTTCATATGTAAAAATCGTCCTTCTCGGATAACTTTCGTCCCAAATTAATATCACACTGAGTATCGGATCTAAAAAACCTCTATTTGATCACCGCAGCCGCTACGGAAGCGATGATAAGAAACGTGATCAAGTTGTAGGAACTTTCGGAGATGAATCTTTTCCATGCAAGGCTTCCCTTAGATCTCCCCCACAGGATATTCTGTCCGATCACCGGCACCGTAAACGCGATCCAGATCATCGGAACATAAAAAAAGACAGCGCTCGCCGGTCCGCCGTTCTGAACGGTATAGCTCGTCACGAACGCGATAAAAAAGGAAGTGAGAAACGAAAGGAGCATTTGCGCGGAATAGCTTTTCCACATCCTCGGCTTTGCGTCGGCGATCATTTTTTCCTTCTCTTCATTCGATAATCGGTCAAAACCAAGGTATTGCATATGCCACCTCCCCATAGGAGTTGCGTTCGAATACCAAAGCGTTCCGGTAATCGCACTAATGACCGCCCCCGCGATACCCACCAAAAGAATTGTTGTCATAAATTTTATAAAGATAATATTTACTATAATTATACAACTATTTTCTATTGAATAAAAATCTGCCGGTACCATACTAATTCAAACTTGCCCCACCTGATCGAGTTACCTCGGTCGACTTATAATAAGACTATAACTTGAGATTAAAAATCTATAACATCCCAAGCAATCTTTGTATCTCTCTATGTTCCTCTTCTGTAAACTGTAAATGACTGCTTAAATTAGACTTGGTATGGTCTGGATTACTAAAAGCTTCCATGTAATCAATAAGGAGCTTCTCTTTTACTTTTCTATTAACAAGCAATTGACCTTCGTATTTTAATTCCATAATTCTGCCATGACTTATATCATCTCGCATTCCTTTTAATATCCAAAGAATTTTTGTAACATTATTTTTTGATTTAATAGCTTGATACGCTAGTATTTTATCACCAAATGTATTTAGATTATCCATATCAAGTATTGACTTATCTCGATAGCGGTCGATAACAACTGCGCGAATTTTTGATGCAATTTCATTTGGTAAACCCTTAAGAACTTCGTCTAATGGTGGTTCAGTAAATTTTTTATCAGTTATAAATTCGTTTAATAACTTTTTTGCTTCTTTTACTTTTTCAAAAGAAGAAATATTTTCTATCTGCTTCCAGGGCTCAGTTAGAACTGCGCCCATATTAAGCTCTGCTAATAAACAAAGAAAGAAAACAAAAGTTATAGTATTTATTTCTTCGTCGTTCAGTTTTAAAACTCCTTTTGAAATAACTACAAGAAATTTTTCTTCTGACACTCCTGGAATCATCTTTTTTAAGTCATCAACCGAATATTTTCCCATAATAAGTAATTTTTAGAAGCTCTTCGACGTTCGAAACTACTTCAAATTTGCTAGGGAGACATGGATTCGAACCATGATTGACGGCTTCAAAGGCCGCTGTCCTACTTCACCCCGCCAAACTTAGATCCTTTCTTTCCGGGCAAAGCTGCGGGACTTGGATTCGAACCAAGATACTCGGCTCCAAAGGCCGATGTCCTACCATTAGACGATCCCGCAGCTTTGCCTAGAAATCTTTTTAAAGTTTCTCCGCCATGCCAACTTTTGATCTGCTTCTCGCGCTTGCGCGCAGATGCCATATCAACATGTTTCTCAACATAGACGATCTGCCATGGCCTTCCAAATTTTGTTGAAAAAACATCACCTCTATTATGCTTCACTAACCTCTTTTGCGGCGCCAATTCTGTAATACCAGTATAGTACCTATTCCAATCATTTTTAAGTATGTATAAATAGCATTCCATACTGCGTACAGTTTGGCGGGGCAAGTTAGACGATCTCCCAATGAAATACTTCCCTACTCTAGCAAAACGAGGCTTGAAAGCAAAGGTCTATTTAAAGAACTCCCGGCGAATCTTCATGACCTCGGCCGAAAACTCAGCCCCCTGTTCCCGGCGCGGACGCGGGATCGTGATCGGAAATTCCCCCGCGATCACCCCGGCTTTCATCAGCAGTACCCGCTCCGACAGCGCAACCGCTTCGGCGATCAGATGCGACACCAGAATAATAGTCGTCCCGGTTTCCTTCCAGATCCGCAGCAGGTCCTGGTGCATTTCGTCGACGGTCTTCTGATCCAGCGCGGCAAACGGCTCGTCGAGGAGCAGCACTTCCGGATCAACGCTCAACGCCCGGGCGATGCCGACGCGCTGGCGCTGGCCGCCGGACAGCTCCCGCGGAAACTTCCCGATGAAATCGCCAAGCCGGACCATTTCGAGATATTTCAAACTTTCCTTCCGGGCGTGCTCCTTCGCCGCGCCCTTCGCCTCCAGCGCGATAGCGACGTTATCCAGCACGCTCAGCCACGGGAACAGCGCGCCCGCCTGGAACACCATGGAAACCTTGCCGGGTTTCGTCACGCTGCCCGAGGACGGTTCGGTGAGCCCGGCGATGATCTTCAGCACTGTCGACTTCCCGCAGCCGGAGCCGCCGATCAGCGACACTAACTCCCCTTGCCGCACGGAAAAACTGACGTCGCGGAGCGCCACGTCGCCGGCCGGCTCGAACACCTTGCCGACATGGTCGAAAACGATGATATTTTTAATCGAATTTGTACCGTTCGGCATATTGAAGAAGTTTTTGCCAGACCAGGAAGTTGAGCAAGGCGATGGCGAGGATCATCAGCAGGATGGCGACAAAAAATACGTTACTCTGTCCTGAGGCGGAGGCGTTCACCAGGGCGCTGCCGATGCCAAAGACGTCCTGCGCGGGCGTTCCGCCAGGAATATACGTATGCAAGACCTCGGCCACGATGATGATGTTCCATCCCTGCGCCCATGCAAGCAGCGACCCGGTCACCAGTTGCGGGACCAGCGCCGGCAACAGCACCTTTTTAACGAACATCCACCCGCGGATGCCGAAGACTTCAGCCGCGGACTTCAGGTCCGCGGGGATCGTACTGAGCCCGCCGACCAGGCTGAAAACAATGTTCCACAGCATGCTTAAAAACAAAATGAAGATCGCCGCTCCGTTGAAAAAACCAAATCGAATGAACAGCAGAATAATGACCGGGAAAAAAGCCAGCGTCGGGACGGATTCAGTAATATCGTACAGCGGCAACAGGATCTCTTCCGCCCGGGGACTGTAATAAATAAGGAACACCAGAAAGAACGCCGCGGCAAGCGAAAAAATATACGCCACCGACAGGCGCAGGAACGTCGCGCCCAGCGCGAGCGACAACTTCGCGAACGTCAGCGTGGTGACATTCAGGGTCGTCTTGGAAAAATAGTTCAGCGCCAGAAACAGAACCCCGAACAAAACAAGCGGCATGACAAACGCGGAATAGAACCGCTGTCCGCGCGTACTGCCGTAACTGATGCCGCTGTGATGGCGGTGATGGATGATCTTCGTCTCCGGTTTCATAAGCGTATCCCTCCTTTCTATTATCCCATACTCGGGGATAAAAAACCCGCCGATCAACGGCGGGTTTTGATCCGCTTTTTATAACGCAGAACGCCCCAGAATCGTTTGAAAAACACCCAATACATGAGAAAGCCGACGGTTAGGAAAAGGATCGCCCATGCGGCTTTATATTCAGGCAATGCCTTGTCGAGCGTGAAATAGGCGCCGTCGATCGATAACGAGATGAAGCAGCTGGTGGTCCATGCGGTCCATCGGGAGATCCGGCGCCGTCGATCACACGGATCGATCGGCTTCTTCGGACATGCGCGGATCATGATCCTCGCCCAGGAGCGTAATGGGCTCATCCCTCCTCCTCTGCGGCTGGAAATGTACTGAAGCCATTTTAGCGAAAAAAGAGCCGGAAAACAATGGGATATTGTATTCAGATAAGCGCCGTGGTTTACTGACAACAGAACCCTCGAGGAGGCCGTATGTCCAAAAACGATAAGGCGTGGATGGCCGCAGCGGTGATCGGCGGCGGGATCGTCGTCGCAGTCACGCACAGCGCGATCTGCCTGCTGATGATGCTCGGCGCGATGCTGATCCTGTACGGGATCACCCGTAAAGGATCGTTCCATTCTTAAAAACAAAAACAGCCCCAAAGGGGCTGTTTTCTATTGAAGATTTTTCTTCACGATATTCCACGTATCTTCGGCGTGTTTCTGGAGCGTTTTCAGCTCCGGACCGGAAAGTTCCTGAGCTTTGCCGTATGCGGCAAGCGCTTTTTGCATAACATCCTTGTATTCCTTCTCGCCCATTGCCGAGAGTTTCTTCAGCTTCGGCGCCGCATGCTTATACAGCCGCGCCGCGTGCTTGGTCATATCCTTGCGAAGCCGATCGCCGGATTCCGGCGCAAGCAATAACCCCGCCGCAGCGCCCAGCGCCGCGCCTACCAATGCCCCCTTCGCTACGCGCATACCATCTTTCTTTTTCTTTGTTTTTTTCATATAAAGTAAGCTATCGTTATTTATACTATTCGCGACCTTTCTTAGAATGTTTCCGGAAAGCTGCGGGACGGATGAACGCGGACAGGAACGGGATCGAGGCGAGCTGTTCCAGAATATCCTCAAGCTGGACGCGGAGATCGTCGGAAGCTTCGCCGACGTTGTTCGCGATCCGATTCAACTCGCGCGCCACCTTCATCAGATAATACGTGATCATGCCGAACAGGATCCCGAGGCCGATGATCGCCAAAGAGACCGTCAGATAAAAAAGCGTCTGAGCGAACATAAGCATAGTAGTCATGTTTTCAGTATACCATATTCCCTACGGGTTCTTTTGCATTGTTACTCCATCTTCGTTAGAGTGGTTCTATTCCCCTATATGATACTTGCAACTCATGCGATCATCGGAGGCGCCATAGGAAAGTTCTTTCCGAACGATCCGATACTCGCTTTTACGCTCGGCTTCGCAAGCCATTTCGTCGCCGATGCGATCCCGCACTGGCACTATCCGCTCTTCTCGGCGAAGATCGACCGGAACGATCCGATGAAGAACGACATGCTGATCAATAAGTGGTTCATTGTCGATCTTTTCAATATCGGCGTCGACTGCCTGCTCGGCATCATCGTTGCGGTTGTTTTTTTGCACCCGCAGGCGGCGATCGATTCATCGCTTATCTCGATCCTTGCCGGTGCGCTCGGCGCGGTCGTGCCTGATGCGCTTCAATTCGTTTTCTGGAAACTCCCAGACCGCGTCCTCCGCGCATTGCAGCGTTTTCATCTCTGGATCCATTCAAAGACCGATATCGATGCCTATCATCTCAGCGGCATCGCCATGCAGGCGGCGATCGCTGCGCTGGCGATCATGCTCGCAAACGCGTTCGTTCACTAACGCTACTCAACGATCCCCCGCTTATAGAGGTCGGTCAGTGCGAACAAGAAACTAAGAAGCAGCGGGCCGATCAAAATGCCGTACGGACCCAAGAGGCCGATACCGCCGAACACGGACAATAGGACCAGAAGCGGATGGATCCCGGTCCCGCGGGAAATGATCTTCGGACGGACAAAATTATCCACGATCCCCACCAGGAACGCCCATAAGAACATGCCGATCCCCGCCGCCGGCGAAACCAATAACAGCAGGTAGAGCGCGACCGGGACGACAACCAGGGCGCTGCCGATTCCCGGTATAAATGCAGCGAAAAAGGTCAATGCGCCTAAGAGAGCGACGTTCGGCACACCAAAGATCAAAAAGCCGATACTGGCGACGATCGCCTGGAGCAAACCCATTACCACGGAACCCCGTACGATAGAGTCAACCGCGCGCTCCAAGTGGTCCAAAATGATCTCGTCGTCGTCATTGTGGAGCGGGCTGATATGGATCACGACCTTCTTTAATCGGTCGCCATCCCGCAAAAAGAAGAAAAGGGCGAGTAGCACGAGCAGGATCTGCAGCACGATGTTCGCCGCGCTTGAAAAGACCAGCGAGGCGTTCCCGAGCGCATATTGAAGGACCAGCTTCGTGTTCTCATTCAAATTATACAAAAAGGCGCTGACGGAATGGGATTGGGATGAGGGAAAGTTCTGAGCGATGGCATCGGAGATACTGGTCAAGAACTGCGCGCCGCTGGTGCTGTTCGCCATCGTGGTATAGACGCTCTGCGCCTGATGTACGACCAGGACTCCCACAAAGGTCAGCGGAACGAAAATAATGACCGCCACCAGAATAAGCGTGATCAAGGCCGAGATATTCGGAAGCCGGGGCATCACTGCGGAGATCTTCCGGTGCCACGGCGTACAGACGACCGCAAGCATCAAAGCGAAAACGATCGGACCCAGATACGGCAAAAAGATGAGCGCATTGAGCGCCAGAACCAGCGTCAGCAGGCCGAGAAAGAAATAATGCTGTACCTTCGTCGATTCGGGCATATGTACAGTATACCATGAACAAAGAGGGGTGGAATGTTTGCTATACTGAATATATGCGTTTTCTCAAAGGAGGAGAATTGACCCTCAGTACGCTCGTCGTTTTTAACGTGATCATTCTCGTTTCAGTGATCATTTTCGGCGCATCGCTGTATCTTTTCTCAAAACTGGATGTGATCCGCCAAAGCGAGCAAAATCAGACCCAGGTAAGCATCCAGCAGCGTCAGATCCAGGTCCTGCAGGACAATGTCACATCCCTGCGCAAAGAGCTCGGCGTCCAGCAAAATACCGCCACCCAAGAAGTGACAACCTTGACCCAAAAGCTCGACCAGACCCAGGCGCAACAGCAGGCGAATGCGACGCAGACCCAGCAGCAGCTTTCGGCTCTGAGCGCAGCCGCGGCAAAGACCTATGACACTTCCGCCATCGTTGCCGAATGGCGGCCGCGGATCGCTTATGTGGAGTGCGATTGGACGGATAATACCGGAGCTGTTTATCAGACCGAAAGCGGGTCCGGCGTCATAACACAGCAGACGAACGGCAACCCCGCGGTCGTGACCAGCGCGCACCTGGTCGTTGACCCGTCAGGCGTCCCCACCTCCGGCTGCCGCGTTCATGTTCCGGATGATCCGGCGACCACGACAGTCAATGTCTCCCAGATCTCCCGGTCATCGGCAGGATATGACTGGGCGCGGCTCGATCTTTCCAATACCGATCAGCATCTCGTCACCCTTGCCGCGCAAAAGTTCTCTGTCTGCGCGACCACGCCGCCGATCGGAACGAACATTGTGATCATCGGCTATCCCGGCATCGGAACACGGAACGACATCACCGCCACTGAAGGCATCATCTCCGGCTACGACTCGGACTTCTTCATTACTTCGGCAAAAGTTGAACGCGGGAATTCAGGAGGAGCCGCGATCGCATTGCAAAAGGACTGCTACCTCGGCATCCCGACCTTCGCCGATGTCGGCAGCTTGGAATCGCTTGCCCGCGTCCTCAGCGCGCAGTTTATTTTTCCAACGCACTAGCGTATAGTGATATTTATGAACAAACGATTCTCTCAGATCATGACGATCATCATCATCCTTATCGTCACGATCGGCATGCTCGGAAGCGGCATGCTCTTTATCTTCGGAGCAGGGCGCTAGCCGGATCTCCGCATCTCAAAGAAAAAGGCCCCGTTCATTACGGGGTCTTTTTCATCTTCGGAAAAACTCGCTAAATGGTCAGATACCGGCTCACCGCGATCACGCTGGAAACGGTTCCCAGCACGACGCCGAACAGGATCTGATAGGCGAAAAGCGATGCGAGGTTCGCCATAAAATACGCGACAAGGTCGAGCTCGGGCATCAGCACGGAGACATACGGCCCTGCGGCATAGACAAGCGGAGCGGCGATGATAAGGCTCGCAACTGCGGCAAGAATGCCATAGAGGATCCCCTGCACAATATACGGGCCGCGGATGAACTTATTTCCGGCGCCCACCAGGCGCATGACGCCGATCTCATCGCGGGTCGAATAGATCGTCAGAATGATCGTGTTCAGCGTGACGAGGACCGCGATAATGGAAAGAATGATCGTCAGCGCCAGACCCGCCTTCTGGGCCGTGTCCACCATTGAAGCGAGCTTATCGATCACCGTCTGATTCTGATTATAGGTCACCTGATCGATCAACGGCGTGATCGAAGGATTGTTCAAATACGCCGCAATGATCGGATAGTCTTTCGGATCGTTCGCTTTGATATTCAAAGAAGCTGAAAGCGGGTTATCATTAAGCACATTCAGCGCCTGCGTGATCGTCGGATCGTTCTGATGGCGCGTCTGGAAGTTCGCAAGGGCCTCTCCTTGGGAGATATATTCGACGCTCTTTACTTCCGCCAGGCTCTCAAGCGATTGTTTCAATTTTAAAATGTCAGATTCCTGGGTCGTATTCTGGAAATACACGCTGATATCGATCTTATCGCGCAACAGGGACAGGGCGTTCCCCGTCAATACGTTAAAAAGCATCAGGTTCAGGAACACGAACAGGGTCAGCGTCATGACCGAAAGCGTCGGCAATATCTGCCATCCGTTCCGGACGAATCCCTGAACTCCGTATTTGATGATGCGGTACAGCGTGGTGATCATAGATTGGTATTAGGCAAGAATATATTTTCCTTTCTCTTCGTCGCGGATGATCTTCCCGTTGTCCAGGCTGATCACGCGGCGTTCAATGCTGTTCACGATATCTTTATTATGGGTGACGAGGATCACGGTCGTGCCGAGCTCATTGATCTTCAGCAGAAGCTTCAGGATCTCAGCGGTATTGATCGGATCGAGATTGCCCGTCGGCTCATCCGCTACGATCACCGCCGGGCGATGGATCATAGCCCGTGCGATGGCCGCCCGCTGCTTTTCGCCGCCGGAAAGCTCATGCGGGAAGTTATACGCGCGATGGGAAAGCCCGACCATATCCAATACCTGCGGAACATACTGATTGATCTCGGATTGCGGACGCCCCTCCACTTCGAGCGCGAAGGCAATGTTCTCGTACGTGTTCTTCATCGGAAGCAGGCGAAAATCCTGGAAGACGATGCCGATCTGACGGCGCAGCATGGACAGGTCCTTCGGCGAAAGCTTATTCACTTCATACGGACCGAAAACGATCCGCCCCTTGGTCGGCCGGTCTTCGCCGATCAATAATTTTATGATCGTTGATTTCCCTGCTCCGTTCCTGCCCACTAACGAAATGAATTCGTTTGGTTTTACGGAAAAATTGATGTTCTCCAGTGCGACCGATCGGTCGTTATACACCTTCGATACATTTTGAAATGAGATCATAGTGAATGTGAAGCTCCGATACAGGATCGGAGCGAACCACCCGAAACTACCCTATCAGTTTAACTCGGCATCAATGAACTTATCAAGTTCACCGTTCAGAACCTTGTCCGGCTGATGGCTGACCGCCCCCGTCCGGTGGTCTTTGACCTGCTGATACGGATGCAGAACGTATGAACGGATCTGCTGGCCCCATTCCGGCTTCACCTGGGTTCGAAGGTTTTTCAGCTCTTTTTCCTGGCGCTGCTGCATGACCGTGAACAATTTCGCCTTCAGGAGCGCGAGGGCCTTTTCCCGGTTCTGCGCCTGGCCGCGTTCGGCTTGGGATGCCGCGGCGATACCCGTCGGAAGATGGACGATCCTGACCGCGGTCTCGCGCTTGTTCACATTCTGCCCGCCGGGACCGCTCGAGCGCGAAAGCTCCATTTTCAGGTCCTCGGGAGGAATGACCATGTTCCGCGCTTCAAGCTCCGGCAGTTCCGGAAGGACCTCGACAAGTGCGAACGAGGTGTGCCTCAATTTTTTTGAATCGAACGGTGAAATGCGGACCAGACGGTGCACGCCGGTTTCGTTCCGCAGCGTACCGAACGCATACTCGCCCCGGATATCGATCGCGCGGTCGTCGATCAGCGCCACTTTCCAGCCGCGCTTCTGCGCGTACTTCGTATACATGCTCAGAAGCATGTTCGCCCAGTCTTTCGCATCATCCCCGCCGACGCCGGGATAAATGGACAGATGCGCATGCCCCTGATCGTATTTCTTGTCGAGTTGTTTGAACATAATACAAAACGTGAGCCACTTCCCGGATTCGAACCGGGGACCTTTCCCTTACGAAGGGACTGCTCTACCAGCTGAGCTAAAGTGGCAGCGCGGAGGAAAAACGGCCGGTCAACCGGCGATCCCGCCGACAAAATATCCTAACATATATGCCGCAATTGCCGCTACCCCCCCGACCAAGAGCATTTCAAGCCCTCCTTTCAGCCAATGCTCCTTGGTAATGATCTGCCGCGCAGCGCCGACAATGAACAGCGAAACGGCCGTGGAAATGATGGAATAGATGAACGTATGCCCGCCGGTTCCGAGGATCAGGAACGGAAGCAACGGAAGCGATCCGGCGATCACGAACGAGAAGAACGTCAGTAAACCGGCCTTCCATTCGCTGTCCTCTTCAGGAACGGTCAGGCCCAGTTCATAGCGCATCATGAAATCGATCCAAAACGGCTTGTTCCCGCTCACCAGACCGACCAGCTGTTCGGTCTTTTCCTGATCGAACCCTTTCTCGGCGAAGATCTCGCGGATCTCCTGCTTTTCGATCTCGGTCTTATGCTCCACTTCGTCGATCTCGCGCCTCTGTTCGCTCCGGAACAACGCGTTCTCGGACCGCGTCCCGAGGAAATTGCTCGCCGCCATCGAAAAACCGTCCGCGATCAGGTTCGCAATGCCGAGGATCACAATGACCTTCAGCGGAAACTTGGCGCCGACGGAGCCGGCAATGATCGCAAACGTCGTAATGATCCCGTCGTTCGCGCCGTAGACGATATCTTTGATATAACTTCCCAACCCTGTTGCATGCTGCTCGAGATGCATAGTATCTTTAAGTATACTCAACTATAGCAGTTTTGCGGGTATAGTACAGTGGTAGTATGCGACCCCTGCCTGCCGGCCCGCTTCGCCAAAGCGCCAGCGAGGCGAGCAGGCAGGTTCCCAAGGTGATCAATAATGCGGAATTAGTATAGTGGTAGTACGCAACCTTCCCAAGGTTGAGGTGCCGGTTCGATTCCGGTATTCCGCTCCCAAATAAAAAATACCCTTAAGGGTATTTTTTATTTTTACTGCCTAAGCCGACCCTTGTCGGCTCCCCGACTGCGGTCGGGGCTGCCCACGCCCTGCTCACCATCCCGTCTACTTCCGTTCCTCAAGTTTTTTGACGATCTGCAAAATAAGATCCGTTTGATCTTCGAGATGCTGCAAGATCATTTCGATCTGCTCCTCGGAATGGACGTTCACTTCAAAATCCGCTTCCGCCCGCGCTTCAGAATGGCGGGACTGAAGGTTCTGTCCGATCATGATCATCGGCGTCAGGAACAATTGGATCACGTTCGAAATGAACAACCACAAAACAAATCCCGGATACGGATCGAACCGCATCCCGTGCGGCGCAAAGGTGTTCCAGAGCAGCCAACCGATGGTCCATCCGACCACGATCGCCGTAAAACCCATCGTCCCCACGCGTTCCGTGATCCATAAAGCGACCCGCTCCAGACGGGTCAGGTTCTCTTTGTGTTCGATGTTCACATTTCGGATCGGGGTCGTGGTCCGCTCCCGCGATGAACGATGCGATGAAGTTTCCATACTCATCAGTATACTATATCCACCGGCCTACTGCGCAGCGACCCGGGTCCCGTTCCAAGAAAGGCCGGGGTACAAAATGATCACCGAGGCGTTCTGTCGCGCGCTTGCCAGCCACGTCGTAAAATCCTGGCTCGTAAAATTCATTCTTCCCTGGAGGACCTCCGTATACGCCTCCGGCGTAAGCACTTCCTGCTTGAACGTATCAAGGGTCATGCCGTACAGCTTTTCAACGCCCGCGCTCAGGTCGGTGGTCGTCGCGCTGGTCAGATCGGCGATCTTGCGGTCTACGACCGCCTGGAGATCGGACGAGCTCATGCGATGCTGAAGCTCCTGAAGAATGAGCGCACGGGAAATAAGCTCATCAAGCGCCGCCCGGTGAAGTTCCTGCGACGACTGAGGAGCGTTCAGCGCCGACGTATCGCCGCCGGACAACGACAGCGCATTCTTATAGTACGTATAGGCGATGCCCGTGTTCTGCTCAAGCGCGGCGGCGGAGATCACGTGGTAATTGACCATCGCGATCGGATACCATCCGTTCCAGGCGATCAGATAAGCGCCGAGCCCGCATCCCATCATGATCCCGAAGATCGCGACTGAACGTTTAAATGACATAGTGGAATTAGTTGCTTAAAGAAGACGTGGCCGAGGAAACGCTCGAAGACGCATCGCTTCCCGGAACGACGATCACTAAATGCTCGCCGGGCGCTTTATAATTGAACTTGCTCCGCAGTTCTTTTTCCAGGTTCGCAGGGTCCTGATAATACTGAATGTCCGACGACAGGTTCGCGGTATCGGTTTGCAGCGACCTCAAATGCGCTTCCACGGACGAATATTCCGCGGCCAAACTTTCGTGCTCAAGATAAAGCTTTACGGTCCCGTACAAAAGCGTGCCCGTAACGATAAGCATAAGACCGAAGAGAAGCCGTTTCATTCCGGAGTTCATTTCTTTTATCGTATCATTTTTTCAGCAGCTCTTTAAAGACGCTTGCCGGCCGCCGAAGGCGAGCCTCGCCCATTATTTCTTTAGTAGCTCTTTAAAAACGCTGGCGGGAACATCGATCTTCGATTTCAGCGAGCGCTCCTTCAGGTTCTCCTTTCCGCGCTGCTGTTTCTTCCATAACTTCATTTTTCGCGTAATATCGCCCCCGTTCTTCCCGAAATTACCGAGCTCTTTCTTGATCGCCGGGATCGTCTCGCGCGCGACCACTTTTCCGCTGACGACCGCCTGGATCGCCTGGGAGAACTGCTGCTGCGGCAGAAGGTCCTTCAGCCGCTCCACGGTCTTCCGCGCGTCGCGTTCCACGTCATCAGCATGCACGATCCGCGTCAAACCGCCGACGTCATGAGTTGCGACCAATACTTCCAATTTCGCCACATTAGCCGGTTCGAACGAAGCGATCTCATAGCTCAATGACGCATAGCCGGCGGAGATCGATTTCAATTGATCGTCAAAATCGCGGATCAGATCCGAGAGCGGCAGGCTCGCTGAGATCAGCATAATGCCGCCCAGCGTGTTCGTAGTGATATTGCGGAGGCGGAACACTTCCTGCAACCGCAGCACGGTTCCGACGTACTCCGGCGGCGTCAGAATGTCCACTTTCGCGATCGGCTCAAGCACCTCCTGATGATCATCGGGAAAATCTTTCGGATTGGTCACCATAAGCCACTCCCCGTTCCGCAAATGCACCTTGTACGATACCGACGGGAAACTATGCACGGTGCGAATGTGGAACTCTTTTTCCAGCCGCTCGGCGGTGATCTCGAAATGAAGCTTCCCCAGAAATCCGGTCTTAAAACCGCGTCCCAAAAATTCGTTCGCATCAGGCTCGAATCGGAGGGCCGAATCGTTCAAGCGTAATTTTCCGAACGCGCTCTTCAGATCGTCATAGTTATCGCTCTCTTCCGGATAGAATGAAACGAAGACGACCGGCTGCGGGTCCTTATAACCCGGAAGCGCATGAGCCAGCTGCTCGGCGGCATCAAGCGGGGCGACCAGCATCGTATCGCCGATCTTCAGAAGCTCAGGGTCCTTGAGCCCGGTCGCGACATAGCCGATCTGCCCTTCGCCGATCTCGGCATCGGTCCGCATCTCCGGCGCAAAATGTCCGAGCTCTTTCACTTTGAACGGCGTCTTGGTTGCGATCAAATTGACCGCATCGCCGTTTTTGATGCTGCCGTTCGTAACACGGACCGTCGCAACGATCCCTTTGTGTTCATGATAGAAAGAGTCGAAGATCAATGCCCTGAACGGCAGCGGAGTTGCGCTGGGGCTGGGGCGCGGGCGCGGCGCAGGAACTTTCTCAATGACCGCGCGCAAAAGCTCTTCGACGCCCAATCCGGTCTTTCCGGAAACGCGGAAGATCTCCGACGGATCGACGCCGAGCAGCTCGGCAGTGCTCTTCACGACCTCATCCGCCATCAGCGGCGCAAGGTCGACTTTATTCACTGCGCCGACGATCGTCAGGCCTGCGCGCTTGGCGGCATTAAAGTTCGCCAAGGTCTGCGCCTGGATCCCCTGTGAGGCGTCCACCAGCAGGATCGCGCCGTCCACCGCGGCGAGCGCGCGGGATACTTCGTACGAAAAATCGGTGTGCCCCGGCGTGTCAATCAAGTTCAGTGTGAACGGACGCCCCTGATAGGTATACGCCATGCGTACCGGCGCCATTTTGATCGTGATCCCTCGCTCCCGCTCAAGCTCAAGCTGGTCCAGATACTGCGCTTTCATCCGGCGCTTCTCCACGGTTCCGGTGATCTCCAAAAGACGGTCAGCCAGCGTGGACTTCCCGTGGTCGACGTGCGCAATGATACAAAAGTTGCGGATGTCTTGCATGCAGAGATGGTAGCACGCCGAATTACCAAATCCAAGGCAGCAGAGATGGCGCGTAGTAAGTAGCCCGTGGGCAGTAGAGGGCTTTAATCCCTACGAGCTACTGCCTACTCCCTACTTCCTATTTTTAGTCGCCTCACTCACCGCTTTTGCGATCACTTTTTTAAAATGCGTTTTTGAGAACCGCTTCGCGGAATTTCTGACCACCTGCGGATCAAAGACCATCAGCTGGAATTTCTTCACGGCCATCATAAGGTCCTCCGGAGACTGGTGATGAAAGAGAACGCCGGTCGTGCCGTCAAGCACGATCTCGCGGGCTCCACCCTGCGCAAAAGCGATAACCGGCGTGCCGCATGCCTGCGCTTCGGCGGCGACCAATCCGAAATCCTCTTCCTGCGGGAAAATGACCGCTTCCGCGCCGTTGTAATACGCCCGCAGTTCATCCTCGCCTAAAAATGACAGGAAGCGGATCTGCGGTGAGCGCACTAACGATTTCAAATGCTCGAGGTCGGGGCCGTCGCCGATGATATACAGCGGCAGGTTCAGCTTATTGAACGCCTGGATGATCAGATCGAACTTTTTATAATGCAGGATCCTGCCTACCGCAAGAAAATACCCCTGCTTCGGGATCCGCTTATCCCGATAGAACACTTTCAGATCAACCGGCGGGAACAACACTTCCGCGGAACGGCCGTAATAGCGCTTGATCTTCTCCGCGATGAACGAAGAGTTCGCGAACATGCGGTCCGGCTTCTGTCCGGCGCGATAATCCCATTGCTTCAAATACCAGAACGCCGGCATCGCCGCGGTTTTGAGCATCGGATGCCAGTTGAAATATTTCGTATGCTCCCAGGCGTACCGAAGCGGCGTATGGCAATACGCGATATGCACCGCATCGCCGCCATATCGCACTCCTTTTCCATACCCTGCGCTCGACGAAAGGATCACATCAAAATCCTTTCCGAGATTGATCGATGTTGCCGCCATCGGCATCAGCGGGATAAACGGACGATGATGCTTGGTCACCAAAGGATGGTCCAAAAAACTGGTGATGCGCGGTTTGTGCTCGAAGCGGTTCATCGTTCCTTCCTGATCATAGAACAGCGTATAGATCGGCGCCTCCGGATACAGCTCATTGAACGCCTCTAAAACGCGTTCGGCTCCGCCGTATTGGTTCAGATAATCATGGACAAGTGCGATTCTCATGATAGTAAGTAGGAAGTAGTACGTGGGCAGTAGAGATAGCGAATAGGAAGTGGATAGTAGAGTTTTTTATTCTCTACGTACTACTGCCTACTCACTACTTTTTATTTTTACTGCCTACGTGCTACTGCCTACGCGCTAATTACTATATAATTATCCTATGCTTTCGTATCAAATTGCAAAGCGAACTGCGGATATCATCGGATCGCTGATCGGCGTTGCGATCATGGTCGTCCTCTACCCGTTCGTCGCCCTGGCGATCCTGATCGATTCCCGCGGACCGGTCATTGTTGCCCTCGACCGCGTCAGCGAAGGAAAACTGATCAAGGTCTATAAGTTCCGTTCGATGCGCGCGAACTCCCATCAGCTTAAATATGGCGAGCTTGCTCCGCTCAACGAGCGCCACGATGGCCCGTTCTTTAAGATGCGCCGCGATCCCCGTCTAACCCGCGTCGGCAAAGTGCTCCGAAAGTTCCGGATCGATGAGTTCCCTCAATTCATCAATGTGCTCAAAGGCGAACTTTCACTGGTTGGCCCGCGGCCGCATGAACCTGAAGAAATAGCCCATTATCCTGCCGAGTACCGCCACCTTCCGCTCGCAAAAGCCGGCATTACCGGCTATTCGCAGGTCCAAGGCGCCTCAAGCCTTCCTTTCCTGAAAGAACTCTCGCTTGATGACTTCTATGTGAAACATCAGTCCCCTTCACTGGATATGAAGATCGTTGCCCGAACCCTTCTGATCTTATTCTTCGATCCGACGGCAGTATAGACAATAGTCGAATGTCAAAAGTTAAATGTCGGATGCTCAATAGGCTTTAGGCTTTCAGTTTGTGGTATACTAAAGGTATATTTTAATTAATCTATCGCATCCTATGCACAGAAAAGGCTTTTCATTAGCTGAGGTTATGATCTACACCGCCCTCGTCGGAGTCGCGGGTGTTTTTTTGAACCAAACGCTTCTGAGCGTTTTAAAACTCCAAAATTCACAGGATGCCTCGACCGAAGTGAATCAGCAGATCGACTTCGTCTTAAAGAACATCCAAACCGAGGTGCGCGATTCAAGCGAGATCGATACCGATGCAAATGTGGCGACAACGACTTTGAAGCTTCGGATGGCGGACCCGGCATTAGATCCGACCACGATCTATACCTCCGGGACAACGATCTATATGAAAAAAGGCACGGCGAGCCCTCTTGCTCTGACGAATAGTAAAGTGAATGCGGATCAATTGCAGTTCACAAAAGTCACTGCCTATCCGGGCCATGACTCCGTCCAGGTGAACATTTCTCTGAGCTATAACACCACCAATACACAAAGCGCGTTTACGAAGACGCTCACCTCCGCCGTCGCGCGGGTAAGCGCCGCAACCTTCGATTCCGACATCGTCCCGGGAACCGACAACACCTACAGCGTCGGCCAGACCAGCGCCCGCTGGCAGAACCTGCTTTTGAGCGGCGGCGCCGGGATTGGAGTCACCTCTCTGGCCAATAGCCTCGACGTCAATGGCGGTGCGGCATTTGGGACATTCGCTGGAGCGAATACCGCTCCGACCGGCGGACTCATTGTTTCCGGACAGGTCGGCATCGGAACGGCGAATCCGGGCGCGATCGGTGCGACCGGGCTTTCTTACACTTACAGCCCGGCGCTGGAAGTAAATGGAACCGGCTCGATCGGTGCGGTCATTGCGATCGCGGGCGCGAACAGCGCCGAGCTCGACTTCATCCACTCCGGCGGCGCGGCAAATACCAAGCAGATCTTCCTCCGCCAGGCGAACCAAAAACTCGAATTCAGCTCGACTGATGATGCGGGGAATTATAAGCACGCAAATATCCTTGAGGTGGACGGCAACCAGGGATATGTCGGGATCGGAACCTCTACGCCAAATTCGGCGCTCGACGCGAACGGAACGATCTACTCCGAGACCGGAGGTTTTAAATTCCCGGATGGGACGGTACAATCAACTGCCTCATTGGGAAGCGGCATCCCGGCAAATACGATCGCAGCCTTCAATCAGTCAACCTGCCCGACCGGCTGGATCCTTGCCGACGGCACCAGCGGAACCCCCGACCTTCGCGGTATGTTCGTCCGCGGCGCAGGAACGAACGGAACCTATACCAACGCAAACGGAGCATTTTTCTCAGGAACACTTGACGCAGAACAAAACGATCAACTCCAAGGATTCGAGATGAGTGTGCCTATAGGAGTTTCTGCGAGCGGATATCAAAGCTTAGTTCAGGGAAGTTCACCTACGGGGGGCAGCGTAGGAACAATAGGTTTCCGCGCAGACGGGGCGAACGGCACTCCACGCACTGGAGCAGAAACCCGCCCGGCGAACATTGCTTTAACTTACTGCATGAAAACAACCGCCGATTCCGCAACCTCAAACTCCATCTGGGGAACGTCCGGAAGCAGCACCTATGTTCAAGACACGACGCAAAATGTCGGCATCGGAACGACCAGCCCGTCCGCAAAGCTCACCATCGGCGGCACACCGGGTGTGGACGGCATTAAATTCCCCGACGGCTCTATGCTTACCGGCGCTCCCGGCTCTTCGATCGCGGAAAATGGGAGTACTTATTTCTCAAGCCCGGTCAGCACAAGCCGGGCATGCAGCACCGTTTATACCAACAACACCTCGAAGCCGATCTTCGTCGCGGCACAGTCCGGGCTCTTGAGCAACGGAAACGTTGTAGCCGGTTTCTTTTCCTATCTCGGAACTCCAAGCGCCAAGACAAACCCTACGTATCTTGTTCAAGCGTCGGTTACTGTAAATAATGGCGGTGCATCCGGATCTTACGCATCTGCATTCTTTATTGTCCCGCCGGGATATGCCTATCAAATAAACGCGGCATCCGGCTATGGAAGCTGCCCGGCTACCTGGACCGAATACCAATAGATTGAAAATCTATACAAAAACCGCCTTCAAGGCGGTTTTTGTATTAGGACTCATCAAGGATAATACGCTTAACAAACTTCCCCCGCTCGTCAGCTTTCTTATTCTTTACCCGCGCCAGC
>JAGWYA010000008.1 GCA_018969615.1 Patescibacteria group bacterium | reverse complement strand
CGATGGACTGCGCGGCGAGCACGCCCACCGCGGTTCCAATGGCCACCTTCTTGTTGTTGCTGAGGTCCAGGCCGTAGCACTTGGCGCAGATGCCATAAAGCGTCTTGCAAGTGATCGGCGAGCGGACGATGACGCTCTCCACCTTTTCGGCCGCATCGATCGCCTCCGCGGTCTCCCGATCGATCGTCTCACCGGCGTGGACAAGGATCTTGTTCCCCGCCTTCACGTCGTCCTGCGCCGTGCGGGAGAAGAGCCTCGAAGCGAAGCTCTGGTTGAACTCCTTGCCGTCGGCGCGCGAGATCTCGATGCCTTCCTTCGTGCGGCAGTCGTCCTCGCGGATCGTAAGGTCCTGCGCGACGTCCACAAGGCGGCGCGTAAGGTAACCGGCCTGCGCGGTCTTGAGCGCCGTGTCGGTCGTACCCTTGCGTGCGGCGTGGGTCATGATGAAGTACTCCAGGATGGAAAGACCTTCCTTGAACGAAGCCTTGATCGGGAGTTCGATCGTCTCGCCCTTCGGGTTCTGCACGAGTCCCTTCATGCCCATCATCTGGATCGGCTGGGACCACGAACCACGAGACCCGGAATCCACCATCTGGTAGACCGAGTTGTCGGACGGCAGGACCTTCGCGACGAGCTTCGCGAGGTCGTTCTTCGCTTTGTCCCACACGCTGATCACGCGGGCTTTGCGCTCGGAAGCGGTCAAAAGGCCCTCGCGGTACTGCCCCTGGATAAGCTTCACTTCGTCGTCGGCACGGCGCACAAGGTCCGACTTCTCTTTTGGAATGATAAGGTCCGCCATGGCCCAGGTGATGCCCGAGATGGTCGCCATCTCGAAGCCCAAAAGCTTCACGTCGTCGAGCGTCTCGCGCGCGATCTCCATGCCGTGGGTGTCGAGCACTTTTTCGATGATCTTCTTCAGCTTCTTGCTCGTCACGGTCTCGTTCACATATTCCACCTTCCCGCGGAGCGCCTCGTTGAAGATGAGGCGGCCGAGGGTCGTCGTGAGCCCGCCCGGAAGGCGGATCGCCGAATGCAGGGTGATGGCGTCGTTCTCATATGCGAGGAGCGCTTCCTCGATGCCGGTCACGGGCCGCGGGGCGCTTTCCTTCGCATCGGAACGGGTGATGTAATAGATGCCAAGGACCACGTCCTTCGAAGGCGCGGCGATAAGTTCGCCGGTGGCGGGCTTCAGAAGGCCCTTGCCGGCGGACATGATCTCGGCAGCCTCTTTCTGTGCGGTTTCCGAAAGCGGCAAGTGGACGGCCATCTGGTCGCCGTCAAAGTCCGCATTGAACGCGGCGCAAACGAGCGGCGGGATCTTCACCGCAAGCCCTTCGACAAGCTGCGGGCGGAACGCCTGCACGGAGAGCCGGTGGAGCGTCGGTGCGCGGTTCAGGAGCACGCGCTTGTCCTTGATGATCTCTTCCAAAATGCCGAGCACGTCGGGGACATGTTCGTCCATGTAGCGCGAAGCGCTCCGGATGTTGTGCGCGAGGCCACGCTTGATGATCTCGCTGATCACGAACGGACGGAAAAGCTCCAAAGCCATGCGCTTCGGAAGGCCGCACTCGTCGAGTTGGAGATGCGGACCGACCACGATCACGGAACGGCCCGAGTAGTCCACGCGCTTGCCGAGCAGGTTCTGGCGGAACCGGCCTTGCTTGCCTTTCAACATGTCGGCCAACGAGCGCAACGGGCGCCGCTGGGCGGAAAGCTGCTGGGTGCCGAAGCGGGCAGAATTGTCGATCAAAGCGTCCACTGCTTCCTGGAGCATGCGCTTTTCGTTGCGGACGATCACGTCCGGCGCCTTGATCTCCAAAAGCTTCTTCAGGCGGTTGTTGCGGTTGATGACGCGGCGGTAAAGGTCGTTCAGGTCGGAGGTCGCGTAGCGGCCGCCGTCGAGCGCCACCATCGGGCGGAGGTCCGGCGGGAGGACGGGCAATACCGTCATCACCATCCATTCCGGCCGCGAGCTGTGGCGGATCATCGATTTGAACATCTTGAGGCGCCGCAAGAGCTTGCTCTGCGCCAAGGGGTCCTTTGCTCCTTCAAGCTCCGCTTCGATCTTCTGCACCTCTTTCCGAAGGTCCATTTTCGTGAGGATCTGCTGAACGGCTTCCGCGCCGCTCGATGCCTTGAAGATATTGCCGAACCTGCGCGAAAGCGCGAAATATTCGTTCTCGGAAAGGATCTGCCCGACGTGGAGATTCTCCAAATATTCCTTCGTGGTATCCGCCGCTTCCAGGATCTCCCCTTTCACGGTCTTGTCCTTGTTGCCCACGGTCTTCAATTTGCCCTTCAGTTCACGCTCGAGGTCCTCGAGCGCGGCCTTGCGGTTCTCTTCTTTGATGTCCGTGATGATATAGGCCGAGTAATAGATCACCCGCTCCAATTTTTGCGATGAGACGTCGAGCGCGAGCGCGAGGCGCGACGGAATGCTCTTCAGAAACCAGATGTGCGAGACCGGCGCGGCGAGCGCGATGTGGCCAAGGCGCTCGCGGCGAACGGCCGCGCGCGTGACCTCCACGCCGCACTTGTCGCAGATCACGCCCTTGTAGCGGATCCGGCGGTATTTACCGCAGTAACATTCATAGTCCTTCGTGGGACCAAAGATGCGCTCGCTGAACAAGCCGTCCTTTTCAGGGCGCTGGGTGCGGTAGTTGATCGTTTCGGGCTTCGTCACTTCGCCGTGCGACCACTTCAAAATATCGTCGGACGACGCAACACCGATCTTCAAAGCCGAAAAGTTGTCCTTGCGGTCAGTCTCCGCTTCGTAGAGCGGCTGGATGTTGAAACCGAGCGACTTCAGCTCGTTCACAAGCACGTTGAAGGACGCCGGTACGTTCGGCTCCTTGATCGGTTCGCCGCGGATGATGGACTCGTAGGATGCCGCGCGGCCCATCACGTCGTCCGATTTGATCGTGAGCATTTCCTGAAGCGTGTGTCGCGCGCCATACCCCTCCAAAGCCCACACCTCCATTTCGCCGAAGCGCTGTCCGCCGAACTGCGCCTTGCCGCCCAACGGCTGCTGGGTGATCAAAGAATAAGGACCGATGGAGCGCATATGCGCTTTGTCCTCCACAAGGTGGTTCAGCTTCATCATGTAGATCTGACCGACGGTCACACGGTTCTCAAAAGCTTCTCCCGTGCGTCCGTCGAAAAGCTTTGCTTTGCCGTCCTCGGGCAATCCCGCCGACTTGAGCTCTTCGCGGATCTGGGCTTCCGTCGCAGAGTCGAGGCCCGGCGTGATCGCACGGTAGCCGAGCTTGCCCGCCGCCCAGCCGAGGTGCGTTTCAAGGACCTGCCCCAGGTTCATGCGTGAAACCACGCCGAGCGGGTTCAAAATGATATCGACAGGCGTTCCGTCCTCAAGATACGGCATGTCCTCCGTGGCGCGAACCTGCGAGATGACGCCCTTGTTTCCGTGGCGGCCAGCAAGCTTGTCGCCCGCCTGCACTTTGCGGAGCTCCGCGATCTCCACCTGGATGCGGCGGATGATGCCCGGCTCGAGCTTGTCGCCGCGCTCGCGGTCGAAGATCTTCACGTTCACCACGCGCCCCATCTTGCCGTGCGGCAAGGTGAGCGAGGTATCCTTCACGTCGCGGGCCTTTTCGCCAAAGATCGCGCGCAAGAGGCGCTCTTCCGACGTGAGCTCGGACTCGCCCTTCGGGGAGATCTTGCCCACCAAAATGTCGCCGGCCTTGACCTCGGCGCCGATGCGAATGATGCCTTCCTCATCCAAGTTCTTCAATTTGTCCTCGGAAACGTTCGGGATGTCGTAGGTCGTGACCTCCGGTCCGAGCTTCGTATCGCGGACGTCACAGTCGTAATTATCAATATGGATGGACGTGAAAAGGTCGTCCTTCACGACGCGCTCCGAAAGGATGATGGCGTCCTCGAAGTTCGCGCCTTCCCACGAGACGAAAGCAACGAGCAGGTTCTGACCGAGCGCGAGGACCCCGTTCTCGATGGACGGCCCGTCCGCGAGGAGATCACCCTTCTTGACCTTCATTCCCGCCGTAATGAGCGGGCGCTGGGAAATGCAGGTGAACTGGTTTGAACGCTTGAACTTCTCGAGCGTGTAGTTCTGGGTCTTTTTGCCATATTTTATCTTGATGTGGCTGCCGTCCGCTTCGAGCACCGTGCCGTCATCCTCTGCAAGGATCACGTAGCCTGAATCAAGGGCCACTTTTTCTTCCTGGCCGGTCGAAACATACGGCGCATCGGGTTTCACCGAAACCACGGCCTGCCGCTGCATGTTCGAGCCCATGAGGGCGCGATTTGCGTCGTCGTGCTGCAAGAACGGAATGAGCGCGGTCGCAACCGAAATAAATTCATGCGCTGCGACGTCGATGAGGTCCACTTCCTCCGGCGTACAGGTTTCCGGTTCCCCCTTCACCCGAGCCTCGACGATCGGACCTTGCAAGCGACCTTCGGCATCGCGCGGCGTCCCCGCGTGCGTGATCTTATATTTTTCCTCCTCCGAAGCGTCCATCCAGAGGATCTCCTTCGTCACGACGCCATTCTTCACTTTGGCATACGGAGCCTCGAGGAAGCCGAAATCGTTGATGCGCGTGTAGCTTGCGAGATAGTTGATGAGACCGATGTTCGAACCTTCCGGCGTCTGGATCGGACAGATGCGGCCGTAGTGTGAACGGTGCACGTCGCGCACCTCGAAGGAGGCACGCTCGCGCGTCAAACCGCCCGGGCCCAAAGCCGAAATGCGGCGCTTGTGCTCCAATTCCGCCAAGGGGTTCACTTGGTCCATGAACTGCGAAAGCTGGGACGACGCGAAAAATTCCTTGATGACCGCCGCGATCGGACGGAAGTTCACGAGCTGGGCCGGCATCAGGGTCTCCTTGTCCTCGGTCGACATCCGGTCCTGGATGATGCGGCGCAAACGCGCGAGACCGATGCGCAAACGGCCCTGCAAAAGCTCGCCCACCGCCTTCAGGCGGCGGTTCCCCAAATGGTCGATGTCGTCGGGCTCCGCGTCGGGGGTATTGTTCAGTTTGATGATCTCCCGGACGATCGCGACGAGGTCGTTTTTATCCAGTAATTTAGTGGTCTTTTTGCGGTCGAGGTCGAGCCGTTGGTTCATCTTGTACCGTCCGACCTCGGAGAGGTCATAACGGTCGGCGCGGTCGAACATCGCGTCGATCAGGTTCTTCGCGGTCTCCGCGCTCGCCGGGTCGCCCGGCCGAAGTCGGCGATATATCTCCACGTAGGACTCCGCGGCGTCCTTCGCCGCATCCTTCTTGAGCGTTGCGTCGACATATTTCACGGCACCGGTATCCACGTCCGCGAACGCTTCTTTGATCGCGTCGTTCTCCATGCCGAAAACACGCAAAATGTCCGTCACGGGCACCTTCCGGCGGCGGTCGATCTTCACGCCGATCTCTCCCTGGACATCGGTTTCGAACTCAAGCCATGCGCCGCGCGACGGAATGATCTTCGCGCCGAAAAGCTGGCGGCCGCGGTACGGGGTCGCGGTGAAATACACACCGGCGGAGCGGACGAGCTGCGAGACCACGACGCGCTCGACGCCGTTCACGATGAATGTGCCCCGGCTCGTCATGATCGGAAAATCTCCGAAATAGACCTCCTGCTCTTGGCTCTTCCCGGTCCGTTTGTTCGAAAGCTTCAAGGTCGCGCGCAGGGGCGCTTCATAGGTCGCTTCCTTGTAGCGCGCGGTCGCTTCGTCGTACTTCGGCTCATCGAAGCGGTAGTTCGTGAAGAAAAGCTCGAACTCCTTCCCGGTATGATCGCGGACCGGAGAGATCTCGTCGAGCAGTTCCTTCAACCCTTTTTCGAGGAACCATTGGTAGGACTTCAACTGCGCCTCGTTCAAATTGAACGGCGCGATGAGCGCTTTTGATTTTCCGAAATGTTTAGTGGAAGTGAATTTCGCCATTAAAAAAATTTAAAGAATGAAAAACCATGATGAACGGTTGCCGCCCGACCGTTCGTTCTTCCGCCTACGCGTCCCCTAGCGTGCAAAAAACGGCGCCCTTCTCTTTTTTCAAGAAGTACCGTTTAATTGCTTTGCAAGTATTTTACTCGATTCCGGTTCTGTTCGTCAAGGGTCTTCGCGAATATCGTCTTTCCGGTCGCCGGATCGCTCAAATAATAGTAATAAGGGGAGCTTTGGGGGCTGATAGCCGCGTTTATTGCAGTAATTCCGGGGTTTCCGATCGGGCCCGGCGGCAATCCTTGATGCAGGTACGTATTATACGGTGAATTGACTTTGTAGTCAAGTTTGTTCAGTCCGTCGCAGTTCGCGGTGGAGGTCGGTGACTCCATGAACTTTATGTAGCAGATCGTGGCATCGATATCGAGGAGCATCCCGGCCCTGAGGCGCTTCCAGATGATGCCCGCCACGATCTCCTGATCGCTCGGACCGGGAACCTCCTTCGCCACAAGCGATGCAACAACAAGGTCGTCCGCGGCGTTCTTTGGATCGGCTGCAAGGAGTGGGGCCGCCTTGGCATTGAAATCGTCCAGGAACTTTTGGACGACGTCCTTCACGTTCGAATCGGTAAAGAACTGGTACGTGTCCGGGAACAGTTTCCCTTCCAGGTTTCCATCGTCATGGAAGTTCACGAGATCGCCGCGGCGGATGACGAGCGCGCTCGCAAGGATGGCGTCGATCTGGTACAAGTTCGCCCCTTCGGGGATGGTGACGACGACCTGGCTCGCCGCGCGGCTTGTAATGACGTTCAGAACCTGCCACGTGGACATCGAAGGATCGAGATGATACAGCCCCGGCTGCATATCGAACGCCCTTCCCGTTATCACGGCGAAGGTCGCGGTCGCGAAGGAGGACCGGACGATGCCTGCGGATGCGAGGCCATCGACGACCGTTCGGAACCCTTCTCCCTTCTTCACTTCAAAGACCGTCGGTTGTGCCGCTGCGACCGCGGCAACGGGAGCAAGGTCGTATAAAAACCGAGACGCGATCCCAACCACTGCGATCGTCGCCGCCGCGCCGACCAGGAAGCGGCGGCTTAAAAGGCGTTCGCGGAGCATAGTGGACAGCATATCACAGTTACGACCGCTTGCGAATGGAATTCACGATGGCAAGCAGGAAAAAGTTCGCGAACATGCTTGACCCGCCGTAGCTCACAAAGGGGAACGTGACCCCGACGACCGGCGTAAGCCCGGTCGTGGAGCCCGCGTTCAGGAGGAACTGCACGCCGAGCATCATTGCGACGCCGAGACAGATGAACTTCTCGAAATTCTCATCGGCGAGCGCGCCGATCCGAAGGACCTGCAGTATGAGCAGAAAGAACGCCGCAAGCACCACAAGCCCCCCCAGAATCCCCCATTCTTCGATGATGGCCGCGAATATGAAATCTTGCGTCGGTTCGGAAAGGAACCCCAGCTCAGTCTCCGTCCCCTGGCCGTATCCCTTGCCGAGGAACCCCGCCGAACCGATGGCTATCTTCGCCTGCGTCGTACTGTAATTGATGCCGAGGACGTTCGTTTGCGGATACAGGAATCCAATGATGCGGGCGCGATGGTAATCCCTAAAGACATAGGTCCACACGAATCCGCCGGCAAGCACGAAAATGAGGACCGCCACTGCGATGCGACGGAGCGGCAATCCGGAAAGCAAAAGAAATCCGAACCAGATGCCGAAAAAGATGAGCGCCGAACCGAGGTCCGGCAGACGGACCGCGACGGCCGCCGGCAGCGCGAAAAAGAAGAACGATGTCGCGATGTTCTTCCATCGCGCCACGGATAAATGACGGCGGCTGAAATAATTGGCGTATAAAAAGATCAGGGCGACCTTCATGAGCTCCACCGGTTGAAGGTTCACGGGACCGAGCACGATCCAGCTCCGCGTATTGCGGATGACCGGGCCTGCGAAATAGGCGGCCAGCATGAGCAGGAACGCAACGCCGTAAAAGGCCCACACGATCCAGCGCGAGTTGAAGACCGACCGCCAATCGACGTACAGGAAAATGGTCACGAGCACCGCGCCCAGAAACACCCATACGAGCTGAAGATAAAAGAGGTGCGGAGAAACGGCGGAGAGGAGGACCAGTCCGGACAGGACAAGCGCTCCGACCGGGAGAAAGAGCGCGAGCATCTCAGGTCCGCAAAGCGTAGGCGTAGAATTGCGTGAGCGACGGATCAAGGCCGGGAACGGCCGGGTACATCACGGTAAAATCCTCCGACGCTCCGGGCGCGATATGGTCGAGCGTGGTCTGGGAAGTTCCGACAACCAGCCCTCCCACGCTCTTCAGCACGCCGATCACCAAAATACTGCTGAACGAAGCGAGGTCATTGTTCTTGATCGAGCCGGCGACAAGGACCGTCCCGGTCGGCGAAGGCACTGGACCGTCGTTCTGTACCGCGAACTGCGGGACGATGCCCATGGTCGGCGTATCGACCCATTTGACGTTCCATATGGAGAGCGTCGCATGGTCGACCGGGCCATTCACCGATACGTTCGGCGCAGCAAGGTACTTCACTTCGCCGCCATAGATGAACGACCGCCCCAAGACCGATGCGACAAGCGTGCCCGAAGCATCGTCGAGATCGAAACGATAATCGAAGCTCGGCGAAGCGAAGCCGGTGTTCGTGTTCGATACCTGCGCAAGGAGCGATACGTGCCCTGCGCCCGAGGCGAAGACGAGTACGCCGCCCGTGGGCGATATGGCCTTCAGGTTCGGCGGTATGCACGCGATGGCGCACGGGCCGCCGCAATCGACGCCTTGCTCTCCTTGGTTCTGGACCCCGTCATAGCAGGTCGGGACCGGGCGCGATGACCAAAAATAAACGCCCGCGAAGATGCATATCCAAAAAAGACCGTACAGAGCGCCGTAGATGATCTGTTTGGTGCGGCGGGCATCCATATATCATCCATTCTACCGCACCGCGCGGCATTCCGAAATCAGCGGCCGCTCCGCAGGGCGACCGGGCGAAATTGTTAGAATAGACCCATGGCCTGGCTTGAACTCGCGGTGCTCGTTGGCGGCATCGCGTTGCTCGCGGCGACCTACCGCATAAGAAAACGCGGCACGCCGTTCTATCCGACCCCCGCCCGCGCGATCCATGGGGCGCTCCAACGCGCCGGGCTCAAACCGGGCGATCGCTTCTACGATCTCGGTGCCGGCACCGGACGAGTGCTCATCGCTGCCGAACGCGAATTCGGCGCGCGCGCCGTCGGCTACGAACTTTCTCCGTTGTTCTACGTGATCGCCAAAATGAACCTGTGGCTTCATCGCTCGCAAGCCGAGCTCCGCTTCGGGAATTTCTTCAACGCCGATCTCCGCGACGCCGACATCGTTTTCTGCTTTCTCGTCGGCCGCGTCATGCAGCGCGTGGAAGAAAAGGTGCAGGTCGACCTCAAACCGAACGCGAGGGTCCTGGTATACGCCTTCCCTTTCCCCGGACTCGAGCCTCGTGAGACGATCCCCGTCCGCAAGGAATGGAACATGTTCCTTTACACAAAATAAAAAACGGCCCTTTGATGTCGGCACATCCTACTTTCCCCACCGCCGAAGCAGCAAGTATCATGGGATCGGGGCGCTTTCACTTCTCTGTTCGGAATGGGAAGAGGTGGGTCACGCCCGAATAAAGCACCGACGTCAAAAGGTCGTTTGTTATTTCTTCATGGATATGTCGTTTCGTTCCTCTCTTTTGGAGGGCTGCACGGAGGCGCCGCAGGGCGCCGAGTGCGAGCGGCCGCGCGAGTACGCGCGGACCGCGTACCTACAAAAGAGAGGAACGAAACGTAAGTCAGCATTGGGATGGTTGGCTGGGTTATTAGTATCAGTCGGCTGAACTCCTCGCGGAGCTTACACCTCTGACCTATCAACGTCGTAGTCTTCGACGAAACCGCATACACCTAATCTTGGGGTGGGCTTCGCGCTTAGATGCTTTCAGCGCTTATCCCTTCCATACATAGCTACCCGGCAGTTCAGTTGGTACCAAAGCCGGTAGACCAGAGGTATGTTCAGAAAAGTCCTCTCGTACTAATTCCAACTCCCCTCAAGTGTAAACGCCTGCAACAGATAGAGACCGACCTGTCTCACGCAATGCTCAATTATTACTAATTGTTTGGACTATACCACGCTCCGCTTTCGGAGCATCGACGTATTATGGACCAAGGTCCATCCGATCCCGAAGGATCAAGTCTCTACGGGGTATGATCTTCTGCGAAGAAGATGAGGATGAAGAAAAATATCGCCCTCCCTATACGTGACCATTCCCGCAGGTTTGATCATATATTAGAGTTTGACCTTCATCCTCTTCGCAAAAGACCACACTTCCCTCGGTATTATCCTTGCCATGACCAGGTCAGATCATGGAGGACTTCACCGATATGAGTCGATTTGTTCGATCCGCATTACTGCGGAAAGCCGCCGTATTTTCGGTTATAACAGTTTTGCATCTCGATATGGGTTGCAAATTTATGTTGACGGTCTGAACCCAGCTCGCGTGCCACTTTAATTGGCGAACAGCCAAACGCTTGGGAGCTTCTTCACCCCCGCGCTGTGGCGAGCCGACATCGAGGTGCCGAGCGAAGTCGTCGCTAGGGACGCTCGGACTTCACCAGCCTGTTATCCCCGGAGTAGCTTTTATCCGGTGTCTCCGGCCTTTCTATCAAGAGGTTTATGAATCGTAAGAAACCTAAACCATAGCCGTCGGGTCACTAACTTCTGCTTTCGCACCTGCTCGACTTGTAAGTCTCGCAGTCAAGCCGGCTTTTGCGTTTGCACGTCCTGCCCGATTTCCATCCGGGCTAAGCCGACCTTAATAAACTCCTCCGTTACTCTTTTGGAGGAAAACGCCCCATTTAAACTGCCTACCAAGCACTGTCTCAATCGAGTTTCCGCTTGCGCGGTCCTCGATCGGTTAGTCTTTAACGTCGTAAAGATGGCTGTTTCATTGACGAGTCCACCGCAACCGAGATCGCGGCTTCAACCTCTCACCACTACGCTACGCATCACAACCTTAAAGACAATACCAAGCTGCAGTAAAGCTTCCGGGGTCTTTTCGTCCCGCTGCAGGTATCCCGCGTCTTCACGGGAATCGCATTTTCACCGAGCTCATCTTTGAGACAGTTCCCCAGTCATTACGCCTTTCGTGCGCTTCGGAACTTACCCGAAAAGGAATTGCGCTACCTTAGAACGATTATAGTTATCGCTGACATTGACGAGGGCTTGAGTCAGTGAGTATGGCACCTTGCGGCACCACACCCCCAACCTTGACCTTCTCGCATCGGTCAGGCGTCACCCCCTATACATCCTCTTGCGAGTTAGCAGGGAGCTGTGTTTTTGGTAAACAGTTGCCAGGGAGACTTTCGCTGCGGCCCTTCTTGCGAAGGGCAGGCCTTATCGCTAACTTACGGCCGCTTTTTTGCCGAGTTCCTTAACGATGACTCACTCGTTCACCTTGGGCTACTCGCCCTATCCACCAGTGTCGGTTTACGGTACGATTTCCTGCGAACATAACTTAGAAGTTTTTCTCGGAAGGCTCTTCAATTGCATAAGCGCTGTAAGAACAGAACCTTACGCACGTACGCGGAACTTGCGATCGAACACAGGCCTCCGGATTTGCCTGGAGACCGTTCCTTGATACGCGCGACGCCAAACCATTAAGGCGCGCAATTTTATGTCCTCCGTCACTCCATCGAATTCGTAGGAAGGGCCGGAATATTAACCGGCTACCCATCAGCTGCGGCTTTCGCCATTGCCTTAGGATCGCCTAACCCGTGGTTGATTGCCATTGCCACGGAAACCTTGGATTTTCGGTGATTGGATTTCTCATCCAATTTGGGGTTACTCATACCAACATTTTCTCTTCCATACACTCCAGCAGCCCTCGCGGGTCCACCTTCAGCGCAGTATGGAATGCTCTCCTACCACGACATGACTATTGTCATATCATCCGTGTCTTCGGTATCTTACTTAGCCCCGGTACATTTTTGGCGCAATAAACCATCGAATAGTGAGCTGTTACGCACTCTTTAAAGGATGGCTGCCTCTAAGCCAACCTCCTATCTGTCAATGGTTTACTACCACCTTTTACACTTAGTAAGAATTTGGGGACCTTAGACGACGATCTGGGCTTTTTCCCTCGCGACCATGGAGCTTCGCCCCCACAGTCTAACTACTTATTTTATGAGAGATGGCATTCGGAGTTTGATTGGTCTGCTGAGCTTGCGCTCAGTACAGACCATCCAGTGCTCTACCTCCATCTAACCTCCGGTTCCGCTGTGCGGAACCGGAATAAGCGCCAGTCCGAAAACTGTTTCGGAGAGAACCAGCTATTACCAAGCTCGATTAGCTTTTCACTTCTTATCCCAAGTCATCCAAGGGTGTTGCACAACCCACTAGTTCGGTCCTCCATGGAGTGTTACCTCCACTTCAACCTGCTCAGGACAAGCTCGCTTGGCTTCGGGTCTTACGGAAACGACTTGCGCGCTATTAACACTCGGTTTCCCTGCGGGTCCGCTTTTATCAAGCTTACCCTCGCCGCATCCGTAAAGTCGTTGGCTCATTCTTCAATAGGCACCACGTTACCCATTCATCCCGCATTGCTGCGGAACGTTTTAGGCTTCGAGTCCTTGTAGGCATATGGTTTCAGGTTCTATTTCACCGCCCTAACCGGGCTGCTTTTAACCTTTCCCTCACGGTACTAGTTCACTATCGGTCATCAAATGTATTTAGCCTCACGAGAATAGTGCTCGTTGCTTCCTCCACGGTATATTGGCCGCGGAGTACTCAAGATAGACATTCATTAAAAACGTCTGTGGATTTTATACCACTAGAAACAGGAAGATTGCCGGTTTTCACTTACGAGACTATCACTCCCTTTGGTTCCGCTTTCCAGCGGATTCAGTTAACCGACAATTTTGTCACTTCCCCTTAACTATAAAATCAGAACTTCTATAAGACGCGGAGGTCTTGCGACATCCGATCCGCCCTGATTTTAGAGTTAAAATGTTTCTATCTTACTACCCTTCAAACGTAACGCACAAGAAGCTCTGAACTAGCAGCCGATAAATCGGCTTCTGATATCCAGTTTCCTACACGCACACTTAAAGTTTGGGCTTTTCCCTTTTCGCTCGCCGCTACTGAGGGAATCTCTGTTGATTTATATTCTTCCGCTTACTGAGATGTTTCACTTCAGCGGATACGCCCTCTTCTTTTGGAAGAGTCATTGCGGTTTACGCAATGGGGTTTTCCCATTCGGAGATCTCCGGATCAAAGGTTGCTAACACCTCCCCGAAGCTTATCGCAGCTACGCCGCGTCCTTCATCGCCATTTGATGCCAAGGCATCCACCGTACGCCCTTAGTTTTACGTCCCATTACAAGACGTCTGACCTCTTAAATCAGTATTCATGATGATCATCACTGATCGATGATCACGATTTTAGACCCCTCTAAAATCTACAACATGTCGGAAAATGCATTACCTGTGATCAGACGTGATCACTGAACATGTTGTTTATGTGTTCCATCCGCACAAGACGTTGCCATCTTATTTGGAGAACACTTCAATATGGATTTATTAAGATTCGGGAGTTTCAGTCGTTGCGGTTCGTCGGCCGCGGATACATTCATTATTGATGAACGCATTCGCGGCCAACCAATCCACTTCATCTTACAAAAAAACCGTCCCGACGAGATCGGGACGGTCCTCTATAATTGCAAAAGGACTTCCGCGCTACGCCGTGTCGATTTGGGTATGTAAGAGAGTAACCATTCGTTGTACCCATTAGTATACGCAACCGCAAAATAAAGTCAAGGGGCGCTCGGAGATATGGAGGGGGTTCGGGAACCGAGCTCATTCTCCTGCTGGCGAATGGCTCTACACCTCGCGCCGCCGCGCTCCGGAATTTCCCTCACCCCTCCATATCTCCTCGCTTTGGTAATGAAACGCAGTAATAGAACAAATCCATCGCCTTGAACAAAATACTACAGTATCTGGACGCAAATCATTCCTATGAATACCTGAGAAATTTTTTGCTTATTACAAAATATTTTTATTTGGGCAGAATACTTCCCAATACTACATAATAAAAACTTCTTCGTATGATCTCAAAAAATATTAAAATTATAAAATTTCCAGAAAAAAAGAGCGGGGCGCCACTATAGTCAAAAACTGGCTTTATATCAAACATATTAAAACTAAAATCTAAATATTTAGTCTTTATATCGCCAAATAAACCGCTAACTTGCTGCCGATAATCGCCATAATCATTGATAAATGATGACATAGCATCAGATGAGATAGGGGTGTTTTTCTGCCCCAAAATCCCATCTGCGTTCTCCAATTCTTCATATTTTTGAGCATCATAAATATCAGTAAATGTATTTTTAGGAAGACATATGTAAAGGATGCGCCCCACTTCTAAATCATGGGATCCATCAAAAAAAATTCTGTAATCAAATTCATCTTGGGGAAAATCTTGGTCCTCTAAACTCAAGCTTCCGCTTTCAGCGGTAAAAATGTCTTTATTCCCGATATTGCATCTAATAACAGTTTTAGAAAGATCTACATGCTTAATGCCGCTCGAAAAAACAATGATGTTGAAGGCTCCTAAAATAAATACCAACGCAAAAACAAAAACAAGCTTGATAAATCTATACCATGCTTTATCTTCTAAATCGCTAATGCTCTTTTTGCTTACCATAAAAAATAATTAAGCTATCTTGTGCGCATCTATGAATAAGGTAAAGCCTATCTGTTTTATTATAGCTCTTTATTGAATTGCCTACTGCTAGCGGTAGTATATTAAAACCTATCTGATATTTATACGAAATAAAAGCCCCCGACCTAGGTCGGGGGGTATTTTATGAACGGTTCAGGGCGAGAACCTCTTTGTACGTATTGAATTCGTCCAAGCGCCATCGGGGCCTGCCGTCCCGGTCGCAATAGAGAAAGCTGTTGAGAAGCAGCTCCTTCTTACAGCACACGCAGTGCGCCATGCCTGCGCGCTGCGCAAAAACGGATTCATACTTCCGCCGCACCACCGGATACGGGGAAACGAGAACGTCCTCCTCATCAACGTGAAGGACCTTTTTCGCCGCTTTAGTCAGCGGCTTTGCCTCGGTCACTTCGCCGTGCGTATGCATCCCAAGCTTGCAGAGCAAACGGATCACAATCCCGTCAGAACGAACTACTCCGCCCTGCACGAAAGCTGCGCGGTCTTCGAAGGTGAGGAGATAGATGCCGAGCGAAAGCGCCACGATCGCCATCATAATGCCGAATGCAATCAACGCTCCGCGCATGCCGCCGAAACAGAATGCGACCGCAAGGATTACGAAGAATTGCCACGTAGGCTTCATCTTCATGCGTCACCTCATACTTGAAGGATCTGATTTCAGCTTATCCCAGGGATCATCGGGAAATCAAGAGTTAATGCAGCGTCCAGCTTGAGGTCCAATAGATGAGCAAAAAGAGGAACGCGAACACCAGCGCAAGGCGCCGCAAAAAATCCCGCGAAAGAGAGTCTTTAAAATAATTCACCAAAAGCTCCGCGAGCGCGAACGTGCAGAGCAGCATCAGGTTCGCCGAGTTCAGAAAACCGATCGGCAGCAGCGCGACCGCCCACAAGATCTGCGCGATCAGGAACGCACCGACAAGCGCCGCAACCCGCTCGCGCTGCGGGAAATGGAACAGGGCGATCAGCCGGAGCCATTCGCGGAACAGCAGCGCCGAAGCGCCGAACACCGCAAAGTATTTGAAAAAGAACAGCTGTGACCGGTCGGAAGCGAAGAACAAAATGAAAATAAGATAGAGCATCGAAAGCGCGATCGCATAATAGATGCGGCTCCGCTTCACGAAAATGAAATCCTTGATGCCGAGGATCCAGTAAAAAAGAACGGCAAGCGCGAGTGCCATCGGTAGGAACAACAACGTCCCTTGCACGGTATCGATCGCGATGATCGCCAGCGGCAGCAAGATCGCGAACGCATATTTGGTCGGATAGTTCTCGAACAAGGGACGAAGGTAGAGTACCGATGCGACCAGGACGAACACCGATCCGCTGAGGAGCGAAAAGCCGCCCTGGCCCAGGATGGCCACGGCGGCTCCGAAAACGACCGCTTTAAGAAATAGTAATAGCGGGATCTGATGCCGGTGCAGCAGATTTTCCAAACCCGATCTTAACCTTTCGTCCATGTTTCAGTTCGCCCTTAATCATCTTATCTGCCATTTTATCGACGATCACCTTTTGTATCAACCGGCGGAGCGGACGCGCGCCGTATTCCGGACTGTACCCGTGTTCGGCGAGGTACGCACGCAGACTGGCATCAACGACGATATGGATCCCCTTCTTTTCGAGGCGTTCCTGCACTTCTTCGATCTGGTTGTCAACGATCCGCTCGATATCGGCTTTCCGCAGCGGATTGAAGATCAGAATATCATCAATGCGGTTCAGGAACTCAGGCTTGAAATGATTGCGCAGCTCTTCGTGCACTTTCTCCTTGAAGCGCTCCTCTTCATGTTCCTGCTCCACAGTATCGCTCACTGAAAACCCGATGCCCGCCATCTGCTTCAGATACTGGCTGCCGACGTTCGAGGTCATGATGATGATCGAGTTCTTGAAGTTCACCACGCGGCCCTTGCTGTCAGTCAGGCGTCCGTTGTCGAGCACCTGGAGCAGTAAATTAAACACTTCCGGATGCGCTTTTTCGATCTCATCCAACAGGATCAGGCTGTACGGGCGATGGCGCACCATCTCGGTGAGCTGGCCGCCTTCTTCAAAGCCGACATAACCCGGCGGCGAACCGATCATACGGGACACCGCATGCTTTTCCATATATTCCGACATGTCAATGCGGATCAGCGCTTTCTCGTCGTTGAACATGAACTCGGCGAGCGCTTTGGCAAGCTCGGTCTTACCGACGCCGGTCGGTCCGAGGAACATGAACGACCCCAGCGGGCGGTTCTCATCCGAAAGTCCCGCGCGGGCGCGGCGCAATGCGCTTGCGACCGCGGTGATCCCCTCGGCCTGGCCGATCACACGCTTTGAAAGAACGTCTTCGATCTTCACGAGCTTGTCGCTCTCCGATTCAAGCATCTTCGTCACCGGAATGCCGGTCCACCGCGAAACAACGGCGGCGATGTCCTCCTCATCCACGCTCTCTTTCAGGAACGTATCCTGGCGGGACGCTTTCTTATCCGCTTTGAAGTATTTCTTTTCAAACGTCTTAAAATTCTTTTCCGCAAGCGGAAGCTCTCCGTAATGGAGCTGTGCAACGCGCTCAAGGTTCCCTTCGCGCTCGGCGACCTCGGCCTCATGGCGCAGGTCTTCGATCTTCTTGCGCAAATTATGCAGTTTTTCGAACACTAGTTTCTCCGCATGCCACTTCGCCGACAGATCGTCGTTCTGCTCTTTCAGTCCGGCGATCTCGGAGATCACTTCCTTCAAACGCTTCTTGCTTGCCGGGCTCTCTTCTTTTGCAAGCGCTGATTTTTCGATCTCGAGACGCATGATCGCTCGGCGCATCTTGTCGATCTCGCCCGGAAGGCTTTCCGATTCAAGCCGGCGCGCCGCAGCCGCCTCATCAATAAGGTCAACGGCCTTGTCCGGCAGATAGCGGTCGGAGATATAGCGTGCGGACAGATTCACCGCAGCCACCAACGCTTCGTCGCTGATGCGCAATCCGTGATGCATCTCATATTTTTCCTTCAGTCCGCGCAGGATCGTCACGCTATCCTCAAGTGACGGCTCTTCAACGTGGATCGGCTGGAAGCGTCGCTCCAATGCCGGATCTTTTTCGATATGTTTCTGGAATTCTTTGAGCGTCGTCGCACCGATCGCATGCAATTCTCCGCGCGCCAATGCCGGCTTCAAAAGGTTCGACGCATCCACCGCGCCTTCGGCCGCTCCCGCGCCCACGATCATATGGATCTCATCAATAAAAAGAAGGAGGTGCCCCGCGGAGTTCTGGATCTCTTTCATGAACGCTTTCAGGCGGTCCTCAAATTCACCGCGGAACTTCGTCCCGGCGATCAGGGAACCCAGATCGAGCATGATGATCTCCTTTCCTTTGAGCGGCTCCGGCACATCACCGGAAACGATCCGCTGCGCAAGCCCTTCGACGATCGCCGTCTTGCCGACGCCCGGCTCGCCGATCAGGATCGGATTGTTCTTGGTGCGGCGCGACAGAACCTGGATCACACGGCGCAGCTCTTCATCACGGCCGATGACCGGATCAAGCTTTCCCTCTTTCGCTTTGTCCGTCAGATTGACCGCATATTTATCGAGCACCTGGAACTTGCTCTCCGGTGTTTCATCGGTCACCCGCGTAGATCCGCGCAGCTGCGCAAGGACCCGCAGCGCGGCATCGCGCTTGAATCCCGCCCGTTCAAGCAGCGTCCGCGCCGTGGATGCGGTTTCCGCGATCCCGAACAACAGATGTTCACACGAAATGAACTCATCTTTCTGCGCCTGAGAGATCTTCGCCGCCTTATCAAGCACCTGCATCAGTTCCTGAGACAGATACATCTGTCCCACGTTCTGTGCCGTGAACACCTTCGGCATTTTTTCGAGCTCAGCTTCGGTCGCCTGATCGAGCATGTCCAAATTGATCCCGGAACGGGTCAGAAGCGGCTGAACCAATGACTGGCTGTCCGCCATCAACGCGGACAGCAAATGCACCGCCTTGAATTCGCCGTGGTTCCTCGCCATCGCCATCTCCTGCGCGTTCTGCAATGCCTCCTGCGCCTTGATCGTGAACTTATTGAAGTTCTTATTCATACCGGGTTGTGAATCTGCGGTGCTTATTCGCAGAATTTAGTTTGAATTTTATTATTAAGATATCGCCCGCTGGTTATTTATATATAATGTCAGGTCGATCAACGCGAATAAAGTTAAATTCTAACCGCAGATCTACTACCCGGCATAGTTTTATTTTAGCATATCGTACGAATTAGCACTCTGTCAATGAGAGTGCTAATAGTTCGGCTGGCTCACTATAAACTAGTTCGGCAAGCTCACCGCAAGATATAAAAATGCCCCCGACAACGGTCGAGGGCAAAGCTCACGTAAAATGACTGCGATGAAAAAGATCGAAGACAACCAGAGCTACCACAATGATCATCGCGCCGGCGCTCGGATCGGGAATGTGCCAGCCGTAGAAAACACCGGCCAGGAACATGCTCACCCGGATCACGCTTGCCGGCAAAGATTTCCGGGGGAATTTGAGCATGAACGCGATCTGCTCGAACAGGTAGATCCCGATGTACGAAGCGACCATGCCGATCGCCAAACGAAAAGGATCAATGCCGAGGTCTTTGCGAACCATATACAGGAACGCAAGGATCCCCGAAAAGAAAGCGCAGTTGATCATCCAGGCAATGACCCGGTAGACTTTCATCTTTGTGGCGAGCTTCATTTTGTCCGGAGCGGTCTCCATCTTTCGCCTCCGTACCATTTCAAAGATCACTTTTAGCCTACGAAGCCAGCGACCTAAAGTCAATAAAAGATCCGCCCGGAGGCGGATCAAAACAGTTACATGAAAAAACGGTAAGTCAGATGATCAATGACAACAAGGATGCCCCCAAAAAGCAGGAGCGCAGCCCGGGAGGGAAAAGGTTTGATCAACGAGATCGCGGCAAGAAGGACCGCCGAGCGCAGAAAGCCCACACTCCAAGACTTAGGAGAAAGGCCGAAACGAAGCGCAAGTATATGTATGACTTCGTAAAGTACGGCGGCTGCGGCTATCTCCAGCATGAACGCGGTCATCTTTTGTGCCTCGCTCTATCAAAACGATCTACTGTTAGCATAGGGGTCAGGCGCCGGCACTGTCAATAAAAATCCGCCCGAAGGCGGATCGATCTTTATTAAGGAGAGCGGCGGCAAAACATGTGATCAAAGACCATGAACAACACAAGGTAAAAGAGTATTTCCCCGCGAGAACTGAAGGGCTGTATCATGGAAAACACCAGGAGAACACCCACCGTCCGGGCGAAGCTCATCGTCCATGAATTAAGAGAGAGTCCGAGATGATGTGCGATGCGATCAATAATACCCAAAACAATCCAAGCGATGACGACCGACACGATCAGTCCCAGCATTTTTCATTCCTCTTTTTTGAAAAAAGATCTATCGTCAGCATAGAACCTGTCTCCGATGCTGTCAATAAAAATCCGCCCTATTTCAGGGCGGATCTTTATCGAACGTCTTAGAGCGAGTTCACTGCTGCGTTCGTGCTCTGGAGATCCTGGGAAGGATCCGGGATGTTCACGTTCTGCAGTTCCTGCGAAATGGAGTTCGTCGTGTCGGTTCCGCTCATTGCCGCGACCGTTGTCGTCGAAAGAACGTCCGACGGCGACGGGGCGACCGCCATATGCGCCCACCAGAACCAGGCCACTACCGCAAGCACCGCAACGACCACCACGATCCATACCCATGCTTTTTTCGAGATATTTGTCATAGAATTGAGAGTTTAATGAGATGGTTTATTGCGTTGTCGTCGCCGGGGTCGTCGTTGCTTCAGGCTGGGATGCGCCCGGAACCGCGTTCAGCGCCTGCGCTGCTGCAGCTACCATATTGTGCGCTGCCTGCAATAAATCACGAGTCGCTTTCAGATCGGTATTCAGCGTATCACGCACCTGAGAGACCACCGATTTCAAAGTTGTATCGGTCGTGACATTCATCGGATAGGTTTTTGCGGTCTGCGCGGTCACTCCCGTGCGCGCCGCATCGATCGCTGTCTGCGCAGCGGTCACTGCCGTGCGCACGGCGCTCACATCAGCGCCATTCGATTCTAATGTATCCGCGCGAGAACTGATCTTCGTCACGATATCGCTCAAAATGGCGAGCGTATTCACCCACTGAGAAGTGATGTTCTGGTTGATATCGGTAAACCGCTGATCCAGCTGCTGAACCGTCGCCGCTTTCGCCTGATCCTTAATGTTCGCAAGGCGAGCCTTCAGATCGGCCTGTTCCGACGCGCGCTTCTGCTGCAATGTCTGACGAGCCGCCTGAACGTTCTGAAGGAACGTCTCATGCTCCTGCTTCATCTGATCAAGGATCGCCGAACGTTCCTGCTGATATTGTAAACGCGATGCGGCCCGCAGTTCCGGCGTTGCGGTCGCTTCTGCTTGCATCGTCTGCCGCATCTGTTCGTTCACATTCTGCATCTCAGCACGCGTTGCCGTTGCTGCTGCCTGCGCCTGCTCCCGCAATCCCCTGACTTCAGCCTGAGTCGCAGTCGCTGCAGCCTGGTCCTGCTCCCGGGTCTGCGCGCGCAATGCGTCGATCTGCGCCTGGATCTGCTGTCTCAATGCTTCCCGTTGCTGCGCCGCATCCTGACCCTGCGCCGCTACCGGTGCCGGAAGAGCGACGACCGGAACCGCCGTAGTCGTCTGAGCGAACACGACCGGCAATCCCGTGGCGATCAAAGCCGCCGACAAACCGCTAATAATAATGTTCTTCATAGAAGATAAAATGGTGAGTAAATAATAATAAACTGTATTTATCAGTATAGCACACTAACTCGTTTTTTGAGCTTCCAATGTTGCCGTCAGCGTGATCGTCTTTCCTTTGCGAAGGACCGTTAAAGTGATCGTATCTCCTACGTTATGCTTCTGAATAAGCGAGCCAAGCGTATGGTCCTGATCGATCGCCGTGCCGTCCACTTTGGTAATGATATCTTCCGCCTGCAGGCCCGCTTTGTCCGCCGGAGAGCCGGAGACCACCGCAGGACCGGTACTATCACCGCGCACCAAGGCACCATTCTGGACGCTCAAGTTTTCCTGTTTCGCGATCGTGCTGTCCAATTGGATATAGCGGACGCCGAGGAATGGAACCTGGATCGTGCCGGTCTTTTCCACGGAGGCGATATCGCGCTTTGCATCATTGATCGGGATCGAAAATCCGATGTTCTGCGCGCCGGACGCGACCGCCGTGTTCACACCGATCACTTCGCCCTGCAGATTCAAAAGCGGACCGCCGGAATTTCCCGGATTGATTGCGGCGCCGGTCTGGATCAGACCGCTCAAACTTTCACTACTACCCGTAAAGCCGTCGGACGCAGTAATGCTGCGCGAAAGGCCCGAAACCACGCCGACCGAAACCGTATTGCGGAACTCGCCCAGCGCATTCCCGATCGCGATCGCGGTCTGGCCGAGCTGGATCCCGTCGGAATCCCCGAGCTGCAGCGGCGTCAGACCCACCGCATCGATCTTTAAGACCGCGAGGTCCTGCACCGGATCGCGGGCGAGTACCTTTGCGGTATATTTCTTTCCGTCATTGGTAAAAACGGTATACTCCGCCTGCGTATCGGAGACCACATGCTTGTTCGTCAGGATCAAACCGTCGGAGGAGATAATGAACCCTGACCCGCCGCCCACTTCCTGTTTTTGCGTTCCCTTTTGGCACGGCTGCGTATACTGCGTACCGCTGCCGCCGAAGAACTGCTGAAACTCCGGAGGAAGATCGCCGAACGGATTCGCCGCCGGACACTGTTCGATGATCGGCACATCCTTTGAGATGATGACCGAGACCACGGACTGCGATGTTTTTTTGACCGCAGCGATCACCGCCTGCTCGTGCACGTCGGTCGATTGATACTGGGCCACTGCCGGCGTCGACGATGCCGTCGGAGCGGTCATGCCGGAATTTGCAACGCCCGGCACCAGCGTCTCAAGTTGGTGAAGGAAATCGGTGATCACATTGGCGTGCACGACGGGGCCGGAAACCAAAAAGCTCACCGACGCGGCGACAAAGGCGACCACGATTAATTGTGATAAGAATTTTTTATCCATAAAAATATATACGAATTAATTCTTCAAAAGGTTTCGCAGGGCGCGAAGCAAGGAATTAAGCGCTTTTTTGTCCGTCTGGCGCCCCAAAGTGATCCGGATACCGCTCATTGCGCGGACCGGCGAATGACCGAGTGCGCGAAGCACATGCGAAGGGGCGCAGGTGTGCGCCGCACAGGCCGAGCCGGGCGAAACCGCGAATCCGGCAAGATCAAGCGCGATCACCAGGTCCTGGGCGCTGCCCTTTCCGTCAGCGGGCGGCGGGATCTCAAGATTGATATTATTCGGGATCCTTTTCCCCCGATCGCCGTTCAGCGCAACTTTCGGAGCGAACTTGTGCAGTTCTTCCAAAAAATATTTTTGCAGCGCGCTTAAGCGCCGGACTTCTTTCTCGCGCATTACATCGGTGCGCTTCACCGCTGCGGCAAAGCCGACGATCCCCGGAACGTTCTCCGTACCCGAACGCATCCCGCGTTCCTGCCCGCCGCCCGTGATGAGAGGTTCTAATGGTGGAATTGTTCTAACTGTTCCAGTTTTTTTATCATCTACAAAAACTTGAGCATCTCGAGCGTATAACAACCCGACTCCTTTCGGTCCGTAGATCTTCTGCGCCGAAAGCGTCAGCAGATCAACGCCAAGTTCTTCAACGTTGCAGGAAAGATAATTGAACGCCTGGACGGCATCGGTATGAAGCAGTGGAAGATCGAATAATGAATTATGAATAATGGGATTTGGATTCTTCCCTAATTCCTTATTCCTTATTCTTGATTCTTTTCTGAAATCGCTGACAATCTTGGCGATTTCAGAAATTGGTTGGATCGTCCCGATCTCGTTGTTCGCATACATAATGGAAACCAGAACGGTCCGTTCATCGAGCGCCTTGGCTACGGACGCCGGATCAACGATTCCCGCTTTCGATACTGGAAGATACACCACTTCCACGCCTTCTTTTTCAAGATCTTTACAGGTATCCAAGATCGAGTCGTGTTCAATGGCGGACACGATGATCTTCGGCTTCCCCGCAATCATCGTTCTATCTGTTCCGGCTGTTCTAATTGTTCTGTCTGTTGTTTTATCATTTACAACACCTAGAACATTTCTATCATTTAGAACGCTCTTCATTACGCCGCGAAGCGCAAGATTGTTCGCTTCGGTCGCCGATCCGGTGAAGATGATCTCTCCATAACCGCAACCCAGCGACTTCGCGATCGTTTCGCGTGCCGAAAACACGGCTGCCGATGCCTGTTGGCCGAACCAATGGAGCGAACCCGGATTCCCGGCGATCTCGCGCCAATACGGCTTCATCGCCTTCTCAACCGCAGGGTCGAGCGGCGTCGCCGCCGCATGATCGAAATAGTAACGCTTCATATTAAATATAATAACCTTAAAGCTAGAAAGTCATAAACAGTTTATTCAGGCGGAACCTTATATTTCCGCCCATTTCGTGATAAAATTAAGTTAAGAACATTGAAAAAAACCGGTTCAAAGCTAGGCGCTTGTGAGGAAGCTACTACCTTTGCATCGGTTCTTATAAAATAAAAACCCCTTTATTGGGGGTACTGTATTGTGACAAGGGAATCTAGCGCACTTTTAACCGCTTGCAACGGTAGGAAGCTCGTACGAACTTCTAAAAAACAAGGCCTTGTTTAATTGATTTCCTTAATATGGTGCTCCCGATAAGGGGATTTTTATATATCGAATCTATATGATAATTATATATCTCCATCTTCTAATGTCAATAAACTTAATTGTACTTAATTAAGCTTAAAAAATATTTCAAATGTCCGTAAATTTTTATTGGCTTAGATCCATAAAAGCCGTATTAAAAAAATAAAAAGCAACCTATGCGAAGGTTGCTTGAAGAAAACTTATTCAGGATCCGATGCAGAGATCACCTCAATGATCTCCGGATCATCCTTATATATGCGCTTCGGACGAGAAGTAAGGTCATCACAGGATATAAGGTAAGTTTTGTCTGTCTCTTCCAAAACCTTAACCTTTCTTAAAAGTCCATAACTATCCTTCATGATGAGATGCTTTTCGGAAGATCCATCGCGGTAAAAAAGCAGGTGTACGAAAAAAAGCGGGAGAGCCACAGCAAAAGCTCCATCAGCAATCCCACTAGCGCGCTCCAGCGAAATAAGGTTCGCGTACAATGCAACAAGACGGCTCACCGCTATAATACCGAACGCATATATCAAAAGTATGTACGTCATGAGATTCTTCCGATCCAGCGATTTGGCCTTTTGCTGACTGTCGGTTTTCACGGTATTCCTCCTTGAAAAGTTGTTGAGTAGCTGAAAATATAATACTTAGAAACATCTGTGATGTCAAATAAATAACTCTGCTATCTCTCAACGATGCTATTCATCATTTGAGAGAAACTTTCGGAGCGGTATTCAGCTTAGATTTCCAAGCCCCTTCTCGGTGAGGATCTCTCTATATGCGGAAACTCCGGAACCGCCAAAAGATCGGCCTCGCCAAGGGCGAGTTTTGGCGGTGAGGCGTAATGGGCGGCTACCGCCGGAGTAGCCGAACCATGATTTCGCGATAGAGATGATCCGAATAAATCATTGACTGAGCGCTCGAAAAGCCGTAGGGTACGACTCATGACCCCCTCTCGACCACTATTCCATAGTTCCTTCGGGCTTATGCTCACCACCGAACAGGTCGTGCGCGCCGTTGCCGACTTCGTTGCGGAAGAGCCGAACCGCGAATACAAGATCATCGTCGGCAGCGACTCCGAAAAGCGCCCCGCTGATAAGGCTGATTTCGTGACCGCGATCGTCGTGCACCGCGTCGGCCGCGGCGGCCGGTATTTCTGGCGGCATCTGGGAGCCGGCAACATCCACACGCTCCGCGATCGCATGTGGCAGGAGGTCCTCTTCTCGATCGAGCTCAGCAAAGAACTGGTGACGCTTTTAAAAGAGGCGAAGCTCGATAAATGCGCGTTCGAGGTCCACGTCGACGTCGGCGAGAATGGCGCGACCCGCACGATGATCCAGGAACTCGTCGGCGCGGTCCGGGCAAACAATTTTGAAGCGCGCACCAAGCCGGACAGTTTTGCGGCAAGCAAGGTTGCGGACCGACACGTATAGATAGGCAGTAGAAAGTAGGAAGCGGCCCGTAGAAAAAACCACTGCCTATGCGCTACGCTCTACTCACTTTTCATTATGGACAAACTCGTTATTGATATCGAAACCAAGAACACCTTCGCCGATGTCGGCGGGGCGGCGAACATCGAAAAACTGCAAATTTCCTTTGTCGGTGTCTTTTCATACAAGAAGAATGAGTATCTTTCATTCTTCGAGAACGAACTCGATAAGCTCGGCCCGGTCCTCCAGAGCGCGGGCCTGATCGTCGGCTTCAGCAGCAACCGGTTCGATATTCCGGTGCTCAACGCCTATTATCCGTTCAATGTAAAAGCGATCGAGAGCCTGGATATCCTGGATGACATCGAAGAAAAGCTCGGGCATCGCGTCAGCCTCGACCAGCTCGCGCATACCAACCTCAAAACCGGCAAGACCGCACACGGTCTGGAGGCGATCAAGTTCTACAATGAAGGACGCTTCGAGGAGTTGAAGAGTTATTGCCTCAATGATGTGAAGATCACCAAAGACCTCTATGAGCTCGGCATGAAACAGGGCTGGCTCCTCGTCCCGACGAACCACGGCAAAGAGATCGTGAAAGTAGACTTCAACTGGCAGCACCGCCTCCCCTCGACCGGAATGCAAACATTGTTCTAATAAAAACCCGCACATGAAGTGCGGGTGAATTTTTTACGGACTCGGCGATGCGCAGTAATGGCGTATCTGTGTATCCAAGAACTGAGGGAAACGCTTCAGGTCAGCGTATCTGCGAAATACCAGAACGACCTTTCCGCTCAAAACAAAATACGGGGGATATTCGCTCTGCGCGATAACGTGTCCCGCGCTGCTCACGCTCACCGATCCACCCCATTCGTAGGAAGCGTTCGGCGGGCCGGGAAAAACTTGAGAAGGATCAACCTTGACAACAAAGGTCGTTGAGCAAAGCTTCACGAGAACGAAATCATGCCCCGGCAACGGCGCCGTAGCCAAATGGATCACAAGCCAGCCGGTGCGGCCAACGCTTTCGGGAACCGGCGGGCCGTCGTATGCCGAAACTCCAAGGAAATTGAGCGGCTGATCCCGGAAAACCCATCCTTGTCCGCTCGCGGTTCCACATAAAAAGAACAGCAAAACTCCGATCAGGAACTTTCGCATAAGGGTCGTTCCTCTCTTCGAATAGCTGACTAAAGCCTACCAATCTCTTTCAGGGTCCGCAACTCTTTTTGTAAAACTTTTTTCGAATGCGCCTCCACGTTCAACCGTAGCAAATTTTCCGTGTTCGAGGAGCGCACATTGAACCACCATCCTTCGGCAAGCTCGGGACGAGCTCCGCCGAATTCCATCGTCAGTCCGTCCGAACGCGAGATCTTTGTCGCCATCCGCCGGTACTTCATTTCCACTTTATTCAGAACCGCCTTTTTGTCATGTACGCGAAAATTGATCTCGCCGGAACGGTAATATTTCGGAAGCGCATCCAGCCATGCCGCAAATCCGTTCTCCAGGCCCGACACAAAGTTCATCATCTGGATCGCCGCGAAGATCCCGGAATCGCAGTAAAAGAAATCCTTGAAATAAAAATGTCCGGAATGCTCCAGCCCAAGCGACGCTTTCTTTTTGCGCATCAATGCCTTAAAGAATGAGTGGCCGACCGGCGAAACGAACGACTTCAGTCTTTTTAATCTCCAACTTGCGGTCGTTCCCACGACAAATGGCGGGCGGAACAACTGAGCCAGGGCGAATCCCGCCTCGTCAGCGCCTACGCGCCGCCCGCGGTCATCGACAAAGAACACCCGGTCTCCGTCGGCGTCAAAAATGACCCCGAGGTCGGCTTTTCGCTTTTTCACTTCCCGCTGCAGCCGGTCCATCGCACCTAGCGCCATCGGATTCGGTCCATGCGCGGGGAAATTCCCGTCCGGGCGGTCATTGAGTAAAATGATCTTTAGCTTTTTATTTTTTGCTTTCAGCTTTTTAATAACCGGCCCGGTCGTTCCGTTCGAACAATCGGCAACAACTGTCAGCTGACGCTTCAGGTTTAACTTTCCGGTAAGAAAGCGGGTATACCGGCCGCGATAATCCTTTGAAGCGTTATACATGCTTATATTTTTTCATAATGCTCTCAACCTGCATGCCGCTGATCGGCCGCGCCCCTTTCTTGACGATCTTCAGGCCGTTATATTCTTTCGGATTATGCGAAGCCGTCACCATGATCCCGCCGTCAGCCTTGAGGTCATTCACCAGAAAATACAGCATCGGTGTGGTCATCAAGCCGGCATCAATAACATGTGACAAGTGACCTTTGACCGTAAGGCTTTTTTTCACTGCCTTATATAATGAAGGCGAGCTCAGCCGCGCATCATGTCCGATCACGATCATTGCGCCGCGTCCAAAATACCGTGCGAGCGCCCGGCTGATCTGTACGGTGTTCTGCTCATTTAATTCATCCGGATAGACCCCGCGGACATCATACGCTTTAAAAATAGAGCTCATATTCCCAGTATACTCCAGTATCCAATTTCTTTTCCGTGCGCAAAATTGCTACAATACACTATATCTATCCTGCTATGGCCAAGAAAAATAAAAAACAACGCACCCCCTCGGGTCCGTCCGTCGGAGAAAAGCTCAAAGCGCTCCGCGATCAGGTCAGTCCGGAAACAGAACGCGGCGTCCTTGCGGTCGCGCTCATCGCTGCAGCGGTGATCCTGATCCTGGCGAGCGTCCATAATGCGGGACCGGTCGGCGATGAGATCTTCGCCGGACTTACCAGCCTCTTTGGCATCGGCTACTATCTTTTCCCGACGATCTTCCTGATCATGGCCGGCGTTTTTCTGACCATGAAAGAAAAGAAGGATAAAAAGATAGGCATGATGCTCTTCGGCGGAGCGCTCTTCGTCGCCTCAGGCCTCGGCCTGATCGACATCCTCTCCGCAGGCCAGGGCGGACTGATCGGGTCCTGGGTGGGCGGTATCCAGAACTTCTTCGGCACTGTGGGTGGGATCGTCATCACATCCACGCTCCTGGTCATTTCGCTTTTGCTCACGATGAACATTCCGCTCCGGTTGCGCAGCGAGAAAGAAGAGGAGGCGCTGGAAAAAGAAGCGGAGCAGAAACCGGAACCGCAACTGATCGTAAAGAATGCGGATGCGTTCACGTCCGCGGCCGCAAAACCGGAAACACATGAGCCGAAACCGGCAGCGGCGGAAAAAGAAAAGGATAAGAAGAAAGCGAAAGAAGAGGCGGACGAGGTGATCGAACTGAAGGTGAACAACCCGAAAGCGTTCTTCACGCCGAAAAAAGGAGCGCAGACCGCGACAACTACCAGTGCGGCCTATGACGCTCCGCCGCTGAACTTATTGAAATCGACCATCGAAAAACCGACATCCGGCGATCTTCGCGCGAACGCAAACATCATCAAACGGACCCTTGAGAGCTTCGGCATCCCCGTAGAAATGGGCGAGATCAGCATCGGACCGAAAGTCACCCGCTACACCTTGAAACCGGCGGAGGGCATCAAACTCGCCCGCATCACGGCGCTCAACCAGGACCTCGCTTTGGCGCTCGCTGCGCATCCGATCCGTATCGAAGCGCCGATCCCGGGCAAATCGCTTGTGGGCATCGAGGTGCCGAACAAATCAGCCGCGATCGTCCGCCTCGGCAGCCTCATGAGCTTCCCTGAGTTCACCGGATCGGGACAGCTCGGTTTCGTTCTGGGCCGCGACGTCAGCGGCGAACCGGTCATTGCCGACATCGCCAAAATGCCGCACCTTCTGATCGCCGGCGCGACCGGCAGCGGAAAATCAGTCGCGATCCAGGCGCTTCTCATCTCGCTGCTTTATAAGAACGGCCCCGATTCGCTCCGTCTGCTTCTCATTGATCCGAAGCGCGTGGAGCTCACCATGTATAACGACATCCCGCATCTGATCTCGCCGGTCATCACGGAAGGAAAGAAAGCGCTTGGCGTGTTCAAATGGGCGATCCAGGAAATGGAGCAGCGCTATGAAAAACTGCAGGGCGCGGGCGTCCGGGATATCAAGAGCTTCAATAAATCCCATCCGGAAGAAAAAATGCCGTATATCCTGATCGTCGTCGACGAGCTCGCCGATCTTATGACGACCTACGGCCGCGACATTGAATCATCGATCGTCCGCCTCGCGCAGATGGCGCGCGCGACCGGCATCCATCTCGTGCTCGCGACCCAGCGTCCGTCCGTCGAGGTTATCACCGGTCTCATCAAAGCGAACATTACCTCCCGCATGGCGTTGCAGGTGGCAAGCCAGATCGATTCCCGTACGATCCTCGACACCTCCGGCGCAGAAAAACTGCTCGGCGGCGGCGATATGCTGTTCGTCTCGGCGGAACTTTCCAAACCAAAACGTATCCAGGGCGCCTATGTCAGCGAAGAAGAGCTACACAAGGTCACCGATTATATCCGCAACAATAATTTCTTCGTCGGACCGGTCATGAAAAAAGACGAGGAAGAGGATAAGAACCCGACGCTCGGCAAGAAATTCGAAGCGGCAGGCGGGAACCGGGATATCAACTTCGATGACTATGCGGGCGGTGACGACGAGGACGACATGTATGACGAAGCGGTCGCGGTGGTCCGCGAAGCGCAGAAAGCGTCCGCGTCCCTCCTTCAGCGGCGCCTCGCGATCGGCTATGCCCGCGCCGCGCGCCTGCTCGACATCATGGAAGAAAAAGGAGTGGTTGGTCCGGGCGATGGCGCAAAACCTCGCCAGGTCTTCATTGATAAGGATCCGGAAATGCCGTAAAGAAAAAACACCCCGCCGGGGGTGTTTTGATTTTTACTCCTCTTCCTCTTGCCCCTCCTTGAAGCGATTTTTAAGGATGTATCGCTGAGGATCATCGACGCACTTCTGATCGATGAGGCAATGAACGAGAATTTCGCTCATGAATTCCTTTTCGCTCTTTTCGAGCTGTTTCTTCTGCCACGACTCTTCGAGCGTAAGCTGCCGTCCGAGAGACCTCAGATGCGTCCGAAGTTCGACGGCGGAGCTCATCGCCCACAAAAGCAGGTACTTCAGGACCGCCTTGTCTTGCATGAGCCAATCCCGGGGCTGTTCTGTGACCGAGAAGTTCGGGTTCTTTATGTAGATCCCATAGCATGCGGTACAGGAGTAGAACTCGCCGCCCGGATCCAGTTTCAGAACCGCACACCTCGGCTGGCACACGCGCATTTTCGGAAGAACGTTATCCGGATAATCACGCTCCGGCTTTGGCAGGCTCGGATCACGATAATAGCCGGCAAAAGCGAACTTGTTATAGGTCAGCTTGCAGTGCGCATCGGTACAGCGATAAGCATACGGATCTTTGCTGTCCGTCTCAGAGAGCTTCGCCATTTCAGTACACGAAAGGTCAATGTGGTTCGTCTCCGGATCGTATCGGAAATGCTTTGGCACGAGCGGTTCGACGTTCTGGAGGTCGATCATGTCACGCTCATTCTGCTTTCGATATGCTCTTTGGAGCCTATCGCAGGAAACCCAAAATTGCAATAAAAAATCCCCCGACCGAAGTCGGGAGATGGAATGTTAGTTCGGAGGATCGAAGGGCAAACGGTCGTCTTCGCGGATCTCAAGCGAGACGCTGTCATGGTGAAGGTCCAGCTTCTTCGCTTCACGCCAGAAGAATTCCGTGAACGACTTGTGATCATCGACGTTTTGCTGGGTCGGAACGAGGACCACATTGAACACCGTACGATCGATGACGGAATCATGCCCGCTCAAGCCGCCGATCGGATCACGATCGACCGAAATGCGCATGACGCCTTCGCGCTGCGCAAGCGCCATCTGAAGATCCTGAATGCGCTTCTCCATTGATCTATCCCCTAAGTCATTCGAAGTTCTAATAGCACAGTGTACGGGAACGCCTAACGCGCGTCAAGAAGGTGTTTACCTATTCTTGGGTGTCACCCAGAAACCCAGCCGGTACTTCCCGCCGAGCATCAAACGGGTCTGTGCATCAAGCGCCGGGAACGCGCCGAAAACAATAAGCGTGATCGGCATAAGCGCCCACTCAAGCAGGTACCATGCGTAGTGATGCAGCTTGATCCGTTCTTCACGCGGCGGAAGGAGCGCGACGCTCAGCACCGCCGAGCTCACGATACCGATGCTTGCAAAGGTCATGATCCAGCGCGTGATATTCGGCAAATTATACGAAAGGATGGTCTGTCCGAAAGCGGCGCCACCCACCAGCACCGGCAGCCAGCCGAGCGCAAAAATGATCAGCGAGTTCGTCGCCCACGAATGAAATCCCTCGATCGCATTGGCGACCCAGTACCATTTCGCCCGAAGCGAGATCGCGGGATCCCGCATAAAACCGGAGAACATATAGGGAACGTTCTCGGCGCCCCACGCCCACCGGCGCTGCTGTTTATATAAATTCACCATCGTCCCCCAGAACGTCTCGGCGACATTGGCATCCATCGAGACCGGATAGAACAGCGGCACGACCCGCCAGTCGCCGTGATAATGGAGATAGCACTGCCAAAAGATCCGCGAATCCTCCGAAACGATGTCCTTCTGCCAATAACCGATCTCGATCAATGCCGGCAGCGGCATCGCATGCGAGGAGAACGTCGTCAGCCGCTCCGGACGGGACTGCTGCATCATCTGCCAGAACGTCGCCGAGAACGAGATGACCCGGGCGAGCGATGGGGCCTGATAGATATTGTTCGTGAACAGCGGGATCGGCTGGTAGCTCGAACGTTGCGGATGTTCGGCGGTCAGAAAATGATACGTCAGGCATCCGAAATATTCCGGATACACGTGCGTATCGACATCGAACACCGACACCAACACCTGTTCATACGGGATATGCAGCGCATCGATCAGCTTGATCCGCGCCTGTTCGGCCGCAAACGCTTCGTTCGAACCCTTGCCCGGCACTTCACCCGGGAGATCAGCAGGATGCTCGGTGACCAAAAAATGCGGAAATGCGGACCCGAACTCTTGCAAGGCTTTTTTCGCGGTCGCCTGCGCGGCAGCGCCCGCACGCGCTTCGATCCCCAGTACGATCAAGATGTTCTCTTTCGGATAATTGCTCTGCGCGATGCTTGCCAGGGAATCCCGCACAACCTCGTACGGTTCAGTCGCCATCGGCAGGATCACCAAGTGGCGCACTGATTTCCAATGCGCGAAGATCTCCAATTTTTGCAGCCAGGGTGTCGCCTTTGCCTGCTTCATCTGCTGGAACGTCGAACGCAAGTGGAGCGAAAGATACACCGACTTGCACAGCCAGTAGGTGTCAAACACGATAATGAAGAAAGCGACCCACACCGGCTTCTGCCAGGAAAGAAGGACCATCAAAATGAGCGTCGCCCAGGAAAGCGTACCGGGCACGAACTCGAACATGCGGTTCATAGTGCCTTCCATCATAAACTGAAAAGGGCCAAAATAAAACCCCTCACGCGGGGGATTTTATCTGGATACTGCAGGCTGATGCTCTACCAAAGACGGAACGCATTATCGGCGCCGAAGACGCCGCCGCCCCAGGTCGCCAAGACCAAAAGAACAGCGATCAGCAGGATATCAAGCTCACATCCGCCCAAGAACGGCTCGCCCCGGCGAACTTTCCATAAGGTCGAAACGATCATTTCGAAAACAAGCACCAACGCGACAACCTGGGTCCCCAAACCGATCAGCAGGAGCAAGCCGCCAAGCACTTCGATCGTTGCGATAAACGCCGCCCAGAACTTCCCGGGACGGAACCCCATTGCATTGAAATTCTCAGCCGTAGACTTGAGCGAAGAGAACTTCGGCCAGCCATGGACCAAAAAGATCGCTGCAACCGTCACGCGCAGAATAAAATGCGTCCAATCACCGAAGACCATTAACGGATAGATCATGCTTTTAGTATATCACACTGCTTCCGGCGCTTTTCCCCGCTGCTTTGACTTCCATGTCAAAATCCCGTATTTTAAGTTAAGATAATTGAGAATCTATCCCAATAATAATCCTCAAACGCGTTGCTGAAATAAATTGAAAATTTCGAGGCGCCCTGATGAGCTCGTGGTTGAAGCCACCGCGAGGAGGGGCAACAAAGAAATTTTCAATTGAGACAGCAACCCAGAGGGATACAGCCACTTTCCTTCATAACCGCGTCAATCGTCGGAAAGGTAGTAAAACTACGATTTCCTCCTCTTTTCTTGTTCTGAACGAAATTGGCTTGTATCGCGTTATGGGATTATTATTGGGATAGATTCTATATGGTGCCATCGTCTAGCCTGGCCTAGGACGCTGCCCTTTCACGGCGGAAACTCGGGTTCGAATCCCGATGGCACTACTCTTATTTATTACTTCCATGAGAAATCGCTTTGAATCACAGCATGAACTGACCGGCGATCTTTTTGAGCATGACTTCATCGGCCAGGTCAACACAAAAGACCCTGACTACCAAAAAGCGCTTCGAGACGCTCAGTTGAAGGAAGCAAAAGCAGGAAAAACGGATAACTATATCCGCTTTCGATCCGCGCTTGAGCTCGCCAAAAAATTTCCCGCATACGATCCGACCAATCCCAACAAACCGTTCGCGCGCGATATTCGGATCGCATTGCAGGACCTTCTCAAACTGGAGACGCCCGAAGATATGGATCGCCTGCGTTTTTACACCGCTTCCGGAACGCCGCTCGATAAATTCCACGGCGTCGATGCATTTATAGAATACCAGGACGAAGACGGGACTATTTACCGGGCGACATTCGACCTGACGATCAATCCGCAGAAAGAAGGCTATAAGAGCGACATCATCGTCCAGGAAAAAGATCTTCCTGATCCCAATCTTAAGGAAAAAGAATATCTTGAAGCCATTGAGCGATATGCAAAGCAGGTGCTTCCCAAAATGATCGCGAAGCAGCTCCAGGAAAAGAAGAAGGTCATCATCGGTCCCAATGCCCCGCGCTAAAACCATTCTCGCCATCGAAACCAGCTGTGATGAAACTGCGCTTGCGCTCGTGCGCTGCAGCGGCGGTCTTCGTGCGCCAAAATTTGTTGTCGAAAAAAGCCTGATCTCCTCGCAGATCGCGATCCACCGCCCCTTCGGCGGTGTCGTTCCAAACCTCGCCAAACGAGAACACCTGAAAAACCTCCCGAAGCTTTTCAAAAGGATCGGCGGCAGCGCTGTTATGAAAAAGATCGACGCGATCGCCGTCACCGTCGGCCCCGGCTTGGAGCCAGCGCTCTGGACCGGTATCACCTTCGCACAGGAGCTCGCAAAAAAATATGACAAGCCGCTCATCGGCGCGAATCATATGGAAGGGCATCTTTATTCTGCATTACTTCCGATGCAAAAACCTACTGCCCACGGACCACTGCCTACTCGCTCTATCAAATTCCCGGCGATCGCGCTCGTCGTCAGCGGCGGCCACACGATCCTTCTTCGCATGACCGCGATGAACAAATGGACCGTCCTCGGCGAAACGCTGGACGATGCGGCCGGCGAAGCGTTCGACAAGGTCGCCCGCATCATCGGCCTTCCTTACCCGGGCGGACCGGAGATCCAAAAAATCGCCGCAACGGGAGATCCGAATGCGATAAAATTCCCCCGCCCGATGCTCAATAAAAAGAACTACGAATTCAGCTTCTCGGGATTGAAAACATCCGTCCTGTATTATCTCCGCGATAATCCGAAGGCCAACAAAGCAAACGTAGCCGCCTCATTTCAGGAAGCGGCCGTGGATGTGCTCAATAAAAAAACAAAACGAGCGGCGGAAGAATACAAAGCAAAAACGATCATCTTGTGCGGAGGCGTATCAGCCAATAAGCCTCTGCAGGAACGTCTACGGACCACTGCCGACGAACTACGGGCTCATTTTATCGTCCCCGACTTCCACTACAACACCGACAACGCGGCCATGATCGCCGCAGCCGCCTATCTCCGCACGGCGGCAAAAAAGAAAAAACTGCGTATGGAAGCGCAGGGCATGCTCTCGCTCTAATAAAAAATTCCCCTCCGACCCGGGTCGGAGGGGAATTTTT
>JAGWYA010000002.1 GCA_018969615.1 Patescibacteria group bacterium | reverse complement strand
GAAGCCTCGCCGTCAAAAAAGCCGCGCTCAGGAGAGCGCCGGCTTACTGATCTCCTCCATGGCTACTCCCACAGCCAGCAGGACTCGCTCATCCGCATCTTCCGGCAGCTTGCCCGGCAGCTAAAGAAGTTTCCTCGCAAATAGCCCGACTCAACGCGTCGGCCCACAGGAGACCTTAATGGACACCGAGATGGAGCAAGTCGCTATCGAGATACTGAAGGACTATGTTGGCGGGGAAGATATCACGGACTGCCCCTGGAATTGCTACGCGAATATTCTAGCCGCACTCAAAGGCGATCTGGCCAACAAGGCCATTCACTGGGTCGCGATGGCCCCCGTTGTAGGCGGAGTGCATGCATTGCTTCCGGAAGAGAGCTGGACAGAGTGGGCGATAAAGCAAATTGTTGAATGGTTTCTAAAATCCGTGCAGCTCAACAGCTGGATGGATGCGCTCGGCGATCAGGGGTGTGACATTCTCGCGGAGGGACTAGGGAAGTTTCTCGGGGAGAAAGCAATCCCAGAGAAGCTACAACCCGAAAGCGATCTCGGAGACAAGGCAAAGGAGAAACTCGCCAAGAAAGCAGCCGGGAAGATCATCGACAAGCTGAAGGATAAGATCGGTGATCTTATAGACAACGGTGATCTGGAAATTGATGGCATGTCTGGTGACATGCTGTCGTCCATGGATTTGGATGCCAACGCCGAAGAATGCGGCTGTAACGTCGACTTCTTCATCATGTTTTCCCCAGAAAGCGGTCGCATGATGATCTCGGGCATCTGTCGGAAGCCAAAATCGCTTAAACATAAGTCCGTCAACCACTGCTGCGAACGCTTCGTCAATCTCGTCGCGCAGCTTGATCCAACGACCAAGAAATGGGACGTCATCTCACACGGAGATCACCCATTAGTGAAGAAGTAGCCGCCGCGTCACAGCCGAACCGCCTCTAATGGGCTTGCAGATGCCCCCAGGACTTCGCGGTAGACTTCGCCCGCTGAATTCCCCAATGTCCACCCGAATTCGGCTTCAAGGGTAGACATGGAGACTTTGAAACAGGAATGGCCTTCGGCGCGCACAAAACCCGCCCTTGAAGGGCTTAGGTGGCCATGATACGGTACAGGAGACCGATCACGACATGATGTTCAGTTGTTCATCCGTGCCTCTTAATGGCCAAACAAAGTCGTGATGACGGAAAAAGTTGATCAGCTCGGCAAGAATCCCCTCCTGATTTCGATCTACGCATCGGTCTTGTGCACCCCATCTTCTTCTTTATATCTTCGAGGAAACGGGCTCCGGCCCGGTAACCAAATCCACACTCATTCGTTCTCTATGATAGAAGGCGAAAAATACTATATCGAAAAAGCGCAGCGCGGTGATCACGAAGCATTCGGGGTCCTCTATGACCATTATCTTCCGCAGATCTACCGCTTCATCCTGTTCAAGGTCGGCAGCAAGGCCGAGGCCGAGGACCTGACCCATGAGGTCTTCCTCAGCGCCTGGCGGACCATGCCGAACTACCGCATGCAGGGGCATCCCCTTTCAAGCTGGCTCTACCAGATCGCACGGAACGCCGTGATCGATTTCTATCGAACCGCGAAGCATCACATACAGATCGAAATGGTCAGCGAAGATTCTCTGCAGCCGGTCGCATCCGGCCAAGATTCGCTCGATCGGTCGCTGGAAATGGAACAGGTCAAAAAATGCATCGCCCAGCTGCGGCCCGATTATCAGGACCTGATCATTATGCGATTCATTGAAGAACTGCCGACCGCGGAGATCGCGACGGTACTCGGCAAAAGCGAAGGCGCCGTGCGGCTCATGCAGCATCGGGCGCTCAATGATCTCAAGGCCGCATATCATACCCAAACCTATGGACCACCTTTTCACGAAGCTTAAAACGATCGAACCGGCCCGGGAATTCCAGGCACGGTCGAAAATGCTCATTCTCAGCGAGGCACAGCAGCCGCGCCGCTTTGCGGTGCCGCAATTCTTCAGCAGCATGCTTCGGTCAAGCGTTACTTTCGCTTTGTCCGCGGCCATGCTTTTCCTCCTGGTCAGCGGCCTCTCACTGCTTAATAAACAAGTGATCTCCCCGGCGGTCGCCTCAGCACTTGATGCCCAGAGCCTGACCCGCGAAATGAGCTCGTTCAATATCCAGATCCAGATCGCCAAAGTGAAATACTATGATGCCTCCGCTCAGCAGCTTCAGGTCGCACTGGGAGAAACCTCGCAAACGATCCATACGAATGCGCTGGACGAAACACAATTACACACCTCTTCTTATGATCCGTCCCTCTAATACCTTTGTATCCGGAGCTCTTGCAGCGCTCCTCGTACTCGGCATGCTCGCACCAGCCGTTCCCGCGCACGCGCAATCGTTCCCCATGCAATCCATCCTGCAGGCGATCGTCGGCAGCGTAAGCAACTTTTTGCATCTGGGACAAAATACGGCGCTTTCCGCGGAGGCGATCAAGCAGCAGGAACTCACTGCCCGCAAGAACACCGTAAGCCAGATCTACGCCCTGACCACGATGGAGCAAAATGATCTGCAAACTCGCCTGACCAACCTCAGCGGCCTCTCTGCGGCGCAAACCGCCATGCGCGATACGCTTCTTTCAGATCTCAACGAGAACGCCGCGGCGCTCCGGCAGATCAATGACCGGCTTGCAGCGGCAACGGATATCGCGGCGGTGCAGCAGCTCGCGACCGACTTCAAGAACTGGCGGACGGTCGTCTATGATCCGAAAGCGGCGCGCATTGTTGCGTTCACGTTCGTCTTTGACGAAGGACCGATCCTCATGACCGCGGAACAGCGGCTGGCGAACGTCACCAGCGACTTGAAGGCCCGTGCGGCTGACCAGGCATCTTTAACCCTTCTTGCGCAAGCGGCGGGAAAGATCTCGCAGGCAAAAGACCTGCATGACCAGGCGACAACGCTGATGATGGTCGCCTTGTCGACGGTGAACGATCCGCATGCCGTCCTGACCGCTGATTCACCGGCATTGGCGCTCAGCGCCCGCAATACAGCCGACGCAAAGACCTACACCACGCAGTCGCTTCAAGATATCCAGGACGCCTATACCCTTTTCCTGAAGCTCGGATCGAGCGTGCAATAATATCCCAACGAAAAAGACCCCGAACGGGGTCTTTTTCATATGAGCAGCGGTCCTCACAACCGCTCACCATAGTTATTTCACTGCGTCCTTCAAGCCTTTGCCGGCCTTGAACTTCGGTCTGACCGCAGCTGCAATACGGATCTTCTCTCCGGTCTTCGGGTTGATACCGTCGCGTGCAGCGACTTTCACCGCACGGAACGTACCGAATCCGGTAACCGTCACTTCTTCACCGCGGGCCAGGGTCTTCGTGATCGCTTCAAAAACGGCCTCCGTCGCAAGCTGTGCCTGCTTCTTGGTGTCCATTTCTGCGGCTTTCATGACCGCCTCAACGAGTCCTTCTTTTGTCATATTGAAATGAAGAAAAGTTAATTGTTGCTTCGACCTCTCTATAAAAGATACTTCTTAGTATACAAAAGATCGCCGGAAAAAACAAAACGCACCCGGATGGCGGGTGCGTTTTCGCGTTAGCGAGCCACTTCCACGGCGCGCATCTCGCGGATCACGTTCACTTTGATCTCGCCCGGATACTGCATATCCGTCTGGATCTTGTTCGCGATATTGCGGGCCATTGCCAGTGCGCCGAAGTCGTCGATCTTTTCCGGAACCACGAAGACGCGGATCTCACGGCCGGCGGACAGCGCATATGCGTTCTTCACGCCGTCAAAGCTCGTTGCGATCTTCTCAAGGTCCTGTAAACGCTTGATATAGTTCTCAACGGTTCCGCGGCGCGCACCCGGGCGGGCTGCCGACAGAATATCCGCTGCGGTTACGATATAGGACTCCGGGGTCGAATACGGATAATCGTCATGATGTGATTCCATCGCACGGATCACCAGCTCATCGACACCGTATTTCTGCAGGATCTTACGGCCAAGCTCCACATGGGTTCCCTGCACCTCATGGTCGATCGCTTTGCCGATGTCATGAAGCAGCGCTCCTTTCTTCGCGATATCCACGTTCGCGCCAAGCTCGGCGGCGATCATGCCGGAGATATGCGCCATCTCGATCGAGTGCGTCAGCACGTTCTGTCCGAAGCTGGTCCGGAAATGCAGGCGGCCGACCAACTGGATGATCTCTTTCGGCAATCCGACCACGCCCACTTCAAGCGCGGCGTTCTCGCCGATCTCCGTCATACGGCGGTTCAGCTCGTTCTGCGATTCGGTCACCCGCTCTTCGATCTTCGCCGGCTGGATGCGCCCGTCCTTGATAAGCTTCTCCAGGGTCATGCGCGCCACCTCGCGGCGGAGCGGGTCATACGATGACAGGATCACCGCTTCCGGCGATTCGTCCATGATGATCTCAACGCCGGTCGCGCGCTCAAGCGCTTTGATGTTGCGCCCCTCGCGGCCGATGATCTTTCCCTTCAGGTCCTCGCTCGGAAGCGGGAACACGCTGGTCGTTACGTCCGAAACCTGTGAGCGCGCATAGCGCTGGATCGCGGTCGTAATGATGTCCATGGAACGCTTTTCGATCTCTTCACGGCGTTCATTCTCCAGTTTCCCCATCGCGGACGCCAAGCTGCCGCGGTGCTCTTCGGATACTTTCTGGAGGATCTGTTTCTTCGCATCCTCGATCGAAAGGCTCGCCACCCGCTCAAGCTCGGTCAGTACTTTCGCCTTCAAAGCATCGGATTCCGCACGCATCGCGTTCACCCGCTTCCCCTCTTCTTCGAGCGACGCGCTTCGCGCGGCAACATCAGCCGACTGTTTCTCAAGCATCTCCTCCCGCTTTAAAACGCGGTCCTCAAGCTTATCGATCTGCGCCTTCCGCGTCTTTTCCTCGCCCTTAACCTCTTCCAAAAGCTTTGCGGCGCGCTCTTTGGCGTCCAAAATGATCTCCTTCGATTTGGATTCGGCGTCTTCCGTCCAATTTTTTATCTTCTGCTCGACCGAGTCTGCCTGTTTAGCGGCTACGACCTGACGAACGACATACCCCGCTGCAATTCCCGCAAGTAATGCGACCCAAACCACTGGATTGGTGAACATAAGAGATATTCATGCTTCCTGCACTTTCAGAGCGCCACGAATCGCCGCTTATCGCGGAGACCGAAGAAATACGCATTGAGAGAAGGGTAGAAAACATTACGTTAGCTTAATAATTATTACTGAATGATGTTTTGTATTATACTTTAAAAAAAGCGGTCGGTCAAACCGCGAAACGCTATGGCACAACGCATTATTCTCACGATCTTGGACGGCTGGGGCATCGGTGCAAAGAACGAAACGAACCCGGTCTATACCCAGGGCACGCCGAACCTTGATTACGTACGCGAGAACTTTCTCTCCGGAGCGCTTCAGGCATCCGGGATCTCCATAGGCCTGCCATGGAACGAAGAGGGCAACAGCGAGGTCGGCCACTTAACGATCGGCGCCGGGAAAGTCCTCTATCAGCACTATCCGCGCATCACGCTCGCGATCCGCGACGGCAGCTTTGCGAAGAACAAGGCATTTTTGGACGCCTTTGCGCACACGAAGCAGCATACCAGCGCCTTGAACCTCGTCGGGCTTCTGACCGAAGGGAACATCCACGCTTCTTTTGAGCATCTGGTGGCTCTGATCATGCTCGCAAAAGAGAATCAGGTTCCCCGGATCAATCTCCAGCTCTTCAGCGACGGCAAGGACAGCGGCCCGAAAGCGTTCATGCCGCTCTTGGAAAAGCTCACCTCGCGCACGAACGGCGGCTGGACCCTTGGAAGCGTTTCGGGGCGGTTCTACGGCCTCGACCGCGATCATCACTGGGACCGCACGCAGCTTACCTACGCCGCGATTACCGGCAAGGGGCCGTCCGGCAAGACCGCACAGCAGGTCCTCGACGAAGCCTATGGCCGCTCGCTGACCGACCAGCACGTCGAACCGCACACGATCGATCCGGATGCGTGCATCAAAGACGGCGATGCGGTCATCTTCTTTGATTTCCGCGAGGACGGGATCCGGCAGATCGCGGAGTCGTTCATCGCCCAGCCGTTCACGGAATTCCCGACCGAGCAGTTCCCGAACCTGTCGGTGACGACGATGACCCGCTATCACGACAGCTTCACGGCGCCGATCGCCTTCCCTGAAGAGAACATCACCATGCCGCTTGGAAAAGTCCTTTCCGACAACGGCAAAACGCAGCTTCGCATCGCGGAAACGGAAAAATACGCGCACGTCACCTATTTCTTCAACGGCTACCGCGAGCAGCCGTTCCCGAACGAGTTCCGGGTCCTGGTGCCGTCCGAAAAAGTGATCAGCTACGATCAGCGGCCCAAAATGCAGGCGGCGGAGATCACGGCGCGCGCCGTTCAGGCGATCGAAGAAAAATCGTTCGATTTCATCCTGATCAATTACGCGAACGGCGACATGGTCGCCCACACCGGCAACTACGAAGCGGCAAAGGCCGCCGTGCAGACCGTCGATCAGTCTATCGGCGAGCTGGTCCGCGCGACGCTGCAGAACGATGCGATCCTGGTGATCACGTCCGATCACGGGAACGTCGAGGTTATGGTAAACTCCCAGACCGGCGAACCGACCACGACCCACGACCCTTCTCCGGTCCCTTTCTATCTGGTCGGGAACGCCTTTGTCCGCCAGAAGAGCAAAGAAGAAGCTGATGAGGTCGTCAAAGAGACCGTCGGGATCCTCGCAGACGTCGCGCCGACGATCCTCGAGATCATGCAGATCCCCCAGCCGAAAGAAATGACCGGGCAAAGCGTGCTCGGCATGCTGCAGTAACGAACCGCTCCGACGCTGTCGGGGCTGTTTTTGTTATTGACAGCATCTCTCTCATATCAGATAACTAAACCGTATGCAGCCCGACCTCGTTTCAAAAATAAAGCATGCACCGAAAGAACCCGGCGTCTATATCTTCTCGAAAGGAGAGGATGTTTTGTACGTCGGCAAAGCGTCCAATCTCCGGAACCGCCTGAAGAACTATCTGACGATCACCGATATTAAAACGAAGTCGCTCCATACGGAAGCGGACCGGCTGGAAACGATCACGCTCCGTTCGAACATCGAAGCCCTGATCGTCGAATCCCATCTGATCAAAACGCTCAAACCGAAATATAACGTCCTCTTCCGCGATGACAAGAACTATTTCTACGTCGCGATCACGAAAGAGCGCTTCCCGCGCATCCGGATCGTCCATCAGTTCACCGAACCGGGCGCCGAGTACATCGGTCCGTTCACCGACGGCAACGCGATCAAAGTCGTACTGCGCATCCTCCGCCGCTCTTTCCCCTACTGCACCTGCAAACCGCATCTCCGCGTCTGCCTGAACGCGCAGATCGGGAACTGCCCCGGCTACTGCTGCAACAAGACCGCGACGCCGACCGCGAAAGAAGTTCGCGCGTACAAACGGAACATCGCCAAGATCAGGAACGTTCTGACCGGCAAGGATAAGAAATATATCCGCACCCTGCAGGACCCGTACAGTCTCCTGGTCCTGGAAAAGATCTGGCAGCACCAGCCCTACCTTGAGACCGAACATGAGTTTTCCTATCTCAAGCGCGTCGAGTGCTATGACAACTCGCATCTTTCCGGAAAAGAAGCGGTCGGCGCGATGACCGCATGGAAAAAGGACGGCGGCGTCTGGACCGCGGACAAAGGGCTCTGGCGCAAGTTCAAGATCCTCGGCGGCTACACCGAGGATGACCCGCGTATGATGGAAGAGGTCGTCTCCCGGCGCCTCAGGCACGCGGAATGGACCTATCCCGATATGATCATTATTGATGGCGGTATCACGCAATACCGCGCCGCGCTCCGTGCGCAGCAAAGGGTCCAAAAGCTTCATCCCCAGATAAAGTCGATCCAGATCATCTCGTTCGCAAAACCGGAAGAGCAGGTCTACGGCATTAAAAAAACGCCGGTGCCGATGGCGAGCCTTCCCGAACCGATGCAGCGGCTGATCCTGCTTGCGGACCAGAACACGCACAACTTCGTCATCCGCTATCACCGGTCCGTCCGCCGCCGCGCTTTCCTGCCGCCGGGAAAAAACGAGGGCTGATACTGCCGTGCGGCGAGGAAACTGCGGCATATTCGCGTTGACGAGCCGTACGGCGGTATTCAGTTATACTGCCCGAGCAGAAATATCTCAAAATGATATACTAAAGACATGAAATGGCTCGGACATTTGGTCTTCTCTTATTTCTCGAACCTCCTCGCGCTGGTGCTGGCGGGTAATTTTATCGCCGGCTTCGTCATTACCTCGAACTTCAACGACCTCCTCATCGCCGCGGCAACCTTTACGCTGATCAACTGGTTCATCCGCCCGATCGTGAAGACGCTTCTCTCGCCGGTCATCTGGCTTACCCTCGGACTTTTTACCTTGGTCATAAACGCCGGAATGCTTTATTTGCTTGACATTTTGAGCGTCAATGTTACCATAAGTGGAACTGAGCCGCTTATCTACGGGACTCTGCTGATCACAGCAGTGAATATCCTGCTTCATTTTTCGGCAAAGACCTTGTTCAAATAACGAACTCTTATGAATTGGCTCCCTGTCGCTCAAATTACCGTTTCGATCCTCCTGATCGGCGCGGTCCTGTTGCAAGAACGCACCTCCGGTCTCGGAGGTATTATGGGTGAAGAATCAAAAGGCGGCTTCTATCAGACCCGGCGCGGTCTTGAAAAGGGGCTCTTTTGGGCGACTATCGTACTCGCAGTGCTGTTCACGACTCTCGCATTACTGGGGTTGGTCCTCTAATTCTGTTCGATAACGCTAATTGAATGCCGCGCATCCCGCGGCGATACGCAACGAATGTTCACTTTTTTTACTGCTCTCTTCCGTGCGCTGACCCGCACCGAGCGACTCATTATTGCGGGGGCTACCGTAGTGCTCGTCCTTTCCTTGAGCATCCTTGGCATCCTTCTGTTTCACGCGATCACCGTTGAGGTCCCTGCGCCGTCCCCGCTCTATACCGAAGGCATGGTCGGCCAGCCGATCGCGGTCAATCCGATCCTTGCGGACACCAACGACGTGGACCGGGCGCTTGTCCGCCTTACCTTCGCGAGCGTCTCCGATCTTTCGGAAAGCGTGAAGCCGAGTCCGGACGATAAGACCTGGGACATCATCCTGAAACCGAACCTTACCTGGAGCGACGGAAAGCCGCTTACCAGCGACGATATTATTTTCACGATCAATTCCCTCCAGGACCCGGATAGCCACTCGCCGCTCGCCGTGAACTGGCAAGGCGTTATCGCAAACCGCATCAGCGAACGCGAAGTTGAGTTCACGCTCCGCACGCCGTATGTGTTCTTCGCGGACAACCTCAAAGAACTGTATCCGATCCCGGAACACATCTGGGGATCCGTACCGGTCGCCAACTTCGGTCTTTCTAATTTCAATCTCGCGCCGGTGGGCGATGGTCCGTATGCCTATCTGTCCTATGAGAAAAAAGAGAACGGGTTCATTACGGCCTATCATCTGACGACGGATCCGTCTTACTCCGGATCGAAGCCGCTGATCAATGACTTTACAATGCGATTCTATCAGAGCCAGGCAGACCTCATCGATGCGTTCAATGCGCATGAGATCGACGGATTCGGCGGACTTGATCCGAAGAACAGCGGCGCGATCACGCTGAGCAACGCCCTCCTCGAAAAGGATATGCCGGTGTATTATGCGGTCTTTTTCAATAAGAATACGCCGGGCCTCGATGATCAGAACGTTATCCAGGCAATGCTTCTTGCGGTCAATAAACAGCAGATCATCGACAGCGTCTTTTCAGGAAAGGCATCGATCGTCAACGGACCGGTCCTGCCGTCCATGGAAGGGTTTGACGCCTCCTCGACCCCGGCCGATATTTTCGCGCCCGACAAAGCGAATGCCCTCCTTGATAAAGCCGGCTGGGCTCCGAACGATTCCGGCGTTCGCGCCGACAAAACCACCACGCTTGAGTTCTCGCTCACGGTCCCGCAGGTCCCCTCTCTGGTTGATACCGCCAACATCCTGCAGGAAGAGATGAAAGCGATCGGCATCAAGTTGGATATCAATATCGTCCAGCCGAACGACCTTGCGAACGACATCATCAAGACCCGGAACTATCAGATGATCCTCTACGGGAACGTCCTGAAGCAATCGCCTGACCTGTTCGCCTTCTGGCACTCATCGGAGAAGTTCTATCCGGGGCTGAACCTGGCGCTCTACGGGAACAAACAGGTCGACTCATTGCTCGAAGACATCCGGCAGAACCCCGATCAAACCAAGCGCGATCAGGACCTCTCAAAGGTCCAGCAGCTGATCACCGATGACGAGCCGGCGATCTTCCTGTACTCGCCGAAATATCTCTATGTCGCGCCGATGCACTTCGGCGGGTTCGATACCTCAAGCATCGCCTATCCGGCGGACCGGTTCTCGAGCGTAAGCTCCTGGTACCTGAAAACAACCCGGGTATTTACGAAATAAGCTATACTGTAGTAACATACATTCGATATCGTTGCCCTCATGGCGGAACTGGCAGACGCATACGCTTCAGGTGCGTACGGGAGCAATCCCATAGAGGTTCAAATCCTCTTGAGGGCACTAAAATTATCCATTACCGATAGGAACGGCAATCCATTAGAAAGGTCGTAGGCCGCCCTCTCGTCTCTTGCGATAAATAATAAAAAGTAAGTAAGTAATAAAAAATTAATTAATCAAAAAAATAATAAACGTAATGACAAGAATTCAAGCACCAAAACGGGACTTTCATCCCCATAAAAGAGAACATAACCAACCGAGAGAAGCTCAGCGGCACGGAAACCGTCCGCCGCAGCACCGCTCGCAGCCTCACGCGCAGCGTCCGCCGCAGCATCATGTGCAGCCGGCGCAAATCGTGACGCATGAAGAAAAAGGCGAACCGATGCTTCGCTACGTACCGCTCGGCGGCATGGAGCAGATCGGACAGAACTGCGCCTACTTCGAATACAAGGACGAGATCGTCATGATCGACGCCGGTATTCAATTCCCGGAAGAAGAAACTCCGGGCGTGGACTACATCATTCCGAACGTCAGCTCGCTCGAGCCGAAACGGCAGAATATCCGCGGCATCATCCTGACCCACGGCCACTATGACCACATTCATGCGCTGCCGTACATCATCCAGAAGATCGGCAATCCGATCATCTATACCGCCGCGCTGACCAAGGCACTGGTGGAAAAACGGTTCGAAGAATTTCCAAACCTGCCGCGCCCGAAGATCCAGATCGTCGGCGACGGCGACCGCGTGCGCATTTCATCGCACTTCACGGCGGAGTTCTTCTATATCGATCATACGATCCCCGACGCTATCGGCTTCATTTTAGAGACCCCGATGGGCAATATGGCAAGCTTCGGCGACTTCCGCGTTGAACGCGACCTCGACGGGAACCCGGTCCATCTTGAGATCTTCGAGAAGCTCGGCAAAAGGAACATTCATACGCTTCTCATGGACAGCACGAACGCTGACATGGAAGGCACGTCCGTTCCGGAACCGGTCGTCATCAAGAACCTCGAAATGATCTTCGAGAACGCGCAAGGACGCGTGATCGTAGCGACCTTCGCTTCCCTGCTCGTTCGCCTTGCCGAGATCATCATGACCGCGGAGAAGCTCGGCCGTCGCGTTGCGATCAACGGACGCTCTATGAAGAACAACGTCGAGATCGCCAAAAGCCTCGGCTACATGAAATTCAAAAAGGACCATGTGATCCCGGTAGAAGAAGTGAACAAGCAGAAAGACGACAAAGTCCTTATCCTTTCGACCGGCGGCCAGGGCGAACCGAACGCCGGCCTGACACGTATTGCGAACGGCGAACACAAGGTCGTCCGCCTGAAACCGTCGGACACCGTCGTGTTCTCCTCCTCCGTCGTTCCGGGAAATGAACGCAGCGTCCAGGCGCTCCAAGATAACATCGCGCGCCAGGTGGACAACGTGTACAATTACCGCCTCCTCGACATTCACTCGAGCGGACACTGCCTCAAAGAGGATCTTCGCATCGTTTTGAAGCTGGTCAAGCCAAGGAACGTTATTCCGATCCACGGCTATTTCTTCAAGCGGAAAGCGGCGGCTTCGGTCGCCCAGGAAATGGGGCTCACCAAGGACCGCGCCGTCCTGATGGACAACGGCCAAGTCGCCCGCATTGATGAAGATAAAGTGACGGTCACCAGCCAGCGCGTTCCGACGAACTACGTGCTCGTCGACGGTCTCGGCGTCGGCGATGTCCAGGAGGTCGTGCTCCGCGACCGGCTTCTCCTTGCCGATGAAGGCATGGTGGTCGTCATCGTGACGATCGACCGCCGCAACGGCCGGCTCCTCAAAACGCCGGATATCATCTCCCGCGGATTCATCTATCTTAAAGATAATCAGGAACTGCTCCATGGCATGAGGACAAAATTGAAATCGCTCCTTGAGCGCATTCCGAAGTCTACGGAGCCTGAACCCGACTACGTCAAAGGACTGATCCGCGACCAGATCGGACAATTCCTGTATACTAAGACTAAGAGGCGTCCGATGGTGCTTCCGGTCCTTATCGAGCTCTAACGCACCCGGCGCCATATCACTCGTATGGCAAAACCCCTTCTCATCAGCGGCATCCAACCGACCGGTCGGCTCCATCTCGGCAATTATTTGGGCGCCCTGAAGAATTTCGTCGAACTGCAAAATGCGGGCGACTACCGCTGCCTGTTCTTTATTGCGGACCTGCATGCGCTGACTGAAAATCCCGATCCGAAGGACCTCCATGAAAATATCATCGGTCTTGCGAAAAGTTTTCTGATCGCCGGCCTCGATCCGAAGAGATCGATCATTTTCCAGCAATCAAAGATCCAGCCGCTCCAAGAATTGAAGTGGATCTTAAGCACATTGGTCCCTCCGGGTGAATTACTGCGGATGACCGCGTTCAAAGAAAAGGTCCTGCAGGCGCTCAAACCCGAAGAGAGAGAAAAACTGACGAAGGAAGGATACGATCAGATCATAGAGAACACCAACTATGGATTGGTCGAGTACCCCGTCCTGATGGCGGCTGATATTCTTATTTTCAACGGAGAATTCGTTCCGGTAGGCAAAGATCAGCTCCAGCACCTTGAATTCGCCCGCATGCTTGCCAGAAAATTCAATACCCGATTCGGCGCGACATTCGCCGAGCCGAAAGAGCTTTTGACGAAGACCTCGCGCGTGATGAGCCTGACCGATCCGGAAAAGAAAATGTCCAAGTCCCAGCCGGAAGGATGCCTCTTCCTCGATGACTCTCCGGCCGATATAAAGAAAAAGATCATGCGCGCGGTCACCGATTCCGGGTCCGAAGTGAAATTCGATCCCGAAAGCAAGGCTGGCGTCGCCAATCTGCTCAGCATCTACGAAGCGCTCTCCGGAACGCCCATTCCCGAACTGGAAAAGAAATACGCCGGCAAGGGCTACGGCCAGTTCAAAGCTGATCTCGCCGATCTTGCCGTGGATGCGCTTGCTCCGTTCCGCGACACCAAGATAGCGGATGCAAAAATTAAGTCGGCACTAAAGACCGGCGATGCAAAAGCAAAAAAGCTTGCCGATGCAAAAATGAAAGTGGTCAAAACAAAGCTCGGCCTTCTCTAAAAGATCGCCCCGACTCACGTCGAGGCGATTTTTTTGACACCAGAGACCGTCTTTGTGTAAGCTGGGAGTAGCATCATTTCGAAAAAGGAGGTTTGCCTATGGTCTGTTGCGCTCTCAAAAAGAAGCTTCTTCTTCTGAAACGAAGAGGATTTGGGCATACCGGCGACATGTTCGTCAACAAAAAGCTCATGAAGGCCATGAGCTGGGAATTCGTTCGCCGCTCATCGATCCGCGTGATCGAACAAAAGATCAAAGAGCCGAACTTAGGCAAAGGGATGACCCTCTATCTCGTCCGCGAACCATCGTTCGAAGTTAAGCGCGTGCTCTGTAATCAGCTCAGGCGTAAAAAGATCCATCCGATGTGATAATATTAAGCCGCCCTTCCGGGCGGTTTTTTTATTCCTCTTCTTCTTTATTCTCGTGCAGCTCAGACGGCCCGTATTCGAGCAATAACGCTCCGCCCCCTTCGATCACCAGCTGTCCGACGGTACCATACCATTCTTCGGCTTCCTTAGCCGTATCAAATTCGGCAAGAACTTTGAAATCGGAATCTCCTTCATCCTTACCCCGAACGATGAACTTCTCGCCCTCCTTCCCGGCGATACCCTCTAATCCGCTTTTTCGCATCAGCTGTTCAAACGCCTCTGCGGTTGGCTTCATGACCTTCTCCATCCCCTCGCGCTTCATGAGTTTTTCAAAATCATTCATAGATGTTGTTATACTTTTTTTACACCAACCCAGACCGGTTGTCCATCGATCTTTGAGCTCAGTTCCGCATCGAACGTTCCGCGCTGGAATTGCACTTCTTTGGCGCCAACGTCTTTTTTCAAACGCTCAAGATGATCGGTCAGCGCATGAACGACCTCTGCCGGCCCCTCGATCATTAACGTGATCGCATCGGTCGGGATATAGTTCGCATCATGGCGCAGCCCCTGGACCATGCGGGCAACTTCGCGCAGTGTTCCTTCCGCTTTCAGCTCAGGCGTGATCGTCAGATCGAACAGAAGTTCATCCGCCATATCAAAATTCCAGCGGACCTCTTTCACATTAACCTCATCCTTTAAGATATCAAGCAGCGCCGTGTCGCGGACATCAAGCTTATTTGACTTGATCTCAAGCGTCTGGAGCGGCTGGCGCACTTTCACGCCCTTCTCCGCGCGGACCGCAAGCGCCGCGCTCGAGATCCGGCGAACCTCTTCCATTTTTTCAAGCAATGCATAATCGATCGCTTTCTTGTCGGCTTCCGGCCAGTCCTCCAAATGCACCGATTCTTTTTGTGCCTTTCCGGTCAGTGAAAGATAAAGCGCATCCGCAAAGAACGGCGTGAACGGCGCGGTCAGCAGGCTCACGGTATGCAATGCATGCCACAGCGTCGCCGATGCATGCGCATAATCGGCTCCGTCAGCGGGACGCTGCAAACGCGCGCGGGAACGGCGGATGTACCATCGTGACAGATCGTCCGTGAATGATTCCAAGGCCTTTCCGGCGCCGCCGACATCATAGGTTTCAAGCCCCTCGGTAACCGCCTGCATCGTCTGGTTCAAACGGGCCATGATCCACTGGTCCAAGATATTTTTGCTTGCCGTCGCCGGTTTTGCCGCAGTCATCTTCTCGCCGTACGTATCGAGGAAGACGAACGAATTATAAAGGATCATGATATATTTCCGCAGCATCTTCCCCAGATCCAGCTCATCGAAGCGCTTCGGTTCGCTCGGCGGGTTCACGGTATAGAAATACCAGCGGACGATATCGGCGCCGTACTTTTGCATCATGTCCCACGGGCTTACCGTATTGCCTTTCGATTTGGACATCTTCTGTCCGTTCTTATCGAGCACCAACCCGAGCGTAATGACGTTCTTATACGGACTTTCAAGACCCAACGCGGTCGAGACCGCGAGAAGCGTGTAGAACCACCCGCGTGTCTGGTCGATCCCCTCGCTGATATAGTCAGCCGGGAAATCAATGACCTTCTCAAGGCTCTTCTCGCTCAAAGTCCCGGTCTCCGCCTCCGGAAAAGCGAACGGGTAATGCACCTGCGCGAACGGCATCGCACCGGAGTCGAACCATACGTCAGCAACTTCTTTCACGCGAAGCATCTTTCCCTGCCTACTGGCAGGCAGGCTTTTGCATTTCGAACACGCGAGCGCGAGCTCATCCACGTACGGGCGATGGATATCCAGTTCGCCATCGAGATTGTACGGCCAGTTATGCAGCGGCGCGGTACGGACCGATCCGTCGGTATTGATATAGTCCATCTTCAGCATCTCTTCATTGCTCAAGCCGCGCATCATGCCTTCCAGCACCCACAGCGGGTCACCGTGGCTGACGATGAGGATGTTCTTGTTCGCATACTTCGCATTGAGATCGCGGACGACCTCGAACATGCGGCGCTTCACGTCATTCAAATTCTCCCCGCCCGGAGGGGTTTTCGTGAACTCTTCGAGCGGCGATGCGAAGAAATCCTTATGGTCCTGCACCGGCCGCCAATTGAAGATCCCCGTGTCCAACTCGCGTAAGCGCTTATCAACAATTACTTTTGCTTTTGTCGCTTTCGCAACGATGCGCGCAGTCTGTTTCGTCCGGTGATACGGTGACGTCACGATCAGATCGAGCTTCTTCCCTTTCAAGATCTTTCGCATATTCTCGCCGGCATGAGTCGCCTCTTCAATTCCCTTTTTTGTCAGTTTTGAAATATGAGCACCCTTCTCCGGCCCCGATGCAACGATATCTTTAACGTTATGTTCCGCCTCACCGTGGCGCAGCAGATAGAAATTGTTCGTGGCGAACGCGTGCGCATCAAGGTCCTCAAGACTTCCGACCACGCGGGTCGCTTCGCACTCTTCGCACTTCCAGATCGGCAGCGGCGTGCCCCAATACCGGTCGCGGGAAACCGCCCAGTCCTTGATCTCGCGCAGCCACTCGCCGAACCGGCCCTCTTTGATGTGTTCCGGCACCCAATTGATCCTCTCGTTATTGCGCAGCAGTTCATCACGGAGCGCACTCATTTCGATGAACCAGGAGAACCGGGAGAAATACAGGATCGGCGTGCCGCATCTCCAGCAGAACGGATAGTCGTGTTCGATCTCGCCGCTCTTCAGCATGACGCCGCGCTTGGTCAGCTCGGCAATGATGTCTTTGTCGGCTTGTTTTGCGAACCGTCCCGCGCCCGGCAATCCCTTCTGGACGATACCGCGGCCGTCGATCGTGATCGGGATCTGCCCCACCAGGTCCTTCTGGTGTTTTTTGATCAGCTGCATATCATCCTCGCCGAACGCCGGCGCGATGTGCACCAGTCCGGTACCGTCCTCAGTAGATACAAACTCGGCTCCATAGACACGGAAGAATTTTTTGTTCTTCAGCCACGGGCCGGCGACTTTGAACAGCGGCTCATATTCCCAGCCGATCATCTTTTGCCCCGAGATCTTCTCGATCACTTCAATATCCACCGGCGGCGTTCCGGCCGGCGTATCCGGCATTGGAGGCGGATTATAGGACCAGATGAAATCCTTGCCGATCTTGTACTTCGTATAGCTCAATTCCGGATTCACCGCGATCGCAACGTTCGACGGCAATGTCCACGGCGTCGTCGTCCAGACCAAGAGATATTCCGTCGCCTTCTTCTTTCCTTTCGCGCCTTTGATCTTGAACTTTACGAACACCGACGGGTCCTTCACTTTCTTATACACGCCCGGCTGTCCCATTTCATGGCTCGACAGCGGTGTCTGGCAGCGCGGGCAATACGGCGTGATCTTGAACGACTGCGTCAGCAAACCCTTATCCGCGATCTGACGGAACACCCACCACAGCGTTTCCACATATGCAGGCTTATACGTAATGTACGCATCCTTCATCGACAGCCAGTACCCGACACGGTCGGTCAGCTTCTCCCATTCGTCCTGGTACTTCCACACCGATGCCTTCGCTTTTTCATTGAACTCGGCGATACCGAATTTCTCGATCTCCTGCTTGTTCTTCAGGCCGAGCGATTTTTCCACTTCGATCTCCACCGGCAATCCGTGGGTGTCCCAGCCGGCCTGCCGGCGTACGAAAAATCCCCGCATCGTTTTATAGCGCGGGATCACGTCTTTGAACGCGCGGCCAAGCACATGATGGATGCCCGGACGGCCGTTCGCGGTCGGCGGACCTTCGAAGAACTTGAACCGCTTTGCGCCTTCGCGCTGCTTCAGCGACTTCTCAAAAATAGCGTTCGTTTTCCAGAACGCAAGGACCTCCTCTTCGATCTCCGGCAATTTGAACTCTTTTCGGTTCCGTAGCATGTCTCTCCTATTTTAGGGTAAAAGAGGAGCAGTTTCAAATAAAAATAAGCTTTCCACGGTGTATGTCCTTTGATCTATAAGATTGACAAATCGGATAAATAGTATATACTATATGAAGTTACTTTTGCACTCAGGAGGTGCACATGAGCCTTCTCAGCTGGATGGTGGAGTCAAACATACCGCTCCATACCTGGCGCAGCGTCCTCGAGGACAAAGGTCCGGACCTGCGCTACTCGGGATGGAACACCAAGAAGCTCGGCACGACCGCACGGATCATCATCAACGGCTGCGCAAACGACGAGGTCGTCGACCTCGTCGTGCAGGAGTGGGACTCTCTCCCGCAGCTGCTCCGCATGGCGCTGACGAACGAAGCGAACGTGGCGCTGCAGGAGAACCGCTCCGGGAACAAGATAAAGGGCATCAAGCGCCTCAACGACAGACTCGGAGGCCGCGTTCTCCGCAGCGAGATGTCCGGTCAGACCGAACGGAAACTGCGGGTCATCGGAGGAAAACTGGTCTCCGAGGACCGGCGGATCAACCCAGCCGTCGCAGGAGCGAGCCAGGCGCATGCCGCCTACGGGCTTCCTCCGAACTACGACAGCCTCCCGCCCGCGGAAAAACGCAGGCTCCGCGAAAAGCTCGCGAGAGAACGCAGAGAAGGGAGGTCGTGAACCAAGGCCCGGTGGATTACATCCACCGGGCCTTTTCTTTTTTTCAAATAAAAAAGCCGCCCTTTGGGGGGCGGCTTTGACGTGCTTACGAATTGAGGATCACCTGAGGATCCCGCTTGATCTCTTGCATGAGATGCCTAAGGCTCACCTCCGAGTTGACCATCTCGAGTCGAGGCGGGCGCCGGCTGCAGTCCGTGCAGTCGAGGCATCCACACGGCTCCAAAAGCCAGGTGATGACCTTGCCTTCCGGCATCCCGAGCTCCAGAAGCTTCTTCACCGCGATCAAGAAACGCTCATCGGAGCGAAGCTCATGGGCAGCCTTCCTTTCGCCGACCATGAGGTCCTTATAGCGATGCAAAAGGCCGTTCGCCAACCTCTGGTTCGCCGCCTCCGTCTTCTTCGTGCGCTCTTCTTTCGTCATGCACGCTCCTTTGTCGTTAGCTGGTGAACGAACTGTTCAATAGTAAACCAAAAAAGAGCGCTTAAGTCAATAAAAAATCCGCCCGAAGGCGGATCACTTATAAACCTCTCTCGCCTCTTTAATTGCGTAAAGAAGGGCGAATACTCCAATAGCACCGTAACAAACCATAGCGAACGCGGCATCGGGATCCCTCTGAATAAGCCCGCAAACAAATATAGACAAACACACCGCGGAAATAAGAAGATTTGTTCCTGAGGTTCGCCACGCAAGCTTCCGTAATGACGGCCGCTCTTCGATCATGATGTTCACCGGCATGCCGCTCATCGGGCCGCGGTAAAAGCTGACCTTACTCCCCTCAACCAAACCGAATTGGTAGATATTCTGACCGGCGTATCCCGCAACGTCGTCCTGGAGGAAAGGGATCTTCTCTCCATCCTTGTCCAGCTTGATCGTGCCGATGAGCTTCTTTTGCAGTAAAACCGAATCAATGGTTCCGGTCTCTCTCTCGTTCATTTATTATCCTCCGCGTTCTGAAAGTAGCTTCCTCAAGAATAAAGGAAGGGCGGTAACTCGGTCAATATGCAAGGATAATGACTTTTTACATCTTCTTCGGTGCGGTGATGCCAAGAACCTCAAGACCGTTCTGCATAACTTGGCCGAACGCCTCCGTCAGAGCAACTTTATACGGCGAATATTGGTCAGCCGGATCAACGATCTTCACTTTCGCGTAATAAGCGTTGAACACGCGCGCAAGTTCCGTAAGATAAGTCACGACATAGTTCGGCGCATACGCCTGTCCGGCGCGGCGCACAACCTCGGGAAACCGGCACAGCATCGATTCAACCTCCGACACCTCTTCCGGCGCGGTCTTTAAGGACCCTTTCACTTTTTCTTCTTTCGCTTTTTCCAGGATCGAACCGGCGCGGACGCGGGCGTACTGAAGATACGGCCCCGAATCGCCTTCGAATGAGACCGACTTCTCAAAATCGAAAATAATATCGCCGCCGACCGCCTGTTTCAAAATAGAATATTTCAACGCACCGACCGCAACCGTCTGTTCGATGTCGGATTTCTCCGCATCCGATAAGTTCCGGTCCGCGATCTTCGCCGCGACCATCTTCTCCACTTCCGCAATAAGCGATTCCGCCGTGATCACATCGCCGGTGCGCGAGGACATCTTCCCGGTCGGGAGCCGCAGCATGCCGTGCGAAAGATGTTCCGTCTTTTTCGCGAGCTCGGGGAATGCAAGGCTCATCGCCTTTAAAAGCACTCTGAAATAATCGTTCACTTCATTGCCGGTGATCACAATGGACCGGTCATAAGCATATTTCTTGTACTTGATCTCCGCCAAGCCGAGCTCTTTCGCTTCATAGGTCGGAAGCCCTTCCGAATTGATGAACACACGCGTATGCAGGCCGTGCTTTTCTCCGTTAAAAACAACAGCGCCTTGGCTTTCTTCAAAGACCCCCTTTTTCAGGCCGTCCTCAACCACCTCCTTGCCCCGCTTGCCGGTCTCGCTCTCAAAAAAATAAAAGTCGAACTGCGTGCCCAGTTTTTTATAGATCTCCTCAAAAACCGCGAGGCTTAACTCTTTCCCGAGATCGTACGCCGCCTTCACGGCAGGGCTGGGGTTTTCCGAGTAGAGCTCTTTATTGATCTGCAAAACCTTTTCTTGGAAAGATTTATTTTCCTCGAACTTCTTAACTCCCTTGGCGTAAGCGGTAAAAACTAATTCGTGTTGTTCTTTTTCAGAAAGACTTTCAATGTATTTTTTAAGATCACCGGGCTTCTTCGCGTGTTCCTTGATCATTTCTTCTAAAATCCCGACAGCCTTTGCCACATGCATACCCACGTCGCCCTGATAGCAGGCGCGCTTTACTTCGGCGCCGCTCCATTCGATCAGGCGCGATAATGACTCCCCGATCGCATTGCTCATCAAATGGCCGATATGGAACTGCTTGAACGGATTCGGGTCCGTATATTCGACGATCGTCTTCTGTCCGCGCAGCGCCTTATTCTTTCCGTATGCGTCCTTCTCCTTCAGGATCAGCGCGATCTCTTTTTGAAAGACCTCCGGCGTGATCCACATATTCACGAATCCCGGCGCGACCGCTTCCACTTGTGCAAAAAGCTCAGAGTTGGCACGAAGTTTCTCCGCAAGTTCCTGCGCGATCACAAACGGCGCCTTTTTCAATGAAGGCACGAGTTTGAACGCGACATTGGTCGCATAATGGCCGAACTCGGGCTTATCAGATGCCGTCACCTCAACGGAAACGCCGGTCCCGGCGGCTTGTTCGATCGCTTTCGTAATGACTTCGATCATGGTTCCTTAAGCATATCATTTCCCTCGGCAAAAAATCTAACCGAAAAATGCATTGACTCGAACCTCAAAATTCAGCATCATAAAGGTAGCACTGAACAACGGAGGCATTATGACGAGAAAGCTACTCGCTGCGGCGGCGCTTTGTCTCGCTTTGTGCACGACGGGATGCGGGAAGTGGCAACTGATCGGTCCCAACCTCGATCCGAACAAAAGCTACTATGACAGCGGCAGCGTGGTCAACAACACCGGAGGGAGCAACTGCTCTCTGGAGATCGTGACCGACCACTACGGTATCGTCTACGCCGGGCCGCTCGATTACGACCTGTGCCGCGCCGGTCACATCGGCGCCCACGTCTTCCTCGAGATCGACGGCATGTACAATGTCCGCATCATCCGCATCGCTCCCTAACCGGGAGCGATTTTTTATCAATAAAAAACCCCGACCGAAGTCGGGGTTGTGTCCCTAGATCATCTCATCATCTTTATGGTGATTTCCCAAAAAGAGCTCGCCCCAATACTCCACCTTCTCCATTCGTTTCCGAAGAAGAAGGTACCGGCGGGCGGTATCCGTATTCCCGAGGAGATAATCCCGCGTGCGGAGCTCTCCGGCAGGGACCAAGTCGCGGTCCTTTCCATAAAACTGAGCGGCAGTGATATCGATCTCGATATCCACGCAATTCTTCTGGGCAGGCTCCTCCGGCTTCGCCTTCAGCCCGGCCTTTCGCGGTAAGAGGTTCCAGTAGTGACTCCGCATATGCCGATACCGCTCCGGCATCGTTTCAAGGGAAGCTCGGAGGATCGTTCCCCCGAAGATATCCTGCACCACCAGAGCCGCTGCAGCGCAATGCCCGTGCGCAGGATCGTCCAAAGACCAGTGCTCCCTGCATGCAGTGGTATCAGCCCGTGCGGATCCCAGAAAACAGATCTCCGCAAGCTCATATAACACAATACGCTCAAGCTGGATCCAGGCATCGCCCTCGGACCGGAAACGGCTCCAGCACACCGGCTCTATCGTCCTCATCGTTACCCTCCCTTCTTTGTCGATCTACTACCCCCAGCGTACGGAACGCCATTCGTAAAGTCAATGTATTCTCTCTATAATAAAAAGTGATGAAAACGCTCGCGGAAAACAGAAAAGCCCGGTTCGACTACGAGATCCTCGAGACCTACGAGGCCGGCGTTGCGCTGATCGGACAGGAAGTGAAATCGATCAAGGCCGGGCACGCGAACCTGACCGGCTCCTATGTCCTCATCCGGCCGGACGGCGCGGAGCTGATCAACGCGCAGATCCCCGCGTTCCAGATCAAGAACGCCCCCGCCGGCTACGATCCCGGACGGACCCGCCGACTCCTCCTAACCAAGAAAGAACTGCGTTATTTGCTCGGCAAAGCGAAGGAAGGCGGCTTGACGATGGTGCCCTTGTCTATCTATGATAAAGGCCGCAGAATAAAAGTAGCGGTAGGCCTCGCACGGCATAAGAAAGCTCACGACAAACGTGAAACGATCAAACGCCGTGAGACCGAGCGCGAACTGCGCCGCGAATGGGGACGTTAGGCATCGACGGTCATTGAAAAATAAGGATCGGATCGAAGTGCGAAGCGACTTCTGCGCAAATATTTTCACTCATTGATAAGAGAAATTTTGAATTAGATTCAAGGAGTGACGACGAGATCGTGGTCTAGACCACATCGAGGAGGAACGACGCAGAAGGTAATAAAAATTTCCTTACCCTTTGGGAATCTTGATTTTGATCAATTTCTGCGTTGCTTGTCGAAAAGGTATCTACAGATACGATTTTCTCCTCGCTCCTGGAAATTAATACAAAATCAATGATTTCAATGTAGTGGAAACATTTGCGCAGAAGTCGCAACTTCGTTAAAAAATCGCAAGCCTAATAAGTGCAAACTTATCAAGCAGACTGAGAATGCCAGCATTAGCTGTCGCTTAGTCCATTCTCCGGCCTTGCGCCGAAGCATCGGAACTCCTGATATCTGCTAAGGAAATTCCGGTGTCACACTCAGCAGGTTATATTATCGCCACTTCCGGCAACGATAACGAACAATTCCGGAAAAGCTGAAAGTGTTTTGCCGGGTTCTGCCTCTTTCAGCGCTTTCAAATCCGGCTACATCCGTAGCAATCCTTATTTGGACATGATTCGGACACGGGTTCAATTCCCGTCGTCTCCACACATAAAGTACCACCCGTTTTAATGGGTGGTATTTTATTTTATGCGGGAATTGAACCAGCCGCACCCCGTATCAGGAAGGAATGGGAAACCGAAGGTGTCCCAGACGGGGGTCGGGGTGCGGCGGAGGGTTTAAGCAAGCGAGCGGGCTATCCAGCCGCGAGCGACGCCTTGTTCCCGTCGTCTCCACATCATGAGAGTTGAACTCTCAAAAAGGGTGAATTTCGCTTTATTTATCGCTTATTTTTGAGTTTTCCAAAATTATAAAAGGTTGCGAAAAATAAGGGGGGGCAGATTACGGGAGTTGAACTATTATGTTAAAATAACTTTATAAACATGAAAGAAAAATTTAGCCCAGAACATTCTGTTTCCGAATCAGAAAATGAAAAAGTCCATAGAGAGTACAGAGAAACAGAAGAAAAAAATAAACAAGAGATTATTCGGGAATTTGATCCTAAACTAACCGATTTATATGACCGGATTATTATGCATTTATCGGAACACGGATCTGGTAATACCGAAGAATTAAAGCGTTTCAATAAGGAGGGCAATAAGTTATCCGGGCAATTTTTTGATAAAGTTGAGGATGTAGGAAAGGTTTTTAATAAAAAATTTAAGCAATATGGTTTTCTAGAATTTGAAATGGATTGGACTACCGACTTAGTTTGGTATCGAAATGACCAAAGAGAAAAAAGACATCGACAAGATATTAAGCCAATCCAAGATTTTATAAAACGTAAACCACCAATTTCAGAAATTCGTGCCATGATAGAAAAAGCTAAAAAAGAAGTTGTGTCGTGGGAAAAACTGGGAAAAGACCTCGAAAAGAAACTTGGTGAAGATTTTGTCGGTAGTGCTGTATGGGATGCAATTGAAGAAAATATAAGTGACATTGAAGAAAAAAATGGTTTAAATCTTCTTGAAAACGCCCTTGAAGAATTAAAAGATGAAAGACAAGAATATACCAAGGAAGATTATAAAGAAGCACTAGAAGAAGCGAATAAAGATTATGGTGGTAGATCAAATAATCCGAATGCTGGTAGAGCCAGACAACAAGCGGCAGATCGAAGATTGCGAACAGTTGAACAGGCGCTAAAACAATCTGGCAAAATTGAAAAAACTCCCGAAGAAAGATTAACAGAAGAGCTTGACCAGGTATATCCAAATGCCAAGTCAAAAACTGTCGTTGAATACCAAGGCAAGAAATATCAAGTACGATATTTCCCCCTTGAAACAAGTCGTACTGGTAAAACTGTTTTTGAGTGGGGTCATCAATGGGTTCCTTTTTCTGAAGAATCAGTCAAAAAATCTTCAATAAAAAGAACAAAGAAAGGGTAATTCCTATTTTCAACCTTTCAATTTGAAGAAAATGCCGCCAAAGTTTAAACTAAATCCGACCCTGTATATCCCAAGACAAGAAACTCATAAATCTCCCTCACAAAAGTTTTCCACCTCTCCCGATCCATTCCACAATAAAAAAGCGGCCCGTAAGGGGCCGCTTTGGCTTTTACCATGAATCGTAATCGGTGACGTCCTCTTCCTTTCCGCAGGCGCAGCCGATCTTGACCGCAGTACCGATCGTAGTCGGTGTGAACGAATACGTGAACCGTCTGCCGATCGGTCCGGTCTTCTTCACCTTGCGGCGCTTCATGCGGCGGTCGTTCGGAAGATCGCAGCGATGCTTTTTCCGGAAGGCCCTGATCCTTTTCAGCTCCAGATCGGTCACCGAAAAGGAAAGCTCTTCTTTCACGGGACCGGTATGCGGATACGCCGGAGACGATCCGGGATCGGGCGCCGGCTTGGCCAGCAACTCGCGCAGCGGTTGCCGCTCCTGAGGAACCGAAAGGATAACCTCTTTCAGATGGGCGAACACGTGCTTACGCATCGCAGGATGCGGCACATTGCTGCCTTCGGTCATATCCCCGCGCCAGCGCCGGACCGTAGGAAGGGACACTTGAAAATAATTCGCAAGCCCCCGCAACGAAACGATCCCGTCATCCATCGCCTCGCGGATGATCTTTTGAAAACCCGCATCGTCCGTATCGGACGTCGCGTCGATGAGCTGCAACAGCTCTTCCTTTTTCATGGCATTCTCCTGTCATTGATCTGTTCCCACTTTAGCGGAAAGACCGCTGTTAATGCAATATCCGCTCTCTATACAATAAAAACGCCATCTGCTATTATAGGAGCATCTTGGTCAAACTCAATCATCAAATAAGCGCCCAGGAATTGCGCGTCATCGACGAGAACGGCGAGAACGTCGGCGTCTTGAAGCTTTCCGCAGCGCTCGCACTTGCGCAGGAAAAAGGGCTCGACCTCATCGAGATCGCTCCGACCGCCAAACCGCCGGTCGCAAAGATCATCAGCTTCGACAAATACCGCTATCAGGAGGAAAAGAAACTGAAAAAGGCCCGCGCCAACGAGAAGGTCCAGGACCTCAAACAGGTGCGCATCAGCGGCCGCGCGGCGGAACACGATCTGCAGATCAAAGCGAAGAAAGCGAACGAATTCCTCGCCGAAGGCCATATGGTGGAGATCCAGCTTGCGATGCGCGGACGCGAAAAAGCCAATAAAGAGTTCGCCCGGCAGAAGCTGCTCGAGTTCGTCCGCACCATGGTGGATCCGGAGCATAAGGTCATCGCTCAGCCGTCGTTCGGCGGGCGCGGATTCAATATGAAGATCGTAAAGAAATAAGGCATTGCAAAATCAGGAGGAATGGTGTACCATACTCCAATACATTACTGGTATGCAAAAAAGCTTCACAAAACGAATTCGCGTCACCCGGAACGGCAAAATGATCCGCCGCAAGATGGCGCAGGACCACTTCCGCGCAAAGCGCACCGGAAAACAGACCCGCAATAAGCGCAAAGGAGCGTCATTGGTGTCGGCCGATGTAAACGTATTCAAGAAATATATCTAACCTATGTCCCGAGTAAAACGAGGCGTCATCGCCAATAAGCGCCGCAAGAACGTCCTGAAGTATACGAAAGGATTCCGCTGGGGCCGCAAGTCAAAAGAGCGCGCAGCAAAGGAAGCTTTGCTCCACGCCTGGACCCACGCCTTCGCAGGCCGCAAGCAGAAGAAGCGCGACTACCGCACGCTGTGGAACGTCCGCATCAATGCTGCAGCCCGTGCCAACGGCATGACCTACAGCCAGCTGATCAACAAGCTGAAGAAAGCGAACGTGAAGCTCGACCGCAAGGTCCTCGCCGATCTCGCCCGTCTGGAACCGGCAGTGTTCGCAAAAGTGGTCGCCCACGCAAAGTAAGATAAGAAAAACCGCCCCGACTCATGTCGCGGCGGTTTTTTGACTTCTCCGGAGAGCCCTGGTACTCTTGTCCTAGCTCTTACTTCAAAGAAACACAGGAGGGCGCATGAACGGCGACCAACGGATCCTCACCAAGCAGGAACGTCTCAATCCGGTGCCGAACAAAGGCGAGATCCTGCTCGGCTATCAATGGGTGACCCCATTCAACGACGGCATCGATTACGAGGGGCTGACGAAAGCACAAGCTGGTCCGCTCATCATCGAGAGCCTCAACACGATCGAGAAACACCGGTATCTCCATGCGCAGGCGCGGAAGAATGAGAAGCCGGTTCCGCCGGCAATCCTCGTCCCCGCGTATCTCTGTTCGCTCGATGTGCGCGAGCTCCATGAATTCTGCGAATGCACCGTCCGGTCATTCCGCGCCGAGTTCACGGACGTCTACGAAAAGGCGCACTGGTGGTCTGAGCCTCGGCTCGTCCGCAAGCCCTGGCTTTCGCTTCATCCGGTCCCGGAATGCTACCGAGGCCCCCTGGGATCGGTTCGGAAAACGCTTCTCTCCTACTGGGACAAGCTCGATCAAAAGATCCTGTCGTTGACGGAGCTTAACGAGCTCCTCAGGATCCCTTCCAAAAACAAAGCAGCCTAACGGCTGCTTTTTTATTACTTACTTAAAGAAAAACCCCGCCAGCGGCGGGGTGAAGCTATTTTATAGTTTCATTTTTTCTTTTATGGACTTCACAAAAAGGTGCGAGGGCCGAAGATCGGAGATCTTTGCCCAGTACTCTTCTCCGCCCTTTGCATCAATGAACATAACCGGAAGGGTCCCGCTCGTGATCCTCTCCCACCGCCTCGATGAAGAAAAAAGATAAGTTAGCCAGCAATTCCTGAGAAGGATCATATTAAGCACCGGCCGATTCTCCGGCGCTGACACGACCCTGTAGGCAAACCTTGTGAGTGCGTTCAATTCCGGATCGTCAGGCAGAGGTCTCTTTGCCAGCACGCCCTGCAGTTCCTCGTGCTTGAATCGGTCGAGAAATTTAAGCACGACCGCTCCTACGAACAGATCGGTTTTCTCCTTGAGTATCATCCGAACCCCCTTTAGGCTTTGGAATAACTGCCCCCACTATATCCCTCTTTTTTTAAAAGCGCAATCTTCATTTTTCCCCCTCGGACATAGCCTCCCGGCGTGCCGTCGGACCGCACCACGCGGTGGCACGGGATATTCTTAAAATCCCTGTTCTTGTTGAGGATGTTGCCAACGGCCTGATACGCATTCGGCGAACCGGCGCGGGCTGCAACCTGTTTATACGTGAGCCGGCGGCCGCGGGGGATTTGGCGGACGATTCGGTAAACTCTTTCGGCGAAGATACTCATGTGCTTTGCGAAGGATTGATCGACTATTGTGATGTTTCAATAATTTCTGCGCATCCTTATGGAGGAGCCAGGCATATCCCTCATGCTCCGGCGAGAGCTTCACCTCCGGCTTCTCGGCCTGGGCGAGGAAAAAGATCACGATCTTGAAGTATTTCGTCCCCTGGCGCTGATAGACGTACTGGTCGGTCATCTTGAAGTTCCGCTCCAGGTGCAGCGAACGCGGCGGGATCCCCGTCTCTTCCTGAACCTCCCGGAACGCGGCCTGGTAGCTCTGCTCGCCCTGCTCCAGCTTTCCTTTCGCGAAATTCCAATACCCCCGCCCGTGATACAGGAGGAGATATTTCGTTTCGATCTTTCCGTCGCGGTCCTTTTCCCGCTTATAAATAATGATCCCCGCGGATATTTCACGCTCTGCCATAGAAGTAATAAGGCGAAATGCCTTGTGCTCTTTTACTGTAACGCACTCCGCGCTTTTTTTCAATCAAAACTTAAGCTTCCCCGCCTTTGAGATAGTACTCCAGCGTGTGGATCCAGTCCTCGTCCTGTCCGCCGTCCTCATACTTCCGATCCAGCATCCATTGCAGGTATCCGCGGTCGGTCTTTGCCACCTCGGCGATCTTTTTGTCTTTGTATTTTCCGAAATTGAACAACCGGAACAGCGACGGCCGCGCGGAGATCTCCATCATCCGCTCCAGCGCCTTCTCCTCGGAATCCCCGACCTCCTTTTTCATCTTTTCGAACAGGCGGAGGAAGAGCGCATACAAAACCTTCACATCGCCTTCGGCGTCATGCGCGGTCGCGTTCTCAACCTCAAGCTCGAGGAAATAGCGGAGATACTGCAGACTGTATTCCGGGATCTGGTTCTCCGGATCGAGCTCCCGGGCAACCCGGAAGGTGCAGATCCGCCGCGGGACCGACATCCCCTCAGCCTCCAGCATCGCGGCATCGAACTTCGCATTGTGCGCCACCATGATCCCCTTGGCGAGCCGAGCCGCCAGGTCGTCCATCATCGTGCTTCCTTTGAACGATTCCTTGTCCGCCAGCATCTTATTCGTGATATTGGTGATGCTCATGGCTTTCACAGACATCGGCACCGGCGGCTTGAAATAGCCGGTATAGAACCCGTCGGCGGTCTTGTAGCTCACCTGGGACAAACGGTCCTTATTGACGTCATTCCCGGTGGTCTCCGTATCGAGAAAGATAAGCTGTTCCATAGGCATATAATAGCATAAAAACAGGCAAAATAGGCCCATTTCAGCCCTCGGAGCACCTTTTCCCGGCATGGGACCTCCCGGACCCCGGGGATTGACTTTTTGGCAAAAGCCTGCTATGATACTATCCATAAAGTAATGTCCCCTACAGGGGGCGTTTTTATTCCCAAACTATGAAAACAATCCTCAAAGACAGCGCACAATCGCTCTTTTCGGCGGCTATGGCCCTGGTTATGACGCTTACTCCGGGTTATGCCTTCGCGTTGGCATCCGCCCCGACCAATCTGCCGATCCTAGTATCAACCTCGACCCCGGCAGCCCTGGTTCCGCCGGCTCCCGAGCCGAAAGTCCTCGATGTCGTGATGACCGCCTACTCCTCGACCCCGGACCAGACCGACTCGACCCCGTTCATCGCCGCAAACGGCCAGCACGTCTATGACGGCATGGTCGCCGCGAACTTCCTCCCGTTCGGGACGAAGATCAAGATCCCGGCGCTCTTCGGCGACAAAGTGTTCACCGTCGGCGACCGCATGAACCAGAAGTTCAATTCCCGCGTCGACGTCTGGATGCCGACCCGCACGCAAGCCGTCCGGTTCGGCGTCAGGATCACGCAGATCGTTATCCTTCCGTAGCACGTAGTACGTAGGCAGTGGGCAGTAGTAAAAATTCCGGCGCAGAGCCGGAATTTTTTATTCACACAATTTAATTACCAATTTGCCCATTTCTTTGAATTACAGTTTCTACAAAGAGGCTGAATATTATCGATGAAGTCTGTGCCTCCTTTAGCCAAAGGAGTAATATGATCCTTACTTAATTTAATGTCCGGCTCCTTCCTTTTGCAATTCAGGCACATATAGTTATGTTTTGCCTTTAACTCTTCCCATTCTTTTTTAGAATGAGTGCCTTTCACTAGAAGTTCTCGAAGCTTACGTCTTTCTTGATGCCATTCTTTTCCGCTTTTAAATTTTAAAGATCGCTTCATTAGACTTCTGAAAAACATTTTAAGTTTTTCATTATCCAACTCCTTTAAAACATAAAGAAGCATTAATCTCATCCCATATATAACCCCTCTTTTGTACTGTCCATTTTTCACTTTTTTTAATCTATTTTTCCGCACAAACCAGATATCAAATATTAGATTGAAAATTTTTTCTGATACAGCCTCCTCATTAGCTAATAAAGCTTCCTTTTTCATATATAAAATCTAATTTGAGTATTTTATCACTATTCCTACTGCCTACGCACTACACGCTACGAGCCTCTCTCCACTGCCCACTGCCCACTGCCCACGGACCACTGCCTACTCACTATCTAAAACTCGCCAATCCTTCAATTCTTCTGGCAGAAATCCTTTCTCGTGTTTGAAGCCGGCTTTCCATTTGTATCCTTTGCCGTAGTCGAGATCTTTCATAAGATCCGTCACCGCGTTCCGGATATGGAGCGGGACCTGGAGGTCCGGCGTTTCTTCGGCTTTCTTGAGCGCCGACGACATCGCATCCGCGACCGTGCGGTCTTTTTTCGCGCGCACGAGATACAGCGCCGCATGGAACAGCGCATACTGGCACTCCGGCATCCCGACGTTCTTGGTTTCCTCAAGCACGCTCTCGGCAAGCAGGGTTGCGTATTTATCGGCCAAACCGATATCCTCTGACGCGAAGATCACCATCCGGCGCGCGATAAAGAGCGGATCCTCGCCCATCTGCAGGAACCGGGCGAGATAATAAAGCGCCGCGCTCTCGTCGCTCCCGCGGAGCGATTTAATGAACGCGCTCGCGAGGTTGTAGTGGCTCTCGCCTTTCCGGTCGTGCCGGCCGATCTTCTTGCCCAGCGCCGTTTCCAGCTGCTTTTGCGTGATCGCGCCGCCGTCGGAGAAGAGCATCGCCACATCCAGCGCCCCCAGCGCCACGCGGGCATCGCCGCTCGCCGCATGGATCAAAAATTCCAGCGCGCTCGGCGCCAGCAGATCTTCTTTTGCGCCGATCTTTTCAACCGCCCGGAGGACGATCTTCTGCAGCGCCTCTTCGGACAGCGGATTGAGCACCACGACGCGGCTCCGGCTCAAGAGCGGGCCGATGACGGAAAAGCTCGGGTTCTCAGTCGTTGCGCCGACCAGCGTGATCGTCCCGTTCTCCACGTGCGGCAGGAGCGAATCCTGCTGCGCCTTGTTGAACCGGTGGATCTCATCGATGAACACGATCGTCGGCTTCCCGAACCGCTTGTTCATCTGCGCGAGCTCGATCACGCGGCGCACATCGGCGACGCCGGACATGACCGCGGACATTTCCGTGAACTCGGCTTTCAATTCATGCGCAAACACCCGCGCCAGCGTGGTCTTTCCGCTTCCCGGCGGGCCCCAGAGGATCAAACTTACCGGTGAGTTCGTGCGCACCATCTCCGCGAGGAGCTTCCCCGGCCCCGTCACGTGCTCCTGCCCGATCACCTCGGACAGCCGCTCCGGCCGCACCCGCTCCGGCAAAGGTTTGTTCATATTGGATGCCATAATAGTTCCAGTATACCGCTCTTATCTCATTTTTAGGCTAGCACTCCCCCAAATCTTGTCAACTTTTACGGTCGGCTTTACAGTTCCGTAAAGAATATGCTAGAGTAAGGGTATGCATAAGATCCAACAACAACTATTACAAGTAGCGCAGGAGAAAAATCTCGGCCAGTACACGCTCCGGGAAATAGGATCGTTCATCGGGGAATCATCCCCTCAGAAGATCAAGCATCACCTCCTCCAGCTCCAGGCGAAGGGTCTGATTAAGATCGATAAGGTAAAAGGCCTGATCCGGAAAACAAAACAGGAATGGGAAACGATGTCCGGGAACGCGAAACTTCTTTCGATCCCGATCGTGGGCGCCGGCAATGCAGGGCCCGCAACGATCTTCGCCGAGACGAATATCGAAGGCTTCTTGAAGATATCGAGCTCCCTTCTTGCGGCCCCGAGAAAAGAAGTGCGCCGGTTATTCGCCTTGAAAGTGGTCGGACACAGTATGAACCGGGCGAAGATCAAAGATAAATACATCGAGGACGGAGATTACGTCATCGTCGATGCCGACGACCGGGATGTGAAAAATAACGATATCGTGCTTTCGATCATCGACGGCATGGCGAATATCAAGAAATTCCATATCGACAGAGCAAATCAGCAGGTCACCCTTCTTTCGGTATCAACCAAGGACTTCCCGCCGATCTATATCCATGCGTCCGATGACTTCATGGTAAGCGGCAAAGTGGTTCAGGTGATCAAAAAACCGCGGTTTGGAAAATAAAAATGCTCCGGCAAGGACTTGTTCATAGTGGCTGTCATAATAAGCTTGGTACGGACAGAAAAACACCTTCCTTTTCTCCTTATTTTTTGATAAAATATACCCAGATAGCACTCTTATGCTCTCAAGCAAATCATTCATATCCAACCTCTCGAAATTGATGCTCGTGGTCTCAGTTTTGGAGGTATCAATCTTGACAATAGGATGCATCAAGGTTACGCTGTCCTTGGACAGCGTAACCTTGATGCAATAGGCAACGGCGAAAAGCCGTTTTTTATTTTGCCAGAAGGAACTACTCCAGAAAAGCGACAACCTTGCCAATTGCTTTTTCTGGATTCTTTTCTATCTCATGCTCCCAAACTCTTAAAACCTTCCAGTCATTCCTTCTTAGCTTAAATCTATTACGCCTATCTCGTTTAATATTGTTTTCAATTTTCTTTAACCAATATTTTTTAGGGAGGCGGCTTTTTAGTTTAGAAAATTGATACCCGTGCCAAAAATCGCCATCTATGAAAATTGCTTTTCTTTTTCTTGGAACTGCAATGTCGGGCGAGCCCGGAACTCTCTTATAATGCTTTTGGAAATAAGTGCCTCTTTTTCGCAACTCGCGGAACATTACCTCTTCAATTCTAGTGTTTCGCGACCGGATTTTTGACATTATTTCGCTTCTTTTTCTTTTGCTGAAGATGTCCATGATTAATTTCAGGTGTTACAACTTTTGACAAATCAGCATGAATTTTTTTGGCCAAATTATACGCGAAATTAACAGGCACCGCATTGCCTATCATCTTATAGCCATCTGCTACATCTTTATACTTAAAAACAAAATTGTCCGGAAAAGCCTGGATTCGAGCGCATTCGCGAACCGAAAGGCGCCGATACAAATGCTCTTTGCCTGGAATAAAAACTCTTTTATTTTGGGAAATAAATTTCATCTTAGGCGCCTGGGGATGGATCGGGGCATGCCGGCCGCCAGCTTGTATCGTAAATGAAGGCTCATCCCAAGATCTGACCCTGTTTCTTGACATGTAGATCGTTGAAAAACCGCCAGTCATGTATTCATGGTTAGGGACAGAAAGCTCTGCGCCATTTGTTTTATTAAATTGCTTCGCCGGTTTTGCTAAACGCAAATCAAAGATAGCCTCTTTCAGCGTAGGCTTATGCGGCAATGCATCTGGGAAATCGAATTTAAATCCGACTTTCTTTTTGTGATAGCCGATAATAATAACTCGAAGCCTATCCTGCGGGACCCCATAATCATTAGCGTTAAGCAGTTTATAGCTTACATAATAGCCGGCATCTTCAAACTGCTTCAGGATTTCGCTAAAAGCCTCTCTATGCTTTGGATGGAGAATGCCGGAAACATTTTCAGCTAAAAAGAACATCGGTTTTTTATCTTTTAAAATCCGAATATATTCAAAGAATAACTGACCACGCTTATCTTTAATTCCCCGCCCCGCGCCAGCCTCGCTCCAGCTCTGGCAAGGCGGACCGCCAATTATGCCAAGAACATCAGGAACATTTTTTGAAGGGACGTCAGTTATGCTCCTTTTATCTAAAATTGTTTCGGGGAAATTATGCTCAAACGTCTCCCAAATAGTAGCGTCATATTCATTCGCCCAAATAACATCAAAGCCAGCTTTTTTAAAACCAAGATCAAGACCGCCAGCGCCTGTAAAAAGAGAAGCTAATTCCATTATTTTGTAAAATAAATTAATTTCGCCCTAAGGTAATTTGCCGGATTATCAGGCGATTTTATTTCGACTAATTTTATTTTTATCTTTGAATTTGATTCGAGCGCTTCACGATCCTTTTTGGGGAATGCCTCGTATCACTTTTCTAACATGAGGAGAGATGCGGAAAAATCCTTTCCCTTCTGCGGCTCAGTAAGCGAGCCAAAAACTTTTTGCGGGGCATCAATCCCCCACATGCCGCGAATCCTTAAATAAGTAATTCCGAGGGGGTCAACCTTCCTTACCCCTGCAATTTCATTAGTCTCAGTGGCAAATTCTAGATGATCAATCTCGCGCACCTTCTTTGAGATAGCTTTAAACGTCCTCTCATAAACCTCGCGGCTAGCCGCATAGCAGTCGCCATATACGAACCAAAGCGTTTTTATTTTCGACTTGCTAACCGATCCTACTGCATAAACTATGTCTTTCGTCGCCCAATTTCCGCCATCGCAGCCTCTGCATGATTCTAAAATCCTGCTATCGTCGCTATGCAACTTTGATTTAGGGTATGAGCTATTTAAAGCAATAGCGCTAGCTTGATTCATAATTTTCTTGACCTCAAAAGCATCTCCATTTTTTACGATAAAATCCGGAGGATTATTTTGATTTCCTAAGTATGATAAGAGTTTTGCGTGAGCGCGGTCTTTTTCGTCAAGATCAGAAATATCAATAGTAGAACACAGCATGTCTTTAACAAAATATTCCAAAGCAACACCAAGGTTATTCATCCTATTCTTCCCAGAATAAAGCTCGCCTATTTCAAAACTTTTAAGCGCTGCTATATTAACGAATGCTTTTAGAATATTTGCCTCCATTTTTCTGTTAACAGTATACCAAAAAATAAAATTAACCTTCAAACCTTTTTGCTAGGAGTTTATTCATGCATCCTGCCATAACACTCCTAGTATACAGCTGTCTTTAGTGGAAAGGAACTATCAAAAAATGCTCTTGGGGGCTACTACGCTAGAGGTGCAACAGCTTCTCAGTGATAGGATTTATAAAAAAGCGCCAATCAACTTACTAAAAGAAAAAGCCGTGGCTCTCTAGTCCATTTTTGTAATTGCAAAACTAGGAATGCTATATTTATCTGCTATTTTTTTTATTTTATCTTTAGGTAAGTTATAAAGACCGGCGTCAGCAGTTCTTAGAATGCTGCACTTATTTATAATAGCAGTAGCTAAATGTATAGAGTCAGTCATGCCCAAAGCGGGAAACTCAACCTTAATATCGAGATATAGGGCGTCAATTCCCTTATGATCTATAACCTTAAACACCTCAAAATCCTTAGTAGTAATATTATTTAATTGGTGGAGCAATCCCAAAAAAGCATCTGCTGCCTCCCTACCCTTTTTGCGATAACTACTTCCGTAGGCCTCTCCTATAGAAAGATTGCCCGCAAGGGCAACTCTCTTATATCGCTTACCGCCATTAAATATTTCTCCGTAAGTCCGTTTATCATTATCCAGCGCACAGGCATCGTAATACCATTTTTCCCCGGCTTGATTTCCTGGCATAAACTTATTCGTTTCTAAAAAAACCGACTCTTTCACACTGCCTCAAGGCAATTTCTAAATCTACTAATTCATCATTTTTATTTTCTTGAATAAATTGCTTAACCTTAAAACCCTGCTGTCCCCTTTTTAGAGACAACAATAAATCATTATCCATATATTCTTTCGCTTCATCCAGAGAAATTTTTATTATTTTCCCGCTCATTTTATTATTATGCTTTTGCAAAAATTTTATTAAATTCCTGAACAATGCCTTCAGCCTCTCGAAGCGAGATACTCTTAAGCTGCACTAAATTTTTTTTGGCATCCGCTGGATTCAACTTTGCAATATTAACTAGCCAATGAAAAGTGGCTAGTAACTCTAAATTTTTAGTACTTCTTCCAGTGATGAGAGTGTGGAGCTTCGCAAACCTTTCCTCTAACTCTTCCGGCACAAAATTTTCATTTTCAATTTTTATATCCATATCTCTCAGTATATATAAATCTTTAGCTAGACCCGGAGAATAAGGACCATGTAAATAGAGATTAAAATTATACTCAGGGGCAACGCCGAAAAACTGAGCGAAGTATTGGATTTTTTGAGATCTTATTCTCTGTTCAAGGGTATCAATATCGCCCCAACCCAATCTTTTAAGGACATTGTATGCTAAAAAAACAGCGTCCTGCGGCTTCGTGAACTCTTTTATGTCAGACATAAAATATTAAGCCTATTTGTTCTTAGTATAGCAAAATTGCCTTATAATATACATCCACTCAAAGAAAATGTAAAGTGGCCTATTTTTAAATTTTTTACTTTAGAATTACAAATTCTCCAGCCCCTACCCTTCGACTTGCTCAGGATAAATAAGATCACTTAATGACTTTCTCCAATTCCTGTAAGATCCGGACCATCGCCCAGGTGTCCATTTTGCAGTAGGCAAGCATATCCTCCATTGTGACAATGGCTCATTTATTTGTATACCCCCTGCCGATGACCAACGTCGATAATGAAAACGATCAGCTCCTTCTTATAGATGCGATAGATAATGCGATACGGCCACACACGAACAGAATATTGACCCGCCTTCTTGCCCGTAAGTTTTTTGCCGGAGAAAGGATCTAAAACAATATCATCCAATATTGCGATGATTCTGCTTCGATATAACGTGGGAAGGTTATCGAGCTTTTCTCTTGCCTTTTTTGTTATTTGAAGTGCGAACGCCATATTTTCTTATCGGTTTATCCGCAACGGAAAATCCCCAATCCCTTTTGAGCTCATCAAGTGTCGCCCATTTCTTATATGCCCCCGTTTTTATCGCTTTTTTTACTTCGGCGATATCCTTATCAAGATTCGGGAATATGCGTTCGACTTCCATTGTTTCGATCATCGATTCGTATTCCTCCGCCGACATCATGACTACCTTGGGCCGTCCTTTCTCCGTGAGCGTATAATGACGCCCCGGCCGCTGCACGTCGTCGCTGATCTTAAATATCTTTTTTCTCGCCTCTGAAATAGGCAGTGTCGTTTTGATATCCATATGTACATCATAGCGTACATGTTCCCCTTCCGTCAATCCGCAAACAACCCCCTTTCCTTAAAGGGATTCTTTTATGTGGATTTTGCGGATTATTGACGCACTTCCCGGCGGCGAGCCCTATTTTGATCTCTTTGCCTCATATATTGCGCGCTCAACCATGAAGCGTACTCCTTCGCTCATATTTTCGTTCTCGAGACGGATATCGGGGTGAAGTTCCTGAAACACGCGGTAGATCTCGTCGGCAAAGGCTTGTCCGACCATCGGCACTTTTTCGTAATCGAAGAGTACGATCTTGAATTTCTCCAATCCTGCCAGCACGCGGCGCGCCTGCGAGCGGGAAATATGAATTCCGCCGGTCGTGAACAGTTTGACGCGTATTTCCGTTTTATCGAAACCGTATTCCCCTTCTTTCGCAAGGCTCGTATATTTTTTAAATATGTCGCTGAGATGACGGCTTGAATCGGCGCTGATCCTGAAAATGACCCGCGTGCCTCTTTTTTTGACGGCCATTCGATGGATCGCGACGTCCGATTTGAGGGTATTGATGGCCAGTCGATACCCGAAGCTATCAAGGATAAAGACATCGCTTGCTTTTGAGGTGAAGAAGATCCCTTCGCCGGAATGCGACTTCGGCATGGTCGTCGTTTTTCCCTTCAGAAGGTCCTGAATCGCCTCGATCTCCGATTTCAGATCTTTCTTTTTCATGATATTGCGGAACACGCCGACGCCGGAATCATTGACGATAAAAGAAAGGTCCTTATCGCGGATCGCCACTTCAATTGAAATTATCTTTGACTGCGAATGCTCGATGGCGTTGTTGAACATTTCGGAAAAGGCGAAAATAAAAATACTGCGGATATTTTCAGGGAGCTGAGCGATGCGAGGGAATTTTTCCTCTATCTCAAGAAGAATTTTATGTTCTTCAAGCGATCGATTCTTATACGCTTTTTTAAGCACGGTCGGAATCACTTCCGGATGTCGAAGGCTGTAGTCCTGAGAAACATAAAAAGCGTTGCGGGTTCCGCCGATCTTAATTACCCGCTTTTCCGCAATAAGATCCGACATAACCATATTCACATACTGACGGGATACGCCGATTTCAGCCGTAATTTCGCCGGAAGTTATCCTGCCTTTTTTGTTGATCATCTCCACTATCCTTTCTTTATTTTTCATAATCAACCTCATTGTAAACTAATCTAAATTCAATTGTCAAGTATTTGTCAACTAACCCTTTTTATTGATAATTTGATCATATTAATCCCCTTTCCTTCAGGCTCGTAAATCCGGACGAAGCCACGATCACGTGGTCGAGCAGCTCGATACCGAGGAGCGCGCCGGCTTCGGCAAGCCGGCGCGTGATGGCGACGTCCTCGTCCGAAGGTTCGGTGTTTCCTGACGGATGGTTGTGCGCGACGATAATGTGCGCCGCCAGATGCTGGATGGCGGGCTCGAACACCTCCCGCGGATGCACGAGGCTCGCGTTTAACGATCCGACGGAGATCGTCTCCCGGCGGATCTCCTGATTCCGCGTATCAAGAAAGAGAATGATAAAATGCTCCTTCTTGCCGCTTCGGATATCTTTCAGTTCCTCCCAAACGTCTCGCGGCGAAAGGATCAGCGCCGATCGCTTCTCATGAAGAAAACGACGCCCGAGTTCAAAACAAGAGACAATCTCCGCCGCTTTTGCGGTTCCCAGACCGGAAACTTCGCGCAATTCTTGCACTGAGGCGTTTGCCAGCTTGCCCTCATCAAATCGCCTTATTATTTTCTGCGAAAGCTCCACGACGTTCACGCCTTTTGTTCCCGTCCCCAACAGGATCGCCAGAAGCTCGGCGTCTTTCAGTTTCCCCGGACCGTATTTCACGAGCTTCTCACGGGGTCGGTCCACTTTCGCCAGGTCTTTTATTTTCATAAAAAATGAGCCTTACGGCTCATGACAATTACTTCTTCCGCGAGAGCCGTAGATCTCGATGGATATGCATCAATTCTAACAAAACCGGAACGAAAAGCAATTCGTTTATTTTATGACCTTTTCTAATTCTTGCAGGATCCGGACCATCGCCCAGGTGTCCATTTTGCAGTAGGCAAGCATATCCTCTTTGAGCTTCTCTTTTTCGGGCGGGGTCAGGGCGGTGCCGACGAGCTTGATCCAGCTGGACGCCGCGGCGCCGCCTTCGCGGATCGCGAGCTCTTTATAGGACAGTTCCGGCGCCATGACCGGGAGCACTTTCTTGATGGAGGTGCTTCCTTTGAAATCCTTGTGGACATAGTGCTGTTTCGAGAACGCGTCCATCAGATCGTACACGCGCGCATTGACGTCATCGAGGAACGCTTTCGCCTCCGGCACGCGCTCGGCGATCTGCTTATTGATCGTGCATTCGAACTTCTTGCTCCAGACGATCACGCTCCCCTTCGGGCCGATCATCTCCTGCATCGCGGCCGCGAACGCCCCGCTCGGGTCCGCCTGCTGTTCATACAAAAATTCGCTATGCTTTAATTCGCCGCCCGGCGCGTCCTGGGTATAGAGCGAGAACTGGAACGGGATCTGCTGGTACGGCGAGAATCCGTCAAAGAGCGGGATCGCGGACGGGAAGGTCTCATAGTCGATGAAATACAGCGGATAGGCCAGCTTCTCGAGCTCTTCGCCGATCTGTCCTTTGTGCATCAGGACCGTATCCATCTTATACGCATCCACCTGGTTCCGCTGAGCGTCGGAAAGCTCGAAATCGTCCGGCACTTCATGGAGATGAAAAACCTCGCTGTCGATGAGCGCTTTGAGCTTCTTCTTGCTGAGCCCGATGCGGGTGATGTCGTGCACGCCGTACTTCGGCACATGGCCGTTGGAATGGCTGAAGGTCGTGCAGTGATTGGAACGGCCCTTATAGATGCAGCAGCACGGGCCGGCCGGCTCCGCTTCGGCCGCCAGATACGCTTTCGCCTGCTCCATTTCCGCCGCAACCTCTTCCTGGAGGGCATTGATCTCCGCCGTGATGTCGTCGCTCTTAAAAAGCTCGTTCAGGTCCAGCGCGCCCGAGCGGACATACTCCGGGTTCAAATGCATAATGCTTGCGACGGCGACGTTCAGCCCGCAGCGGCGCAGAAGGTTCACCTGGAACGCAAGATCGTAATAATGGCGGTTCTTATCGGCTTCATTGGACGCTTTGATCTCATAGATGCGGTAGCTGTCCGTGTCCGCGTCGTATTTCAGGATATCGACGGCGGCCATGAATCCGTCCTTGATGAACACCGGCTGGAACAAGGTCGCCTTCTTTTCGGCGAGCAGTTTCTCCGTCATCTTCTGCGCTTCCTCGCCGCGGCCTTCGATCAGGATGCCGTCATCGAAGATCTTCCGCGCCTCGGCTTCCACTTCGTTTCCGGTCTCGATAATGTGCTTTTCAAAGGACGAAAGCTCCTCCGCATAATAAATATCCGGCTGATGGACCTTCATCCATGTATTTTTAGGACATTCCCGGTAGAGAATGTAATCGGTTTTTGAAACGAGCATATAAAAATTAATCCAGCGTATAGATCACGTCCTTGCGCTCGACGACCACGGTCCAGCCGGCGCGGTGCGCGTGCTTGTACAGCTTCGCGTTCGGATTGAAGCAGATCGGCTTGTCCACCATCCGCAGGAACCGGATATCGGACTCGGAATCGCCCACGCCGATGGAACCGCGGAGCGTCAGATTCTCTTTTTTGATCACGCGCTTCAAAACCTTCGCCTTGTCCGCGATCACCTCCGGCTCGAGCGTCTTGCCGGTCAGCTTCCCTTTCACGTCGACTTCATAGATGCGGCCGTACACCTTATCAAAGCCCAAACTCTTGCAGAACTCGCTCACCATCACCTTCGGCGAATGCGAGATCGCCAAAATGAAATAACCTCTGCGGCGCAGGTCCTTCACGAGGTCCCGGGTATAGCGGTACACGCGATTGTGATGAAACGCGGTCACCGTCTTTCCCATTCTCAAAAATTCCTTCACCGGCACGCCGCGGATGTTCTTCTCGAACGAAACGATCACGTCCCAGACATATTTGTCATAGATATCCTTCCGGTCCAGCCAGTTCTTGTACGACTTCGCATAGGCCATGCCCGCTTTTTTCGGAAAGATCCCCTCCTGGATCATCGCATCGGTCAGCTCGATCAAAAGGCTCGAGCGGAAGATCGTTCCGTCGATGTCGAAGATCGCCACCTTTTGTTTTGCCGCGCGCCGCGATACCGGCATCGCCTTAAGCTTCTTTTGCATATTGGTATTCTACTCCCGCGGGAGGGCGAAAGACAATAAAAAAGCCTCTTCACCATACGGTGAAGAGGCTTGATCTCATGCATGCAACTGTGCAAGAAGATAGTCGTGGACGGTCTTCAGATCGCGAATATTATCGGAAAGCATCGCTTCAAGCGCGGTCTTATAACCAGTCCTTTGGAAGAGCGGGGCTTTGTTCGCCGCATGGATCCAATCGTTCGCCGAAGTATACGACGGAAGAAGGATATGCAATGCGCGATAGATCTGCATGCAGTAATGCATGCGAGTCAGAACCTCGGCCGGTGGAGCTTCCTTTCCGGTCGCGAACGACAAGAAGGTTCTCTCAGACTTAATGTTCAAGAGCTGCCGACGTTCTTTCTCGGAAAGCTTCCACTGCTCAGCGAGCGTCATGAACGCTTCGAAATGGCGTTCAAAACGTTTTCGTTTCTTCATAAGACCCTCGTATTCCAATAGGATGAACTGTTCCCACGATACCAGAACTAAAACAAGCTTGTCCAGGATCTCTATTTCAACATTTTCAGCATCTTTTCGAGCGGCCACGCGTTGATGATATCCTTCTTTCCGGCCCAGCCCCGGCGCGCCTGCGCGACGCCGTAGTCGAGGAACTGGATATGCGCCGGCGCATGCGCATCGGAATCAATGGACATCTTCACGCCAGCTTCCACGCACAGGCGGATATGCTCCGCTTTCAGGTCCGCGCGATCCGGGTACGCATCGATCTCCAGGACCGTTCCCGTCTTTTTCGCATGACGGATCAGCTCGGGCATGTTCACGGCATACGCTTCGCGCTTGTTGAGCACCCGGCCGGTCGGATGGAAGATGATATCCACGTGCGGGTTGCTCATTGCCCGCATGATCCGGGCGGTCTGTTCCTTCTCGGGCAGATTGAACAGCGAATGCACCGATCCGCCGACCACATCGCATTGCGCGAGGATCTCGTCCGGAAGGTCCATCGTTCCGTCCTTCAAAATATCGCACTCGGTCCCTTTCAAGATCGTGAACTTCTTTCCTTTCTTCTTGAGCGCCGCGTTCACGCGGTCGATCTCGGCCCATTGCTGCTTGATCCGCTTGGCATCCAATCCGTGCGTCATCGCCAGGCGCTTCGTGTGGTCGGTGATCACGATATAGTCCAAGCCCGCCTTGATCGCAGTCTGCGCCATCTCCTCGATCGAAGCGTCGCCGTCCGTCCAATCCGTCTGCACCTGGAGATCACCTCGGAGCGATCCGTACGGGATCAGGTCCGGAAGCGCGTTCTTCCGCGCCGCCTCCAGTTCGCCGGTCATTTCCCGCAGTTCCGGCTCGATATAGCGCAATCCCAGCTTCCGGTACACCTCGTCCTCGGTCTTGCCCGCGATCCGCTTCGTTCCCGCGAACAGGCCGTATTCGTTCAGCTTCCATCCCTTTTTGATCGCAAGCTCGCGGAGCGCGACGTTATGGTCCTTCGATCCGGTAAAATAGTTCAGCGCCGCGCCGTAGGATTCCTTCGGCACGATCCGCACATCGACATCCATCCCGTTCTTGAGCTTCACGGACGATTTCGTCTCGCCGTGCGCATGGACCTGGACCACCTCGGGCATCGCAACAAAATAGTCCATCACCGGCTTCGGCTTCTTCGCGATGACTAACAGGTCCGCATCGCCGACCGTATCCTTTCTTCGGCGCACCGATCCCGCCACCGTCACGCTTTCCACACCGGCAAGCACGCCCAGGCGCTCCCGGATCAGTTCGATCTCCGGCATCACCTGGCCGAGCACGAAACGGCCGCCCGAACGGCGGACGAACGCGATCCCCTGCAGAATATTCTCTTCGCTTTTCGGACCGAAGCCCGGAAGCTTTTTGATCTTCCCCTGCTGCGCCGCCTTCTCAAGATCGGCAAGGTTCCTGACCTTCAATTTCTGATAGAGCGTCTTCAGGGTCTTCGGGCCGATCCCTTCGATGCCCGCAAACTCGCCAAGCTCCACCGGGACCTTTTTCTTCAGCTCGTCGTGATAGGCGATCCTTCCCGTCTTCAAAAATTCCTCGATCTTTTCCGCGATCGAAACACCCACCGCCGGTACCTGTTCCAGCGCTTTGAGCCCGCCCCGGGCATAAACCTCTTTCATGTCCTCATCGGAGCCTAAAACACCCTCGCTCGCCTTCTCATAAGCGCGCGGCCGGAATGGAACATCATCCATCTCGAGATAGATCGCGATCTCCCGCAAAAGGCGGGCAATTTCGTCGTTCACCATACCCTTTTAGTATACCGCCGCACCCCCTCAGGCGCATGCAGAGCGCATATTTTTTTTCATTGACACCGCCCCTCAAAAAACCCTATAGTGGATGCAGTAACTTACATACCGAAAGAGGGAAAATGTCCATACGACAGACTCTCGCGATCGTCCTGTACGCTATCGGCGCTTCGGCGTGCGCTTCCGCGCCGCTGCGGTGTCCGTCCGCCGATCAGTGGAACAAACGTTCCATCTGGAAGAACGACCAGAAGAGCATCGACGTCCAGGGTGCGTTCCATAACGACCCCAAGGAGTTCGGGGAAGCGGCGCTGAAGCTGAAGGACGGCATGACCAAAGAAACGGTCATGGGACTCGGTTTCACCACCGAGACCTCCGTCTCGCATCCGTGCGATGCGGTCGGCTGGATCGAAGCGTCCCAGCTCATTCTGGGAAGCTCCATCATCCCCGAGTCGAGCATCCAGACGGCAATGGACAGCAAGCGGCAGTACTCGGCGATCCGATGCCATGCGAATTGGCGTCAACTGAGAACCGACCGCGAGCTCGCCTACGTCAATAACTTCGATACCTGCAGCCGAGGCGTCGACACTCAACTGACGATCATCTTCCGGAAGAACGATAAGACCGGCATCGATGAGGTCGCCGGCATCGATCTGAACCGGACGCCGATCAAGACCGCGGACCGGCAGAGCTCGTTCCTCCGCGTGTTCGGCAATATGATCAGCCCGCCGAAGCTCGATCCTTCCCAGTTGATCAAAGTCCCTTAACGAAACAACACCCCGACCGAAGTCGGGGTGTTTTTTATTTCTTTATACGCTATGAACGCTATCCGGTCGCCGGCGGGCGATGATCGCGCATTTCGGTCACATTCGATACCTTTGGCGGAATGATCAATTTCGGGAACGTGATCACCACAAACGCCGCGAACAGCGATAAGGTGCCGCCCAGAACAAAGATCGCATTAAATCCGAATCGCTGGCTGATAAGGCCGCCAAGAAGTCCCGCGACACCGGAAGAGACCCCAATCGCAGTGCTATCCAGTGAGTAATCGAAAGACCTGCGCTTCTCGTCCAAATGCCTTGAAAAGATCCCTGACCAAGACGGCGTGTAGATCCCGAACGCGATCGCCTGAAGCACCTGGAAGAAATACAGCTGCGGGACGGTGCGGACGACGGTGTAGCCGAACGCGGAGATGCCCGCCAGGATCAATGCAAAAATAAGCGCATAAAAATCATCTTTTTCCGCCTCAGAGCGATCAAGGTAATTCGCGATCGGAAGCTGGATGAGCGAGCGGAGCAACCAATACAAGGCGGTCGTGATACCGACCGTCGCCAGGGTCGCGCCGGCGATCTTGTTCACAATGAACACCGAAAACATCGGCGAGATAAATCCCCATCCCGCCATGAGTATGAAATCGGAAAGGACGAGCGTCTTGACCACTTTGCCTACATTTAAACTGACATCGATCTTGATCTTCATAGTTCGTATTCGTTAAAAATCATCGTGGGAGTCGAACTTCAGTTCTCCGCCCTCTATAGATATTACCAGATTCCCGCCTTTTTGTACTTCTCCGCGGAGGATCTTTTCCGCAAGCACGCTCCGGACCTTGTTCGAGATCACCTCACGCAACGGACGGGCGCCAAAGACCGGATCATATCCCCATGTCGCGATCTGCCGCACCGCATCGTCCGAGAACTGCATCCGGATCCCCTGTTTTTCATTCACATCGTTCGCCAGGTCGCTCAATAGGATCTTCGCGATCGCGAAGGTATCATCTTTGGAAAGGTCCTTGAACGCGATGATGCCGGAAAAACGGTTCACCAGCTCGGGACGGAACGTCTCGGTCAGTTTTTTCTTCACTTCGTCGCTGATGTCCGCCATGGTCTTCCCCGCTTCGATGGATGACTTAATAAAGTCCGAGTTCGCGTTGCTGGTCGCGATGATGATCGTGTTCTGGAAATCAGCCGTCCGGCCCATGTTGTCGGTCAGACGTCCGTCGTCGAACACCTGCAGGAACAGGTTCAGGATATCCGGATGCGCTTTTTCAAACTCATCGAGCAGCACGAGGCAGTACGGCTTCTTCAGGATCGCATCGGTCAGTTCGCCGCTGACCGCACCGTCCGGAGACCCGATAAAGCGGAACACGCTCTGCTTGTCCTGATATTCGGACATGTCGAAGCGGACCATCGCATCCTCCGATCCGAACTGGATGTTCGCCAGGATCTTGGAAAGCTCCGTTTTACCGACGCCGGTCGGCCCGACGAACAGGAACGTCGCGATCGGTCCTCCTTTGCGCGAAAGACCGCTCCGGTATTCCCGCAATGCTTCGGAAACCGCCTTGACCGCTTCCTCCTGGTCCACGAGGCGTTCATGGATGATGTCCTCCATATGCAGAAGCTTCTCCGCTTCCGCCGCTTTCGCCTGGCGCAACGGGATCGTCACGCGCCGCTGCGCGACATCGATGACCGCATCGCTGTCGAGCATCTTCTCATTCTTCCCTTTCGCATCGGACAGCGCTTCTTTCAAAAGGTCCTCGGCGCTGGACGGCAATAATTTATCGCGGAAATATTTCGAAGCGAGCTGGACCGCCTGTTTTGCCGCGCCGAAGGTGATCGTAATGCCGAACTGCCGCTCCAAAATAATGCTGTCGTACACCAGGAGCGTCGTCGCTTCATCGATCGTGATCTCTTCAACCGGAATGTTCTCGAACACCTCGACAAAATCCGCCTGCGGCTCGAGCGTCTGCTTGTACTCTTTCGGATAGGTCGCGCCGATCAGCGAGAAGGCACTGGATGAGAACGCCGGCAAAAAGATATCCGCCGCGTTCACGCCCGACTTATCGGAGGTCTTCAACAGATTATGGATATCCGGGAAATACAGGATGATATTCCCCGCCTGGACGATCTCCTCCACGATCCGCGTCACCCGCGCCTGGATCTCGCCGGCGTTCCCCGCGCCCGCCATCAGGCTCCCGATGCGGAGCAAGACCAACCGCTTATCGAACAGCTCGGCCGGAACCTCGTCCTTGGAGATCTTATAGGCCAAATGGGTCACGAGCGCTTCTTTTCCGACACCCGGCTCGCCGACCAGTAATACGTTCGGCTTGGACGGACGCGACAAGATGTCGACCATCCGCTCATATTCCTCCCGGTGGCCGATCAAAAAGCCGACCTCTCCCAGCCGCGCAAAATCGGTCAGGTCCTCGCTGTACTGGTCCAGCAGCGGCGTCGGCCGCGCGCTCCATGCCCGGTTCATCACGCGGTGGCGCACCTTGTACGATTTATAAACAAAGCCTCCGATCGTTCCCGGCAGCTGGCGGAACAGCCCGGACTTCCGGTACCGGCCGAAGATCAGGGCTTTTTCCAGATCGCCCGGATCGACGCCGAAAAGCTGCAACACCCGCAAAACCGCCGTACTGTCGCAATAACTGAGCGCCGCGAAGATGTCTTTCGGTTCGATGAAGCGATTATCCGCGGCAAGCGCCTGCTGCGAGGCGAGCGCGACGATCTTTTCGATCTCCCCCAAGAGCTTCTGCTTGCGCTCGGCGCTGTTCGTCCGGAACTTCGGATCCGCAAGGCTTTCTTTCAAAAGCGCCTCCACTTTATCGGCGACCTCCTGCACGTTGATATCCATGCGCACCAAGCCGGCGCGGATGTTCTTCCGCTCCAAAAGTTTCTTCATCAGGAACAGATAGAAGTTCCCGCCGACGAGCAGGCTCCGCTCGAACGAATATTCCAGTACGCCGAAACTCGCGGGATTCAAATAATCCGCAAGGTTCGCGTTCGGTCCGGGCGCTTCACGGAGCGACCGGCGCGCCTGGCCGTAATGTTTGATATGGTCGATGATAAAAAGCGCGAGCAAGACCCCGGTCCAAAAGATCCATTTAACATCGGAGAGCAAGAAGATCGCCGCAGCGACCAGCGTAAGCGCATATCCGATATAGAAAATGACCCGGACCAACAGGCGGCCGCCGTGCGTCATCCGGAAACGCGGTTCTGAAAATACGGCTTGAGGTGCGGCGGGCGTCATAGGTTCGTGAAAATATTATAGAGCACCCACAGCGGGATCGCCGCCCAGGCAAGGAACAACGCCAGTGCGCAGGCGATCAAAAGCAGATAGACGACAAGCGCGATCAGGATCCTGACCGTCCGGAAGATGAAGCCCCAGACATAACCAATCATCGTGTAATCCTGATACAGCGGCTGGAGCCAATATTTGACCGTGATCCGGAGCGCAAAACTGCGGTCGAGCTTCTCCAAAATATCCAACATCCAATCAACGGCCTGGAAAAAACCGTCCACATACCAATGGCGGACAAAATCCACCAGACGCTGCAGGAGCCGGTTCAAAAGATAGACGAATGAGATGTCGGAAAAACGCATAAAGAGCAAAGGCCTTCTTAGTTCTATTATACCGTTTTCACGGCCCAAATAAAAAAGCGCCCCGACTGAAGTCGGGGCGATGCAATTATTTTTGCACAGCGAGAAAATGCAATGCTTCGGAGATCCGCGCGCCGAACGTCGGCCCGATGGACACGCTCGTGTGATACCGATGCCGTCCGTTCCGGAAATCCCTCGGAAGAAGGATGTAACCGAACTCGGCATTGCACAGGCCGAACACCATATGCGTCTGACCGTGCATCAGTCGCTTCACCGACCACCAGATATCCGGGAACAGTTCGCCCGGCACCGTCAGGATCGTCATCGGTCCCAGCGTCACCCGCTCCACCCGCGTGACGAGATCGCCATGCGAGTCAAGAAGGTCCGGAACCATATGATGATGCAGCGCGAAAGCCATGTCCTGCGTGTTCTCAAACGGCGCCCGGACCGTCTGTCCGATGACCGAAATGTCAGCGCCCTTCATCGGCAATGGATGCCGCATGATCGAGACCACCTTGTCGCCGAGTTTTTCGCCGAGATTCCGCTCCAGGAAGGTCTGCGCAGACTTGTCGTCGTTGTTCCCCGCTTCCGGTTGAACCGCGCCGATCGCGCCCTGGACATACATCGTTTCGCTTCCCAAGCGGCGTTTCAAACGCTCGCTCAGAAAGTGCGGGAAGTCTCCCGTCACCGCGAATCCTTCGACGATATCCGGATGGCACGACCAGTTCACCAGCGTCACCAAGCGGTTCCGCGGAGAATGCTTCATCAACACCTGGATCACCGCGATCTGCGGATCGGGGGGATTATCATCGCTCCCGTTCGCCCAGTTCCTGACGTTCTTTTCTCCGTACGGAGACGCTCCGCGTCCGTATCGGATCGCCGCCGGCCCCAACCCGTTGATCGATCTTTGAATAGCGGCTGCGACCTGAGAGCGGAGGAACTCCATGTACGCCTTCCGTCGTCCCAGCCAGAACCCGATCGTATCGGGACCCGAATGGGTATGCGTCGCCATGATCAGGATATGATCAGGCGGCACGCCCGTGATCCGCGCCTTGATCTTCGCGACATCGGTCGGCAGCATGCCGACCAGTTCGCACGAGACAAGCACCAGCGTATGGCCATGCGCATCTTCGAGCGCAAGGCTCTTCACCCACAGACGACTATCGACGGCAAACGCGGGATGCGGCGGCATATAGCCGCCGAGCCACGGAATGCCGGACGGTGTGATATCGCGTTTCGCGAATCCAGCCCGCACCGGAACGCCGAAAGTTCGGAGCGAGTACTGCGGGATCGGCTGATGCATTTCCGTCGGCTTCGGGAAATACATCACCGGAAACCACATGAACCAGATCCGCGTCAGAATATAGACGAATGCGGCACCCAATAGGAATGCCACCCATCCCAGTACGTGAAGCGCTGTCTTCATTTTTCTCTCTTCCTTGTACCAAGAAACTACACTCAGGGTAGCTGAATATATTCGCTAATTCAAGGAAAAATACACTCAGAACATTTCGGGTTATTTTTTTCATCACCGGGGTCTTACGATGAAAAAACAACCAGAAATACTTCCTCGCTTGAGGAAAAAGAATACCCTGCTATGACACATTATAGTGGGGCTAATTATCGGTGATCGCCGCAAAATTAAGTATTCTCATTGCAAGAGGATCTCTAATTAAGCTATCCTGTTGGTAGTTTTTTTAAAATGGAGATCTCATGAGCGAGTTGTCGTCTGATGATTTTTACTGCCCTTCTTGCGGAAAAGTTCCCGAAAAAAACGAGCTTCTTTTAAGAGGGTATTCCTTTGTCGCGTTTCATGCTCCTTATTTCGTATGCGGAGCATGCGGCATTTGCGCTTACAGCGAAGACCTCCTTAAAAATGCGGTCGCCGCCTGGGCAAAACGATGCGACATCGATCAACTCGAGCTACTCTATCCCTCAATCGCCTCAGAACTTGAAGAACATCTTGCTTATTTTATAAGCCGCGGCTTTCGCCGAAAGGATTTCATCTTCAAGAAAAAATAGCCTGCGCATCTCCAAAATAAATACACCTGCTATGACGTGTCATAGCAGGTTTTTCTTTTTACTATCCTAAAAACAAAACCTCTTTGAAGCAGTATAAGAACCCAGTACTGCGCGAAAGAGGCTTTGTTTTCCTTTGTGTCCCCGCGAGGAATCGAACCTCGATCTCAGCCTTCGGAGGGCTACGTTCTATCCATTGAACCACGGGGACGAACTACTTCCCCAGGATAGGCTCATTTTCCGGAAAACTCAATGGCGATCTGCGCGATATCATCCGGCTCACGAAGGTATGCGATCACCGCTTTCTTTTTGAACGCATCGGAGATCTTTTTTGCGAGATGCTGCGCAAGTCTATTTTCGCTCACGGTCACCGTGACCGTGCCGCTTTTTACCGTAAGCGCGATAAGGCGAGCAAGCGGATCGCGATCTTCGGCGCGTTCACAAAATCCGCGAACCAAATTCAGCAGGTCCTTTTGTTCTGCCGCCGGAACCCGGGTTATCACCAATTTCCCGCCGTATTTCCCCTGCGCAAGCCGTTCATCCACCGGGCACAAACGTTGCGTAACCGGCATACCTTTATTTTCGCGCTTTGCCAAGAACGCCTTAGCGTCATGATGCCAGGCCTTCTTATAAAAATAACTGCCGCACTTTACGCATACGACGACTCCCTTCTGCGCTCCGCCGAACATCTCGATGCGACGATGTGGAGACGGAAGCTTACTATTCCCCGTCCCTCGTTTTTCCGCTTGCGCCATAAAAAAGATATTAATTTTACTCGAGAGCCTTATCTACTTTAGTATCGCATAAAACAGGATAGTCACAAAAATAACCAACGCTCCGATTGCCGGAACTAGGGTCCATACCCCTGAGAATACCGGTTCCGCGGTCGTTTGGCGCCGCATCTTCATCCACATAAAGATGATCAGAATGCTCTCCAACGGAAGAAAAATGGACCCGGCGAACGACACCGCGCCCATGAAATTCTGCAGACCGGCCATATAAAGCAGCAGCGGCGCCGCAACGAGCGTTCCCGCGCCTGCAAGACGCGGAAGGCCGAGATCGTATTCGACGATATGGCGCACATTGAGCCCGGCAACGATATACGAACTTAACAATGAAAGGATCCCGAGCACTCCGATCACCGCAAGGACTCCAGGCGCCACCGCACCGCGCAAACCGCTCACCGCATCAGACGAGACCGCCGGAGAGAGGCTGAGCACGCCGAGCACAAATGCCGCATAGGCGACGATCGCGATGCTCATACCGAGCCAAACCGTACGGCGGAAGAACGCGACGGGAATTTTTTCATCATGAAAATAACGGATGATCTCCGGAACCGCGAGGCTCCCGGAAAGCGAGAACAGGATCGGACCGACGATCGCGAAGTTCCACAAGTGTTTCCAATCAACGCCCGAGATCAGCGCCGGCGAAAACTTCGGAATACCCAGGATGAACAGCAGCGCCATGATCATGACGATCCCGGCCACGATCAGGAACTCCAGAAACGCCATTTTCCGATTGCTGCTGAGCGCAACCGCGGAAGCGATGATCCAGAAAGCCAACAAATGCCATCCCGCCGCGCCGCCGACGATCAATTGAGAAAAGCTCGGCGCCAGGATCAGGTAGATCGCCAGGATCACGATGAGCTCAAAGAACCCGACGAACAGCGCAAGGAGGAATCCCGGCTTCCCCAGATAGGTCCGCGCATATCCGACAAAACGGTGCTCGCCCGCCGTCCGCGCGATCACATCGCCATACACATAATAAAGGAAGCCGAAGAGCACTCCGCACAGGACCAGGCCGATCAAACCCGCGCGCACGCCAACCTGCGCGAAAATATACGGAAGCGCGAACACGCCGGCGCCGATGATCGTTCCTGAAAGGATGCTTGCCGGCTGCAGAACGGTTTTCAAAAAGGAGTCCATCCGTCCGATCGGTTACTCTTCCTTATTTTCGTACACGTTGTCGCCTTCCCGCACTTTTTTCTTCACTTTGATGCCCACTTCCTTCCCCTTCGGCGCCTTCGCGATCGGTTTCCGGTTCAGTTCCATCGAATCGAGCGTCTGAGAAAAATCGGTTGTTGCGCCGCAGAACTGCACATCAGCTCCCGCCGGCATGATCTTTTTGAATTTTACGATCGCCACGCCCAAGCCTCCGTAATAATGCGTCACCGTGCCGACCGGTTTATCGGTCCGCACCTTCGGCTTCTTTTTCCCCAGTGATCGAAGAATGTTCTTCAGCATAAAAAATAAAGATCGTTATCCGCGGACGTACCGGTCGTGATCCTTGTTCTTCCGGTCCTTGTCGATCTCGGCGACCACCTTGTCCAGCAGATCGGAAATATTCTTTCCGTAGATCACCCGCCCCGGTCCGCGATGCATTTTCTTCACGATATCATGCAGCTCATCCGCAGTTCCGCCGGTCCCCTCCAGCACGCCGATCGGCTTCTCGTCTTCAAACGCGATCGTAAACTCATTCAAGGTTCCCATACGGCCGCAGATGTGAATGATCGCATCCGCGGAACGGGTCAGCAACAGATTGCGCCCCGAATATTCAAAACCGGTATAGACGATCACATCGTGGTAGTCCGTCGGAAGCTGATACGTTTTCACATGCGCCGCTTCGGACGCCGCCGGCGACAATCCGATGACCATGCCGCCCATTTCTTTCGCGCCCTTCGCCGCCCAATACGGAATGCCGACGGTCGCGCCGGTCACCAACACCATACCGCGTTTAGCGATCTCGCGGCCCAGCTGTTCAGCCTTCTGCGGAGCATCCGCAGCGCAATGGCCGGTATCAGCCGCGCCGGAAATGCAGATCTTATATTTCAGATGGTCTCGGGTGCTTAGTTTCGCTGCCATAGTGTCAGTATACCACACCCCTTAGCACTCAAAGACTCTGCCGAATTGAGGAGCTTCCGCCGCAACTCCGAGGTCCTCAGTGATCTTGTGCGCAAGTACATCGCTTCCCTCCTCCTCGCCCTGGACCACGAACACCCGCATGAGCGTTTTCCGCATCGGCGAAAGCCAGGCAAGCAACTGGCGCTGATCAGCATGCGCGGAATAGCCCTCAATGGAAACTTTCTTGCAGCGGACCGGAATGTCGTCTCCGAGGATCCGGACCGGCGACACACCGTCGCGGATCTTCCGCCCCAGCGATTTGTCGGCCTGGTACCCGACGAACAGGATCGCGCTCTTCGGGTCCGGCAAATAACGCTTCTCATGATGCAGGATCCTGCCGCCGTGCGACATGCCCGATCCGGCGATCACGATCTTCGGCGGAGGAACATCATTGATCTCCTTCGATTGTTCCGTGGTCAGCGCCTTATGTAATCCCGGAAACTCAAAGAGGGCGCTATCGTCGCGCATAAGGGCCTTGGTCGACGCATCGAAATACTTCGTATATTTTTTGTAGACCTCAGTCACTTTGATCGCGAGCGGGCTGTCCAGATAGACCGGAACGCGCGGGATCTTTCCCTTATTCACTAATTCATTGATCGTAAATAATAATTTTTGCGTGCGTTCCATCGCGAACGCCGGGATCATCAGCACGCCGCCGTTCTTTACCGTTTCTTCGATCAGGTCCTCAAGGACTTTTTCGTCGACCGGATCATGGATGCGGTCGCCGTACGCCGATTCGATCACGCAGCAATCAATATTGAGGTCCCCCAAGAGCTCGTACGGCCCGATGATCGGCGCCGGGCTGTTCCCGAGGTCGCCGGAAAATGCGATGCGTTTCCCTTCGGCTTCAATGACCACGATACTCGATCCCAAAATATGCCCGGCGTTATAGAGCGTCACAGTCATCGGCCCCACTTTCAGCGGCTGATGGTACGGCAGCACATCCCACTGTCCCATCAGATCCTCCACCTCCCGGACGCCGTAGAGCGGCGGATTCCCCGTCCGCTGCGCTTCATCCAACAGGACATGTTCTGAATCTAAAAGCAGCAGATTCGCAAAATCGCGGGTCGGCGGCGTTGAATGAACGCGGCCGCGCAAACCCTCCTTCACCAGCTTCGGCAACCGTCCGGTATGGTCCAGATGCGCATGAGTAACAAAAACCGCATCGATCCCTTTCGGATCGTACGGAAAGGCCTCCCAGTTATGCCGAGCGGAAAAATGTTCCCCCTGATGCAGACCGCAATCGACGAGCACTTTCGTCTCGCCGCTTTCCACCAAATAGTTCGAACCGGTCACTTCGCCGGTCCCGCCGAAAAACGTGATCTTCATATGCTCAGTATAACAAGGATCCGCCGATATCGGCGGATCCTTGGCTCATTATTCAAATTTCCCTTCTTTCACGTGCCGCGTGACCTCATCGGTCAGCAGCGCCGAGATCTTTTCCTGCAGTTTTTCCACCTCGCCCCAAAGCTTCTCGCAATGCGGGCACCCTTTCGCATTCTTTCGATACTCCTCCATACGCCAGAGGCTGGAAGAGCTGACAGAAAGCTGCTTGATCAGATCGTGATTGTGATCTTTAAGCATACGTAATGTATATACAAATAGTATCGACCTTACCTTTAGTATACTCCGCAATAAAGACAACAAAAACCGGCCATCTATTCGATGGCCGGCACGGGAATATCGCGCGGAATCATGATCAGCGCGTCGTCGCAGGGCGTGAGCGCCATCTCAGCAGGCGCCTTACCCGGAAATTCCCACGTGATCGCCTCAAGGATCTCATCCAAAGGCCGAATAACGGGACCGACGGGGTCGCCGGGCAGGCGGCTCCACACGACGGCACATCCCGACTTGTGATAGCGTTTCATGACACCCTCCCAAGCTTCTGCCGCCAGTATAGCACCGGGCTTCCTACGCTTCAATCCGCTCGCTATTGAGGATCTTTGAGACGATCTCCTTCTCGTTCCACGGGATCTTTTTGCCTCCGGCCATGCGGATCGAGCTCTCCGAACCCTTTCCGGTAATGATCACGGTGTCGCCTTTCTTCGCGAGCCTGACCGCGGTCCGGATCGCATCGCGGCGGTCGAGGACCATCCGCACTTTTTTCTTTGCCGTATGCAAAATACCCGCCTCGATCTCATCAAGGATCTCCTGCGGATCCTCATCAAACGGATCTTCGTTCGTCAGAATGATCTGATCGCAATACTTCCCGGCGATCTCACCCATGACCGGACGCTTCCACATGTCGCGGCCGCCGCCGGCCGCACCCAGCACACAGATCAGCTTATGCTCGCCCTGCTTGTCATGCTTCGGCTTCACGGTCTGATAAACCTTCTCGAGCGAATCCGGCGTATGCGCATAATCAATGATGACCGGGAACGGCGTCTTTTGGACGAATTCCAGGCGCCCCGGTACGCCGTCGAACGACTCGATCGCGTTCTTGATCGTATCCCAATCAATATCCTGCGACCGCGCGAACGCGATCGCCGCGGCGATGTTCTCAAGGTTAAACTCACCGATCAGTTTTGTTTTGATCTTCACCTTCGCCACATCGTGTTTATTGAACAGCGTGACCACGCCTTTCTCGCCCACGGCGCCGACGAAAAATTCATAGTCCCGTGCGTCCGAATTGATAATGAACGCTTTCTCGTGTTTTGCCGAATGAAATGCGGCATCACTGAACAAGCGGACTTTGCTGTCGCGGTAGTTCTCGAACGATCCGTGCGCCTCAATATGCTCCGGCTCAAGGTTCGTGATCACCGCCGCATCAAAATGCACGAACCGATGCCGGTGCTGCAGGATGCCCTGTGAGGTCACTTCAATGACCGCATAGTCGCAGTGCTCGGCAACGGCATCAGCCAAGAACCGCTGGATAAAAAAGCGGCCCGGCATGCTCATGCCGGTGGTATTCTGCACGCTCTCGCTGCCGATCTTGAACCGCACCGATGAGCTGATCGCGGTTTTCTTTCCCGCAGCCTCCAAGATCGCATTGATCAGTTCGGTCACGGTCGATTTTCCTTTCGTGCCGGTCACGCCGACGACAAAAAGCTTTTTGGACGGATGGCCATACCAAATGCTCCCGATCCATGCGAGGGTGTAATGATAGAGCGACCGAAGGTGTTCCATTTTCGTCATGAGCGTTTTAAGACGCTGAGCGCCTGCTTAATGCGTTCTTCCATTTTTGTCACTTTCGGATCAAGCTTCTCAAGCGCGGCTTTCGCCTGCCCTGCGGTATAGCCGAGGTTCACCAGCGCATCCACGATATCCCGGTCGGACTCCATTAAACCGACGATCTTCTCGGACCCCGGCTGAACCAGCTTGTATCGCAGCTCCAAAATGATCCGCTCGGCGGTCTTCTTTCCGATACCCGATGCTTTCGTCAATAATTCAATACGCCCCTCACTGATCGCCGCCTGAAGCTTATCTACGCTTTCCGTTCCCAAGATCCCAAGTGCCGATTTCGGTCCGATCCCCGAGACGCTGATCAATAACTGGAAGAACTCAAGCTCGGCTTTTTTGAGAAAACCGTATAGCTCCATCCCATCCTCTTTCACGTGCAGATAGGTAAGCACATTGACAGTTTCGCCAATTTGTGGCAAACTCTGCACAACATTAACCGAAGACCGTATCGAAAATGCGATGCCGTTCCGGCCGCCAAGGCCCAACTCAACCACAAACTGATTTCCTTCCTTTGCTTTTAGTGTTCCGATAAGGGAATGGATCATAGGTGCGGATCATGCGCGGTACGCCCGCGCGCGTTTTCATTGAAATACGTATCTTTAGTATACCTATGTTCAAGCTCATATCCAATTTTAAACCCACCGGAGACCAACCTTTGGCAATCGAAAAACTGAGCCAAGGCCTCAGTGCCGGCGCCAAGGATCAGACCCTGCTCGGCGTGACCGGATCCGGAAAGACCTTTACCATGGCGTCCGTCATCGCGCGCGCGAATTTGCCGACCCTGATCATCTCGCCGAACAAGACCCTCGCGGCCCAGCTTTACCAAGAGTTCAAAGCCTTCTTCCCGGAGAACGCCGTTCACTATTTCGTTTCGTACTACGACTACTACCAGCCGGAAGCGTATCTTCCCCGGACGAACATGTACATCCAAAAGGATGCGCGCATCAATAAGGAGATCGATAAGCTCCGCCACTCGGCGATCCAAAGCGTGCTCGCACGCCGGGATACGATCGTCATCGCGTCCGTGTCCTGCATTTACGGCCTCGGCGATCCAACCGAATACATCAAAACCCGCCTTGAGCTCCGCGCAGGACAAAGCCTCAGCCCAAGCGACGCCGCGCGGCATCTCAGCTTTTTGCAGTACCTCCGCACCACCAAAGATCCGAACCCGGGCGAATACCGCGTCAGCAATGACCGTATCACGATCAGCCTCGTCACCGGCGAACAGGCCGTGCTTGAGTTCAATCAGAAAAAGATCGCGCAGATCATCCGCAACGAAGAGATCGTGCAGCAACTCGACATCTATCCGTCGAAGTTCTGGGTCACGCCGCAGCAGAAGCTGAAGCTCGCATTAGCAAACATTAAATCGGAAATGGAAGAGCGCGTCGAAGATTTCCAGTCCTCGAACCGCTTCGAAGAAGCCGACCGCATCGAAAAGCGCACGCTGTTCGATCTCGAAATGCTGAAAAAGAACGGCTATGTGAACGGCATCGAAAATTATTCGCGCCATCTTGCGTTCCGCAATGCAGGCGAACCGCCGGCGACGCTGCTCGATTATTTCCCGAAACCGTTCCTGCTCTTCATCGACGAATCGCACATCAGCGTTCCGCAGCTCGGCGCCATGTATGAAGGCGACCGCCGCCGCAAAGCGAACCTCGTCAATTACGGCTTCCGGCTTCCGTCGGCGCTGGACAATCGCCCGCTGAAATTCCCCGAGTTCCAGGAACGCATCGGCCAGACCATTTACGTCTCCGCAACGCCGGGTCCGTACGAGCTCGAAAAAAGCGGCGCCCATGTGGCGGAGCAGGTCGTTCGCCCGACGGGCATCTTGGATCCGAATCTTGAGATCCGGCCGGTCGCTACGCAGGTTGAAGATCTTCTCAAAGAGATCGAGATCCGCCGCGACCGCGATGAGCGCGTGCTGGCGCTGACGCTCACGAAACGGTCCGCCGAAGACCTGACCGAATATTTACTCGCCAAAGGCGTGAAAGCGCATTACCTTCATTCCGAAGTAAAGACCCTGAAGCGCCCGGAGATCCTGAACGACCTCCGCAAAGGCATCGTCGACGTCATTGTCGGCATCAACCTGCTCCGCGAAGGGCTCGATCTTCCCGAGGTCAGCCTCGTTGCGATCCTTGATGCGGACCGTGAAGGATTCCTCCGCAACTTCCGCGGCCTCATGCAGATGGCCGGCCGCGCCGCGCGGTCCATCAATGGCAAAGTTATTTTGTACGCCGACCGCCTTACCGACTCTATGAAAAAAGTAATCCAGGAAACCGATCGCCGCCAAAAGATCCAAAAAGCGTTCAATAAACGCGGCGGAAAAATGCCGGTAGCGATCAAGAAGGCCATTACCGAAAGCGACCTCTCGCGACTCGCCGGAGAGAAATAAGTAAGCAAGATCAGGATCGCCTCTCGATATTACCCCGCCTTTGGCGGGGTTTATTGTTTATACCCAAATTAAACTCCGACCTATCAGTCAGAATTTAATTTGGACAAACAATAAAAAAGAGCCCCGCTCCATCTTTCGATGGAACGGGGCTTGTGTCAGGCCTCCGTCTGCTGCGCGACCGACTCGTCGGTCTTCGCGGCCTCCTCCTTCTTCTGGCGGCCGACGCGCCGGTCTTCCTTGCGCTTCTCGTAGCGGGCGACCGCCGCGATGACCTGCGGGGACTCGATGACCCTCTGCAGGCCGTGCTTCTGCGAGTACTCGCCCATCGCCTTCAGGCCGCTCGACTGGAGGATGCGGCACAACACCTGCGCCGGATGCCGCTCGCGCGCCGGCAGACCCACGAAGGCCTTGCGGTGCGACTTGGCGGCCTCCTGCTGCGCCTTCTTCTCTTCCTTGAGCTGCTTCTTGCTCTTCTTCTCGCCCTTCTGGTGTTTGGCCATATGGCCCTCCCTAAGAATGTGACGTTCTGGAAGATAGTATAGCATAAAATTGCCTTTTGTCAAATATATTGACATCGGACCGGGAAGCGTCTACACTATACGCTATCACCTATGATCACGAAATCAGCAAAAAAGGCCTACCGCCAGAACCTCACCCGCCGCGCACAGAACGAAGCGCGGAAGGAAGTGATGAAGAAAGCGCTCAAAGCCTATAAGAAACTCGTCGCAGCAAAGAAGCTCGACGAAGCAAAAGCGGAACTTCCGAAGGTCTACAAGGTTCTCGACAAGACCGCAAAAGTGGGAACGATCAAAAAGAACACCGCCTCCCGCCTCAAGTCCCGCCTCGCAAAACTTCTCGCAACGGCAAAATAAAAATTTCCCTCCGGGGAATTTTTTTGTCCGTCTTTGCCGCACTGTTTTTAAAAAACACAGCCATACAAGAACAGGCAGGATATCTTTGGAACAGCGCCGGGGTCTTATGCTGCCCCAAAGATATCCTGCCTTATTTTTATATAAAATACGCAATACGAAGAAAGCGCCAGTCCCTTTTTCAGTGTAAGAACCCGTTACTGAAAAAGGGACTGGCGCTTTCTCGCGCAAAATAATTCAAACGATGTTTATCGCAGCGCCAAGGCAAGCAGCGCCTCTTCGTATTCAAGCTTCCCCGATTTGACCGCGACATCATAGTCGGCGACCGCGGTCTTCCATTCCCTTCCTTCGTACGGCGCGACCGCGATCATATTAAAGAGCATCGCCGGATCATTATGGCGGCTCAATAGCTCCTCGAGAAGCCGCAGACGCTCCGCACGATCGGGAGAGGTTCGGATCGTTCCGAGCGCGGTAAAAAGATTCAGTTCATTGAACAACTCAAGATGCCCGCTGATCGTCTTCAGGGTTACAGTTTTTTCATCCAGTAGCGCCAGCTTCTCAAGCTCGGTTACAAGGCCCCAGGTATTCCCCTGGAACGCACGGCTCAGCAGGTCGATCCCCGCACGGTCGATCGTGATCCCGCGCGCCTTCGCTTCATTCGCGATGAATGCCAGCTGCGCCGATCCGCTCAGCTCGGCGAATTCCTGCGCCAGCGCCGGCGCCTTCAGTAAGAATGCATATTCCTTGGTCGGCTTTTTATCCCAGAGTAGTACGAGGGTCGACTCCTTGCGCGCCAGCTGGTCCTTTAAAAAAGCACGGAACTCTTTTCCCTCCGCCTTTCCCAGCGCGTCCGCATGCCGCACGACCGCGCATTTCATCGCATCGAACAGCGATGTCGCCCGGACGAACTCCCGAAGCGCATCAAAAGCATTATCGTCCTCCAAGTCGAAATATTCCACCGACAACCCCGAATGCTTGGCGCGGTATCCCGCAAGGATATCATCCTGTTTTTTCTGCCGGCGATAACTGTCCGGCCCGTACAGCGAAATGATCATTACCTTTACTGTACACTGACACCTCGCCAATGAAAATGAATAACGTGTGCAAAAAAAATCGCCTATTTTATAGGCGATTCCAAAACTAAATTCTTTTATTTGCCCACCTGCGATACATATAGATATCCAATGGCCACAGCAATCCGGTAATAAGAATAACTGCGAAATCTGCTGCGCATCTTATGATCGGATACACTTCTGCGCGAAATTCATTAACTTCTTTATCTTCCAGTTCCTGAAGCTCTCGCAAGAATGGATATTTATTATGATACTCTCTGCGATAAAGCCAGATAAGCGACCTACCAATAAGGATCCAAACGGCTAAGCAAACCCAAAAGATCATTCAGTTCCTCTTATTGCTTTTTAGCGATCTCAAATGAGTATATTGATAATATAGAGTATTGTCAATTTTTAATAAAAAACACCCGTGAGGGTGTTTACAGCGGCTTCTTTTTTCGCCGCTCCTGTTCTTTCTGCTTCTCCAGCTCGTACTTCCTTTCATATTCTTTCCGTAGCCGACGAACCTTCTCAAGGAGAGTGGGGAGTTTATCGCAAACAACGCATCGCGACCCCTCACAGCTGAGCTCCTTGAGCGCCTGACGAAACGCATCCTCCTCATCCTCAGTAAGGATAAGTTTTTCATTATTATCATGATTCGCGTCCGCTTCTTTGGTCGTCATGAGCTTTCCGGCAATAGCTGCGTGATAATGAGCGATCGCAAGAACTAAGCCGCGAAATTCCTGCCCGAGCACATAGCCGTTGGCTTCGCTATGGGTATATACTCCCACTTTATAATCATTAAACTCTTTTTTCTTCTGCTCGGTATGCCGCTTATACAGCCACGGACCAAGTGAGATCAAAAGGATCGCCGCAACGATGAACGCCGCAGTCCACATCAAGGTCTGTTCCATCCCGCCTCCTCAAAATAAAAATAGCTGCTCTTACTGTAGCAGCGTGACGCTTCAAAAACAAGAAGGTTATTCTTCGATCGCGGTCTCCCGCTGCGGGACCACCGACGGATCGGTCGCGACCGTAAAATGGAACGTGGTGCCGCGGTTCAGCTCCGATTCCACCCAGATCTGCCCGCCATGGCGGCGGATGATGTTCTTTGCGATGTAGAGACCGAGACCGGAACCGTTCGCCTCCTTTGTGACCACGTTGTCGCCACGATAGAACTTCGTGAACAGCTTCTGCTGGGTTTCCTGCGACATACCGAGCCCGGTATCCGCGATATTCACCTGGATGAACGGACCGTCGTTGCGGCGCTGGACGCTCACCACAACCTGGCCGTTCTGCACGTTGTATTTGATCGCGTTCTCAAGGAGATTGGCGACGACCAGCCCCATGCGCTCCGCGTCGATCTCCGCCGGCATCGCCGCTTCCGGCGGCCGCTCCATATAGATCTTCACATTGTATTCCTTCGCCACGACCATCGCCTGATTGAGCAGGTTCTGGAGGAACGCCACGATATCGGTCCTCTGGAAATTATAGCCGAACTTCCCTTCTTCGATCTTCGCCGTGTTCAAAAGGTCTTCGACGATCTTCAGCAGGTTCGTCGATGCGGACAAACCGGTGTTCACCAGGTCCTTCTGCGAATCCGTCAGCTTCTCGTCATTGAGCGACTGGAAGGTCCAGTTGATCGCCGACAGCGGCGTCCGGAGCTGATGCGCCGCGACGGTAATGAACTCGCTCTTGGCGCGCACCAGTTCAACCTCATGGGTCCGGTCACGGACGATCTTCAGGAACCCGCCGATCGAACCGTCCTCTTTCAGGATCCGGTCGGTCGTCACGCGCAGCTCAAGATGCGGCTCCTCGAACGAAAGATCGGCGATCTGCGGATACTCTCCCTCCGGCGAACGGCGGATCACCTGCGGCGCCAGCGACTGGAAGATCACTTTTGCCAGTGTTTCCAATTTCGGGTTCCGCACGCTTTCCGGCGTGATCGTTTGGCCGATGATATCCTGCGTCGCCAGGCCGAAGATATGCTCCGCCGACCGATTGAACAGCTGGATCCTGAAATCAGGGTCGTATACCATAACCCCGTCCCCCATGCTGAGAATGATATTATCGACGCGGCGCTTTTCGTTCATCAGCTGCACTTTGGTCGCCGCCGCACGGATATTGGTCACGAACATCACCACGCCCACCGAGAACAAGATAACCATGCTGACAATCGTCCAGAACGCGGTGAGATAGATCACGTCAACGACCAGGATCAGCAAAACCAGAAAAAGGAACAGCCAAAAGACCCGCATCTCCGGCAAGCGCATATAATCGCCTAAATTGTTCCAAAAGCGTTTCATAAGTTCGGTCACGCGAGGTCACCCCAGGTCGTTCCCGTCTTTACATTGACGGTCAACGGCACTTCAAGCGTATACGCACGCTCCATGATCGGCTGAATGACGCCGATCGCTTCTTTTAGTATATCCTTCCTGACCTCGAACAACAATTCATCGTGGATCGTCAGCAGCATCCGCACCGCATCATCCCATTTTCGCCTGCGGATCTCGGCTGCGACGTTCACCATGGCGATCTTCACGATATCCGCCGCCAATCCCTGGACCGGCATATTGATCGCCGCACGCTCCGCTTCCGCCGCCTCGCCGCGGAACATCGAGGTCGCGTGCAAAAGCAGCCGCCGGCGGCCGTTCCGGTTCACGACATACCCATGCGTCCGCGCAAAAGCCTTGATCTCTTCCTGCCAGGTCTTCACTTGGGCGAAATCATGGAAATATTCATCGATGAATTTCTTGGCTTCGGTAAAGCTCAGCCCGCTCGTTTTCGCGAACGCCTGCGCCCCCATGCCGTACACGACGCCGAAGTTCAGGGTCTTTGCCAAACGCCGCATCTCCGGCGTCACGTTCGCGATCGGCACATTGAACACGTTTGCCGCGGTCAGCCGGTGAATGTCGGCGCCTTCAGTGAACGCCTTGATCATCTGCGGATCGCCGCATAACGATGCAAGCACGCGCAGTTCGATCTGCGAATAATCAAACGAAACGAATGCGTACCCTTTCTCAGGGACAAAGACGCTTCGTACGCGATTTGCCCACTCGCCGCCTGTAGGGATGTTCTGCAGATTCGGGTTCTGCGAGCTGAGCCGCCCCGTCGAAGTTCCGGTCTGGAGATAGGTCGTGTGCACGCGGCCGTTCGTATCCGCCAGTTCCTGGAGCGGCTTCACGTACGTCGACTGCAATTTAAACAACTCGCGATATTCAAGAATGTACTTCACGATCGGATGCCGCTCCTTGATCGTCATCAGCGTATCAATGTTCGTGGAGACGGCACCGCCCTTGGTCTTTTTGACCCCCTCTCCGCTGATCGCTAATTTTTCAAAAAGGATCTGCCCCAGCTGTTTCGGCGAATTGATATTGAACGGCCCTCCGGCAGTGCGGTAGATATCCTTTGCGAGCGCCGTGATCTTTTTCCCCAGTTCAGCGTCCAGCGCCTGGAGCGCTTTCCGGTCCACGGCAATGCCCCTCAGCTCCATCTCCGCAAGGATAGGGATCAGCGGAAGCTCGACGTCGCGGAACAAAGCTTCAAGCTTATATTCCTTCAGCCTCTTCTCCGCATATGCCGCCAATGCTTTTTTCGAAATGCTTTTCGTATGCAAATAGCGTTCGCTCAAATATTCAGGCTCATGCTTCGCCTCGTCGGGATTCAAAAGCCAAAATGCGACACCGAGGTCGCAAAAGGTTTTCGGCAGCGCCGCGCCCTCCCGGCGCAATGTTTTAAATTTTTCTTTCAGATCGAAATCGGTCATGATGACATCCGCTCCACCAGGCTGCGGAATCCAAGCTCTTCGAAATATTTTCTCAACCCGTCCCGGTCCAGCGGATGCTGGCTGAAATCAGCGAGTGAAACGCCCAGATCCGCGTCGCGCTTGATCGTGGCGAGCGTCTTGGAAAGGAGCGCGCTCTCCCGCCCCGCTTCCAATTTTTTCCGGAGCGATTCTTTCGCGATCAATCCCACCTCCTCATAGATCTTCTCAATGCTTCCGTATTCGCGGATCAGATCGGTCGCCCCTTTCGGCCCGATGCCGGTCACGCCGGGAATATTATCCGAGGTATCGCCAATCAGCGCCTTGAAATCGATCAGCTGCTTCGGCGAGAATCCGTATTCCTGCAAAAACAACGGTTCATTATAGGTCACGGTCTTGCTCACGCCGGTCTTCAACAGCTCCACCACGACCCGGTCGCCGTCGATCAGCTGCAGATTATCTTTATCGCCGGAAAAAATAACCACTTTCACATCGGGCTCTTTTTTCATCTGCTCCGCCAGCGTTCCGACAATATCATCAGCCTCCAGCCCCGCTTTTTCAATGACCGGAATGCCGAACTTTTCGAACGTGCGGTGCGCCTCCACCAGCTGGGATACCAGCTCGCTCGCGGTCGGCGGCCGATGCGCTTTATATTCCTGATACATCACTTTGCGGAAAGTCGCTTCCGGGCGGTCAAAGGCGGCCGCGACATAATCCGGCTGATGGTCTTTGATCAATTTCAACAGGATCGAGGAAAGCCCGTAGACCGCGTTGATCGGCTCGCCTTTCGGCGTCGTCAGCGGCGGCAGCGCATGGAACGACCGGTGGATCAATGAGTTCGCATCAATGAGAAGGAATTTACGCATATATAATGAATTATGAAGCATGAATTGCGAATAAGGAAGCTGGCATTACCGGACCTGTTCCTGATTCACTATTCAGTATTCTTAATTCTAATCTCACGCTCTTTTTCATTTTTTCCGTGCTTGAAATGAACCGTATGCGCATGCTTCTTTTTTCCCAGTCGCTCCGGCCATTCGATCAGCACGATATTCGCCGGTTCCGCAATGATCTTATTGAACTCAAGCGCCTGCAGATCGCTTGCCCGCTGGATGCGATAGAGGTCGAAATGGTAGACATTTTTAAACATGTGACCTTTGACCTTTGCCGCCTTTGGCGCTCGCCTCGCTGCGAAGCGGGAGCCTCGCCTTTGGCGGGACTTTCGACTCTTTAGCGCATACCGCCGCATCAGCAAAAAGGTCGGACTCGTCACCCGCCCCTTCACGCCGAGCGCTTTCACGAACCCCTGAGTGAACGTCGTCTTTCCCGCGCCAAGATCTCCCCGGAGCGCGACGATCGTCGCACCGGAACGCAACGGTCCCTTTTTCAGGATCCGCCTTGCCAGCCGGGCCGCGAAGCGCCGGGTCATATGGATCGATGAACTGCGCATATGCTCTTAGTTTACGCTCACTCGCCGCCAATAAAAAGAGCCCATACGGGCTCTTGCGCTTCTTAGGGTATTACCTTAATCATATCCGCCTAATTTTGCTTCCTGTGTCCTATAGTCATCTTTACCGATCATTTTCTCTATTTCCTTAATCTTCTCTTGCAGTTGAGGGTCGACAAAACCGACCTTCTTAAAAACTTCTTCCAAAGATTCCACCGCTTTTAAACGCTGCCATGCCGGTGCTTTTCCTAGATATATTTCCAATTGCATCTCCTCATCTGAAGAAAGGGCGGGGCGCGTGGCGAGCCGCACTTTTTCCGCTATTTCATTCACTGTTCCATGCGCATGGGTTTGAAATTCTTTTATTTTTTCATCAAGAACTTCCTGTTTGAGCCGCCGATATAATTTTTTCTTCGAATTAGAATCGAGTCGGTTTTCTGCTGCAACAAATTCACTTAATTCCGCATCAAGTTCTACCGCTTCTTTGTTTAAAAAATATTCATCGCTGATCGGAGGGATCACCGACATCTTTTTAATATCTGCGGCTAATTCTTCAAGCCTGCCGGTCGTGATCGATTTTTGCTCTTCTTCATGAAGCTCTGAGGGTTCCTCAATTTTTTCTCTGTTCCCCTGCCGCATCATTTTTTCCAATGGATTATCCATAATCGATCTTTAAAGCAGTCCGTCCTTAGAGATCTTGTATCCGAGGTGCTTGTACCCCTCCGCGGTCACGCGGCGACCTGCCGGCGTACGGTTCAATAGTCCGATGCTCATCAGATACGGCTCATACACGTCCTCAATGATCCCGCGGTCATCGTTCAACGCCGCGGCGAGGGTCTGGATCCCGACCGGACCGCCGTTGAACTTCTCGATAATGATCGAAAGGAGCTGCCGGTCGGTCGGCTCAAGGCCGAGCTCGTCGATCTCCAGCATTTCAAGCGCGTTGCGCGCCGCTTCTTCCGTGATCGTCGGCATATCGTTCACCTCCGCATAATCGCGGGCGCGCTTCAAAAGCCGGTTCGCAATGCGCGGCGTGAACCGGGACGCTTTTGCGATCGCATTCAGCGCCGCCGGTTCCGCGGCCACGCCGAGAAGCTTCGCCGAACGCTCCAGGATCGCCTCAATGTCGGCAACGGTGTAGTAATCCAATTTGAACGATGCACCGAATCGGGAACGAAGCGGGCCGGACAGCAAGTTCGCGCGCGTGGTCGCCGCGATCAGTGTGAACGGCGGAAGATCAAGCGAGAAGGTTCGTGCGCCCGGTCCTTTGCCGATCACCAAGTGGAGCTTCCGGCTCTCAAGCGCCGGATAGAGCACTTCTTCGATCTGATGGTTCAACCGGTGCGCCTCATCAATGAACAGTACGTCGCCGCTTTCGAGGTTACTAAGGATCGCCGCAAGGTCCCCCATCTTTTCCAACGTCGGTCCGGAGGTCACTTTCAGGTTCGCGCCCATCTCTTTGGCGACCAAATGCGCGAGCGTCGTCTTGCCGAGGCCCGCCTGGCCGTAGAACAGCAGGTGATCGGATGATTCCGCGCGCTTCAACGCCGCGTCCAGGATCACCCGGAGGTTTTTCTTGATCTTTTCCTGTCCGATATAGTCTTCCCAATTCGAAGGACGGAGCGCGAGATCAATGTGCGCGTCCTCTTCCCTTTTCGGGTCCTTTTTTGGTATACTTTTTTTTGTGTTTTGTGATTCCATAAGGGTATTGACAATAGTATTTATTTATGCTATATTATTATCAATCCAATGCAGGTGTTCTCCGATAAATAGAAGGTTTTGTTCTGTGGGCGGGAATTACTTCTAGACGGATGGCTTGGCTCAGGCGAGGCCACTCCTCAGAATAATTCTAACCTTTTCTAAAATTTATTTTAGGAAAGTTCCACTTTTTCCCTGACGGGATATTTGCCCACAGAACAAAGCCTTCTATTTTTATTTTAAAGCTATTCTCCGATCGGGCCTGTTACTTTTTCCACTTCATCGACCGTAGTGACGCCCGCAAGGACCTTCAACAACCCGTCCTGCTGCATCGTCACCATTCCTTGTTTCACGGCATATTCCTGGATCGCGATCTCTCCCGCGCCCTTCGCCATGAGCTCTTCAAGCTCTTTTGTTACTCTGAGAAGTTCGTAGATTCCGATACGCCCGCGGAACCCGGTTCCGCCGCAGGCATCGCATCCTTTCGGCGCGAAGATCTTCACGTCTTTCAAAAGAGCACGGTCCACACGCTCAGGCAATGCCTTCGCAAGCGCAGCGATCTGTGCGGTCAGTTCCTTCGACGGCGCCGCTGCAACCTTGCACGGTTCGCACAGCCGCTTCACCAAACGCTGCGCAATGATCAGGTTCAACGCCGGACCGATGCTGTTCGCTTTCACGCCGAGGTCTAATAAACGCGGGATCGCACCCGACGCTTCATTTGCATGCACGGTCGAGAAAACCAAATGGCCGGTCAGCGCCGCCTGGATCGCGATCTCGGCGGTTTCCTTGTCGCGGATCTCACCGATCAGGATGACGTCCGGGTCCTGGCGCATCAATGACTTCAAGCCGTTCGCGAACGTGTAGTCAGCCTCAACATCGACTTGCGTCTGCTCGATCCCCTCAACGTGATATTCGATCGGGTCTTCAACGGTAATGATCTTAATGTCCTCCGAATTCTTATGCCGCAGGAACGCGTACAGCGTCGTCGTCTTACCGGACCCGGTCGGACCGGTATTGAGGATCATGCCGTTCGGACGGTTCAGTTCCTTTTCGACGATCACGAGATCGTCGCTCCGCAAGCCCAGGTCTTGCAGGCTCAGATTGATCGCATCCGGATCGAGCACGCGCATCACGATCACTTCGCCGAACTCGGAGGGGGCGACGGCCACGCGGATCTCGATCTCCTTTGCCCCGATGCCGATCGTGAATCGGCCGTCCTGCGCTTCATCGCGGACGTTCAGTTTCAAGTTCGAAAGCAGCTTGATCCGTGAGACGATGTGCGAATACAGCACCGGTTTCAGATCGTTCAACACTTCATGAAGGTCGCCGTCAATGCGGTACCGCAATTTGACCGCCAGCCGTCCGGCCTCAAAATGGATATCGGATGCGCGGTTCCTGAGCGCGCCCGCCAAGACGATCTCGAGGATCTGCGCGGTCGAAAATTTCTTGAAATCGAAGTGTTCGATCTCATCGCGGACCAGGTCCAGCGTGGAAAGCTTTTTGATCAATCCCTCAACGCGCTCCTTATCCACATCAATGCGCCCGGTGATCGGCCCGGTTTTTTTCGTTACATATTTATAGAATTCCCAGGCGCGCTCCATGCTTGTTTGCGACGCACCGAAAACGCGGGTTTTCAGTCCTTTTTTCTCAAGATCGGCAATGCACTCCTTCGTCTTCGGTGATCCGGGGTCATACGCGGCCACTACGATCTTATCCCCCTTTTTTTCGATCACGGCGATCCCTGCCGCACGGGCTTCCTCCTCGGACAGAAGGTTCAGGGCGTCAGTTTCCACCGGCTGGGTCGCCAGGTCGATATAAAGAGCCCCCGCCGCTCCGGCGCGGCGTTGCGCGTCCCGTTCTTCCGCTTCATGACGGGCTTTTGCAAGGATACTTTTCAATTGTCCCGCATCTCCCTGGTCCTGAGCCATTACCTTAAAAATACTCCCGCATGGGCCATTACACAAGGAATCTTGTGGATAGCATATGCGGCTGCCCTGGCGTGAAATCTATTTTTTTATATACTGACTATATATGTCAGGACACAATAAATGGTCACAGATCAAAAATCAGAAAGGTGCGGCGGATAAGAAACGCGGACTTCTTTTCTCCAAACTCCTCAAGGCGATCGCCATCGCGGCGAAGGCCGACCCGAATCCGCAGTTCAATCCCCGCCTCCGCTCCGCGATCGACCAGGCGAAGAAAGCGAACGTACCCCAGGATAATATCGACCGCGCTGTCTCGAAAGCATCCGAAGAAAAACCGCTTGAGGATGTCGTCGTCGAAGCCTACGGCCCGGAGGGCGTCGCGCTCATCATCGAAGGCATCACCGACAACACGAATCGGACGATCGCCGAAGTGAAGCATCTTCTCTCGGAACATAACGCCAAGATCGCAACTCCGGGAAGCGTGCTCTGGTCATTCGAAAAAAAGGACGGGGTGTGGCAGGCAAAATTCCCTCAGGCGATCAGCGATACCGCGAAAGCGCAGATCGCCGAGCTCGTAGAAGCTCTGAATGACCATGACGACGTCCAACTCGTCACGACCAACGCAGCCGCATAGCTCAGTATGATCATCCTCGGCATCGACCCAGGCAGCACCCGTATCGGCTACGGAGTGATCCGCACTGACCGAACGTTATCAATGATCGCCTACGGCGTGATCGAGATCGACCGCAAAAAAGTGGCCGAGCAGGCGCACGGCTCGGGAAACATCCTTGCCGCGCTGCTTGAAAAAGCATCGGAAGAACTTCGAACCATTATAACGACCCACCATCCCGAGAAGATCGGGATAGAGAAGCTTTTTTTCACCAAGAACGTTAAGACGGGTATCGAGGTCGCCCAAGCCCGCGGCGCGCTCATTAATGAAGTTGCACACTTCGGTATTCCGATCGAAGAGTTCACGCCTTCCGAGGTTAAACGCGCCGTGACCGGATACGGCAACGCCGATAAAAAAGGCGTTGCTTCCATGACCGCAAAACTGCTGGGACTCCCCTCGATCAAAGGCTATGACGACGCCAGCGATGCGCTGGCGATCGCGATCGCCGCATCCCAAAAACGGGAGTGGGGCGCCTAAAACAGCCCCTTGACACTCTTCACGGCTCCGCTATACTTTCCTGTAAGTTACATTACCTCTTTTGGTCACTATCATTTCAAAGGTCGTATTGGCGTAAATACCGGCGCGGATGCGCCGCACCAAGAACAATGCCGAAGCAAAAAAAGAAAACTACGAACGACGACGTCCTCGACGAAGAGCTTGAGGAAGAAGAACGGCTCGACGACGGAGATGATGATGAACTGTTCGAGTTCGATGATGAAGACGACGATGATGACTCGGACGGGTCCGATAAGGATGCGCCGTCCGATGAATACTAAAAAGTCTTAGGATTCGTGCAGATCTGACCATAACAGCCGGTACCGGCTGTTATTGTTTTATAAGGATGAAGAGTTATAGTATAGTATCACTCGATATATGAAGCTTCCTCGTTTTGTTCGGGAAAATAAGGGTATTACAGCCACTTTGGTCATCGTCGCGCTGATCGCGGGCGGCTTGGCATTCACGGCGGTCGTCATGAGCGATCTTCCGAGCCCTGAACAATTTGCGAACCGCCAGGTCGCACAGTCGACCAAGATCTATGACCGGACCGGAACCGTCCTTCTGTATGAGATCCACGGCGATGAAAAACGGACGACGATCCCGTTCTCCGATATTCCTTCCTACGTCAAAGACGCAACGATCTCCATCGAGGACCATAACTTCTATTCCGAACCGGCCTTCGACTGGCAGGCGATCCTCCGCTCGGTCTTCGCTGATTTCATTGCCGGCGGCTACGTTCAGGGCGGCTCTACCATCACCCAACAGCTCGCCAAAAACGCCTTCCTCTCGCCGCAAAAAACGATCCTCCGGAAGGTCCGCGAACTGATCGTCGCGGTCGAATTGGAGCGCCACTATACCAAGGACCAGATCCTGGGTATGTATCTGAACCAGATCCCTTACGGGAACAATGCCTATGGCATTGAAGCGGCTGCCGAAACCTATTTCAATAAACACGCCTCCGATCTTGATCTTGCCGAATCGGCGGTCTTATCAAGCCTCCCGCAGGCACCGACGTATTATTCCGACGGCAGCAATGTTTCGGCGCTCATGCAACGCAAGGCCCAGGTCCTCGAAAATATGAAAGCGTACGGCTATATCACCGATGCGCAATATCAGCAGGCGCTGAACGAAAATGTCCAGCTCGCTCCGCAAACGACCAGCATCAAGGCGCCGCATTTCGTTCTTACGGTAGAAAATTATCTCAATAACAAATACGGGGAATCCTATGTCCGAACGGCGGGGCTCACGGTGGTCACGACGCTTGATTGGAATATGCAGCAGGAAGCTGAAAAAGCGGTTGCGGACGGCGCCGCGAACAATACAAAGCTCTATGCCGGAGACAATGCCGCGCTCATGGCCGAAGATTCGACGACCGGACAGATCCTCGCCATGGTGGGATCCAAGGATTATTTCGGCGCTCCGGAACCAGCAGGATGCACACCGGGAAAGAATTGTCTCTTTGAAGGAAATTTCAACGCGGCAACGCAGGCATTGCGCCAGCCGGGATCCGCGATCAAACCGTTCACGTATATGGCCGCCTTTGAGAAAGGCCTGACGCCGGATACCGTCCTCTTCGATGTTCCAACCGAGTTTGATACGACCGGCATCCCCCAGAACAGCTATAAACCGACCGATTTTGAAACGGATTCGAAAGGTCCGGTGACGATCCGCGATGCGTTAGCCTGGTCATTGAACATTCCTGCCGTAAAGGCTCTTTATATCGCCGGGATCAATAATATGATCGACCTCGCCTCGAATTTCGGGATCAGTACCTTCACCGAGCGGAGCCGCTACGGACTTTCCTTGACGCTCGGCGGTGCCGAAGTGACCATGAAAGATATGGTGGCAGCCTATTCCACGATCGCGCAGGACGGCATGCATCATGATCAATCGATGATCCTTTCCGTTTCCGACTCGAAAGGAAATCTTCTTGAAAAATATCAGGATAACTCGAAGCAGGTCATTGATCCGCAGTATCCGCGGATGATCAATGACATCCTTTCCGACACGCAGGCACGCGCCGGGCTCTTCCTGCCGGTCAGTCTTGCGATGACGATCTTTCCGGGCCATGAGGTCGCGCTCAAGACCGGCACCACGAACGATTACCGCGATGCATGGACGATGGGCTACACGCCTGACCTCGTCGTCGGCGTCTGGGTGGGAAATAACGATAATGAACCGATGCAGAACCACGGATACAGCGTTCTTGCGGCAATGCCGATCTGGAGCGAATTTATGAAAGCGACGCTCAAGGACCGCCCGCTCGTCTCATTCAATAAACCGGAACCGTACGCCTCCCAGAAACCGATGTTCAATAAGGATTATGTCGTAAACTACACCGTCGGCACGGAAAATTATCCGCAGATCCATAACATTCTCTATTACATCAATAAAGACAATATACTGGGACCGCAGCCGCTTGATCCGACGAACGACCCGCAATTCAAGAACTGGGAAGATCCGGTGCTTTCCTGGGCAAAACAGAACGTCACAAACTTCTCGCTTCTCTACAACCATCCGATCCCGGTCGGATCGAACCCGGTCGTGAACGCGACCCCGGGTATGGCCGCAGGAGGATCTCCGGTGATCACCTTCTCCGCACCGACGAACGGATCATTCATCGCCTCATCGTTCCCGGTATCCGCATCGATCAGCGCCGCAGCGTCCATCGCGCATATCCAGCTTCTCTTCAATAATACGGTCGTTGACGACCGCACCGGCTCGTTCGGGACATCATTCTCGTATCAATTTACCCTCGTCCCCGGCGCGGTCCTTCCGCAAAATTCCCTTGCGCTTCGCGTAACCGATGCGCAAAACAACACAACGACGCAGCAACTGATCATCTATCGCAAGTAGCCAATAAAAAACCTCCCGGCCGGGAGGTTTTTTATTGGCAGATATCTTTAGTTCATATTGATCGGCATCACAATATAAAAATATGATGCGTCGCTCGGATTCTTCAGCAGCGCCGCACGATGGCTGCCATTCACACCGAAGAACACTTCGGCGCTTTCAAAGTTCTTCAATCCTTCCATGACATACCGCCAATTGAACGCGGTCTCGAACGATTCCCCTTTCGCTTTGACCGGCACCAGATATTTATTTTCACCCAGCGCCTGATTCATCGAATAGACCTCCAACACCTTCTTTCCGTCGTGAAGTTTCATTTTGATCTCGTTCACTTTTCCGCTGAACGTACTGACCAATTTGACCGCATTCATCAGATGCTCGCGTTCGATCGTCATTTCCGTTTCAAATGATTTCGGCGTGATCGCGTCATACTCGGGATAGGTCCCCTCGATAAGCCGGGAAATGATCTCGGTATCCTCGCCTTGAAAGAGGATCTGGTTCGGATCAATGAAGATCGTCACCTCGCCTTTAACCATGATCCTGAGCACTTCCTGCATCGTTTTCAGCGGAACGATCACTTTAAACCCGCGGGTAAACGTGCTGGTAAAATTCGTTTCCGTGATCGTTTTTTCCGCAAGCCGGAAACTGTCCGTTCCCGCAAATTTCAGGTACGTGATCTCAAAATCAAAAAGCATCCCGCCGATCTCGGGACGGATCTCTGAAACTTGGATCGTTGAAAGGATCTTCAGGACCGCATCGCGCAGAACATCCGCGCTGAACGAGAGATATTCCTTCTTATTCTCGATCTTCGGAATGATCGGAAATTCCTCTTCAGGAAGACCCTGAATGGTCGCTTCATAGTTATCCGTCTTGAAAAACAGCGTGTTCTGGTCGGTCTCGAGCGTGATCCGTTCGCTTGCCGTATTGTTCACGATCGTCAGCAAGGTCGCAAGCGGAACCGTAATACTCCCTTCCTCAACGATCTTTCCCGATACGGACCGCGATGCGGCGATCTCAAGGTTCGTCGCCGAAAGGCGGATCTTATTATCAGCGGTCTTTACCAGGACATTTTTCAGGATCGGAAGGTTCGCATGTTCTCCCGCAGCCCGGTCAATCGCCGTTAATCCTTCGCGGAGATTATTTTTGAGTATTACTAATTTCATATAGATAAAGAATTAGAAGAGGTAATAGGGGATGTTAATACAGGGGAGAAAACCGGAGAAGCCAGACGGAATAACGAAAAAAGAGTTTTTCTTTCCGCTGATTTCTTGTGGATAACCCTCTGAAGATCTTCGGATAATTTTTATATGCAGTGTGAACGTTCATATTTATACAGAGACTATCCTATCCCTTATCCCCACCTTATTCTTTATAAACCAGATCTTTGATCGCCAGGATCTTCTGATTGAGGTCCTGATCTTTATTGATCTCTTCGGAGATCTTATTCGTCGCATAGATCGCCGTGGTATGGTCGCGCTTGCCCAGTTTTTGGCCGATATCCGGGTAGGAAAGGCCGAGAATGTCCCGGAGGAGGTACATGGTGATCTGGCGCGGTTCTACGATGCTTTTCTGGCGGCAGCGGCCGGTCAGATCGTTCTGGGAGATCTCATAGTAATCAGCGACCGCTTTAATGACCTGGTTCGGATTGATGTTCTTGGTCGGCTGCTGAAGGACGCCGCTGACGATCTCTTCCACCATCTTCAGGGTCACTTCCTTCTTTGCGTACTGGTAGAACAGGATCCGGTTCAGCACCCCCTCCAGTTCGCGAAGGTTCTTCTGGATCTTATTGGCGATGAACTCAACGATGTTCTCCGGCAAGGCCGCTCCGCGCTCCTGGAGCTTAGTCTTTAAGATAGCAAGGCGCAGTTCGTAGTCAGGATAGGAGATATCCGCGATCATGCCGCCTTCGAACCGGGACCGCAGGCGGTCTTCCAGGGTCGGGATGAACTTCGGCGGGCGGTCGGACGAGATGATGATCTGTTTATTGTTCTCGTAGAGCGCGTTGAAGGTATGGAAGAACTCCTCTTCCGTCGTGGTCTTGCCGCCGATGAACTGAATATCATCGATGATCAGAACGTCGACGTTCCGGTACTTGTCCTTCATGTCCTCCATGCGCTTGTTCCGGATCCCGTAGATCACATCGTTCGTGAATTTTTCGGACGACACATATTTCACGCGTACTTTATCCTTGTAGCGCACTTTGATCTCGTTCCCGATCGCCTGGATGAGATGGGTCTTTCCCAGTCCGGTGCCGCCGTAGAAGAACAACGGATTATATTTCCGGCCGATCTCATCAATAACCGCGCTTGCGGCGGCGTACGCGAGTTCGTTCGTTTTGCCGACGACAAACGAACTCAGGCGATAGCGCGGATTGAGGTTCGTTTCCGGATCGATCTTCAGTTCTTCGAACGCAAGCTGTTTCTTGAACTCTTCTTCGCTGACCTGCTTCGGTTTTCGCTGCGGGAGCGGCGTCGGAGCGATGTTCGTGTTATGCACCGTGAACTGAACCTTCTTTGTCGCCTGGTCCTGATTGCGCAGCGCGTTCAAAATGATCTTCTGATACTTGTTCTCCACCCATTCTTTTGCAAAAGTGTTCGGAAGTCCGACCAAGACCACGCCTTCTTGCTTGTCCAAGAGCTTACTGTTCTTCAGCCAGGTCGCAAAGTTCGGCTTAGAAACCTGAGTTTCTATTTCACCGAGCGCAGTTTGCCACAATTGTTCGAACTCCATGATAAAAAAATAAAATGATTACTCTCCCACCGCCCGTTGCCTTACTTCAACGGACTGAAAAATGATTTTTAAGAAGTACCGGAGAAACACACCGAAAATATATATTCATTTTAAACGGATGCGCCGCAGAAGGAAACAGTGAAAAGATAATAATCTGTTGATGCCTTGTGGATAACTGTTTTTGCATCAGCAACGGGTGTATTTTTTATCAGTATGACCGAGACGCAGATCGTTTGTCCATAGTAATTTGCCATTTTGTATCAAACGTGCGCTGGTATGCCATGCAATGCCTGTCGGATCGCAAAAAATGGCCGTGCAGCGGAGCGAATTCCTTGCTTGCCTCGCCTGAAACGATAGTATATACTGGTTTCATGTCGCAAACATATCAACCTAAAAAGCGAAAACGGGCCCGGACGCATGGTTTCCTTCGCCGGAACAGGACGAAGGGAGGGCGCCGAGTACTGACGGCGCGCCGTCATAAGGGGCGTCATCGGTTGACGGTCTAAGTAAAGCAATTCGCGGGCATGTCCCGCGATTCGCGTATCTATGCTGGCAAAGAAATACCGTCTTCCGATCCAGTCAACCCGGGACATGCGAGGCCGCACGATCCCCTTCCCCGAATTTTCAGTTAAAGTGTTCCCGAGCCCGTTCCCCTATGCCCGTTTTGGCGTTGTTCTTAAAAAAGGGACCGTGAAAAAAGCATCCGACCGCACGCGCCTCCGCCGTATCTTCTTTAATGCCTTGCGGGAGATGCACGCCCCGAAGCTTCTCTCCCGTTCCGATCTTCTTTTCATTGTGAACGCCGCAGCATCCCGCACCGATGCGCACGATCTTACCCGATCGGTCGCAGCAGCGGTCCGCGGCATCGCCCGGTAAGCCATTTATCTTTCTATGCTCCAAGCCATTTTCTACACCCCGTTCCTCAATGCGCTCATCGTGTTCTATAACACGATCGCGTTTCATGATCTTGGCGTTGCGATCATTCTTTTGACGCTCGCGATCCGTATCGCATTCATGCCGCTTTTCTATAAAGGCGCCCGGAACCAGACCCTTATTCAAAAGCTTCAGCCGGATATTAAAAAGATCCAGCATCAGCATAAGGATGATAAAGAAAAACAGGCACAGGCTATGATGGAGCTCTATCGGCAGCATAATGTGAACCCTTTTTCGGGATTTTTGATGCTGCTGGTCCAGCTTCCGGTGTTGATCGGACTTTATCGCGTCTTTTTACAGAAGATCACTCCGGAGTCTCTGACGCTGCTGTATAGCTTTGTTGCCGTCCCGCAGCAGATAAACGCTACGTTCCTGCACTTGCTCAATCTCCAAAATCCGAGTATTCTTATGGTTATCCTGGCGGCAGCGGCACAATACGTGCAAGGGCGCCTGGCACTACCGAAGCTCGAAAAGGGGCAGGAGCTCTCGACTGCGGATCAAATGACGCGGCAGATGATCTTCATCGGTCCGGTGATCACGGTGGTGATCCTGGGAACTCTTCCTTCGGCGATCGGTTTGTACTGGGTGGTGACCTCGGTCTTTACCGCCGGTCAGCAGATCTATATCAATAAGACCATCAATATTAAAGAAGAAGAAAAAGTACATGGACTCGCTTAAACAAACGATCGAACAGATGTTACGGCCGTCCGGGCTGGACTTCTCGGTTGACGTGGACGCTGAAGGGCGCCGCGTGAGCATTTTTATCCATGACGAGGATGTGGTTGCCCGATTCCTTCCGCGTTTGATGCAGGACCTCGACCATGTCGTGCGTTTGATGGCGAAGAAGATGCAACTGGAACGCGTGATCGTTGACGTGAACAACTACAAGCGTGAACGGGAGCGTCTGATCGGCGAGCTCGCGAAAGCGGCCGCGCGCAAAGCGCTTCTGGAGAAGAAAGAGGTTTCTCTCCCGGCGATGAACGCCTATGAACGCCGGTTGGTGCATGTGGAGCTTGCGACGCGGCCTGACATCAAAACGGAAAGCATCGGCGAAGGCGAAGCGCGGCAGGTGGTGGTCAAACCGCTGGACCTGTAAAAAAGAAAATACTCTCCAATAGAAGTCGGAGAGTATTTTCTTAAGTAGTTATAAAAAGCACCGTATCACTTTCTAAGTGTAAGTATTTCAATACTTAGAAAATGATGCGGTACTTTTATATGTGAAAGGCTATAAGGCAGAGGAACTTCTTTTGAGAACATTGAAATTCTTACGTTCCCAAAATAAGTTCCTCTGCCCTCACGAGCGGAAAAATTCTACTGCAGTGTCAGCGAGTACAGCTTGTTGTCGAGGCGGTTGATGAAGAGCAGCGCCGAGCCCTGGACTTCCAAATGGGTCGCATCGATCGGGTTTGCCGAGCCGGTCTGCGCCTGCGTGAATCCGCCCGAGGAAAGATCGATCAGATAGATCGCATCATCGAAGTAAACCGATTTTTTGTAGAAGTCATCCGGAAGCGTTGCCTGGGTTGGAATGTTTTTGGGGATCGCGCAGTAGATCTTAGTTCCGTCGAACGCGCACTTCTCCGGCATCGTGACGAAGGAGAACTGGGAGAGCTGGTTTTGGTTCGGATCGATGAGGCTCGTAACCGGAGCATTATTGGTGTTGGTCAGCATGATGCCCATCGTTCCGTCCGGCGACCAGTTTGTGACGGTCCCCGGGGCCTCCAGGGACGACGTGATCGTTTTCTTCACCGGATCGATGGTCCAGGTCTCGGTATTCAGTTGGGCGGTCGGCAGCGTGCTCAAAACGATCTTCGAATCGGTCACCCATGTCATAGCCAGTTCTTCCTGGGTCAGCGGCATGACCTGAGTAGTCTTATTCGTGGCCATATCCAGGATATTCAATGCCGTACTGCTGAGGTAGGCCAGCTGATCTTTGTCAGGCGACCACGCGGCGGCGATCGTGCCGACCGGCAGTGGCTGCCAGGTTTTATTCGCGGTGGTCAGGACGCTGAAAAGCGGAAGGGACGGATAATTGAACTCGGCAACGGCGTATGCGCCATCATATGATCCGGCAATGGAATGAAGCCGCGTGATGGTCTGGGATGTAACCGGCATTGTTTGCGCATTGGCGAGCTTCATGATCTGCCCCGTTTCGGTCGCATAAAAGACGGCATTCGTGCTCGTACTGACCCAGTAATCGAAGATCGGTTCCGAGGTCAGTGCGTTGAGTTGTTGCGCGGTCGAAGTGGCAACCGGCTGCGCCGCCTGTTGCGGGAGAAGTGCGCTCAAAATATTTTGGCCTGCCGGCGTTGAGAAAAAGAAGAAGCGCACTAACCAGACGATCCCCACAATGATGAGGATAATGACCAGATATTTTATAAGTTTAAGCCAGTTCATAGTGAGTTATGTTCAAATGCTCAGTCATGTCAGAGGGGGTTTGTTATTGAAGTGGGGCTGTTAATTTCGGACTATTGGGTCCTTTAGCCGGAAGCGGAACACAAGTATTATTATCTGTTCCTGCAGTGGTTGTATATCCAGTATCACATTGGCATGTGCCGCCTGATACTGATGCGTTTGATACACACTGGATGCAGCCTTGAGGAGTTCCACCAAGATTTCCTGCTGAGGTTGAGAGGTTTATGTTAATACCCGAATTCACATATAACTTGCAAAGCGGATCGCCTCCTGGACCGGCAGCGGTCGGGATCTGACTTCCCGGCGTTCCATTCCCTGACGGTGATTGAAGTGCCGAGACGTTCAGAGGAACGATCTCCGGATTACTTAAACTGACGAGCCGCGGATTGATCGTATAAAGAAGCGTATAGGCGCCAAGAAGGAGGACAACGCCCCAGAGCGCCTGGGTGATCTGATCTTTTGCATCGGACTGATCGGCCATGTTCCCCGCGGAGAGAATATACTTCAATGCTCCATAGACGATCGCGCCAAACGCGAGGAGGCCGACGATCATCAGACCGAATTGATAGAGGCGGACGATATACGCTGCAGGCGATGAATTACTTTCGGCGGGACACGTTCCTCCGGCAGTCGGTTGGCATGGGATAGTGTATTTAACCGCATAAGAATCGACATGCTGAGAAATAGTCGTAGGCGCTAAGGAAGGATTAAAGGCTGCTGCAGTGGAAGAGCTGACAGGCGTGCCTTTCACGGTATCGGTACTTGATTGGACCTGATAACCTGATGGAGTCGGCGCGCCGTTCTTCAAGCAGATCTGCCCGCCATTCCCAGATAGGTCATAGTTCACGGTATATCCATTTGGACAAGTTACACCAACAAGGCCCGAGGGCGTGAGACCAAGTGTTGTAGGAACAATGTCCCCCGACTGAGAGGTTGAGGTATTGGCTGTGGATGCGGCAGGGGTTGTCGATTGAACTTGGCATCGGGGCGTGCCATCAGAATATGTTCCTGCCGGGATCGAACCGGCGGGACATTGCCCTCCACTGATCGGCGGCACATATTGTTGAGCCGCAGCAAGACCAGCCAGTGATACTGAAAGGAATGCAACTAAAAAAGAGATCGCGACTTTTTTAGGGATACCGGAAAAGGAATAATGGATCATATGTATGGTTATTGTACGATAAGATTAAGCATGCGACTGCCAAGTTCGAGTTGGTTACCGGTATTAGTCACTCCGGCTGAAAGCGTAATATCGGTTTCTTGAGGGGTTCCTTGAGAAGAGAGATCAAGCGTTAGAAAATTGGGATTTCCCGGATTCCCTGTTGGTGATGTATTGTTTACCTGCCAAGAGAATGTAAGTCCGGAGAGTGAGGTCGCATTGAAAAAGAAAGGCCGGGCTTCAAGGAGATAGGGCTGAGGTGCAAGAGCGGTGCGGTTCCGATAAAGATTTGCGGTCGGTGTCGGTACGCTGACAGCCACTTCAGGCTTCACGATCGGGACCAAAAATGAGGTGGAGATATCCCCATTGGCATTATAATTCGAGACCGCAATCCGGATGGTGTCGCTTTGCGTGCTGCTGGGGGTTAACTTGAACGTCTTTAATCCTATCCCTGCGGCGATAAGGGCATTGTTGTCATACCAATTTATCATATTCTTTGAAACATCGACGATCTTTCCTTGATCGATCACATCAAATGCCGCTTCGACTTGCGTCGTTTGAGTCGGCAATGTTTTTCCGATATAGTCCGCAGGAACATAGTCGAGGGCCTTCCAACTAACCATGAACTCGGGAGCGGTTTGTGCGTTTGCTGTCAGAGCAAGGAGGCAGTAGGCAGTAGGCAGTAAAATAGCCGAAAACCATGCCAGTCGATGATGGGCGGCGAATGATCCGGTTTTAGTATGAGTTCTCATGATCGTCATTATTTTTCCAATGGATTGACCGCTTTTGATACAAGGGATGTCACTGCTTTTGTCTTCTCAGGAAGATTATCCTCGATGATCGTTGCAATGATCGCTGCGGTAGTTCCCGGTAAGATATTTACAAAAGGTATAAGATCGATACCCGCTCCCCCAAGGAACCACTTCGTGCTCACTCCTTTCATTATAAGCCAAAAAAGTACAATACCGGAAATGGCAAGCCCATACGCCCATGCAGCTAATGGCAGTACCTCACCGACAACTGGAATAGCGATACTGAGATCAGCAATGATCTGGGCGGCATCTGCACTGATGCAAAGCAGTGTCATAATGATCGCATCAATAATGCCTATCTTTGCATTTTTATTCATGGGGTTATTCGAGCGTAGATTTCTGCTCGAGGATCTGTTCCGGTTTTGTAGTAACGATCTTATCCTCCAAATAGGACGGGATGATCTGGATCGCAACATGATTGAGGCCTGCAAAGAAGAGCCCCTCGCCTACGCTCGCCTGGAGAAGAAGGTCTTTTTCGCCTTCGGTCAGGTTGAAGGTTTTCGTGATGACGTCCATGGATGCCGGGGCCTGCTTCAAAAGCAATTGGAGCGATGAGTTGGTTATGATCGGCCGCCCGTACGGTGATTTTAAGAAGTCTTCAACGTCTTGGGTGATCGTCGTGACGCCCATGAAATATTTGCGGCAGCGCTTTACGAGACCGAAGAGGAAGGTCGCGCCGTCGTCGTGTTTCATAATGACCCATGCCTCATCGATGACCAGCACGCGTTTTTTGAGCGTGGCGCGAATCAGGCTCCAGATGAAGTTGAGGACGATATACATGGCGATCGGCCGGAGCTCGTCCTCAAGATCGCGGATCGAGAATACGATCAGACGGTTCTTAATATCGATGTTCGTCGGCTGGTTCGTAAAGCCGGCGTAACTTCCCGAGGTGAATTTATAGAGGCGCTCCGCGAGTCCCCGACCGCCCTCCATGTTTTGAAGGATCTTTTGAAGATCTTCCAAAAGCGGCGGCGTTGCGTTCGTGAAGTCTTTGCCGGCAACGATATCGTGGGAAGCGTAGGTTTCGCCCAATGCGCGATCAAGAAGCGCGTCTTCTTCAGAGGTGATCTGCCCAAGCATGATCTTGAGAAGGCCGGCGAGGTTCACAATATGGGAGCGGAGAACATCGGACGGATCTTCGTCCGGCGGAACGACCGGAAGATCGAACGGATTAATGTGGTGTTCCGAGGCAAGCGAGATGCGGAAATAGCTTCCGCCGACCGCCGAGGCGAGGTTCTCGTATTCGTTCTCCGGGTCGATCACCAGGACATCCGTGCCGAGCATTAGAAGGCGGATGATCTCGAGCTTGGTCGCGTAGGATTTACCGCTGCCGGACTTTGCAAAGATCACCATATTCGCATTTTCCAGCGAGAAGCGGTCGAAGATGATCAGGGTGTTATTATGGCGGTTGATGCCGTACATAATCCCGCTGTTCGAGGTAAGATCGGCCGAGGTGAACGGAAAGATCGAAGAGAGCGGCCCGGAATTGAGCGGATTATAGACGCCAAGCTTATCCTGTCCGAGCGGAAGCGTTGACTCGAACCCTTCGATCTGCTGGAAGAGCGCCGGTTTTACGTAGACAAGGCGGCTTTCGAGGAGCGAAGTGATCTTACCTTCTATTTTATGGAGCGCTTCAACTGTATCCGCATAGATCGTCAAATAGACGCCGACATTGAAAAGGTTTTCGCGGGTCTGTTGAAGCGAATCGCGGAGCGATTCGATATCCTGATAGGCGGTCTCAAGCATCGGATCGCGCACTTGCCCCTTTTGCTGGCGTTCCATCACCTGGGATTCAACCTGTGCCGCTTTCCGGCGGAGTTTTTTGAGCGCGAGAGTCGTTTCGACGGGATGAATGAAGATGGAAATATCGAGCAGTTCAGGCATATCAATGATCCCTGAGAACCAGCCGGTGGTCAGATAGCGCGGATAGGTAAAGATGAACATCGTTTTCGTGTATTTATCCCCTACCTTCAGGTAGTTCGGATCGACTTGGATCGCCGCCGGGGCGATGATGTTCGTAACGTTCTTGTCCATATTATTTCTTTTCGGTGAATTCAATGCCTTTTTTCTCGGTCGTGGTCGGATTATAGAGATTGTAGAACAGCTCAAGGAGCTCATCGGTATCCAGCGGGACGGCGCGCAAACCCACTTGATTCAAGCCGCTGACGACACGGTCAACGCGCTGATCCAATTGTTCTAAGGTCTCGGCGGCATCTTCCGGTTTTGCTGCGGGGGCTTGGGCTGTTTTCGGCTTGAAAAATCCAAGGACCGTATCGGCGATGCCCGCTCCGGTTTTCGAAAGACCGACCGGATCATATGGGACGATCACGAAGAACGTTTTTTGCATGATCGCATTTTGAGAGACGAACGATTTGATGAATTCCCGGTATTCAACGATCAGGTTTTTCAGAAGCTGGTTCGGTTCCTGCTGTTCGCGCTCGCCGAACTTCTGCAAATACTCCTCAACATTTAATTTCCGCGAATGAACAAAGACCTGTACTGAAAAATTAAGCGAGTTCAGGAATCCCTGAAAGGCATACGTGATAAGTCCCTGCTCCTCCTCGGATTTCAAGGAAAAGTTGATCCCGGACACTAAAAGAACCTTGCGGAGCGCGCCGCCTTTGAGCTTTACGACGCCGGCATCGATCGATTCGATGCCGATGAATTGCTGCGTCGGCAGTGATTCTTGGGACTTTGCCATACGTTATTAGTATAAAGGGAAACGCGAAAAGTATGAAACGAAATATTCCTATCGGTAATCAACGCGGCGGGCTGTTTCAGCCTCCCCTGTGATCTTCCGGAGCGTTTCAAATCGTTCTTTGCTGCTTTTGACGCGGTCGGTGATGGCCGGTGCGATCGCTTTTTCGCGTTTCGGGATCGGGTTCTTGCTTGTTTTTAACTGATCGACCAGAGAATCAAGCAATGAACGCGTGCTACCCCCCGTGCCTATTTTAGGAAGCTGCATGGTCGGAACCGCTTCTTCTTCGCGCTGCCAAATATAAAACCGCGGTTTCCAGTAGTAGCCGAGCGCCGCAAGGAGTACGACCGGAAGCGAGCGCCCGTTGATCTTCACGAAAGCAAGCGAAACGGATGCCGGCATGATCAGAAGCACAAAAAAGATCCAGAGCGGGGTCTGAAGGAAGAAGAAGAGAATAAAGCAGACCCCGCCGCCCGCCGCAACATACAGGAATTGGGTCAGGGTCAGCGGTCCGACGATCTTATCTTCTGTTTCAATGAATTGAGGGACCTGGAATTGCATGGCAAACGCCTACATGAATTTTCTGAGATCAACTACGTTCTGATTCGGTGCTTTTGGCGTTGGTGCTTTCGGCTCGATCTTTGTCGTTCCTTCCGGAGTTATCGGAGTTCGGAACGAGCTATAATGAACGACGCGCGCCTGTTCGGTTTGGGGAGTCGGCTTTATGTCCGGTGCGGCAGGGGGCGTTGAAGCGCGCGGCGCGATTGGGATCTCTGTTTGGACCGAGACAGGTTTTGAGATCGGACGCTCGGCCGTTCCCATGGATTGGTAGTAATTCTGTATCTTCATGGTCAGGCTTTGTTTCGGCGCAGAGGTTATATGTTGCTGCGGAGCGATCGACGGCGCGACGGTCGGACTTGCCTCCTGATGGAGTATAAATGGCGCTGCTGCGGGTTGCGGCTCTACCGCAGGAGACGGCATAGGCCGCTGAATCGGCTGTGGTTTTGGTGCCGCGGTCGGCATCCTGGATGGTATAGGAGAAACGGGCGGGATCGGCTGGCTTGGCGCCGCCGGTTTTGTCTGTGGAGTTCCCGAAGACGGCATCTTCGGAGGTTCCGGAAGTTTTATTTCTTTTTGCGGACCGGCGGTGAAGGTGAGCGGCGAGATCGGGCGCGGAGAAGGGGTTGCTGGCATGACTGGCTTCGGCTGAGATGCTGCCTGAACTGCCGGACGCGGAGTTTCCTGAGGGAGTGATGCCGGACCCTCTGCGGTCTTAGCTGTGGCCACTGATGGTCTTGGAGCCTCTTCTTTTTCTGCTGCACGAGGATGGTAGATAAGCTTTGTTTCAATTCCGGTCTTTGAACGCAACTCCCCCTCGATCGGACGCAATGCATTTTTTTCAACCTCTTCAGCGATCGTTTTTGCGATCAATGAAGAAACGCCAAGTTCCTGGGAAAGCGTATTGGTGAAATCCTGCGGTTCAATGTCTTGTACCACAAGGCGCAAGATAAGACTTGGAATGACAAGTACTTTTTCGTCGCTCAAACCAAGCTTGGTCTCAATATCGCCGATGATATAGACCAGCTCTTCTGAAGAAAGCCATTCTTTGATCTTATCGGGAAGTAAAGAGAACTTTTCCTGGAACGTTTTTGATTCAGAGGGATTCATATGCTATTTCTCAGTATTTTCTTTAGTATTTTTTGTCTCTTCCTCCTCTTCTACGATCCCCTCGAGCGTTCTGCGAACTCCTTTTTTAAGGAACGGTAAAAGATCCTGGGTTACATACGGAGTCCATGAGGGGCTCTTTGCCATAAAGTTTAATTTTGCCGAAAGATTGTTTAAGAGACCGCGCTGTTCGCTCGACAAAGTTGTAACATTCGATTGAAGGTTTTTGATCTGATCGCCTAACTTGGACATCATAAGCTCCTTATCTTCATGACTTCGCTTCTCGCCGAACGCAACGAGGAAAGAAGTGCGGATCTGGGCAAGGTTTTCCGGATTTTCTACGAATTGAGCTGCAGAAATATTTTCAACCGCTTCCTGTGCAATATCTTTATAGGCCTTTGCCACTTCAAGCTTTTGAGCAGCGCGAATTTCTGAAGAACTCTTTCCTTTCCACTCGCTCGCTCCAGGATCAACCTTGAAGCGCGCAAGTTCTGGATCGCGCGAAAGGAGTTCTTTTGAAATAGTCCGCCCGCCCACTTTTAGAGTCTCTTGCGCAATGCTGTCATAACGAGATTCACCAAGTTTCGTCTTAGCATCTTTTAACTGATTATTCTTCGCCATCGATGCCATCCATGCAGCGCGCTCAACCGGATCGGCAAAACCACCTACGCCGGAATTTGCCCGAGTCTCTCGATCAAGGGAATTGTAATGCTTCATAAGATCATCAATGCGTTTCTCATCGAATGCGCCAAGGTTCTTGTTCGCTTCTTGCATCGCAGTTCGAACGACCGGGATGCTTTGCAAGAGCCTATTTCCAGTGACCCCTCTCAGATTTTCAGTGACTGTTTTTCCGGTCACTGCGGTGCTTGCGCGATTCATTAATCCGCCGACTCCATGACCACCCATGACATATCCCCCGGCAACTGCAGGCGCTCCGGTCACATATCCCTTTACTTTCCCTGCCATAGCGATACCGAATCCGGCTCCGGCGATACCCATCCGGTTCGCGGCATAAAGTCCGCCATAGAGGATCCCGAGAACCGCAAGCATTTGTCCAAAGATCGAACCGAAGTTTTGAACAAGGTTAACAAGCGAGTCAGTTCCTGTGACCGGAATTGCAATAGCGCTTGGAGTTTTAGAGGCATAATCAGTTGCTATCTTGATCGCAAGATAGATAAAGAATGAAACCGCCGGAGCGAAGAACGCCCATTTCATGAATGAGCTCCACCATTCATGCCAATACCGCTCAAGATCAGGCCAGATCCACATCAGCCACGCAAGCGGTGCAAGGATCAGCAGGATCGTAAGCGCAATATAGCGAATATAAAGCATTGCCGCTATCGTAAGAAGAGAGATCGCGGTCAGGCTGGTAAAGACGCCGACGAATGTTTCCGTTGCAAGGAAGACAATCTTTTTATTTACATCGTTCGACAAGCCCTGCACATAGTTTTGGATCGTCGATTCACTGTTGTTTTGCTGAAAAAGCGTTTGTGCTCTAAAGGCGCTGGTAAGTTCTTGTCCCACGGACGTGAGGTCTCCACTTGTTGCATTACTGAGGAAGAAATTTGTGGTAATACCGGTGAAATCAATGAAGACGCCAGCAATGACGAGGCTGAAATTAACGAGAAGAGCTGCGCTGATAAGGCGGACCAGCATTTTCTTTGAATCATAGGATTCATAGCGCACGATCGTAACGAAAGCAATTAGAATGATCGCAAGGACAAAACCAAGGTTGGCAAGATCGCGGGATGCGACCCATCCAGTTTGAACGATCGGACTATTTAATAACTGGCTGTTAAGATCAAGCGACCAATTGGTCAGCGTGCCGCCGATCGTAACGAACCAGCTTGCGATGTATCCGAAAAGATACGCCGTAAGAGACATCGGAAGCAGGACAGCGCCCAACGTAACTCCACCGATCAGGGTTCCAACGGCCGTTGCCACGCTCGCAGCATGTGCATACGGCGTTAATCCAACGAATAGCGCGCCGGTAAGGAGAAGAAGATATTTTGAGGATCGATCGCGATTCATGGGTTGAAGTTAGTCTTTTAAGGCGTTGTACTTGTTGCGCTTATGACCGGGCAGGAGAGAAGCTGGGCTTGGATCCCCGGGAGATTCGCCGAGACGTTCGCTTGGATCGTTTGGAGCTGGTTTTTCGCATCTTGAAGAGCGGCGTTAGCGTCGCCGATATTATTTGCGGCTGCGGTCGCAGCTGAGGCTATGGCGCTTATCTTTGCCAGATCATCCGCGGTTACGCTTGAACTGGTTGCAGTGACGATCGGCGTTGAAAGACCGTTGAGGGTATCAAGATAAGTTTGGTTTGTTGACAGTGAATCTTGGAGCGAATTGAGAATTCCCTGTTCGGTCGCGAGTGTTGCGGTAGCGCTTGCCTGGCATGCTGAAAGCTGAGTAAGCGCATCGACATACGGCGATTCGAGGGCGATCGCCTGGGTAAGCGTATCATTGATCTGCTGGCGAACATCAAGCACGCTGGTAACCAGTGTGTTGCTCTGATCCTGATAGCTTGTCGCCAGATTCTTTTCAGAGTTGACCGATTGCATGCATGCGGTAAACGCCTGCCCGGTAATTCCGGCACAGGGGAAGACCGGATTGACATGCACCCCTTGCGTTGCGTCCGAAAGAAGGCCAACTAAACCGTTCGCTGCCGCTACTTTCAATCGATTGATCGCCGCATTGAAGATCGCCGTAAGATATGCGGAAAGATCCTGCGAGTTTATAATATTCCCGATCCCGACATCAACCAGTGCTTGTTTTGTCGCTTCAACGGCGACCTGAGCTGGCGTGGTAACGTGACATGATTTTGAATATCGAGAGCTGGCATTATTAGTACTTGCAAGAATGTAATTTCCTCCTACTTGCACATATGATCCGTTAGGATCTGGCGTATAATCGCATTTTGTAAAGGACAGGAACCCTTGTCCGGCTATTCCTTCGGTTTGTGATGTATTGACGGCGCTATACTCTTGTTTCAACAGATCATCTTGGGCGATCATGGCCGCACCATAGAAGTTATTTTGAGGGTCCCAGATCTGCTGATAGGCAAGCCAGCTTCCATTGCGGAAGTCGCTTATAAAGCTATCAATATTGCCGATCACTTGATTAAGCGTACAGGTGACATCGCTAAAATTCTGTACCGGCGCAAGTGAAAGTTGGACCTGGAGGTTGAATGGCGAACAAAGGACACCTCCGGAAAGTCCGTCAATGAACGCGCCCGCAGCGTTATTTTCGGCATTATAGAAGAATTGATTCCAATCGGCGATGATCGGTCCTTTGCCGTCATTGTTTATCCAATTAATAAGCGCCTGCACGAGTTGATCGAGGATCGCGGCTTTGAAAGCGGCATAGGCGACCTGTTTTGCAAGTTCTAATATTTTTGTTGCCCATGAAGCTGTATTTGCGCTGGAGTTGAGATCAGTGGCCGTCACCATATCTGAATAATAGAGAAGCGTGGTCGGGTCCATGATCACATCAGTAAATGTAATATCGCCTACGCCCAAGACAGCGTGAGCTTTTGGTGCCGGCGCCTGAAGAGCGCTTAATTGAGGGAAGAATAGTGTTCCTATAAGGATTCCCGCAATAATCTTTTGTATATTCTTATAGCGCATGTTTTATGCTGAATATTTTTGAATAAGCGCCTTTACGGAATTTGAAAGATCGCTGAATTCTTGATCGACAGTGACCAGCTCTTGGGAAACGAGAATAGTGGTAACCGGATCGTTCTTATAGTTTGCGATCGCCGAAAGAATATACGCCTTTTTCATAAGCAATTCCAATTCTTTTTTTTGGATGTCGATAGCGACACTTGGTACGGAAAGGGCAAAGACTTTGGTGAGCATATCCTTATAGATCGGCACGAGCGTTGTGACCTGATCAATGGTCGGATTATCTGAAACAACTCCAGAAGGAATCGCATGCGCTTCATCGACGACAATCGCATGAAGTTGGCTGACATAATTCATAACCGCAGCCTTGCTGTTATCTTGGATAATATGCAGATCGGAATCATTAACGACCGGGGAAAGTTTTGAGGGATCGAACTTTGTAACCGCCTGACTGATAAGGTTTTGTGCAAAGGTATCTGCGTTTGGCACGCCGATCGAATTTTGTCCATTAAGGTTTGTAGGCCCACCCGGATTTCCATTGCTGATCTCTTGCGCAAGAACGTCACCGAATTCTTGGGTCAGGTTTGTGCCCGGGGTGAGCGCCGCAAGCTGGTCGATCGGTGCTTTTTCGACGAACGGTTGAGAAGAGGCGATGTTATTCGCTCCTGATGTTTGTGCCGCATCGGATGCCGGCGTAGGGACGTTGTTTTTTTGTATCAAAAAGACTGCGCCGACGAGGGCGATCCCTACAATAGTTGTTGCAAGCAGTGCCTTCCCCATTGTCATTGACGTGATCAGCGTCTCAAAAAGGCTGATTTGACACAGATCGACATCTGTCACTATTATATCTCCTTTTCTTCGTGAAGAACAATAGAATAAGGGTGTATAAGTGGCTGTTCGGGAGCGGTTATGAACGGAGAGAGGGGATCTCAATACCCTTTTCTTTAAACAGTGATGCCAAAGTTCTGATCCGGTCGACGGAAAGCTCCTGGGGGCGTGTTTTCTGGTCGTATCCGAGGGGTGCGATGAGCTCTTCAAGTTCTGATTTTGTCTGGGAAGCCCCTTCGGCGAGGTTATTGAGAAGGGTTTTCCGCGGCTGCTTGAAGATGATATGGAGCAGGCGGTAATACGCATCACGATCGTGCTCATCGGCTTGCGCCGGGCGGTTTCCAAGACTGATGACCGCGGAATTGACCTGCGGCGGCGGATCGAAATCCTCCGGAGAGAGCGTGAAGAGCAGTTTCGGTTCAGCCCACAGCTGTACGGCGGCGGCAAGCAGATTCATGCGAGGCGGCCGCGCAGAGACTCGTTCCGCAACTTCTTTTTGGATCATGAGAACCGTGCGTTGCGGAAGATGCGGGAGATCGCCGATGGTGCGCAGGAGCTTCCCGGTGATGTAATACGGAATATTGCCGATAATGGCGTAGGGCCGATCTTCGAGCCCGGCAATGACCTCAGGCAGTGCGGTCAGCGCATCGGCGTTCACGATCTTCACGACCGGATCCGATGAATATTTTTCATGAAGTGTGACGGCGATATCCCGGTCGATCTCGACAAGGATAAGTTTTCCTTTGGCATTCGTCACGGCGCGATGAAGATCGCCAGTCAGCGCTCCTTTGCCCGGGCCGATCTCGATCACGGTATCGCCCGGTTTGATGGCAAGCGCGTTCACGATCTTGCGCGCGGCGGTTTTATTTTTCAGAAAATGTTGCCCCAGGTATTGGCTCATGAATTTCGAATTAGGAATTAGGAATTACGGCCTTAGAATGCCTGATCAGGCCGTTTATGATCTTATGTACTTTTATCGACTGTTCGGAAATTTTTTGAAATTCACTTTCGTCCATATAGCCCACATCTTTTGATATAAGCAGTTGATTTTGGAGTTCAGTGACCGATCCTTGCGATATTGAATAAAATTGCAACTTTTCTTTGTAGGACTGCCTACTGAATCCTTCAGCAATATTAGAAGTAATTGATACCGCGCACCGCCGCATCTGACTTATCAATCCAAAAATTTCTTCCCTGGGGAATTTTTTTGTGACCTTATAGGTCTCTAAAACCAAGAGATGCCCTTCTCTCCATGCATCGAGGTCCTGAAAGTTTCTTATTTTCCCTGATTCCTTATTCATACTTCCTTATTCTAAGTATATCGTTTCATCATCCCAGTCGCGGGTTTCGGCGCCGTAACTGCTGACTTTCGTGAATGCGATGAGTTCCGGCGGCAGTTCGCCGAGGAACCGCGACGGCAGATCATAAAAGCTGATCGTGAGATGTTTCCGGGCGCGGGTTATGGCGACATACATCAGGCGCCGCTCTTCTTCGAGGTCATCGTTCTTTATCATTGAGCGTTCATGCGGAAGCAGTCCTTCGTTCGCGCCGACGATGAAGACGCGGTCGAACTCAAGGCCCTTGGACAGATGGATCGTCATCAGTTTCACCGCGTTCTCCTGCAGTTTCGGCCGGCCGTCGAGCGAGGATAACAGCGTCACCTGCTCGATGAAATCATGCGGATCGTTGAAGCTCGCGGCAAATTGGATCAGTTCTTTGATGTTCTCAAGGCGTTCATCGGGATTTTTGAAATGAAGGGCGAGGAATTCGGTGTAGCGGGTCTCTTCAAGGAAATATTGGATCAGTTCAACGAGCGACAGCCTTTCTTCGGCAAGACGCGGAAGCGCTTCCAGAAGCGCGATGCGCGGGCCTTTATTGAACGTTTTCGTGATGCGGTCGATCGCGGAGCGGTCCTTCGGATTGAACGCGTACCGGATCGCGGAGACAATGTCCTTGATCTCCTTGCGGGCATAGAACTTCAGCCCGCCGTAGATCTCGTACGGAATGTTGTTCCTGATGAGCGATTGCTCGAGCGCGCGGGATTGCGCGTTCGTACGGTACAGGACCGCGATCTCTTTCGGAGATTCGCCGCCGCCGAGCGCTTCGCGGACCCGCTGGGCGACCGAGACCGCTTCCTCCTCGGCGTTCTGGAACGCCATAACGTTGATCAGCTCCCCTTCCGGGTTGCTGGTCCAGAGATCCTTCGGCTTTTGGAACGAATTATGTTTGATGAGCGCCGAGGCGGCGTTGATGATATTTTTCGTGGAACGGTAGTTCTCGGTCAGCAGGATCACCTTCGCATCCGGCCAGTCCTTTTCGAAATTGAGGAAGTTCCGGAAATCGGAACCGCGGAACGCATAGATGCTTTGCGCGTCGTCGCCGATCACGAAGATGTTCTTGTGCTCCTGGGCGAGCAGTTTTACGAACAGGTACTGGTTCGTGTTCACGTCCTGGAACTCATCGACGAGAACATACTGCCAGCGGGCGCGGTATTTGGCGAGCACTTCGGGATGCTCAAGGAAGATGCGGACGACCTTCTCGATGAGATCGTCAAAATCGAACGCGTTGCTGTGCAGGAGTGTTTCATTATATTTCCGGTAGACGGTCGCGATCGTGTGTTCATAGCGGCCTTCGTCCGCGTACTCATCGACATTGATCAATTCATTCTTGATCCGTGAGATCTGGCCGATGACGGCGTACGGACTGAAGCGGTCCTTGGAGAGCTGCAGTTCTTTCAGGATCGATTTGATCAGGCTCGCGCTATCCTCGTCGTCGAAGATCGTGAAGTGTGATGTGCGTCCCACCCAGTGCGCTTCTTCTTTCAGGATGCGGACGCCGAGCGCGTGGAACGTTCCTATAAATGGAAGTATGAATTTCGAATTATGAATTACGCCGCTCTTTTTTTCATCAGTCGCCCCGTTCGTTATTCCTAATTCATTATTCGTTATTCTCGACCTCATTTCTTTCGCGGCTTTGTTGGTGAACGTGATCGCAATGATCGCCTGCGGAGCGACGCCGGTCTCCAAAAGATGCAAAAGCCGGCTCGTAAGCGTTTTCGTTTTTCCCGATCCGGCGCCGGCGGCGATCAAAAGCGGTCCTCCGGAATGGCGGACCGCTTGTTCCTGGGTTGTATTGAGCGGTGAAGGATGGGAGCGCTGTGGCATAGGTGGTATTGAGCGGGCACGGGGCACATGCTACGCTATCGATATTATTGATATCTTACGTCAACAACTCCATAAAGCAAGGACGCTCGCGTCTTTTTTGAAAGATTGGACGACCGCGATGACGGTCGTGTTCATTGCGGTCATGGCGATCGGGAACTTTGTGGTCTCTCAATATATCTTTGCGGCGCCGGGCGGGTACCAGGCGTTGAAGGCGCAGCTCTATCTTTCGGGGCAGCCGCTGTCCGTTGATGCCGCATTGAGCGCTGACACTGCGGCGCTCTATTCGGGAAGTCCGATCGACAGCGAGGCGGCGATCGCGGTCAATACTGATGCGCCGATGAACGTGGTCGGCGGTGCGGCGCTGTTGAACAGCGATAATCCGCTGAGCAACGTCGTGCCGACGCGCGGCGGCGTATTGCTTTATACGGTCCAGTCCGGCGACTCGGCATCGATCATTGCGGCGAACTTCGGTATTTCATTGAACACATTGATCTGGGCGAACACGGGTGTTAACTGGTCAGTGCTGCGTCCGGGACAGCAGTTGACGATCTTGCCGGTGAACGGCGTGCTTCATCAGATACAGGACGGTGAAACACTGGACAGCATTGCCGCTCTGTACGATGTTTCCGTGCAAAGCATCCTTCATGCGAACCCCGGCTTCGTGCCTTCGCAGATCGCGACCGCGTCATCGCTGATCATCCCGGGAGGGCGGCCGGTGCGATCGACGAACTATGCGTCGCTTTCCGGCCTGCCGAGCCTGCCTGGATATTTCTCGATCCCGACGACGGGTTGGAACGGCGGGCGGTTGTATTCCTATAATGCCGTTGATATCACGAACGCATGCGGTACGCCGGTGTATGCGGCCGCCGAAGGATTGGTCGTTGAAGTGGTTGGTTCGGGATGGAACGGAGGATACGGGAATTATATTTTGATCGACCATCCGAACGGCACCAAGACCCGGTATGCGCATACCTCAAAGAACTTAGTGTCGGTCGGTGATTATGTGGCGAAAGGAAAGGAGATCGCGCTGACGGGAGATACGGGCCAGAATGACGGGCCTTCGGGATGTAATTTGCATTTTGAAGTTTATGGGGCCAAGAACCCATTTGCGAAATAGATTACTGGCGCGATAGTGGTCAATTTTATTTAGAGTAAGGCGCGAGGAAGAAATCGTAGCTGTAGCTACCTTTCTGACGAGTAACGAAGGTATAAATAAAATTGACCCTATCCCTGTGGGTTGCGGTTAAAATGGAATAGCCCTTCGTTGCTCCTCCTCGAGGCAGCTCATGCTGCGATCTCGTCGTTGCTTCTTGAGCTATTCCATTTTTCCTCGCAACGCGCCTAGAAACTATTTCGCAAATGGGTTCTGAATCCATTCGCCAAGTAGGGAGTAGCGCGTAGGCAGTGGGCAGTAGGCGGGAATAAGCCTAAAGTTGCAACAAAAGTGTATTTTTAGATCCTCGGGTTCTTATGCTCCAAAAAATACACTTTTGTTTTTTAAGAAATACATGATACAAAAATAAAAAAAGACCCCATACACACGTTGTGCATGGGGTCTTGTCGTTACAGCTTGATGATCTCGCAGTTTTTCCCGATGAGGATCTCTTTCGGACTGTTGGGCAGCGCCAGAGCTTTCTGACGCAAACCCTCCTGTCCGTTCGGATTTCCGTGCACCAGGATCATCTTGTCGAGCGAACGACCGTCGTGCGTGTTCATCCGGTGCACCCAGTCGGCGAGCTGGTCGCCGTCCGCGTGTCCTGAGAAACGGAACTGCCGCACGGTCGCGTTCACTGTGATCTCCTCGCTGTGCCCGTTGATGGGACTTGTCAGGGTGATCTTCCCGCCCGGCTTGAGGCCGAGAAGCTCCCTTCCTTTCGTTCCTTCGGCTTGGTAGCCGACGATGAAGATGCCGTTTCGTCTGTCCCCGGCCCATTCCGAAAGGAAGTCCTGAGCGTACCCCGCCTCGACCATCCCGTTCGGAATGACGACGACGTTCCCCGAGGAATCAACGATATCGCCGAAGTTGTATCCGTGAACCCAGCGAACGTTCTCAGGCTCCAGGTTGAATACCGGTTTCCCCATCTTTCCCCGATGGTAAGAATACCGGAAGCGGCGATCGGAACCCCAATGAGCCTTGCTTTGACTCTCCGTAACTTGACGGAGAAGCCCGCCTGACCACACATTGATTCCGTATTTCTGCAGTTCTCTCCCGAGGCGGATCGCGACATCCGGTCCGCGGCCATTTGCGAATCCGGGTATGAGGCTATTCCCTTTATTGCGCTTGATGTCGAGAGTCGCCTTCACCAGCTCGCTCATGACAGTCTCCGGATCCTCGATCGAAACATCTCCGTTCGTGGATTCGATCGACAGCCACCGAACTTGGTCGAAGAGCTTCTTGGAGGCACCCCGAACCGTCGTGGTGTCGTAGAAGCTGATGTCCCCGGAATCCGCGAAGATCCCGTACGGGGTTTTCACGAGGACGGTCGAGGCTCCGCAGATATGACCTGCGGGTTCGAACCGAACCATGAAACCGCTGTGCTTCAGATCGATCCAGTCAGCCGACCGGACGATATGAATGGACTCTATACATCTGACGAGGTCATCTTCGGTGTAGTGTTCGGGCAGATCGGATCCTTTGCGGATCTTGATCGAATCCCGGCACATCACTTCCATGACCCCGGCCGTCGGCTCGGTGCTGCGGATCTCGATCTGCGGGTAGAGCTTCTTCAGAAGCGGAACTCCGCCGATGTGATCCATATGCGCATGCGTGAGCATGAGCACGACCCGGAATCCGGGATGCATCGCCATCAGCTCAGCGAACTTCGCGAGATCTGAAAGGTAGATGTTATCCGCGTTGCCGTTCTTCGGCAACATCCCGATGCCGCAGTCGAAGATGAAGATCATCTTTTCCCGCGGAAAGACCAGGACGAGCATCTTTGCGCCGATGTTGCTGCCGCCGCCGAGAGCGATGAAGTACGCTCCGCCGGTCTCATTTTTGTTCATACGACCTCCTTCGGTACGGTGTATGCGTCAACAAATCAGGTCAGTTTTGACTCTGTGCTATTTTCCAGCTGTCAAAGAACACATTTCATGATCCAACTTTGGTTCGATCATCAGATGTGCACTCAGTAAGAAATTGGTGCCCCACCGATACCGAGTTGATCGGTATCGGTGGGGCGTGTGTCGCCGGCTTACGCCTTCTGCTCCCCGCCCGAGGTGAACTTCGGGCGCTTCTTCGCCTTCTTCGGGGACGGATTGGCCGTCGTGTCGGACTCGACGCCGCACGCGGCGCCGAGCTTGAACGACCCGGACTCGCCCTGGTACTGCTTGGGCTCCGGCTTCTTCTCGACGAGCCAGTGCTTCGGCGCGACGCTCCGCAGGCGCTTCGCGGACTCCCACATCTTCATCCGCTTGTCCGCGTCTCCGAGCGTCGTCGTCTCGAGATGCTTCAGCTGCTTGTCCGCCATCTCCAGGACCTCGCGCACCGCGCGCGGGTTCATGCCGTGGCGCGGCTCGTAGCCCGTCACCTTGGCCAGGTTGATGAAGGACCGCACGAAGAGGATCCGCGACGAGCAGATCTTCCAGCGGCTGTCCTGCTTCGCCTCAGCCTCCGTCTTCAGGACGAACGCCTCCCGGAGCGAGACGAGCCGGTTCGCGATGCTCGAGCTCACTTCGGGCTTCCAGACGAGTCTGTTCCCCTCGGGAACCATCGCCGACGCGAAGGCCATCCGCTCGACGTACTCCGCCACCTCCGAGACTTTCCTCGGGGAAAGCTCGATCGCGGCCCTCTGGAGTTTCATCTTCGCCTCGACGCTCGCCGAAACCTGCTCGGACGTCGGTGCCTGCCCGTTGTGCTTCAGGTTCTCCAGCGTCCCGACGGTCGTCGAGACGTTCGAGGCGAGCTTGTAGACGAGGCCGTACTTCTTTTCCAGCTCCTGCGCTCTCGACTCGTTCTTCATGGTCGTACACCTCTCCTGCCCCGTATTGGGGGTTGATTTAACGACACTTCTGCTGTTGTACAAGGTACTGGCTAACTTGTTTTATAGAGTACCATAAAAAAATTGCACTGTCAAATAGCGTTTTTCGTACCGGAAGGCGCTTTACAAAACCGCCGGCTGTACTAGAATAAGGGCATGCTTACTGAAAAAGAAATGCAAGCTCTGAAAGAGCAGCTGGAAAAAGAAGCGGGAGAATTAGACGCGGAAGTTGCGCGGCATTCAAAGACGCCTGATTTCGGCGATGACGTCGAAGGCGAGGATATGTCGGAAGAGGCCGACGAAGCGGAAGAGACCGGCAACGAGCTTGGTATCACGACCGCATTGAAGGAGCGCTTGGCCGAGATCGAACACGCTCTGGGCAAGATCGACAGCAAAGAGTACGGGAAATGCGAGCAGTGCGGCAAAGCGATCCCGCTTGAGGTTTTGAAGATCGATCCCGAATCCCGGCTTTGCAAAGCCTGCAAGCAGAAAAAATAGTTCGGCAAGCTCACTACAAGTAACATGTGCATGAAATAAGCCATAGAGCTTATTTCCCTATTACGATAGGTATCATTTCACACCGTACGCCACGTTATGTGTCCCACCAGAAAAATACGTTTTTCTGACCCCTTCCTCCGGATCGTCGGTTCCGGGCTTTTTTATTTACCCCGTCATGGCACGGGTTTTTCTCATATTTCATGAACCTTTCCAAGGTTTTTTCCGCATCGGTTGACGGGATCGATGCGCAGGTGATCGAGATCGAGACGGATATCCATTCGGGGCTGCATAGTTTTGCGATCGTCGGGCTTGCGGATAAATCGTTGTCAGAAGCAAAAGAACGCGTCGGCTCGGCGCTGAAGAACAGCGGCGTGAAGCCGCCGAATCGGGAGAACCGGAAGATCGTGGTGAACTTGGCTCCCGCCGATGTGAAGAAGACCGGATCGCAATATGATCTCGGGATCGCGATCGGCTATCTCCTGGCGACCAAGCAGATGAAAGCGTTCGATGCTTCCGCGATGCTTTTTGCGGGCGAGCTCGCTTTGGATGGAGCGATCCGGAGCGTGAGCGGAGTTTTAAACATCGCCCGTGCCGCGCATCGTGCCGGTTTCACAACCGTTGTGGTCCCGAAGGCGAACGCAGCTGAGGCGGCGATCGTCGAAGGGGTCTCGGTGCTCCCCGCGGCCACATTACAGGAACTTATTCTTATGCTTGAAGGACGTGCGTCGAACGTTCTCCAGCCGCGGACCGATCTCCGGGGATCGCTTTCGTCGGCGCACCATCTTGTTGATATCGCGGACATCAAAGGGCAGTTGCCGGCAAAGCGCGCGCTGATGATCGCCGCGGCAGGCGGTCATAATCTGCTGATGCAGGGAAGTCCGGGAACCGGAAAAACGATGCTGGCTCAGGCGCTCGGATCGCTCCTCCCGCCGCCGGCGCACGATGAGATCATTGAGGTTACGCAGATCTATAGCGCTGCGGGCCTTTTGAAGCACGATGCGTTCATCAGCTGGCGTCCGTTCAGGTCCCCTCATCAGACCGCATCCCCGGTCGCGGTCATCGGCGGCGGACAGAATCCCCGCCCCGGCGAGATCAGTCTTGCGCATCGCGGCGTTCTGTTCCTTGATGAGCTTCCCGAGTTCAGGCGTGATCTTTTAGAGGCGCTGCGCCAGCCGCTGGAGAGCGGAAAAGTGGTGATCTCGCGCGTGAAGAACAATCTGGTCTTTCCGGCGAAATTCATCCTGGTTGCGGCGATGAACCCGTGCCCGTGCGGATATTACGGGGATGACGAAAAGGAATGCACCTGTTCCGCCTATGAGACGATCCGGTATCAAAAGAAGATCTCCGGTCCGCTGCTTGACCGCATCGATCTGCAGATCGCAGTTCCGCGCGTGAAGCTTGATGAATTGCGTGCGCGCACGCGCGATACGGAAGGCGCTGCGGCAATGCGAAAACAGATCGCCGATGCGCGCCTGCGACAGCAAGAGCGGTTCCGTGCGGCGGGGGTCCCGATCATGACGAATTCCGAGATGACCTCGCGCATGGTCGATACGCTGGTCCCTCTTGATGCCGAAGGCGAACAGTTCTTAAAAACACTGTATGCAAAACAAACCTTATCCGCGCGCGGCTATTATCGGGCGCTCAAGACGGCGCGGACGATCGCGGACCTTGATCGGAGCGATCAGGTGACCTTGAAGCATCTCAGCGAAGCATTCCATTACCGGCTGCGCGACGAGGTGTAATAAAAAACCGCTCCGACCAAAGTCGAAGCGGTTTTTTGAACGATCTCATTCTATCGTTATTTCAGGTCGCTCAGAACTTTTTTCACGCCGTTGTATGACGTGCTGATGACCAGTTTCGTTCCGGACCAGGCGATGTTCAGCGATGCGCCGGTCGTCGTGTACGGCATATAGCGGGTCGCAGTCCCGTTCACGGTACCGCTCTTGAAGGCGGTTGCCGCTGCGGCGCCCGGTGCCGAAATAAAGAGGTTCGCGAGGTTCGGCGATGATTCGAGTCCGGTCACGGTTGGCTGTGCCGCTACCTGGCTTGCGGTCGTGCTTAACTGCAGGATGTAGACCGGCCAGACGCCGTTCGCGTCCTTGTAGAGCGCCGTCGTCATGTCGGCATTGAAGAGATTCGTGACGGTGCCTGCGGTCAGATCAGGAAGGATCGCGGACATGACATTTCCCGCGGTCAGCATCTGATCGTTCGCATCGTGAAGCGTGACCTCGGTGAGGGTATCGGTTGCACCCAGTTTTTGCGCTTCGGTCTGCAATGCAGCTTTCAGGGTCACAAGGTCAAGCGGCGAGATGGTCAGCGGGATGGTGTTTGCAACGGATGCAAGAAGCGAAACATGGGCCGGTGCAGGCGCCGGTGTCGTCGCGCTCAGCGTCGTCGTTGCGGTTGCCTCGGTTGAGGTTGCGGTCGTTGTCGCAGGAGCGGTCACCGGGGCGGCTGGCATCGGTGATGGAGCCGGGGTCGGTGTTTGGACCGGGGTTACTACCGGAGCAGGCGGCGCCGGCGGAACCTGCGGGAAGAGCGCCGGGTAAACAAAGAGATAGCCTGCAACGCCGGCGGCGACGATCACGATAAGGATGCCGCCCCAGAGGACGATCTTTTTCCAGTTCCCTCCTTTCGGAGCTTCGGCTTCGATCTTCGGCGCTGCTGAACCTGCCGGCATCGCCGGGCGCGGCTCGCCTAAACTGCCCTGCGGCATTTTCGGCATCGGAGGCGGGGTCATTGACTGTCGCAGATCAGATTTCAGTTCCGGAGGCGTGAACGGCTTCGGAGCGGATCCGGCTCCGCCGCTTTGCTTAAGATCCTGCATATCGGACTGCATCGTGCGGAGCGTGATCTCCGGCGGTGGCGGCGGTGGCGGAGTCGTCGGCCGCTGCGGCGGAACCGGCGGCATTCCTCCCGGCTGCTGATTCATGCCCAAAGGTGAATTATTATCCATACGTAGTAGGTGGTGATCCGACGGTATCGTGCGGACCAGATTAATTATGTTAATTTCGTTGAAGCGACTTTATTAAATGCCGTGCGATACGCGGCTCAGATCGGAGCCGGCATACCGAGGGTTGTATACCTTTTATTGTAGCATAGTAACAAAAATCCCCAACAAATTCGTTGGGGATACCCTTTTAGCTCTGCAGGCGCTGATAGATCCGATCATCAAGCCAGAGGACGGTTTTAATGGCGTAGAAACCCCGGCGTTCATTGTGCGGCGTGATCACAAACTGCCAATGACCGGCGCGTAAATAGAAGACGCGCTCATTCGTCCGCAAGTATGCGAGGACCGCATCCACGCCCCGTGTTTTTGTTATGGCGTTATGGGCGGTCGCCTCGTTTAAGAGCCGTCGGATCCATTGATCCGCCTCCTCATAGGTGGCGAGACGCGGAGCGCCGATTACGCTGAGCATTTTTTTCTCCCGCACCCCCTGATCTTGGCAAAAGCGATATGCCTCTTTGACACGATCGAAGAATTGGCTTCGTGCGTGTCCGCTGATAAGGATCTTTGACCTGTCAATGAACTGGCCCGCATCGTTGTATGAGTACGATGCCATGTCTTTTCTTTTCCTCCTTTGAAAAAGATAAGACTCCATCACTGTGGAGTCTTATCTTTTATAAACTATGGCCGCAAACTTATCAAGTCTATTACTTCAGCTGCTTGATGGAGAGGCCGATCTTCCCGTGGTCCATTTTGACGATCTTCGCTTTGACGAAGTCGCCGACCTTCAGGACGTCCTCCACGCGCTTCACGAACCCTTCTTTGAGCTCGGAAACATGGACCATGCCGTCATGGCCGGGTGCGAACTCGACGATCGCGCCGAATTCGAGGATCTTCACAACCGTTCCTTCAACGACATCGCCGATCTTATACTCTTTCATGATGCCTTCGACTTCGGCGAGCGCTCTCTTGCCGGTTTCCTGGTCCTTTGCGGTGATGAAGACATGGCCGTCATCTTCGATGTCGATCGACGTTGCGCCGGTCTTCTCAATGATGCCGTTGATCACTTTGCCGCCCGGGCCGATCAGTTCACCGATCCTTTCAGGATCGATCATGATCGTGATGATGCTCGGCGCATATTTGGAAAGCTCTTTGCGCGGTGCCGGCAATGCGCCGGTGATCGTCTTTAAAATGTGGAGGCGCGCTTCTTTTGCCTGTGCGAGGGTCTTTTCGAGCATTTCGATCGTGATACCCTGGATCTTTACGTCCATCTGGATCGCGGTCACGCCCGCATCGGTTCCCGCGGCTTTGAAGTCCATGTCGCCGTGGTGGTCCTCAGGGCCCTGAATATCGGTCAACACTTTGAAGTCCTTTCCGTCATCGCTGAGGATGAGACCCATGGCGATACCGGCTGCCGGTTTGCGGAGCGGAACGCCTGCGTCCATCATCGACAAGCTGCCGGCGCACACGGTCGCCATTGAGGATGAACCGTTCGAAGAAAGGATCTCGGATACCACGCGGATCGTGTACGGGAATTCTTCCTGCGGCGGAATGAGCGCGCGGAGCGCTTTGTGCGCAAGGTTGCCGTGGCCGATCTCGCGGCGACCCGGGCCGCGGAATGGACCGATCTCACCGACCGAGTACGGCGGGAAGTTGTAGTGCAAAAGGAAGCGGCGCTTGCCGGTCTCTTCAAGAGATTCGACAAGCTGGTTGTCGCCCGGCGCACCGAGCGTGGTGACGGAGAGCGACTGCGTGTTGCCGCGGACAAAGACGGAAGAACCGTGCACGCGCGGGAGAATGCCGACTTCGGCGCCGAGCTCGCGCACTTCGTTCAGTTTGCGGCTGTCCGGACGCTTTTCCTCCGTGAGGATCTTCTTATGGATCAGCTGATTGATCTCTTCTTCAAAGAGCGCGTCAGTTGCGGCAAGCGCTTTTTCATCGCGGCCTTCCACGACCAGTTTGTCGTGCAGCTCTTTCTTCAGTGCATTTAAATTCTTATACATTTCCGTCTTAAGCGGATGATAAACCGCTTTTTCGAGACGCCCCTCAAGGAATGCAACGACCTGCTTTTTCAGGCTTTCATCCGGCGAGACGAGATAGACCTCTTCTTTCGGTTTTCCGATCTCCTTCACGATGGATTCCTGCCAGACGACCAATTTCTTGATCTCGTCCTGGGTCTGCGCGAACGCTTTGACCACTTCTTTTTCATTCGCTTCATCGCCTTCAAGTTCGATCATATTGAGGCGTTCTTTCGTGCCCGACACGAATGCGTCGAACAGGAACGGCTTTTTCAGGTCCGGCAAGGATGCGTTCATTGCAAGCGCAGAACTGTCCTTGAATTGCGTAAGCTTTACGCCGGCGACCGGGCCTCCCCATGGTACCGGAGAGATCGCGAGCGCGGCTGAAGCGGTCAGAAGGCTGATAAAGTCAGGGTCATTTTCGCCGTCGAATGAGAGAACGGTCACGACGACCTGGATCTCGCGGCGCATGGCCTGGTTAAAAAGCGGGCGGATGGTACGGTCGATCAGACGGCCGCTCAAAATGGATTCATCGCTGGATTTTCCTTCGCGGCGCATGAAGCGGCTGCCGAGGATCTTGCCTGCGGCGTAGAACTTCTCTTCGTAGTTCACCATCAGCGGGAAATAGTCCTTGTCGATATCTTTCTTGCCCATGACCACGGTCGCAAGGACGGTGGTTTCCCCGTAGGTGCCCATGACGGCGGCATCGGCCTGGTCGGCGATGCGGGATACTTCGAGCGTCAGCGGTTTGCCGGCGAGCTCAGTGGTGAATTTTTTTCGTTTGAAGTCCATAGTGTTTTTTATGATTAATTATCCTGCGGTTCTTTCTGCTGCCGGTCCCGATAGTGCCGACGCTGCGTTCTCAGGATCACGCGGGGGAGTTTTTCGATATCGATGAACTCGTCCGCGACCTCCTTGATCTTGCCCGAGGCGCTTCGTCCGAATGCGGCCACTTCGACGGTCTTTCCTTTGCCGACCCGGAGGTATTCGACGAGCGGGATGAAATCCCCGTCGCCGGTCACCAGGATCACGACGTCGAGCGGTTCGCACATCCTGATCGCATCGACGGCCATGCCGACGTCCCAGTCGGCTTTCTTCTGTCCGCCGGCAAAGATCTGAAGGTCTTTGCTCCGGAGCTGAAGCCCCGCTTTTTCCAGCGCGTCAAAAAATGCCGCTTCGCCTTCGGCGGTTTCGCTTTTTACGACATACGCATATGCACCGACGAGATTACGGTCGGCGACAAGCTCTTTCATGAGCTCTTTATAGTTCACGCGTGCGTGATACAGGTTTTTTGCGGAGTGGTAGAGATTTTGAATGTCTACAAAAATGCCCACTCGCTGATCTTTTCGTTTCACAGATAGGGGGTGCAGTGCGACCCAAGATACAAATTCACACAAATGATCCTACGGAGTCCGTACGGAGCATTTGTATGGATTCGTACACGGGGAACGAACCGCAATAAATTATTTTTTTAGTCCCAGATTTCCATGGTTATTTTTTTAAGCCCAACTTCTTAATAGTCGCATTATAACCTTTTTCGTCCGTTTTTGCGAGATAGTCCAACAGGCGCTTCCGTTTTCCGACCATCTTCAAAAGGCCGCGGCGGGAGTGATTATCCTTGCGGTGCTTCTTGAGGTGCCCGGTCAATTCTTCGATCGAACGGGTCAGTACCGCGACCTGAACCGCCGGCGAGCCGGTGTCCGTGTCGTGCTTTTTGAATTCCTTTGACGCGTTCTGTTTTTGGCGGGTCGATAACATATTGGTTTATATAGTACACTACTTTGCGAAAAAATGCAAGCCCTAAAGTTACCTGTCGCACAATATAGGATATACTGAGGGTATGAGCGAGATCGAAAAATTATTGAAAGAATACCTCGATTACTTGGAGATCGAAAAGAACCGATCCCCGAAAACACGGGAGAACTACGAGCGGTATCTGCGCGCGTTCATTGATCATGCGAAGCTCCGCCGCGTCGAGGATATCACCGCGGAAAGCATCAAGGATTTCCGCGTGCATCTTGCCCGCGGAGAGCAGCAGCTGAAGAAGATCACGCAGACCTATTATGCGATCGCGATCCGTAATTTTTTGAAATATCTCGTGAAGACCGATCATGATGCGCTTTCGCCGGACAAGATCGAACTGCCGAAGATCCCCCGCCGGCAGATCGATATCATTGAGTATGCGGACCTTGAGCGGTTCCTGAGCGGGCCGCCGCAGGACACGCTTCGCGGTCTTCGCGACCGGGCGATCCTGGAGATGCTGTTCTCGACCGGGCTTCGTATCTCCGAGCTGTGCAATCTGGACCGGTATATCAATCTCGATCGCGGCGAGATGACGGTCCGCGGCAAGGGTGAAAAACTGCGCGTGGTTTTTCTGTCCGACCGGGCGAAGGCGGCGATCAAGAACTATCTTGATAAGCGTACCGATGCGCTGGAGCACCTCTTTGTTAGTTTATCGAAGCAAACCTCCGCGCTCGCGCAGCCGAAGGTCTTAGGGAAGATTACGCCGCGGGCGGTGCAGCGGCTGGTGGAGCTCTATCGCCGGAAAGCCGGCATCGCAAAACGCATTACACCGCATCAGATCCGCCATCAGTTCGCGACCGATCTTTTGGTGAACGGCGCCGATCTTCGTTCGGTTCAGGAACTGCTTGGGCACAGCAATATTTCAACGACGCAGATCTATACTCACCTGACCAACAAAGAATTGCGCGATATCCATAAGACGTT
>JAGWYA010000007.1 GCA_018969615.1 Patescibacteria group bacterium | reverse complement strand
AAAAATTCCCCTCCGACCCGGGTCGGAGGGGAATTTTTTATCCTTACTACTGCTGGTCCGTCCCTTCTTTTTTAAGTGTCGAGATACCGAACGGCATGTACAGCGCGCAGAATCCGGTCAGCGCCGTGATCAATAATACCGCGGCGACAACCAAGAGCACGATCTGGACCCATCCGCTTGCCCAAAGCATTGCGCCGACGGTCAGGAGCGCCGCAAGAACGACGCGAACCCAGCGATCAAGCATGCTTTCATTTTTTACGATCCGCATATGATATTTTGAATGAATTATTTCTTCAAAAGATGCTGGAATACCTGCGGCTGGAAACCGACAACGATCGAACCGTCGATGTCGATCACCGGCACGCCCATTTGTCCGCTCTTCATGATCATCTCGCGGGCGCGGGACTGATCCTTCGTCACGTCGATATCCTCGAACGCGACATTATTTTTCTGCATGAACTCTTTAGCCATTTTACAATAGACGCAGGTAGGCGTCGAATAGATGGTGACCTTGGGTGATGTGGTGTTTGGCATAGAGAAATAAAGATTAATTGTATTTACAAATGAACTTTTTGAGATCGACCATGAGCTCCGACGGAGCCAGCGCATAACAGATCCGTTTTCCGTCGCGGTCCGATACCAGCAACCCTTCATGCGCAAGCGCCTGAAGATGGTGCGATACGGCGGCAACGGACATATCAAGCGTTTTCGCGATCTCGGACACGCACGCCTGCCGGGCCGTGAAAAGATAGCAGAGGATCTTCAATCGTACCGGATCGCCGGCGGTCTGTAATTTTTTGGAAAGCGCCGCGACGCGCTTCGTCCGGAGGGAGAGACTCATATCATTCAAACTTATATTTGAATGATAGCGCATACACCCGGACCGGTCAAGAGGCTATTTTATCTTTTCCCTCCCGGAAAAATACGGTATACTCCGTACTATGCAGAAAGAACTTCCTCCGGCGTACGAGCCGAAAACAGTTGAAGAAACGATCTACGCGCTCTGGGATCGGTCCGGCTATTTCGATCCGGACAACCTGCCGGCGCGCCATAAGAAACCGTTCACGATCATCATGCCGCCGCCGAACGCGAACGGCTCCCTCCACATCGGCCACGCGCTGTTCGTGACCCTGCAGGACATCATGATCCGCTATCAGCGCATGCAGGGAAAAAAGACGCTCTGGCTTCCGGGCGCCGACCATGCCGGTTTTGAAACACAGGTCGTCTACACCAAAAAACTGGAAAAAGAAGGGCGCTCATTCTGGGGCATGCCGCGCGAACAGCTGTACAACGAGATCAAAGACTTCACGCTGGCGAACAAAAAATATATGGAAGGCCAGCTTAAAAAGCTCGGCGCCAGCTGCGACTGGTCCCGCGAAAAATTCACGCTCGACGACAATATCATTGACGTTGTCTATCAGACCTTCGAACAGCTCTACAATGACGGCCTCGTCTATCGCGCCGAAAAACCGGTGAATTGGTGCACGAAACATCAAACCACGCTTTCCGAACTGGAGATCAAGCACGAGGAGAAGCTCGACAAGCTCTATTACATCAAATACCAGCTCCAAGAAGTCAAAGGTCAAATGTCAAAAGTCAAAAGTTATATAGAGGTTGCCACGACCCGCCCAGAAACGATCCCTGCCGATATCGCGATCGCGGTCCATCCGAAATCGAAGTGGAGCACATTCATCGGCAAGAACGTTTTGAATCCCCTGACCGGAACCGCCATCCCTGTCATCGCCGACGCGCACGTGGAGCTCGGCTTCGGGACCGGTGCACTGAAGATCACGCCGTATCACGACCCGGCCGACTTCGCCATCTGGCAGGATCATCGCACCGAGATCACCGCTACGCCGTTCTCGGTCATCGATCAGTTCGGAAAACTGACCGCCGAAGCGGGAGCTGACCTCGCAGGGCTCAAAGTCGTCCCGGCGCGGGAAAAGTCCGTGGAACTCTTACGTCCGCATTTTGCAAAAGAACCAGAGGCTTACCAGCACCAGGTCGCGGTCTGCTATAAATGCAATACGACCATCGAGCCGCGCATCATGATGCAGTGGTTCGTGAAGATGACCGAAAAACCGGCGCGCAAAGGTCAAAAATCTCTCCGCGATCTCGCGGTCGAAGCCGTAAAGTCGAAGAAAATAAAATTCATCCCGGCGCGTTACGAAAAAGTGTTCATGCACTGGATGAAGAATCTGCACGACTGGAACATCTCCCGTCAGATCGTCTGGGGCATCCGTATTCCGGTATGGTATTGCGCCGACCAACGCACGGCTGTCTGCAAAGAAAAAGAAGGGGTCATTGTTACGACAAAACAGCCGACCACATGCCCGCACTGCGGCGGAACCTCGCTGACACAGGAACAGGACGTGTTCGACACCTGGTTCTCCTCCGGGCAGTGGCCGTTCGCGACGCTCATGGCGAACAAGCCTGGCGACTTTAAGACCTATTATCCGACCGACGTCATGGAAACCGGCTGGGATATCTTATTCTTCTGGGTCGCGCGCATGACGATGTTCGGGATCTACCGCACCGGAAAAATTCCGTTCAGGACCGTCTACCTTCACGGACTTGTCCGCGACAAAGAGCGCCAGAAGATGTCCAAGTCAAAAGGGAACGTCATCAATCCGCTCGAGGTTGCCGATCAGTACGGCACCGACGCGGTCCGCATGGCGCTGATCATCGGCACGACCGCCGGGAACGACCCGATCATCTCCGAGGACAAGATCCGCGGGTACCGGAACTTCGCGAACAAAGTATGGAACGCATCCCGCTTCGTCCTGATGAACCACCGCGAACTTTCCGCAAAGCCGAAGTTCACCACCGAGGACAAAAAGAGCCTCAAAGACCTCGCGGCGGCGAAAAAGAAGATCACCGGCTATCTCAATAAATACGACTTCAATCACGCCGCGGAAACCGCCTATCATTATTTCTGGCACACGTTCGCGGACAAGGTGATCGAGCAGTCAAAGGAACGCATCAAATCGGACAATGCCGCGGATGCGGCGGCGGCGCAGGCGGTCCTTCTCGAGATCATCTCGGAATCGATGAAATTCCTGCACCCGTTCATGCCGTTCATCACCGAACAGATCTGGCAGATGCTTCCGGGCGATCCGCGCGGACTACTGATGGTGGAGAAATGGTAAACTGAGGTATGCCTTATCTTGCGCTCGCGCTCGGCCTCCTGCCGTCGTTCGCATGGCTCGTGTTCTATCTCCATGAAGATCCGCATCCGGAGCCGAAAACACTGATCGCGGAGACCTTTATCATCGGTGCGCTCAGTACGTTCGGCGCGCTTTTCGTGCAGCTTGCGCTCAACCTGGCCGGAGCCGCGGTCGGGATCGGGCAATATAGTTTGATCGCCTTTGCCGTCTTTGGCGCGGTCGAAGAAGTGTTCAAATTCAGCGCGGCAAAACTGGTCACCGCCGTGCATTGGAAAGAATTCGATGAGCCGGTGGATGCCATGATCTATATGATCGTTGCGGCGCTTGGATTTGCGGCGGTGGAAAATGTCGTCGCCGCGGTCAGATCGACCGACCTCGTCTTCGAGGCAATGACCCTCCGTTTTCTGGGGGCAACCCTGCTCCATACGGTCACTTCCGGCACGCTCGGTTATTACTGGGCGCGCTCGATCGCGTCCGGCAAGACCCGCCTGCTCCTGGTCGGTTTCGCGGTCGCAACAACTTTGCACGTCATCTTCAACTATCTTATACTGATATATGAACCGGTGGTGGTGCCCACGATCTTCGTGATCGTCGCCGCACTCTTCGTTCTATACGATTTTGAAAAATTAAAAAAACTATAGATATGGACCAGGAAGCAAAAAAATTCTTTGAAGGGATCGCAGATTCGTCCGAGGAGACCGAGATCGAACCGAACGTCGAGCTCGCCAAGGCCGCTCCGGTCGCCGACGCGCCGAAGCATGAGCATGCTCCGAAAGAGGAAAAGAAAGAGGCTTCGATCGCCGATCTTATGGACGAGGGCGAAGGCCAGCTGACGATCGACGTCTATCAGACGCCGAATGATATCGTCGTTGAGTCGACGATCGCCGGCGTTGAACCGGACAATCTCGACGTCGACATCTCCCCCGAAGCGGTCACGATCCGCGGAAAGCGCGAAAAGGTGAAAAAGATCGCCGAAGAGGATTATTTCTACCAGGAGTGCTATTGGGGTAAGTTCTCCCGCTCCGTGATCCTCCCGCAGGAGATCGATCCGGAAAAATCCATTGCCTCGCTTAAGAACGGCGTCCTGATGATCAAGATGCCGAAGGTGGACCGCCAGCGTTCAAAGAAACTGAAAGTAAGCCTGAACTAACCCGTAAAAACTCCCGCAGCAAGCGGGAGTTTTTCGTAGAATATAGCAGCCATTTATTCTTGATTTTTGTCAATAAAGGCGGTATTCTGTGGGTAAAGTTCTTTGAACCTGCACATACGAGGTGAACTGTGAGAAATCTCGGAAAGGTCGGGGTTATCTTTACCGGCGGCGGACTTGCCGGCTGCTACAGCATGGGATTCGCCAAAGCGCTTGCGGAAAAAGGGATCACGGCGGATTACGTTCAAGGCGTTTCCGTCGGAGCGCTGACAGCCGCGAAGCTCATGAGCACGGAATGGAGCATTGAGGAAACTGAAAAATTGTGGCTCCGCATTCAGGAGCTCGGATCGGACAGTCTCTTCAACAAATGGGATTGGAAAAAGGTCGTCTGGCTTCCGCCGGCGGTCTATGACGAGCGGCATATCTGGGATCTCATCATCGACCCCATCGACTGCGGCAAGGTCGTAGAGTCTCCGATCAAGTTCCACATCGTTGCAAATAACCGGAACAAGAAACGGTTCGTCGCCTTTTCAAACCATAATATGGAAGTACGGAAAGATCCGAGCCGGATCAAAAAGATCCTCCAAGCGACAACCGGCCTGTACGGATTCCTTCCGTCCGTCTGCATCGACGGCGATTGGTACGGCGACGGCATGTCCTTCATGCTGAACGAAGCACTGAAGGCGCGGTGCGATACGATCTTCGTTCTTATGAACGATCAGTTCAGCGCCACGAGTCACAACTACGGAGAACCGTCGTTCCTGAAGCAGTTCATCTCCGGGTTTCGCGATTGCGTCCTGCAACTCGATACCCGCGAGATCAAGTATGCCCGAGGACGCGGCTATGACATCATCGAAAATAATCCTTCAGGACATTTCGATGATGCGAATCCGCTGCATAAAACACTCCATCGACGGATACGGCATTTCGCCGATGGCCTGAGGGAGGCGGCAACGAATGTGGAGGCGAAAGATGCGTTCGTCCCCCACCGCATCGTCGTGCTAACGCCTCCGAAGCCGATCCCGAGCCTGCATACGCTCGGATTCAAACAAGCGAATCCGAAAACGGGCTACCCGGGCGACATCAGTCTCGCGATCGAACAATGCTCAAAGCTTCCCGACGAGTTCTGGGAGAAGATCTAGAGCAAACGCTCCGACCATCATCGGAGCGTTTTTTTATTTTTCTTGTCTTAAGCTTACTGAAAGAGTTCCCGAGGTCGGACTTTCGCTGCGCTCGCGGCTGAATAGCCCGCCCGGTTCTTTATCTTTATCCTTCTCAAAAACAAAACCTCTTTGAAGCAGTGTAAGAACCCGGCACTGCGTGAAAGAGGTTTTGTGTTCTTTTGTGCCCGGGGTCGGACTTTCGCTGCGCTCGCGGCTGGATAGCCCGCTCGCTTGCCGAACCTTCCGCCGCACCCCGACCCCCGTCTGGGACACCTTCGGTTTCCCATTCCTTCCTGATACGGGGTGCGGCTTGTTCGAGTCCATGCATGAAAAAAGAAAAACCGAACGGACTTCGGTTTTTCTTTTTTGTGCCCGGGGTCGGACTCGAACCGACACGCTCTTGCGAGCAACAGATCTTAAGTCTGTCGTGTCTGCCATTTCACCACCCGGGCATCGGTATTATCGTACTGTATCCGCTTTCTGGCGTCCAGAAGGCCCGTAAAATACGCAATTGTAATATGGCCCTGCCTGTACTAAACTAAGATTAATTGACCATCGCCTATGCCTTCCCTGAACGAACCGCATCATGACCTCAAAACACTTCTCGCCGAAGCGCTGGAATTAAGGAACGTCGACCACGAAAAGCTGGCTCAACTGACCGGCATTTCCGAACGCTATATTTGGGCGATCCAGAACGTCGAGCTCGAAAAACTGCCGCCGGCGCCGTATGTCCGCGGCTATCTCAAAAAGATCGCGGAAGTGCTTCATCTGGATCACGATGAGATCTGGGATCTTTATCGAAAGGAGCTGGCGCATAAGACATCGGGGCGCTACGATACGCTTCCCGAGAACCGCTTTGCGATCCGCCGCATCAGCCGCACACAGATCTTCTGGGGCGTCACGGGAGTCCTCCTTGCGGCCTATCTTCTCGTAAACGTCGGCAATCTCCTTGGCACGCCGAACCTTCGCATCACGAACCCGGCGCAGGTGATCACGACGACGTCCGATAGCCATATTGTCGTTTCCGGTACGCTCGACCGGCAGGATAAGCTGACCATCAACGGGACCGAGGTGTTTATCGATACGAACGGTGTTTTTTCCAAGGATCTGCCGCTCCAGCCGGGCCTCAATGACATCACGTTCGCCGCACAGCGTTTCTTGGGACGCCAGATAAGCGTCACTCGCCAGGTCATTTCGACCGCAACAGGCACAACCACGCCGGCCTCGGTCATCACGCATTAGCGGACCGCGAGGATATCAACATCATCCATTCCGCCGCGAACGGAACAATGGTAGACTGGAGGGGTCGCGCAAAACATAATTAAGATTATTGTTATGGCAAAAGAAAAAGAAAAAGTGGTGGAAGAATCAGCGAAAGATATCGACGGATTGTTGTCGTCCCTGCAGGATAAGTTCGGTGAAGGAGCCATCATGAAGCTTGGGGATGCGAAGAGGGTCAATGTTGATGTGGTCCCAACCGGATCGTTCTCGCTTGACCTCGCGCTCGGCGTCGGCGGATTGCCGAAAGGAAGGATCGTCGAGATCTACGGCCCCGAATCAAGCGGCAAGACCACGCTCGCATTGAACGTTATCGCCCAGGCGCAGCGCAAAGGCGGAAAGGCCGCATTCATTGATGCGGAACACGCCATGGACCCTGACTATGCGGCAAAGCTCGGCGTGAAGATCAAAGAGCTCCTCATCTCCCAGCCGGACAGCGGCGAGGAGGCGTTGAACATTCTCGAGAGCCTTGTAAAATCGGGCATCATCGATGTGATCGTCATTGACTCGGTCGCGGCGCTGACGCCAAAAGCGGAGATCGAAGGCGAAATGGGGGCGCATCATGTAGGCCTCCAGGCGCGCATGATGTCCCAGGCGCTCCGGAAGCTCACGGCGATCTCGGCAAAATCGAACACGCTCATTATTTTCATCAATCAGCTGCGCGAAAAGATCGGCATCATGTTCGGCAATCCTGAAACGACGCCGGGCGGACGGGCGCTGAAATTCTATTCTTCGGTCCGCATCGATGTCCGCAGGATCGCCCAGGTTAAAAAAGGAGAAGTTTCGGTCGGCAACCGCGTAAAGGCGAAAGTGGCGAAGAATAAGGTTGCGCCGCCGTTCCGCGAAGCCGAGTTCGATATTCTTTTCGGGGAAGGTATTTCCTACGAAGGCGACGTGCTCAATGCCGCGCTCAAACACGGCGCGGTCACCAAATCGGGGGCGACCTATACCATGGAAGGACAAAAGCTTGGTGTTGGATTCGATAAGGTCGTAGAGATCCTCAAAGAGGATAAAAAGCTTTTGGCCGAAGTGAAGAAAAAGACCGAAGCCCTGGTGAAGAAATAAGAAAAGATCCCCGCATCATGCGGGGATCTTTATTAAAAAAGGTTCCCCCGAAGGGGAACCGATGAGAGAATATTATGAGAGCAGGTTGAGCCCGTAGAGATCGCGCTCGATCAGAAGCCCTTTTTCCGAGAGAACGAACGAGGTCGAGAACGGATCGATGGCGCAGGTCGGGTCAAGATCGACGAGTCTGAGCCTTTGAAGATACAGGCAATGCCGGAGCGCATCCTCGTAATCCACTCCCGATCGTTTTCCGACCGCAAGAATGTGCCCGGAGCGCATTTCGAACACCGTTCTCAGGACCGCGCTGAAACGAACGTCGCTGTCTTTTTTCTGCTTCAAGCCCTGCAGTACTTCCCACTTCCACGGACGAAGGTCGGCACCGCTCATTCTTTTCCTCCTTTGAAACTACTGGCGATACTGTATATCTAAATGATCATTTTGACAACATCCCGGACTTTCTGAGGATCATGGCGAACATATCCCCGCGTACGGATAAGATCGAGAGCGATCGGCACCGGTCCGTATTTTCCTGATCTGATCGCATCCGTGTCAGGAACCACGAATTCAGCATGTTCGCGGACATAGCCGCGCAAACGGCCGGGCGAGGGCCGCTTATTGTTCATCACCGCAAGATCGAGCGTATTCGGACGGAGATAGCGCTGGATCGCACCGACAAAATCAGAGGCTGAAAAACCGCTCGTCTCGCCGAACTTGGTCATGACATTCACCAGATACGCCACCTTTCCTTTCGTGCGATGCAACGCTTCCGGCACTCCCCGGACCAGCAGATTGGGAACCAGGCTCGTATACAGGTCTCCCGGACCGATAATGATCAGATCAGCGGAAAGGATCGCCTCGCGCGCCCGCGGATTGATCGTTGCAGCCTTATCAAGCCAGACCCGCTTCACGCGAAGCCGTCCGTCATGCTGCGGAACATCGATGCGCGTCTCCCCGCGGATCACGCGTCCGTCCTCCAGCTCAGCCATAAGCGTTGAAGCACGAAGCGTGACCGGGATCACATTCCCCCGCATTCCCAAGATCGATCCTGCGGCCGCGATCGCGGATTCGAAATCCCCGGTGAGGCGCTGAAGCGCGGTCAGGAAGAGATTGCCGAAATTATGTCCGGTCAGCCCGACGCCTTCGGAAAAGCGGTACGCGAAAAGATCGGCAAGCATCGCCTGGTCAGGGTCTGAGAGCGCGATCAATGCGCGGCGGATATCGCCCGGCGGAAGGATCCCGAATTCCTCACGAAGGACGCCGGTGGAGCCGCCGTCATCGGCCATCGTCACGATCGCCGTCAGATCATAGGGATCATTGCGGAGGGCGCTTAAAACCATATACACACCGGTGCCGCCGCCGATCACGACGATCTTTTTCGCCTTCACCCCCTTCTGAAGAGAGGCTTGTCTCTGTCTATATTTCATTACTGATTACAACCTTTCCTTGCCGGAAAAGGTCATCTCGGTCGGTTAAAAAAGAGCAGAAAGCATAAAGCCAAGCATGACCAAAATAAGGACGAACTTGATCAGGCTTCCCGCCAAAAAGCCAAGTAAGGCTCCTTTTGAGGATTCGATGGCCTCGTCAGGCTCCTTGCCGTAAGCAAGCTCGCCGATAACCGCGCCGGCAGCAGGGCCGATCAAAATACCGATCGGACCCAACAGCACCATCCCAAACAGAACGCCAAGCCCCGCTCCATAAAGACCATACTTGCTCGCATGGTACCGTCGCGCGCCGATCAGCGGTGCGACAAAATCGATGAGGAGTGCTACAATGACAAATACCAAAAAAAGAAGAAGGGTGCGCCAGGTAATGACCGCAAAATGCGTCGCGTACGCGAATAAGACCATGCCGAGCCATGCCATGGGTACGCCCGGCAGGATCGGCACCGCGATCCCGACAACCAATCCGCTGACAACCAGCGCAAACGCGAAGATCAATAAAAGCACTTCTCCTGTCATAGTATTATCATATCATGCGATTCACTATCCCAAAACTTTCCGTTTCTCCACAATACTTCCTGCGGACCTGCAGCTATATCGAGATCCATAACCCGCATAAGAATGATGAGATCAGCTATGCACGGAGCCTTGATCCGGGACGCTTCTATCCCCGCTTTCACATCTATCTTGAAAATGCGAACGGAGAAACAATGATCAGCATGCATTTGGACATGAAAAAGCCGAGCTATGAAGGAAGCTCGGCGCACAGCGGCGAATATGAAGGCGCGACCGTGGAAGAAGAAAGGCGCCGCCTTCTCCTGCTCGCCAAAGACCATCTCTCAGAAAAACCTCACTCGCTTCTGGGTTTCCAGAAAAAGAGATCTTGGATCAAGCGGCTCTTCGGATAAGTAAAATAAAAAGACATGTGCAAGACATGTCTTTATCTTAACGGGGCGGATCGGGAACCATGTAAAGTTCCCTCTGTCCGTTCCGATGAGGCCTATCCGGCGGAGAGGTCAAGCCGCAATTCTGTGCGAACAGAACGGCCGCGAGCACGAAAATGAGCGCAATGAGCGCGGCGGTAATATTGATATCCGCCGCATAACGCACGTGTTTTGCCGTTCCGCTGCACACGAAATTCTTTCCGTGATAATTTTCGTATTGAATGAGCTTCGCCCCGCACTGCTCGCAATGATTGCGCATGCGGCGCCACCAGCGGTCAAGAAAGTTCGGCGGATGGAGCTTTTTGCCCAATCGGTCGAGGAATTCATCCATGTCATTACCCACGATGCTCCCCGGGATCGTTCAGAACTTTCCTTAGTGTACCAAACAAAAAAGGGAAATAAAATGCTATTTCCCCAATGCGTCATGCCAGAGCATGGTGATCACCCGGCGAACCGGCTTCCCATCCTTCATACCATACGTCCAGTGATGTTTGATCGGAACACCGTACTCATATCGATTACTTACCGCCATGTCATCTCCGACATAAAATCCGGTATGCTCATTCATATTTCCATGAATAAGCTTCGGTTCCCATACCAGAATAGCTCCCGGGCGAGGCGCGGTAATATCGTACCAGCCATGAGCGCGAAGGTCTTTAATGGTCGATGAGACGGTCAAATGCGGACCTCCGATCCAGCGCGGAGCGGGAAGCATATTGAGAACGTTCGAGACCAGGAACGCGCATGATACGGATCCATCTCGCGTTACATCAACGTCCTTCCCGTCGATCGTCAGATAAAAATTGCGGAACAACCGTGAATCCACGCTGTTGTTGATGATCGCAAGATAGGTCTTTACCAGATTCAGCTGCGGTTTGGGTGTATCCATGAATATCCCCTCTTAAAAGTTACTGCCTTCAGCGTACCGCGAAGCAGGCGTTTCTTCAAGATTTTTTGCGTTCGCGAAGCACGGTCTTTGCCGCATAGATCCCGTTAATGAACGCATCTTCCGTGCTGGCGACGTTATGATCGTTCGCCAGGAATAAATTCGGCGCCGGATGCATGTCGACATATTCATCACCCAAAAAGAACAAGGCGGGATGCCAGGTATCCTTCGTGATCACTTCGAACTTGTTGAAATATTTATGGATATTATCTTTCGCCGTATAGAAATAGAGATAGGTTCCGTCGGCCTCATGCGCCGTCAGGCTCGCCTCTTCGAGCGAAAAGAAATTGTAATTGCGCACATCGTATTCCGGCTTGATCTCCCCGCGGATGTGATAATACGAGCAATCGATCGTCCCCTTGATCTTCTGCGGCGGCACCAGTTGATTCGTGACCGTCATCGGCGTTGCGAGCACCAGCGTCCGGCAGGAATACTCATCTCCTTTCTTCGTCAGAACCGTATAGCCGTTATCGGTCCGAGTCACCTTCGTCACGGTATCCGTCATGATCACATCTTTGAACGGCGCCACCAGCTCATCGAAGCGGAACTCGAACGAATAGCTCGGAATAATGATCGGCAGGAGCGATCCCACGAAATACGCCGCCTGCACTTCATACGGATCATGGAAGAACGATGCCCAAAGGATCTGCTCAAGGTACTCTTTCACGAACGCTTCCAGTTTTTTCTCCTTGATATACTCCGCCGCTTTCATATGATACAGCCGGCTGAGATACGGATCTTTCTCGATCAATTCTTTCCGGGGATGATCGAGCGAGTCCCGGCGAAGCTTATTAAAATGGCGGCGGAAGCGATAGAGGTCAGGGAATAACCGGAGCGCTGCAGGAATGTGCTTGATGAGCCGCGGCGAAAAGATATGATAATGCTCCGAACCGCGGTGAAAATGGTAGTCAGACCACTTGAGCCACCGCACCTTCGTGATATACGGCATGATATTCACGCAATCTTTGGTGACGTAGTATGCGCCGTAATTCACTTTACCGTCGGGAGACCGCTTTACGCGCCCGCCAAGCGTGTCGGTGACCAGCATAAAAGACTCGCCCTGGTCATGGAGATGTTTCGCGCACCCTAGGCCCGCCAAACCGCCGCCGACAATAAGAATATCAGAATGGGTCATTTCCTTTATCATAGCAAACCCCCGCCATTCGTACAGAAATACGCTAACGCACCGATACGGCGATATAGATAACGTACAAGAGGACCAGGATCGCGCCCTGCCAGCGCTTGACCGTGAAACGCTCGCCGGTGAACGCAAATATGAACAAAAGAACGGCCGCTGCCAAGCCGACATAAAGGTCGTTCAGAAGTGATGCCGAGAATACGACGGGGCGGATCACTGCGGCTGTCCCCAGGGCCATGGAGATATTGAACACGTTCGAACCGATGATATTCCCGACCGCCATTTCATGCCGCTGCTTGGCGGAGGCAAGGAACGATGTCGCGAGCTCGGGCAACGACGTTCCGAGCGCAACGACCGTCAGCCCGACGGATGCCTGGCTGACCCCAAGCATCGCGGAAAGCGCCACGGCGCTCGTCACGACGATCTGCGATCCGAACACCAAGCCGATACATCCGAGGACAAAGGTCACCGCAAGCGCGACCGGATTTACAATGGAACGAGCCGGCACATCGGTCAGCGCCGCCTCGGTGCGGGAAAAGCGGTAAATATAATATAAAAATCCCAGAAAGGTCACGAGCAACGCGATCCCTCCCGGCATGCCGATCATCCGCATCGGACCGGCGCCGGTCGCAAGCACCGCCACGAACCCCGATAACACCACAATGAACGGGATCTCTTTCATGACCGTTGCGGAGCGCATAAGAAGCGGCCGGGAGATCGCGAGGACGCCGAGGATAAGAAGAATATTCGTCACATTGCTGCCGAACACATTGCCGACCAGAAGATTCCCGGCGTTCTGCTCCGCCGAGACCACGCTGATAAAGAATTCGGGAAGCGAGGTGCCGATCGCAATGATCGTCAGTCCGACGACAAAATCGGATACGCCGGCCCGGCGCGCAACCGCCGAAGAGCTCTCAATGAGATAATCTGCTCCTTTGAGGAGCGCTGCAAAGCCGACAAGAAGAAAAAGGATATTCCATATCATAGGCGATCAAAAACTAAGGAAGCTCCGGAGCGTTGCCAGATAGTAAATATAAAAACCGGCAATGAAGAGGACCATCACGCCCCAAACGATATATTTTTTCCGCAGATCAGGCTTATCCTCTTTTTTAGCAACCTCCTGCTTAAGATCGGCAACCTCTTTTTTCAGTTCTTCGATCTCCTGTTCGGTATCCATGCTTTCAGTGTAGCATAGGGATTCTTTTGACGGGCTCCGCATATTCTTATACGATAAGAGCATGTTATATTTTTCCCCTACCGGCCCGATCTTCGTCTCTCCTCTGGTTATGTTTTTTATTATTTGTGCAAAATATCTGTTTATCGTCCCGATCCTTATCCTGGGCGGTTATGGACTTTCCCGTCCACGATCCGAATGGAAAGAGATGGCCTTCTTTGCGGTTCCGGCGCTGATCCTTACCTATCTTCTCGGCAAGATCAGCGGTCAATTTTATTTCGACCCGCGCCCGTTCGTGACCGATCACTTCATCCCCCTGATCGCACATGCGGCGGATAACGGATTCCCCTCGGATCACACTTTGCTCGCTGCCGGCCTTGCGGCGGTGGGACTGTACTGGAACAAGCGCATGGGTATCCTGTTATGGGTCCTTGCCGCGCTGATCGCGGTCGCCCGGGTATATGTCGGCGTCCATCATCCGATCGATGTGATCGGCAGCGCGGTTATCGCGTTGATCGCCGTGCCGGGATGGCATGCGTTCATGTCCGCCGCAAAACCAACGCCGAAAAAGAACTAGGAACAAAAAACTCCGGCTCAAGCCGGAGTTTTTCTCTGCCGAACTGCAATGATTATTTCGCCACCTTGTTGTATACCCACGCGATGACCACGCCGGCAACAAAGCCGTCACCGAAAGCCCAAACCGCGCCGATAAGCGCGCCGGCGAGCGAAAGGTCATAACCCAGATACAGCGTGCCGAGCGGACCGATAAGACCGCCTCCCCAGCCGCCGAACCACATGACCGCAGGCACCAGCAAGAACACATAGGACGCCCAGAGCGCACCAATGGCAACGCCAAGGGCGACCGGCTGACATTTCGTATTCATAAGAATATGCTTCTTTCTGATCTTAATGAATGGACCTTTATACCCTCAGTATAGCTCCGGACCAAAGAAAGGTTTTCCACCCCGAATACTATAAAAAAGCCACATGGCGAACCATGCGGCTGAATAAGAGAACCGATCACTCTAACTTACGCAAAGCAGCGATCACCTGCGGTGAATCCCAATGGATCGCACCGACAGCTCTCAGTACTTGAGAGGTCTTTTTCACGAGGATGATCATGGTCGGAAGGTACCTGACCCCGAAAGAAGCGGGAATGTCGCCCTCTGATACGACGTACACCGGAAGCGTATAGCCGTGCGCAGCCATGAACTTTTTCACGGTAGTCGGATCCTCGTTCGAAACGAGGACGATATGCATATTCGGATCGTTCTTCGTCTTGTCGTACAGCCCCTGCAGCGCAGGCAACTCTTCAACGCAATACGGACACCAGGTCGCCCAAAAATCAACGAGTGTTACCTTAGCCGAAAGATCGCTGAGCATCACCTTCTTGCCGTTCAAGTCATGCAACGGCCAAGCATAATCAGCGGGTGTGAGCAGATCGTTCGGCGCAACGGCGGCAAGCGACGCATGCATCGCCATGCGGACCGGGCACGAATGGGACGCCGTTTTCGGAGACGAAATGCACGTCAGAAGAGCGCCGCACAGGACCAAGCTTTTCATATCTGAGACCTCTTTCAATGAACCAGTGCTATTTCATAGCCTATCAGGCTGTCTGCAAAAAAACAATGAAATTATTCCTTAACGGCAAAGAATGATGCAAAAAAAGCGCCGAGTAATGCGAAGCTGAGATCACCCATCGTATCAAGGTTGCTTGGCTGATCCAATTGATTGATATGAAGACGAAGATCAAGAAGTGATTGATGAAGAATATCCGCGCGGAACAGATCGTGTATACACTCAAAAAGCTCCCAAAAAACGGACAGTAGTGCGACCAGGGCAATGAGGATCAGAATATCTTTCCAGCGGACACCTGAAAATAGCGAAAAGCGGGAGCGAAAAAGCCAGATAAGCACAAAAACTGCGGCAACCCCGAACAGAAAATGCTCGATCGCGTCATAGCCGAAAAATCCGGAGGTGCATCCGAGATATGGGTAGCATTTATCGTTCGCGCCCAGACTTCCTCCCAACCCCTCGCCAAAAATACAGGCGATAAGCCAGATTGCCGTTGTTCCGAACGCCCACAGGGCCGCATATGAAGGAAGGAGCCCCTTATGCTGTTTTTCCGGGACCATATACACCGTATTATACAATCTGCCCGCCAAAAACGTACACGGCATGCAGCCGCAGACGAAAGCCCCCTCTGGTATACTGAAACTATGCTGCAAGTTCTCTTTGCGTTACTAGCCGGCATCCTCACGCTTGCCTCGCCGTGCATTCTTCCCCTTCTTCCGATCCTTCTCGGGGTTTCTATCGGCCATAAGAACACGTCCCGGCCGCTTTTTATCGTTGCGGGGTTCATCCTTTCATTCTCTCTTACCGCTATTTTCATCTCCGCGCTTACGCGGATCATCGGACTGGACCCAAACACGCTCCGATCCGTCGGCGTTGTCATTCTTGCGCTCTTCGGCGCTCTGCTGATCTGGCCGGCGCCGTTCGACCGGTTCATGTCCCGCTTTTCCGGACTTTTTGCGAAAGCAGCGGTCGTTACTGACCCGGAGAAAACCTCAAATCTGAGCGGCTTCGTCCTGGGTGCGACTCTCGGGGTCATCTGGACGCCGTGCGCAGGCCCGGTCCTCGCATCGGTCTTGACGCTTATCGCTCTGCAAAAACAAACAGTTATTGCCGCGATCCTTCTGGTTGCCTACGCGATCGGTGCGGGGATCCCGATGCTTGTCATCGCGTACGGGGGCCAGTATGTCAGCACCCGGATCAATGCATTTGCCCGGTACTCGCTTCTGCTCCAGCGCATATTTGGCGTTCTTATCATCCTTCTGTGTATCGCGATCTATTTCAACTACGATATCCTGCTGTACTCAATGTTCTTCTCGCACTTCCCCGGCCTCGCGCCCGCTCTCTAATATCACCCTATGAAAAAAACATCTCTGGTCATTGCCATCGCCGTTCTGCTCTTCATCGGAGCGGGATTATATATCGATCAGCAAAACGCACAGTCGCTCCTTCCAACAATGTCCGGAACTAATTCATCCGGAACATACGGATCAGCGCCGGACTTCACCGGGATCGATTCCTGGATCAATAGCACGCCGATGACTCTCAAGGACTTAAAAGGGAAGGTGGTTCTTGTCGATTTTTGGACCTACTCCTGCATCAACTGCCTCCGCACGATCCCGTATGTCGAACAGTGGTATACAAAATATAAAAATGACGGACTGGTCATCGTCGGCGTGCACACGCCTGAGTTCGCGTTCGAAAAGTCAAAAACAAACGTCGAGAATGCGGTCGCCCGGCTCGGGATCACCTACCCGGTCGCGCAAGATAACGAATATCGGACCTGGGATGCCTATCAAAACCAATACTGGCCGGCGGAATATCTCATCGATCAAAATGGGACGATCGTCCATGAAAAGTTCGGTGAAGGAAATTATACGGATACTGAAAATACGATCCGCTCGCTGTTAAGACTCAGTCCGCTGAGCACCGGCGCGGGATCAGCGGACCAGCTAAGCCAGGTGGGATCGCCCGAAATGTATTTCGGTACGAACCGGCTCGCAAACCTCGCATCGCAGCAGGCGCCTTCTTCATCACCGCAAGAATATACCCAGCCGGCAAGCCTCGCCCTCAATACATTCTCGCTTGGCGGCACATGGCAATTCACACCGGAAAACATCCGACTCATCAGCGGCACCGGGACGATCCGCCTCAAATTCCACGCCGGAAAGGTACACATCGTCGCCTCAAGTAATGATCCGGCCATGCTTACAATAGCCGTAGACGGAAAAAAACAGCCCTCGGTCACAGTTCAAAACCCGCAGCTCTATACGCTCTTTGATTCTTCCGATTATGCGGACCATGAGATCGAGATCACGGTGCAGGGATCGGGTTTCACCGCTTTCACTTTCACGTTCGGATAAAAGAACGCGCCGTGCGGTGGAATCATTGAGGGATCCTGCGTATACTGAAAATATGAGATCCCGAAATGGTTTTTTAAGCGGATCGATCCTTGCGGCGATCCTCGTTGGCGTCATCCTCGTAGGAGGCGGGATCTATTTTATCGCTCATCGTTCATCCGCGCCAGTCACCTCTCAGGCGAATTCTTCTGCTTCGCAAACAACTCAGACCACAGCTCCGACAAACACTGCGGTTGAGCGGATCGATACGGCGCAGCTCGCCTTCGAAAGCCCGGCAGCGGCCGGCGATCCGATCGGCGATACGAACGGACCCTTCTATCACAGCGTCTGGACGGCATTTTCAGCCGACGGCATTCATTTCACGCCGATGAACATTCAGATCGCAAATCATGCCTCGGTGCCGGATATGATCACGCTTCCCTCCGGCCAGCTCGTATTCTACGCCGTCGACGGTGCGATGCGTTCACGATCGGGCGCGCTGGTCGGCGTTTCGAACGACCAGGGAAGCACCTGGAAACTGGGGTCTCTCGAACTTTCGGGGGCTTCAAATGGCATGGCCGATCCGCAAGTTACCCTGGCCGCGAACGGACAGATCCGCATTTATTACACGGCCTTCTCAGGCCCGCCGACACCCGGACAGCCGCCGGCAGGCAATAATAAGATCGACAGCGCAGTCTCCAGCGACGGGATCCATTTCACGAAAGAAGCCGGCGATCGATTCACTTATTCACAGATCACCGATCCGGACATTGTGAAGATCGGCAATACCTGGTTTCTGTATGCATCCCGGGGACCTCAGCTTATTTATGCAACCTCTTCTGACGGGCTTTCCTTTACGTACCGCGGCGTGATCCGTGACTCGGGGTCGGTCTCCAAAACGGTGCCGGAAGGAAACGGGACGTACCGCCAGTTCTATTGCAACCAAGGAGCGATCTGGAGCGAATCAAGCACGAACGGCATTTCCTGGACCGCTCCGGTCGTCAGCCTTCCTGCTTCTGCCGGAAATGCAGGAGGTAAAAGTGGCTTTATCTGCGATCCGTCAGTTTCCCGACTCACTCCGGAAGGATGGTTTATGGTCTACAAAGTCGCGACGAATGGAATGTAACTTCCTATAAAATATCCACCCCGACTCTGATCGGGGCGGATCTTTTATTTCCCTTACTATTTGAGAAAAAGATATAACCCGATGATCACGATCACTGATCCGGCGATCTGAACCAAGTTCCCTCCTTTTACTTTCCGGTACCACGCCATCATCGTTTCAGGGAGCAAAAGCAACGCAAGCCCCTTCACCAGCGCCGCCCACCCCAAGATCGTCACCAGTACGCGCCAGTCCCAGGTCCACGCGCTATAAAGCGCCAGTGTCACGGCGCCGATCACCAAAGCGATGAATCCGCCGAACCACATCAAGGTCCGATCTTTATCAAGCCGCTCGATCAGCTCGTTCATGAGCGGCTTATTGAATGTCGACAACCCGACCGCCGCATAGACTCCCCCGATCACCCGCGCTAATACCGTTACCGTATCCATAGAGTTTTTATTAATTAATAATGACCCCTACCTTTTCAGTATATGCCTCTCTATCCGGGACGTTAAACGAGAAAATACCGTAAAAATACCCCAAAAACCATCCACCGCGGATCAAAAATAGCGAAGTTCTTATGTGGTATACTTGAAGTGTAACGTCGCCTCGGCGGCGATCGGCTTTCCCTTTTAAGATAGGGAGGGTTCTTACAAGCCATGACTCTGAAGCCGCATATACTGAAAAGACCCCTTCTTATCTCGGTTTCTCTATTCGCGCTGGGTCTTTTTGCCTTTACGTATTATTCGGCATTTGCGACCGTCACCGTAACGCCGGCAACCGGAGGGTCGGCCATCTCCGCGGATACCACCGGCGGAACCTATACTACGCTGACCGGTCCGATCATCGCCGAAGGAGCGACCGCGGACATCGGCACCGGAACGATCATTCTCAATGTCCCGTCGGGATTTATTTTTGACACCGGCGGCACTGCACCGACAGTGGTGGTGACGCGACTTAGCGGGAGCGGCCCCAATGGGAATAACATCAATGGCAAAGCAAGCGGAACCGCTCTTGCGGTCACAGTAACCTCTACGCAAATTAGCCTCACGATCACGGCATCATCAAAAAACGGCGTCACAAACTCGCTGACCTGGCAGAACGTTCGCGTCCGGCCGACCGCCGGAACACCGCTTGCCTCAGGGAATATCCTTAAAACCGGAACCTCGGCTATCAGTGGCGTCACCGGATCGACTAATTTCGGCACGCTCACGGAGGTCGCCGGCGCAAAGAACAAGCTCGCCTTCACGACCCAGCCGTCATCAACCGCCGTTTTCAATACCGACTTCACCACCAAGCCGGTCATTACACTTCAAGACCAATTCGGGAACACGGTCACGACCGACAACAGCAGCATCGTTGCTCGTACCGCGGTCCTCTCAACCCAATCCTGCGGCGGAACCGCCGGTTCCGGCACCTTAACCTCTACGCCTGCCAATAATGCCGCGGTCACTGCCGGCGTCTTAACCTATACCGCCATGCAATATTCTGTCGCCGAATCGATCAAGATCTGCGCGACCTCATCGGGAGTGGCATCAGCGCTGAGCAATGCCGTAAGCGTGGAAAATCCGGTCCCAAGCCTGAGTTCGATCAGCCCAACCGCCAAACTCATTAACCAGCCGGAGTTCATAATGACCCTGACCGGCACAAATTTCCTTTCAACCTCCCAGGTCAAGCTTGATGGAAATGATCGCGCGACGACCTATGTCAGTTCGACCACGCTGCAGGCGACCATTTTAGCAAGCGATCTGACCACGGCGGCGGCCCATCTGATCACCGTCACAAACCCCGGCCCCGGAGGAGGAACCTCGGATTCTAAAACATTTGATGTTCAAAATCCGACGCCGGTCCTTACCATGATCGATCCGGTAAGCGCGACCTTGAACGATCCCGGATCCACGATGACTGTCACGGGAACTGATTTTGTCTCCTCGTCCGTTGTCCGTTTTAACGGCGCGGATCGCACCACGACCTATGTCAGCTCGACAACGCTGCAGGCGACGATCCCGGCAGGCGACCTCATGACCGCGGGAACGTACGATATCACCGTCTACACTCCGACGCCGGGCGGTGGGATCTCGGGCTCTTATCCCTTCACTGTAAACAATCCGGTGCCGACCCTCACTTCGATCGATCCGAGCGTAAAGAATTCCGGAGACGCCGAGTTCACTATGACTTTAACTGGCACGAACTTCGTCTCGACTTCCGTCGTCCGCCTCAACGGCTCCGACCGCGCCACCACCTACGTCAGCTCGACGACGCTCCAGGCGACGATCCCGGCGAGCGATATGGCGGTCGGCGGAGTTTACGATATCACCGTCTTCAATCCCGCACCGGGAGGAGGATCGTCCATGAGTATCGATTTTACAGTCAATAATCCGACTCCCGGGGCGATCACTATCGATCCGACCGATGCGATCGTCGGCAGCCCCCAGATCACTATGACCGTCACCGGGTCGACCTTTGATGCCGATTGTATCGTCCGCTTTGACAGTTCCGACCGCACCACGACCTTTGTCAGCTCGACGACGCTCCAGGCGACGATCCCGGCGAGCGATATGGCTAGCACGGGCGTTCATTCGATCACGGTCTACTGCGCTCCGCCGGGAGGAGGGACCTCGCCCGCCGCAACCTTCCAGGTTGAGAATCCGGTCCCGACGCTGACATCCATCGATCCCGGAACAAAACAAGTGGGGGATCCTGAGTTCACGCTTACGCTGAACGGCACGAATTTCGTTTCCGGATCGCAGGTAAAATTTGCCGGCTCCGACCGCACCACGACCTTTGTCAGCTCGACGACGCTCCAGGCGACGATCCCGGCGAGCGATATGACCACGGCGGGGATCTATGATATCAGCGTGTATAATCCGGGTCCCGGCGGCGGAACGACCGGCTCTCAAACGCTCATCGTTGAGAATAAGCTCCCGACGATCGGATCGATTGATCCCGACACCGCTCTCTTGGGGAGCTCCGATGTGACTCTCGCCATTACTGGAACCGATTTCGTCACTGATTCGATCGTCCGCTTCAATGGCTCCGACCGCACCACGACCTTTGTCAGCTCGACGACGCTCCAGGCGACGATCCCGGCGAGCGATATGACCACGGCGGGGATCTATGATATCAGCGTGTATAATCCGGGTCCCGGCGGCGGCACGACCGCTGAGCTTGACTTCACGGTTGCTAATCCTCTGCCGGTGATCACCGCCATCAGCCCCAGCGAAAAACAGCCGGGCGATGCCGGTTTTACCATGAGCATCACTGGAAGCGGGTTCCTACCGTCAACCGCGATCCAGATCGAGGGCGCGAGCCGCGTAACAGCTTACCTGAGCGCAAATGAGGTCACGGCGGAGATCCTCACCTCGGATCTTGCCGCTGCCGGATCGTTCTCGATCACCGCGGTGAATCCCGGTCCCGGCGGCGGAACCTCAAATTCTTCCACATTAAAAGTTGGAAGCGGCAATTCTGGCAGCGAAATACCGGTCTTCATCAGATTAATGAAACTCGAGGAAGAAGCGCTCCGGATCGCAGGTCTGCAGCCCGTCACGACGACGCCCGTGGTACCGCAACAGACGAAACCCTCGGTTGTGCAGCAGCCGAGCATCTACAACCCTGTCTTTTCGGATGCAAGCTGCAACCAACTGAACTGTCAGACAACGCTTTCGTTCAAGTACCGCGTGGTCCCCTCGCTGGACTCCTTCTATCTGCTCGACAAGAATGGAAGACGCTTGCCGGTGGATGTCGTGGAGTACAGCGAGGGCCTGTACCGCGCAACGGTCTACGGCCTCTCGAACCAAGAACTGGCGATCCGGATCTGTGCGATCAACCTGAGCGGACAGACATCCTGCGTTGATGCGAGTACGTGGATGCCCGCTTATCTGAGCCCTTACACCCTTCATCTCACCTCCCAACCAAAGGGATCGCAATACCAGCTCTCGATCCTTGTCCCGCCGATCGATAATATGCAAACCGGAAAGAGCGGCGTGAATGTGCAGGTATTCAGCCAATCCTCGGGATCAATGACTTCCGCCTTATTGGATAAAACCCTGAATTATTCAGCTGAGGTCTCATTCATCGGGGACTCGGGGAATTATCTGGTGCGCCTGACGCCGGTGAACGCCCAGGGTGATCGCGGCGCCGCGGTCGAAAAAAGCATCTGGCTCGGCCCGAAGCCGGTCGTCCCCGGCAGCAGCGATTGGATTGCGGCAATTCAAGATATCCAGCAGCGCATCATCCAAGTCCTCCAGCAGCTGATCTACATGATCTCGCATCCCTAAGACGGGAAACGAAAAAGAATAAAAAACATCCCCCCTAAGGGATGTTTTTTATTTTAGGTAGCTGGACCGGCTGATACGATGCGTTAAAACCTATCCATAAGATCGCGCAACCGCCTAATTTCGCCGCGGCGGAGCTTGTAAGCTTAAGGGGGATTTATTATCCTGGTATCAGTCATGATCTTTGAAAATAACGGAAAAACATGGAACAAAGAAGGCGAAGTCTGTCTTCGGCCTTTCTTGCCAGTACGCTCCTCCATGCCGCGCTGATCTTTTTGATAGCCGGACCGTTAACGCTCGGCGGGATGCTGGGCCTTGGCGGATCGAAGAATCGGTCCAAGAAAAATAGTTCTCAAAAAAGGAACAGCCAGGACATTGCCGTTGAGCTCCTCCCCAATCCTGCCGACCGGAAACAGCATCCCAAAAAGACGCCTCCGGCGGATACATCGGGAACCGATCCCGTCTCCGTCCCGCACACTAACTCTGAACAGTGTCCGGATTTTTACGGCGGCATCGGGATCGTGCTCGACCCGGGCGGCTTCATCCTTGAAGTAGCCAAGGGGTATCCGGCTGCTCAAGCCGGCATCGTGCCCGGAGACGTCATCGAAGGAGATACGCAATCCATCCGGGGAAAGATCGGCACGCCGGTGGAAATCGTCATCCTTCGCGGCGATAAAACCTTAACCTTTTCCCTGATCCGCGCGAAGATCTGTATTACCAAAAAGAAAGAAATAAAGTAATACAAAAGACCCTCACTAAGAGGGTCCCTTTTTATTTAAAGCCTGGGTCCCCTTAAGAGATGTACGGCAAAAAGTGAATGGGTTTCTTGCCGAGCTCGGCAGCTTCTTCCGCGATCATGACTTTGTTTGGCCGTTGAGACTAATGGATGCACAACTAAATAACGATCCCCAGGAGACCGTCGAGAGCTAGGGGCTATCCCCGTTTCAAAGTCCCCAAGTCTACCCATGAAGCCAAATCCGGGTAGACATCGGGGAATGGGGCAGGCGAAGTCTACCGCGAAATCCCCGCGATGTCTTGCGGACATGCAAAGCCCTACAGCAGGTGCGTCTTTGGGGTGCCTTCTAGGCGGCTTGAAAGGGCGGTGATTCCGAGGAGTGCCTTATTAGATTTCAAGCACTGTGACGGATGCCCCTGTTGGCGACGAAACCGACTTCCGCTGAAGGAGCTTCTTCGCGACGAGCGAGTCCACCACTGCCTTGCGCGTGAGACCTGCGGCTGGAACAGGCGGGTTGGCCAACCATTTGTTTATGAAATACATCTCAGAAAGATAGCCGGAGGCTTTTGACTTCATTACCGCCAAAGCCTTCTGAACGGATTTGAGACAGGCGTCCTCTGCGCTTGTCAGAGAGACCGAAGCTGAGCCACTGGACGTTGCTGGCGCGGCGGGCGCGGAAGCCGGAGTGGTTGTGGTTGTCGGCGATGCTGGGGAAGGCGCTGGTCGTGAAGCTGACGCAGAGGGCATTGCTGTGGCAGTTGGCAGGGGTGCTCTCTTGGGTCTGCTAAATGGTGAATGCGGGCGAGTCGTCGAAAAGTTGTTCGCTCCCGCGCGAAGATCGATGATGTCGAAAGCGCTTACGCGCAAGTCTCTGGAAAGTCCTTTGTAGCCCCATGTCGCCACATTGATTCGTTTCCCGATTCGCTTAACTGCTTCTGTAGCAGGGATCATGTCTTGATCCCCGGACGAGAGGACCGCTATATCAAACGAGCCAACATGAGCATAGTGAATGAGATCCGCTACGATCCGGGTGTCTACGCGTTTCTCAGTGTCGTATTTTGAGGTCCCACCGCAAAGTCTGCAGCGATGCGTTCGAACGACACGCGGTTCCCGCTGAACGAAGTAGCCCGGCTCTTGTTCGAGTGAGCTGAGGAAATTATGGAATGATCGCCCAAACGTGGATTTTGAATTCTCGAGGAATCCGGTGTAGTAATGAGCGCCGACGAAGACACCGCTTGGTCCGGCGACCTTTTCGGTCATCCACTTCGCAAATTTCTTGTAGTCGACTTGTAGCGAGGAATTAAACCGAGTCAAACCCTTATAGAAGTTTTTCCCATCGAAGAATAGGGCGACTTTCACGTGGCCTCCGAAGGCGAGAGATTGCGAGCAAAGAAAAAGGGGGGCGATTTCTCGCCCCCCTGATGACGCCCAGCACATCATATGGGCGTTTATATTGGAACTAAACGGATTATACCCCTCCCGCTTGACACTTGTCAAGGGCCCCCCTTTGGCCGGAGGCTACTTCTTGGGGAACTTCTTCAACTGGCGGGCGAGCTGGCGGAAGATACGAATAAGCGAGTCCTGCTGGCTGTGGGAGTAGCCATGCAGGAGATCCGCAAACCGGCGCTCTCCTGAGCGCGGCTTTTTTGACGGCGAGGCTTCGTCGAGGATATCGCCGGCCTTGATGCCGAACGCTTCGGCGATCTTCTTGATGGTCGCAAGGCTCGGCTTCTTAATGCCGCGCTCGAGCTGGCCGACAAAGGAAACGTGGGCGTCGATGCGTTCGGCAAGCTGTTCCTGAGTCCAGCCCCGCTTCGCGCGCTCTTCGCGCACCCGCCTGCCGATGTGTCGATAGATGTCCTCGGGCATGGTCGTTCCTGAGGGCCATTCTCACAAACGCCCCTTGTGGTGCGCGAGATACCATAAGTGTTGTATGTAAAAAAGAACCTATAGTATTGCTTTCCGAGGGCCGGACTGCTAACCTATGGCGTTTTCTGATGGAACTAATTGCCGGGTCCATCGTAGACGCTGGGACAGGAGGTGTTCCTATGGACCCTAAGACTCGGCAGGAGCTGCGGGAGTACCAGCGCGGCTACGAAGACGGCAAAGACGGCGAGCGGTTCGATGACGGCTCCCGGCCGTTGATGGCGCTGTTCACGTTGGGCCTCGACGGCGGACCCCGGGCGGGCTCGGACGCGTACCGGGACGGCTTCAAGGACGGGAAGGACGACCGGGCGCGGTAGCGCGGACGGTTGCTATTCAACGATTCCCTGCGGGGAGGAGGAACAGAATGAAGAAACAATACTCGTCCGCGTTCCGGATGCGCGGAGCCGTGCTGATGCTGATGGCGTTGGCGCTCGTCTCGACCGGAGCCTTTGCCGCTGATTCGTGGCATGTGACCGGGAGCTTCGATTACCTGGGCGTCGGCAACGCCAAGTTCGCCGATGGGAGCGCCGCCTGCGCCGATGCGCTCGCTTTAGGCGCAACGTCCTGTTCCGCGAGCGTCGCCACCGACGGGGCTTTCGGCTTCCGGCTGGGGGCCCTCAAGAAGATGGACGGCATCATGGTGGGGCCGAGCCTGGGCTATCTGTACGGGGGACCGGATGTTTCGGGAAAGATCGACACGACCTCGACCTCCCCTGGCGGTCCCGGAAGCTCCACGAACAAGGCGACGAATAACACCTTCCGCATTCTCGGAGAGGTCCATAAGGAAATCGCGATCTCCGGACCGTGGAGCGCGGACCTGGAAGCCGGCCTCGGCATGGCGGTGGATGCCGAGACGGACTCCTGCTCTGCAACCGGTACGAGCGTCGGAAAGGCGCCCTGCAGCAAAGGGCCGACGAACGGATGGATGACGTGGGAGCTTTCACCGGCCATCGCGTACAAGATGGTGTCTGTGGGTGTTCGTTACGCGGGTTTCGCCCGTGGCGGCTTCGTGCCGTGGAACACCTTCGGCGCGTTCGTGGGTGCGCGCTACTAAGTTCGGCGGCTGAAAGTTCGGACGGGAAGCCCCTCTCCGGCGTTCCCAGGCGTCGGGGAGGGGCTCATTCGTAGACTCAGAGGGAGGGGGCATGCGGAAGGTATTCCGTTGGTTCGGAGCGTTCTGGCTCCTGAGCGTGGGCCTTGCGGCTCCGGTGCACGCCGCGTATTCGCGGCGTGAGTCCCTGGGGCTCGGCTTCGCTCTCGGGCGCACCCAAGAGACGCTGGACGCGAACGGAAAGCAGGTAAGCCAGGACCGTGACACCGTGAGGGGGCTCGATCTCAACTGGATGTTCCACAAACGGTTCCTCCATCTTACGTACGGCCTCCTTCTCCGCGCGCGCCGCTTTAGCACCCCGCGCGGCAAACTCAATTTCATCGGCGGAGGCTTCGGGCTCGGCTACTACTCCAACACGTTCGAGGACCCGAAGCGCTGGCCGATCGGCTGGCACACATTTTTCAGCTTCGCCATGGGGCCGGCATCCAAGGTGAGCAGCATGTACGACCAGGCTCCATTTGCGGCCATGGCGGATTGGAATTTCGGCATCGACTGGAAGGTGAAAGGCTGGAAGTCGCCTGATTCGGACAGAATCGCGTCTGCATTGGTCGTGAGCTTCGATGACGGAGTGGAGGCTCAGTCCATCGCGATGAGCACCAAGACGACGCCGAAGCAGGGGGCATTCTTTCAAGCAGACGGCTGGATTCCCAAACTGAGCCTCGCCTACTACTGGTAGCCGTTCGCCCGTCGGGAATCGCCCCAGGGGAAGTTGCCTCTTCCGGCAACTTCCCTTGACGTTTTTTCTCCGCGCCCCTGTCCGAGAATGGGACCATGATCGGCGATCCCGTTACAGTTTTCGCAGAAACGAACTTCCGCAATAACCGGCGGAAGTTCGGCATCAAGGCATCAGACCGGCGGCACCACATGTACGTCATCGGGCAGACCGGGACGGGCAAGACGACGCTTCTGGAGACGATGATCGTCCAGGACATGCGGAACGGCCAAGGCCTGGCCGTGATCGACCCGCACGGCGATTTTGTGGACCGCATCGCCAGGTTCATCCCCGAGGACCGGAAGAAGGACGTGATCTACTTCAACATTCCGGACCCGGCGTGTCCGTACGGCTTCAATCCGTTGCGCGACGTGCCGCCGCATCGCCGGCCGCTCGCCGCCTCCGGTGTTCTGGAGGCCTTCCAGAAGATTTGGGTTACGACCTGGGGTCCGCGCATGGAATACATCCTGCGCAACACGCTCCTGACCCTTCTTGAGCAGCCTGGCGCGACTCTCGGCGATGTGACGCGCCTCTATGCCGACGAGGTCTTCCGGCGCAAGGCGCTCGCGCGTGTTTCTAATCCGCAGGTGCGCCGCTTCTGGTACTTGGAGTTTGAAAAATACACGCCGCGCTATAAGGCCGAATCACTCGGCCCGATTCAGAACAAAGTTGGCGCGTTCCTCTCCGATCCGGTCATCCACCGCATCATGACGGAGGGGCGGGAGAACCTGGATATGCGCCGCATTATGGACGAAGGGAAGATTCTTCTGGTGAACCTCGCCAAAGGGCGCATCGGAGGCGATAACTCCGCTCTCCTCGGGGCTATGCTCGTCTCTCACCTGGGACTCGCAGCCTTGAGTCGCGCAGACATCCCCGAGCGTGAGCGCAAGGACTTCTTCCTGTACCTCGACGAGTTCCAGAACTTCACGACGTTCAGCACGGCGAACATGCTGAGCGAGTTGCGGAAGTACCGCTTGAACCTCACGATAGCCCATCAGTACCTGTCCCAGCTCGAACCGGAGGTGCGGGACGCCATCTTCGGGAACGTGAGCACGAAGATCGCCTTCCGCATCGGCCTGCGGGATGCCGAGGTGGTCGAGAAGGAGTTCTACCCCGAGTTCTCGGCGCACGACCTCATTAACCTTCCCAACTTCCACATCTATCTGAAGCTCATGGTGGACGGCCGCGTCGGCAAGGCATTCAGCGCCGAGACGCTGCAGGAGATCCCCTAGATTCGAAACTCAACGGTTCCTCAAAGGAACATCAACGGAAAGTCAACGCGCCTGATCGAGTCTTCTTGCGAAAGTTGCATAGTGGGGGTATACCAGTAGCATTCTGAGCGGAGCCCGCCCCCATGACCGATGAAGAGCTGCGCAAGTCACAGTTTAAACTCCTTCAGTGGCAAATGAAGCAGTGGATGCCGATTTTTCAGGGCGAGCATAAGTTCTTTGCGCAATATGTAGACCTCATGCCGCCATTCCCGCAGGGATTCTTTTCTCTGCCGGAGCCCACATGGGTTCAACCCGATCCGCCACCGGATGGGTCCATGCATAAGTTCTTGATGCGGCTCGGGTGGGCTCAGCCATGGCCGAAGCTGCCGCCGACTTTTGAGCGTGTTCCGGATCTCCCCTGGAACCCGCCTTCACCGAAAAAAGTCCCCGAACCCGTCGAGCTCCAAATGCAGTTCCCTTCTGGGAAGATGCCTTCTCGCGAAGAATGGGAAGCGGCGGTGTGGAAGCTCGCGGCCTGCCCCTATATCTCCTTTGAAGTCGTTGCCCTCGACGGGCATGTGAAATTCCAATTCGCGTGTGAGGAGATCAACCGCCGAGCGGTTCGCAGCGTTCTTGAGGAACATCTGGAGGGTGTCAGCCTTATTGAGACGCGCGGCGAACTCCACGATCGGTATTGCAAGACCTTCGGGCGATCTTTGGAGATGTCAGACGTGATCTATGACTATGGCTTTGCCCGGGACTTCTTGCTCCCGCTACGATTTTGGCAGCCCAACGATGACCCTCTGGAGCCTTTCGTGGACATGCTGCTGGACCTGGGCGCCAGCGAGTGCGGATCGCTCCAAGTGTTTTTCCAGGAACTGCCGGGGTGGATGAATGATGGCATCCACAAACTTTGGCAGTGGGATGTCGAAGCGCGCCATATGAACTATCCTCGCCTTTTCCCGGATAGTGAGGAGGAGGCCACCGAGCGGAAGCTCTCTCGCCCGTTACTCGCCGCTCGCGTGCGCATGATGGTCTGTGCGAAGGGTGAGACGCGCATGAATGTGATCGTTGAGTCGATTGATAAGTGTCTGCAGAGCCAACGCGAGAAATCCGGAAACTATCTCGGGCGCTGGCATACGTCGGGAAAAAGTGTCCGGCATGGTGGCGTGAATCGGTCGGATTTCGTGTGGCGAATAAGCAGTCGTCCTGGGATGTTGTTTTCGCGGGATGAGGTGCTTTCCTTTGTGCACCTGCCGCCTGGCCGCCTACGGCATCCTCAGATACGACTTCTCCCTGCGCGGACCAAGGCGGCACCGTCCGGATATGTGCACGCGGAGGTAAAGTCGCTTCATCCCGGCCAGGTTCTGCTTGGCATCAACAGACACGAGGAGCGGCGCGATGCGGTTGTCGTCGGCAATGAGGTGCGTTCGCGGCATACGCATATCATCGGCGCTTCAGGTACCGGCAAGTCCAGCCTCCTTTTCAATCTGATTATCATGGACATCTTCTCCGGAGGCGGCGTTGCCGTCATCGACCCTCACGGAGATTTGATTGATAAGGTGCTGGAGTATATACCGGAACACCGGCGAGACGATGTTCTTCTGCTCGACCCTTCCGACGCGCAGTACCCCATCGGATTCAATATCCTGGCGGCGCGCTCAGACGCGGAGAAGACCGTTCTTGCGACGGACCTGGTTGCCGTCTTCCGCCGCCTCTCTACAACGTGGGGCGATCAGATGAATACAGTGCTTGCGAACGCGATCCTGGCGATACTGGAGAGCTCGCGGGGCGGGACCCTGATAGATCTTCGGAATTTTCTTGCCGAGAAGGACTTCCGACTGAAGTTCCTGGAAACCGTACGCGATGAGAACGTCCGCCATTATTGGTTGAAGCAGTTCCCTCTGCTTTCCGGGCACCCCCAGGCGCCAATCCTCACGCGCCTCAACGCTTTTCTGCTTCCGAAGATGATCCGGCACATGGTGATGCAAAAGGACAACAAGTTAAATTTCCCAGCCCTCATGAACGGGAAGAAGATCGTGCTCGCCAAGCTGACGCATGGGGCGATCGGCGCTGAGAATGCGTACCTCCTGGGCTCCCTCCTGGTCTCCGGCTTCTACGCGGCGGCGCTTGGCCGGCACAGCATGGCGAAAGAGAACCGGAGCCTGTTCAACCTCTACATGGACGAGTTCCATAATTTCGTGACGCCTTCGATCTCCTCGATCCTGTCGGGTGGGCGCAAGTACGGCCTCGGGTTGACGCTGGCCCATCAGGACCTCCAGCAGCTCTCCAGCCGGGATGAGGAGCTTGCGAGTGCGGTCCTCTCCAATGCCGCTGTCCGTGTGTGCTATCGCGTCGGTGAGCAAGACGCCAAGAAGCTGGCTGAGGGATTCTCCTTCTTTACGGCGGGCGACATTTTGAATCTGCAGCGGGGCGAGGCGGCGTGCCGGATCGACACGAAGAACAACGATTTCAATCTCGATACAGTTCCGCTGGACCTTATCTTCGGCGAGTTGGGGGTGAAGAGCGGTGAGGAGCAGAAGGGACTAACCATAGCCGCATCGCGGGCCCACTACGCTACGCCACTGGCGACTCTTTCTCCTGAGCCCGGGGAGCCGCTATCTTCGGTGAATGAGTCGCCAAAAACGGATTTGCCGGCGCCGGTCGAAAAGCCGCGTCCGCGCCCAGAAGTAAAACCAAGGCCAGCGACTCCGAAAGAGAAGCGTCAGCACGATGAGGCCATGCCCGCCTCATCGAAAGCGGAAGCTGTATCACCTGAAGGGGGGAAAGGGCTCCATGACTACTTTAAACGACTAATCACAAATCGCGGTGAGGAGCTGGGCTATTTCGTTGAAAAGGAAAAGACGGTTCTCAATGGGGCCGGACGGGTGGATGTGCTTCTTACTCGGGACAAGAAAACGATTGCTTGTGAGATCTCGGTAACGAATTCGCCCGGATATGAAGTTGAAAACATCAAGAAATGCCTCGCAGCCGGATTCGATATTGTGGCCTTCATAACGAATGAACAAAAAAAGCTGAATCAGGTTAGGCGGCTTGCTGCAGATATTGAAGCGGAGGGGCGTGCGAAGCTGCGCTTCTTTTCTCCGGAGGAGTTCGATGTGTTCCTTGAAGAGCAGGCAGCCAAGGAAGTTTCATCGGAAAGCGTAACACGCGGGCGGTCAGTAAAAACGAACTACAAGACCCCGTCAGCAAAGGACACGGCCGCGAGGAAGAAAGTGATTTCAAAGATCATCGCCGCCGCGATCAAGCGATTGAAAGGAGATCAGTAATCAATAAATGGGAAAGGGGCTTGCGTATAAATACATTTTGCGAGAGAGTTGAATGATATGACGATGCTAGAGGAAATTGTCGAATGGTCGAAAAGCTTGCCTGCATGGCAAAGTGATGCTTTAAGACGGCTATTCCTTCGTGGAAAATTGACGGAGGCGGATGAGGCTGAAATTCTAGCCATGGCAAAGACGCATCATGGTATTTCTCAGAAAACGGTGCCACCCGCCCCGGTAGTATTGCAGACATCTCACCTGCCCACGACTTCTAGCGCGGCAAAACCCACGATTCTCTTATCCATGAAAGATGTTAAGAACGTTAATGCATTGGCCACTGGGCAAGAAATTTCCTTTGGACCAACTGGGCTTTCGATAGTCTACGGAGGCAATGGCACTGGGAAATCTGGCTATGCCCGAGTTTTGAAACGTGCGTGTCGCGCGAGGGACGGCGGAGAACCCATCCTTGCGAACGTGCGTGGCGGGGTGGCTTCTGGTTCGCCACAGGCTTCATTTACTGTGGCAGATAAACCGGAGAATCTTTTGTGGAGAGATGGGGATCCTACGCCCACAGAGCTTGCTGAGATCGCGGTTCTTGATTCAAATTGCGCAAGACTATTTATCGATGAGGCTGCGGAAATTGCCCATACCCCCTATGGTCTAGATGTGTTCCCCAAGCTTGCAAAACTGCTGACAGCGTTAAAGGGAAAATTAGAAATCGAAATGGACCGGTTGGGCCACCGCGAGGAGGCATTGTTCCAGGAATTCTCTGGCCCCACTAAAGTTGGCGAGCTAATTGTGGGGCTCTCGGCGGCGACAAAATTAGAGGACGTTAATGCATTGGCAAAATTGTCGGAGGCTGAAGTCGCGCGCCTAGAGGAACTAGAAAAACAAGTTGCTGAACTAAAAGCTAATGACCCGCAGAAAGAGAGTGAAATTCTGCGCCGTCTGCAAAGGCGATTGGAAAATTATCGGGTGGCGATAGTCGCGAATTTGGATTTGCTCGGCGCAGCTAAAGTGGCGCAAATTCGCCAAGCATGGGCAGATGCAAACGCTGCCACGCGCGCTTCAGAGGAGGCATCAAAGGTAACCTTTGATCAGGAAGCGCTTCCCGAGATCGGAAGCAACCCGTGGCGGTCTATGTTCAAATATGCCGCTGAATATTCCGCCCTTGTCTACAGGGGGCGAGAGTTTCCATATGTCGGCGAGGATGGTCGCTGTGTATTATGCCAGCAACCTCTTTCTCAGGAGGCTGGCGAGCGCCTCAAGAGATTCTGGGCATTTATTCGAGATCGCACGATGAGAGATGCGCAAGAGAAAAGAGAGGTTCTTGATAAACATGTTCGAGAGTTGCGTTCTGCGCCCGCCGCATTCGCTGATTCCGAGCTTGTTTTGGAAATTCAGAACCAGGACCCGTTGATCGCTGAGCTCGCTCGAAATTATCCAACACGCTTCAATGCCGCGCGGGAAGTGATTTTCGGCGCGATACAAAAAGGTGAATGGACCCTCCCTCAGTTTGATTTTGGGGATATTGGTAATCAGCTTTCCGGACTGACTCTGAAAATAGGGGCATTAGCTGAACAAAAGGCAGCTCTTTCTAGGCCGGAGGAGGCGGAAAAAATCACAAAGGAGTTCGTGGAATTGCAGGCGCGGAAGAAGCTCGCTCAGCATAAGGAAGTCATATTGCGCCACATCGAGCAACTCGTCGAAATTGGACGATACAGAGACTGCATCGAGTCCCTGCGTACGACCGCTGTTACAAAGACGGGGCGAGATCTAACAGATAAAGCGCTAACGCACACATTGAAAACAGCATTGACGACCGAATTGGAAAAGCTTGAGATGATGCTTCCGCTGGATTTTCGTCAAACTGCTGCGCAGGGGCAGACCAAGCATCAATTACAAATACAAAATGCAAAACCCCCGAGAAGAGCCGTGCTTTCCGACATTCTCAGCGAGGGGGAACAGCATGTGATTGCACTTGCTGCGTTTATGGCGGAATTGGATGTTGCCGGGCTTAGCAACTCCGTCATATTTGATGACCCGGTTAGTTCATTGGATCATCGTTGGATGAGACGAGTTTCGCATCGCTTAGTGGCGGAGGCCGGAAAAAGACAAGTAATCGTCTTCACCCACAACATCGGCTTCGTCGTAAGTTTGAAAAAAGAGGCGGCGAGATCAAACATTCCAACCCATGTGGAATGGCTCCGCCGGAAAAACCATACACCGGGACATTGTTCTACTGAAACTCCCTGGGAAATAATGTCGGTTAGAGATAGAGGGAGGGAGCTAAATGCGTTTGTCCAGAAGGCAAAAGATATTTATGCCTCAGACCCGGAGGGGGTGGAGTACAGAGAAACTCACAATCGGTTCTATGACCGTCTTCGCTCGACCTGGGAAAGGGTCGTGGAAGAATCGCTTCTAAACGAGGCCGTTTTGCGTTTCCGAGATGGTGTTGAAACGCAGCGTTTATCTCGCGTGGTTATTGATGATGATGATTTCAAAACGGTGTACGAGGCGATGTCGAAGGGTTCAGAGGAAACTCCTGCGCATGATCGTGCTGCCGATGCCGTATCTGACTTGGCCACCCCGGATGATATGAAGGCGGAGGTGGAAAGACTGACGCAATTTACGAAGGATTTGGAGAAGAAGCAGGCTGAGGTTGGCCGCAGGCGGAAGGCATTACTGAAGCCACCTGCTGCCTAAAGCAAAGGCTCGGAATCAGGGATTTTGTAGAATAGAACGCGCTTGGAACATCGGGGTGGTGCGGATATCCTGACGCCGGCAGAGCGAAGCGCCCGGATGCGATTGATCCGGGGCAAGAATACCAAACCGGAGAAAGTCGTTCGGCGCATGGTCTCGATGCGGGGGTTCCGTTATCGCCTTCATGCTAAGAGATTGCCGGGGAGGCCCGATTTGGCGTTCCCCGGGCGGAAGAAAGCGATCTTTGTCCATGGCTGTTTTTGGCATCTGCATGAGGGGTGCCGCAATAACCGTCCGCCGAAATCGCGGCGGTCTTTTTGGCTCCCGAAGCTTCGTGGGAATCACCTGAGGGATGCCGTGAAGTTGCGGGAGTTGCGGAAGATGGGTTGGAAGGCGTTAGTGATTTGGGAGTGTGAGCTGGCTAAGCCGCAACGTGTTCAGAAGCGCATATCGCGATTCCTGGGGAATTGAATGAGATCGGTTGAGCTTTTCGTGGGTGCCGGTGGACTCGCTATGGGTGTTTCCCGTGCCGGGTTCTCGCCCGAGGCTGTGGTGGAATGGAACCATGACGCCTGCGATACGATTCGCGAAAATCAAAGACTGGGTGTGGAGCCGGTTAAGCACTGGCCGCTTCATGAAATGGATGTTCGCGATTTCGACTATACTGGCATCAAGAAGTCGGTGGATCTTCTGGCCGGCGGGCCTCCGTGTCAGCCGTTCTCGCTTGGGGGAAAGCACCGGGGACATCGAGATGTGCGTGATATGTTCCCTCAGGTTGTCCGCGCCGTCCGCGAATTGCAGCCCCGGGCAATCCTGGTTGAAAACGTGAAGGGTCTGACGCGATCGGCATTCGCGAGATACTTTGAATACATTCGCCTTCAAATTACGTACCCGGATGTCATCAAGAAGAAGAATGAGGAATGGCTGGATCATCTTGGAAGGTTGGAGCGGTATCACACCAAGGGGAAGCGTGACGGTCTCTACTATCGCGTCGTAACGCGCGTGCTCAATGCCGCCGACTATGGTGTGCCGCAGCGGCGTGAGCGGGTGTTCTTCGTCGGATTTAGAAGCGATCTCGGACTCGAATGGTCTTTCCCTCGCCCGACCCACTCCATGGATGCGCTCTTGTGGGATCAGTGGGTGTCTGGAGTGTATTGGGATGTTCATCGCGTAGCAAAGAAAAGGCGGCCGGATTTGGCTCTGCGGATGCAATCGCGTGTTGAGCGCTTGCGTGCGTTCGGCGAGAAGCCGAAAGAAAAACCGTGGCGCACGGTCCGAGATGCTATTTCCGATCTTCCGATGCGAGGCGGCGGGAAAATCCGAAATCACATTTTTGTTCCGGGCGCGCGCGCCTATCCGGGCCATACGGGGAGTCCGCTTGATGAGCCGGCGAAGACGATCAAGGCCGGCGATCATGGGGTGCCCGGTGGGGAGAACATGCTTGCGAGCCCCGATGGAAGCGTGCGCTACTTCAGCGTTCGTGAGAGCGCGAGATTGCAGAGCTTTCCGGATGACTACGTTTTCCATGGTTCGTGGACTGAGTCGATGCGTCAGCTCGGAAACGCCGTTCCAGTAGAGCTCGGACATGCTGTCGCTGGGGGTATTCGCACACTCCTCGACTCGGGGTCACGGAACTAATGGACGAAGCGCCCTTTAACCCGCTCGATAAGAAAAATCTCGGCGTGAGTGTGGCGGATGCGGTACTCGCCCGGACCATCTCGCCGTTGCCGCCGAAGGAGTCTTTTGACGGCGCCGGCATCTACGCGATCTATTACACGGGCTCTTTCCCGGCGTATAAGAAAATCGCGGACCAAAATCGTGGCGGAAGATTTAAGGCACCGATTTATGTCGGGAAGGCCATTCCACCTGGCGGACGAAAGGGAGCTCTTGATCCTGATGCGAGGACCGGGCCGGTATTGTATCGGCGATTGTGTGAGCATGCCGATTCGATCATGCAGGCTAAGGGCACACTGAAGCTCGAGGATTTTTACTGCCGCTATCTTCTGGTGGACGATATCTGGATTCCTTTGGGCGAGTCTCTTCTGATTCAGATGTCGTCGCCGCTCTGGAACCAGGTGATTGACGGTTTTGGTAACCACGATCCCGGCAAGGGGCGCTACCAAGGACTTTGTCCGGCCTGGGACATCGTGCATCCTGGACGCCATTGGGCGACCAAGTGCCAAGAGAATCCGAAAGGCCAGGGCGAGTGGTTGGCTGATATTAAACGGGCTCTGAACGGGTAATCCCGCTTCGGCGCCCTGAGGTCCTACCCCGAGAGGCGCCATGCAGCAACACGATGTGCAATCCGATCTCCTCCAGGAAGTAATCGAGGAGTTCATCAATACGGGGAAGATGCCCGTCCCTACGGTATTCCGCGCGCATCATGCTGAGCGGATACCGGAAATCAACGATCTTCAGGCGCGGCAACTCCTACAGTACCAGGGCGGTGCGTACAAGGTCCCGCTATCCGAATTCCAAAAATCGAAGTTCTGGCCGCGCGAGCGGAGGATAGCCAATAAGATTCTCGGAAAGCTCAAGTCTTTGTATCGGAGTGATCCGACAAGGTTTGAGTTTCCGGCAAACTTGGCATTGCCGGGCGATGAGCCGGGCCTGGTCGCGCTCGACATCAGCCGCGTCACTTACTACCTCAAGGAGGCAGGGTTTTTGCGCGCCGATCCCCGATTTGATGCGACAGGGAAATGTGAGGCGCTCGCGCCTGATGAAAGCGTGCTCCTTTTCGACGATATTGACGCAAAGCTTGCTGACCAGCTTAAGGTCTCCAAGCGGTACCAGGAGCTGAAAAGCGGCACGAGCCCGTTTTCTTCATTGATCGGCTTCCCGGTCCAGACGGCGGAGTCTGCCAAATCCAGCCGATCAGTCATGAGTGTTAATGATCTTTGGAAGCAGATCGAGAAGGACTGCGGCGACAGCAAGCTCCAATTTGCGCGTCGCATCAATTTCGTTAAAGGAACCTATGCGCGGGAAGTGATCTTTCGCGACATCGCCCATGCGCAGGGCTGCCTCATGAACGGTTTCTATAAGCCCGCGACCATCCTGGCGGGTGGAGTCATCGAAGAGTTGCTTCGCCAGTATCTTATTTCCAAGGGATATCCGCCGAAACCGAAGAAAGAGTCATTTCACGAGTACATTGAAGCTTGCCGAGAGCATGGGCTTATAAAGCGGGCGCTCGTGCACCTAACTGGCGGGGTGAAGGACTTCCGCAATCTTGTCCACCTTAAAGAAGAGTCCTCAAGGCGCCATGCGATCTCTCGCAGTGCTGCGGCGGGCGCGATTCATGCCATCTTCACTCTGGCTCACGACTTCGAATAGAGGACCGTGGATGGTATGTCTTCGATAGAAATTTGGGACGGCATCATCATTGGCGCAGTCGGGGGCGCTGCCGCAGGCATTGCGCTATCACTTTTCGAACTCCTCAAAAGCTGGATCGCTGAAGAGGCTGATAAGCGGAAGGCCTATCGGTGGCTTGTGGCTAATACCACGCCGAAGCCGGGGGGACAATACCGTTCGACCAAAGAGATTGCGAGCTGGAACAATCTCACCGTGGAGCGAACACGATACATCTGTAGTGTTCACCCACAAATCCTTATGAACGCTGGGACGTCCGAGGACATGGACGACCTCTGGAGCGTCCATGACCGGGGTGATAAGAGCGTCTATGAGAAACGAGGACTGCGCAGCCTTTAAAGCGTCTTCTTGTTTCGGAGTAATTCGGTGATCTGCATATATTGCGGCTTCGAAAAGCCGGAAGCCGATTTCAGTTCCGAGCATGTCATCCCGAAGGCACTTATCTGTGGCGGATTGGAGCCCACCAATCCTTTCATTCTGAGGGTCTGCGGCAGGTGCAATAATCTTTGTGGCCGGTTCGTCGACCGCCCCTTTATTAAGAACTGGTTTTCTGCCGCAAACCGGGCACACAATGAACGCCGTTACGTGGATCTGACGAGAAATCCCGAGATTCCACTTAGCTACATGGGCTGCTTAAGTGAATCGCCGTTGGCGGGGAAAACCTGCGACAATTGGGCCGGTCCCACGGGCGACCAGATTTTTCATTTTCATGATCCGTATCCTGACCTCGCGCTTGTCGGGAAACCACTCCTCGGCCGAGGAGAGACCTTCGATCCTGGGATAGTTTTCCTATTCATGCGGGCGACGAATCCATCCTGGCATCCCTGCGTCTTGAAATCAGTCGCGGCTGGATTTGAGGGCGCGCAACTCTATATCGTGAATGGCGCGAATCCGCCTTCTCCTTTCAGAAGTGTTCCCTCGGAGCTGGAGCCTCTCAAAACAAAGCTGATCGAAATTGTGCAAGCGCCGCTCAAGCTGGAGTTCAAGATGGCGGTTGACTATGGGGACCGCTTCCTTTCTAAGCTTGCACTCGGATTCGGCGCTCTTCTACTCAAGCCGGAATTTAAAGAGAGTCAAGATGCAAAGCGGCTTCGGGGATTCCTGTGGGAGCAGGACTCAGAGAAACGTGCCACGCAGAAGGTCCGAGGCGCGAGCTTTGGCTCCATGCCAAAGAACGCAACGGTCGAGAAGATTCTTCCCTGGAATCCAGGGCACGTCATATACATTGCCGATATGGGGGAGTTCCTCTCGCTAATCCCAATTTTTTACGGCACTCAAGCTGCAGCCATAGAGATCGCCCGCGATCGGGCCTTATGGGAAGGCAAAATCCCGGCAGAGGGCATCATCTACGTCATTGCCCCTGGTTTTAAATCTTGGATGCCCGCCAAGCTCGGTCACTACATTGCCGCGCGAATCGGTCAGTTACCGGAAACGGATGAGCTCGAGCAATTCATAAAGGTGGCGGAAAATCCACCGGA